>NZ_BJVJ01000018.1 GCF_007989085.1 Pseudonocardia sulfidoxydans NBRC 16205
CAGGGCGGGGCCGACCGCGGCGTGGCGCACCGTGGGCTGGCCGACCGTGGGCGCGGCCGGCCGCGGTGTGGCGCACCCTGGCGTGGCCGACCGTGGGAGTGGCTGACCGTGGGCTCGCCGGCCGTGGGCTCGCCGGCCGCGGGCGTGGGGCGCGTGGGCGTGGCTCCACCCTCGGCGCGGCCCCCATCGGGGCGGCCCACCCTCGGCGCGGCCCCTCTCGGGGCGAGCCGGCGTCGGTCGGGCCTCGCCACCCGGTGATCGTTAGTGCTGGTGCATGAGCGTCATCTGCGTCGCTCACGCGCCACATACGGTGATCACGGCGGGAGTTGGCCCCGGGGAGGAGCAGCAGGGCGGAGGCCTGGGGGCCGTCGGCGGAGGGGCCTCGGCCGGCGTGGTGGCGCGACGAGCGGGCCCTCGGTCGGCCTCGGGCGTTGGGGTGATCGCCAAGTTTGGTGCTTGAGTGCCATGCACGTCGCTCAGGCACCACAAATGATGATCACCAGTAGTTGGGGCGAGGACACGGACGGCGGTGGCGCCGGCAAGTAGGCTGGCCGCCGATGGGAGAGCCGCGCACGCCCCAGCCGCCGGAGCCGGGCCCGCCCGCCGTCGGGGAGGGGCGCACCGTCGACATGTCGAAGCAGGGCAGCGGCCCCGTGCACGACGACGAGCGGACCCCCGTTCCTCACGGCGTCTGGTACCACCCGGGTGCCCCCGGGCAGCCGGGTCAGCAGCAGGGCTACCCGCCGCCTCCCGGGTGGGGTTCACCGCCGCAGCCGCAGTCACTGCAGCCGCCCTCACTGCAGCCGCCCTCACTGCAGCAGCAGTCACCACAGCTGCAGCCCTCACAGCAGCAGCCACCACAGCAGCAGCCACTGTCCGGCGGAGTGTGGGCGTGGTTGCGGGCGCGCGGCTGGCGGCTGGCGATCGGCGTCGGCATCGCGGGCGCGGCCGTGCTCCTCATCCCGTTCTTCCTGTTCCCGACCCTCGACCCGGACAGGCCCGTTCACCAGTGGTGGCCGCCGTTCGCGATCGGTCTCGGGACGCTGGTGCTGCTGTCGATTCTGCGGCTTGACCGGTTGCTCAAGGGCTGGACGTGGCACGTCGCGGGGATCGCGTTCGTCGGCGCCCTGGTGGTGTTCACGAAGGAGAACCCGTGGGCGTGGGCGTTGGCGTTGAGCCTGGCGCTGTTGCTGGCGGGGCTGTTGCGGTTGCCGCGTTGGCAGTTGTCGGCGGCGGGGGCTGTTCTGTGCGCGCTGTCGATCGTGGGTTTCTCGATCACGGCGTCGCACGTGACCCAGGCACAGTTGCAGGAGGAGATTCAGGCGGGCAACGAGGTGCGGGCGACGGTCGGCGGGGTGCCGAACGCGCAGGAGGTGCCGCCGCTGCTCGACCGGGTGATCTCGGGTCGGGTGGCCGACCCGCAGCCGTTGTGCCGCATCGTCGGCCCGGCTGCCGAGACGCAGCTCACGGCGGCGACGGGGACGGCCGACTGTGCTGCGGCGGTGGCCGCGGTGTGGCAGAAGCGGGAGTCGGCGGGTGGGCCGGCGCCGGTGACGAGTGTGCGCAGCGATGCGGCGCCGATGACCTCGGAGCCGACGTACACGCTGTCGACCTGCGGTTCGGCGTGGGCGGCGGCCGCGGGGGCGCAGCTGGGCCGGGTCACGGTGGCGTGGACCGATGACAACGCTCGTCGCTACTCGGTGACCGGCTTCCAGTCCTGCTGAGGGGGGCCGTCGTCCGGTTCCTGCGTTACGTTCTTCACCTCCGCTGGGTTACTCTCCAGTAACTAGTTAGACAATTGACCGGGTGCTGGTCGGCGCCCGGAGGTGCGGAGGGCTACCCTCCCGCCGCAACGGGCCGCGTCCCACCACACGCGGAGTCCCGGCTGTTCGAGGAGGAACACGTGTTGGTCCGACTGATCATCGGTCTGGTGATCACCGTCGCCGCCGTCGCGATCGCCGGCCGCCGCGCGATGCAGGTCTACAAGCTCGTCGAGTCGGGCCAGCCCGACGACGCCCGCCGCGACGGGCTCGGCGCGCGGGTGCGGGCCCAGTTCGTCGAGGTGTTCGGTCAGCGGAAGCTGCTGAAGTGGTCCGTCCCGGGCCTGGCGCACTTCTTCACGTTCTGGGCCTTCGTCATCCTGGCGACGGTCTACCTCGAGGCGTACGGCGCGCTGTTCGACCACGACTTCCACATCCCGTGGGTCGGCCGGTGGGCGGTCCTGGGCTTCCTGCAGGACACGATCGCGGTGCTGTGCCTGCTCTCGTTGGGTGTCTTCGCGGTCATCCGCTTGCGCAACGCACCGGCCCGTGAGGCGCGCGCGTCGCGGTTCTACGGCAGCCACACCGGCGGGGCGTGGCTGATCCTTTTCATGATCTTCAACGTCCTGTGGACGCTGTTCTTGTTCCGCGCCGCGTCGTCGGCGCTGGGGGTGTTCCCGTACAAGTCGGGTGCGTGGGCGTCGATCGGCCTCGGCCACCTGTTCGAGGGGATGCCGCAGGGGGCGCTGGAGGTCGTCGAGACGGTCGGCCTGCTGCTGCACATCGGCGTCATGCTGGTGTTCCTGGTGATCGTCGCCTACAGCAAGCACCTGCACATCTTCACGGCGCCGATCAACGTCTCGGCCAAGCGCATGCCCAAGGCGCTGGGCCCGCTGCTGCCGATGATGTCGGACGGCAAGAAGATCGACTTCGAGGATCCCGACGAGGACGCGATCTTCGGTCGCGGCAAGATCGAGGACTTCACGTGGAAGGGCATGCTCGACTTCGCGACCTGCACCGAGTGCGGTCGTTGCCAGAGCCAGTGCCCGGCGTGGAACACGGGCAAGCCGCTGTCGCCGAAGCTCGTGATCATGGACCTTCGCGACCACCTGTTCGCGAAGGCGCCCTACATCATCGGCGGCCAGGAGCTGCCCGAGGTCGAGTCGGTCGACTTCGACGTCCTGGAGGCCGCGACCAACGGGCACGGCCACGGCGTCCCGGAGTCGGGCTTCGGCCGCGTGCCGGGTTCGAACCCGCAGCAGGCGGCGCGCCCGCTCGTCGGCACCGCGGAGCAGTTCGGCGTCATCGACCCCGACGTCCTGTGGTCCTGCACCTCGTGCGGTGCGTGCGTCGAGCAGTGCCCCGTCGACATCGAGCACGTCGACCACATCATCGACATGCGTCGCCACCAGGTCATGATCGAGTCGGAGTTCCCGTCCGAGCTGGGTGTGCTGTTCAAGAACCTGGAGAACAAGGGCAACCCCTGGGGTCAGAACGCCAAGGACCGCCTGGAGTGGACGAAGGGCCTCGACTTCGAGGTCCCGGTGTTCGACGGTGAGCTGTCGGCCGAGACCGAGTACCTGTTCTGGGTCGGCTGCGCGGGCGCGTTCGACGACAACCAGAAGAAGACGATCCGGGCGACGGCGGAGCTGCTGCACCGCGCGGGCGTCGGCTACACGGTGCTCGGCCCGGAGGAGTCCTGCACGGGCGACCCGGCCCGGCGGTCCGGCAACGAGTTCCTGTTCCAGATGCTCGCGATGCAGAACGTCGAGGTGCTCAACGCGGTGTTCGAGGGCCGCGAGCCCGGCACCCGCAAGATCGTGACGACGTGCCCGCACTGCCTCAACACCCTGGGCCGGGAGTACCCGCAGCTCGACGGGCACTACGAGGTCGTGCACCACACGCAGCTGCTGAACAAGCTGGTGCGCGAGGGCAAGCTGGTCCCGGTCGCGGAGCCGGCCGCCGACAAGGCCGCGCCGGTCACCTACCACGACCCCTGCTACCTGGGCCGGCACAACGAGGTCTACGCCGAGCCGCGTGAGCTCGTCGCGGCCGCGGGGGCGACGCTCACCGAGATGCCGCGTCACGGCGACCGCTCGATGTGCTGTGGTGCGGGCGGTGCGCGGATGTGGATGGAGGAGCGGATCGGTCAGCGCGTCAACGTCACGCGCACGACCGAGGCGCTCGACACCCTGTCGGGCGTGGGTGGCGACGGCGGCACGATCGCCGTCGGCTGTCCCTTCTGCAAGACGATGCTGTCGGACGGCCTGACCGAGAAGCAGGCCGAGGGTGGCGGCGCGGGCGTCCAGATCCAGGACGTGTCGCAGATGCTGCTCGCGGCGGTCAAGCGTGGCGACCCGGCCACCAACGGGGCTGCCGTGGCCGGCGCGACGGCGGACACGACGGAGGACGCCACCTCCTGAGGTACGCAACGGCGGCGGACGGGCATCCCGTCCGCCGCCGTCGTCGTGAGCGCGGAAGGTTCAGGACGATCGCGCTGTTCGGTAGCGAGACGCGACACAGCCGTTCGGCCGAACGCTGTCCGTAACAGTGTTCTCGCCCTGCGTGAGCATCACACGTTCGGTCGAAGGTGTCGCGGGACCGTCGCAGTGCGCTCATGACCGATTCCGACAACCGGACGTTGTCGCCGCTTGACGCTTATTTTTCCTCTCCTGAGCATGCTTGACTCGGAACCCCGGCCACCGGCCGGGCACGGTAGCGTGCGCTGGTCGCGGGCTGGACGTCATGGGGAGGGGTCGGCATGAGCGCCACCACGGAAGGGGTGACCTTCTGGGTTGCGCAGGTGTCGACGGGAGGTCTGCAGGGCTGGATCCAGAACAACATCGTTCCGCTCATCCTGCTCGGCATCGCGATCATCCTGCTGTGGATCGGCGGGCGCGGTGACAATGCCGGCGTCGCGCGGCGCAGTATCGGTCTGATCGTCGGCCTGGTGGCCCTCGGCATCGCGGTGTCCGGCACCGGCCCCGCCGTGGGGTCGTTCCTGGCGTCGCTGATCACCGACGCCAGGTGACGGGGTGCTCGTCCGCACTGACGACGAGGTGTACCGCGTCGACGCCGTGTGGCTCGGTCCGCCGCGGGCCACGTTCCCGTGGCGTGCGCGCTATGTGAGCTATGGTCTCGGGCTCGCCGTGATGGTCGTGATCATGTTCGTCCAGCGTCGGCTGGGCATCTCGTTGGACTTCTTCTCGGTGGCCTGGTCGTTGCTGTTGACGATCGTGATCACCCGGTTCCTGGGCAAGCGGATCAACTACGACCGGCCGTTGGGCCAGATCGTGGCGTTGTTCCGGCACGAGGTCACCGGGCCCCGGCCGGCGACGGCGACGCGGGGCGGGCCGGTGCGCGCGGGCCGGGTGCGGGTGCACAGCTCGTTGCCGCGGTCGAAGCGCCAGGCCGTCGCGATGACGAAAACGCCGGCGCAGGTGCGGAAGGCCACGCCGCGTAAGCAGGTCCTGGCGGCCCGGACGCCGCAGGCGCGCACGGTCGCGGACCATGTCAACGGCAGTCGGAGAGTGAACGGGAGCCGCGGTGGCCCGGCGTAAGCGTGCCGACGACGCGCGTGACCGCGACTCCCGCGCCACGTCCTCGCCGAAGCGCCGGCGCGGCCGGTCGCTGGCGGGCGAGCTCAAGTCCGACGGTTTCACCCCCGACATCGCGCTGCGGTCGATCGACGGGCACCTGACGCGCACGGGCACGCAGGTCATGGCCTGGTACCGGTTGGCGGCGCAGGCGTGGAGTTTCCGCAGCGACGTCCAGCGCGAGATCCTGATCCGGCAGATCGCGGCGCAGCTGGGTGAGCTGCAGGGGCGGTGGCTGCACCTACGGGTGACGACGCGGCCGTATCCCGTCCACATGTGGGCGGAGTCGTTCGACCACAACGCGTTGGGGCGCATGCCCGACGTCGCGGGTGCGCTGGGCTGGGACGGGTTCCTGGAGGGCGAGCAGCGCCACCTCATGGGCCTGTCGATGAGCGACAAGGAAGTCTTCCTCGGCATCGAGGTGTCGGGGCGCGGCATGCTCGACCGTTGGGCCGACATCGCCGCTCCTGTCCTCGACCGGTTCCTGCCGGCCGCGGCGCGTGCGGAGCTGGCCGCGCTGGAGTCGGAGGTCAACCACCTCGACGTGCTGGTGTCCGGGGCGGGGCTCGACGCGGTGCCCGCGACCGCGGAGGACATCGCGTGGCTCATGCACCGTTCGGTCGCGCTCGGGCTGCCGGCACCGCGGACGCTCGCGGCGGTGCCGGAGGGCACGGGCCGTTGGGAGACAGAGGATCTCGCGGCGTTCACCGATGGTGTCTCGATCCTGCAGGAGCCGTACGCGCCCACGGTGCAGGTGATTGGCCGGCTGCGGTCGCAGACGGTGCAGCGCAACGTCGCGGTGCTGTCGCTGGGGCTGATGGAGGGGCTGCGCATCCCGGAGGTCGACGACCCGTGGATGCAGCATTCCGACCGGTTGCCGTTCCCCGTCGAGTGGTCGGCGCGCATGTACATCCGTCGTCCCGAGGACGTGACGGGTGAGCTGCAGCGCCAGATGGGCAAGGTGCGCAGCCAGATCCGGCACTACACCCACGATCACGACCTCGAGCCGCCGATGTCGCTGGCGCGGCAGGCCGACCGGGTCCTGGAGGTGGAGGACGAGGTCACCAGCGGTCTCACCCAGCTGAACACGCGGCTGTACGGGTGGTGGCGCGTCGCGGTCGCGGGTCGCGACGAGGCCGAGGCGGTCCAACGCGCGCAACAGGTCCTGGAGATCTACCGGCCGAAGGTGCAGATCGAGCACCCGGAGGCGCAGTACCGGTACGCGCGGGAGTTCGTGCCGGGCGAACCGTTGGCGTCGACGGCCTACCGGCGTCGCGGGTCGGTGACGTGGGCAGCCGCGGCGGTCCCGGCGGCGACGGCGAGCGTGGGCGACCGGCGCGGCATCATGATCGGCGAGACCTGCACGGCCACCCGGCGTCCGGTGGCGTGGGACCCGTGGCTGGCGCAGGAGGTGCGGCGGGCCTCGGGCCTGACGGCGATCGTCGGCGGTCTGGGGTCCGGGAAGTCGTTCCTGACGGGCCTGGTCGTCTACAAGACGTTGCGGGCGGGGGCGCGGTGGACGGTGCTCGACCCGTCGGGTCCGCTGGCGGAGCTGACGCGGCTCCCGGAGCTGGCGCCGTTCTCCCGCCACATCAACCTGCTGCGCGCCGACCCGGGCATCCTCAACCCGTACCGGGTCGTCGCGGAGCCGCGGTTCGAGCACTTCGCCGACGACGAGGATCCCGAGCGGGCGTGGCGTCGTGAGAAGTCGCTGGCGGCGGCCACCCGGCGGCGGCTGGTGCTCGACGTCCTCACCGGACTGCTGCCCTTCGACGTGGCGCGTATGCCGCACACCAGGATCGTGCTGCTGCGCGCGGTCCGGGAGGTGGGCGGTGCCCCCGACCGGCACCCCGGACTGGTCATCGACGCGCTGCGCCGGCACGCCCGCGAGGGCGAGGACCACGCCGGGGTGGTCGCCGACTTCCTGGAGGAACGTCGTGAGCTGCCGCAGGCGGCGCTGCTGTTCCCCGACACCTCCCGCGAGGACCCGTGGGCCGTCGACCAGGACTTCCGGCTCACCGTCCTCACCATGCAGGGGATGACGCTGCCCCGGCCGGGCAGCCCCCGCGAGGAGTGGACGGACTCGGAGTCGCTGGCCGTCGAGCTGCTCAACCTGGCGTCGTGGCTGACGCAGCGCACGATCTACGACGCCGACCGCAACATGCGCAAGGGCGTAGCCCTCGACGAGACGCACTTCCTGTCGCAGGTGCCCACCGGCAAGGTCCTCATCGACCGGCTCGCCCGTGACTCCCGCAAGTTCAACGTCCGGGCCCTGTTCGCCTCCCAGCTCGCGGGCGACCTGCTGCGGGTGTCCGGGTTCGCGTCGCTGGTCAACGCCGTGTTCGTCGGCCGCACCGACGACGAGGAGGCCCAGACCGACGCGCTGCGGCTGCTGCGGGTGCCCACGGGCGTCGGCTACGAGGAGATGCTGGGGACGCTGTCGCCGCGGCCGCGCCACGACGACCGCCCCGACGACACACCGCGCCAGTTCGTGTTCGCCGACGGGCACGGTGGCGTCGAGAAGATTCGCATCGACCTGGAAGCGCCGCACCTCGAGCACGTCCGCGAGGCGCTCGACACCAACCCCGACGCCAGCCGCATCGCCGTGTCCGGCGCGCCCGTCGAGGTCCGGCCGCTGGAGGTCCGCGCCCCCGACGAGCCCGCCGACCGCAGGCCCCCGCAGCGGCTCCCGCCGGGCCGGCTCGACCTCGACGGCGACGACATCGACCCCGAGGAGCTCGGTGCGCTACGCAACGGGCAGCGCGTCGTCCTGGGCCCGGTCGGGACCGACGACGTCGTCACCGAACGCGGCATGATCGTCTCCGAGGACACCGACCTGCTCGCCGACGAGGACCTCGACCTGCTCGACGATCTCGACCTCGACGACGGCTACGTGCCCGAGGAGCCGGTGCACGGCGGAGGGTCAGGGGTCGGGGCCTCGCGCGAGGCGGGGCGGTGACCCCGCCGGACGGACTCGCGGGTACCGGGCCGTGGGTGGTGGTGTTCGTCGTGCTCGCGGCGATCGTGGCCGCGCACCGCCGGCGGGTCCGGGCCCGGCGCACCGCGGTGCTCGACGTCGGCGACGCGTCGACGTTCCTGCCCGACCCGCAGGTCGACGGGGTGCGCCCGCCGCGGACCGTCCGCACGTCGGCGCTGCTGGTCGTCGTCGCGATCATGGCCGGGACGTCGCTGATCGGGACGCCGGCGATCGCGCAGTCGCTCGACTGCAAGGAGGCGCCGGAGCCCGACCGGCCCGGCACCGGCCTCGTCGGTTCGCTCGACGCCCTGCGCCCCGACGCGGGCGAGCCCGGCAGCGTGTACCGCGAGGTCGGCTACGCGGGCATGGTGTGGCACAACTACGACCTCGGCTGCGCGGGCCAGGCCGTGCTCAACCCGTCGACGACCACCGACACGTGGCTCGGCAACCAGACGTTCAACATCGCGAAGCTGACCGTCGCCGGGGTGAACTGGGCGCACTACCTGATCGCGACCGGCGGGGCGCTGCTCACGCCGCTCGACGACATCATCACCACCGCGACGAAGGCCATGTACGACGCGGTCTTCACGACGTTCGTCGGCATCGCCCTGCTGATCCTCGCCGTCGTCCTGATCGTCCTCGCGATGCGCGGCGACCTGGCCAGACAGGCGCAACGCGCCGGGTTCGCGGCGCTGGCCCTGCTCATCGGGTCCGCGGCCTACCTGGCACCGGTCGACTGGTCGAAGGCCGCCGACGGTCTCCTGCTCGACGGCGTCACGCAGATGCAGGAGGGCTTCCTCTCCCAGATCGGCCTCGGCAACCGCGACACCCTGCCGACGGTGCTCGTCGACCAGGTCATCTACCGCAACTGGGAGCGCGGCGAGTTCGGCTCCCCCGACGTGCCGCAGGCCCAGCAGTTCGGCCGCGACCTGCTGCGCGCCCAGACGTTCACCATCGACGAGGTCCTCGACGGCAAGGACACCGGGGCGCTCGCGCAGGAGAAGAAGAACCAGTTCACGACGATCGCCGGCCAGCTGGGCGACCGCTACACCTACTTCCAGGGCAAGTCGGGCAGCCGGATCGGGACCGGGCTGCTGGCCGTCGTGCAGGCGTTGTGCATCGCGCTGTTCCAGCTGCTGTCCAAGGTGCTGGTCCTGGTCGCGATGCTGCTGCTGCGGCTGATGGTGATGTGCGCGCCCGCCATCGCGGTGCTCGCGATCCTCAAACCCGACCTGCTGCCCGCGCTGCTGCGGGTGGCGGGCGCGGCGATCGTCAACACGCTCATCGTCGGCGCGCTCGCCGGGCTGCACGCGCTGCTCGTCGTGTCGCTGTTCCGGCCCGACTCCGGCATCGACCTGTGGCTCGCGCTGCTGGTCACCGGCGTCGTGACCGTCGTGATGTGGGCTGTTGCGCGGCCGTTCCGACGGCTCGTGTCGATGGTGTCGCTGACCCGCGAACAGTTCGGCGGGATCGTGCCCGGCGTCGGTGCCGGGCCCATGTCGGGGGTGTGGCGGCGGTTCCGCGGCGGCCCGGTCGACGACCGGCAGGCCCGCTGGTGGACCGACCGGCAGGCGAGCGGGACGGGCGGCGACCCCGACGGCGGCCGTCCCGAGACCGTCATGGCCACCGCGACCGTCGTCGGTGGCGCGTCGGCGGCCCGCCAGCCCCGGCGGCGCAGCGAGGTCACCCCGGGCGGCGCGGCCGCGATCGGGGCGTCCGGCCGGCGCGCCCTGCCCGCCGGCGCGGGCGGGGCCCCGGCCCGCACCAACGGCGTCCCCGGCCGCTCCGACCCCGGCGAGGTCGACGAACGCGTCATCTACCGACGACCCGACGCCACCCCGCCGCGGCCCCGGACCCCGGCACTCGACCCCGAGGTCGTCGACGGCGTCTCGGTGTACCGCATCTATCGGCCGGCGCGCACCGGCACCCGGACCCCCACGCGCACCGCGTACCGCCGGACCGAGGACCGCTGACCCGTGCCGATCCGATCCCCCCGCGGTCGCGCCGCCGCCTACCGCTCGTTGTGGCAGTGGCCGCTGCACTCGCCGCTGCGCCTGGTCGGGACGGTCGTCGTCGTCCTGGTGCTCGCCGCGGGGGTCAGCTGGGCCGCGACCTCGGGCCGCAGCTCCGCCCCGTCGGCCCCGGGCCAGAACACCTCCGGCCCATCCACATCGGACGGCAGGCCCGCCACCGCCGGGTCGCCGTCGGTGCTGCCCCCCGTCGTGCCGCTGAACCCCACGACGTTGCCGCTCACGGCCGCCCCGCAAGCGGCACTGGCGGCCGCCTCGTCGTGGGCGTCGGCATGGGTCGACCACCCCGCCGGCACCACCACCGAGCAATGGCTCGCCCGGCTGCGCCCCTGGACCACCGACGAGTACCTCGGCGTCCTCGGCTCCGTCGACCCCGGCAACGTGCCCGCGAGCACGGTCACCGGCCCACCCGAGGCCACCCGCGTGTCCCCCGCGTCCGTGCAGGTGAAGGTCCCGACCGACACGATCACGCTGATCCTGCTCGTCGTCGACGACGGGTCCGGCTGGCGGGTCGCCGACTCCGACGAGGGCTGATCCCGCCGTGGTCACCCCACTGCGGCCGTTGCGGCTGCTCGTCCCCGTCGTCGCGATCGCGGCCGCCCTCGCGCTGTTCATGGGCGTCGGCTTCATCGCGTTCACGATCGGCGGCGGGGGCGGCGCCACGACGTCGTCGAGCGGGGTGTGCGACACCGGCGTCGGCGTCTCCGACGGTGCCGGCCGCTCCGGCTCCACCTTCGCCGACCTGTCCGACGAGCAGCGCAGCAACGCCCAGACCATCATCGCCGTCGCCCGTGACATGGGCGCCCCGCCGCGGGCCTGGCTCGTCGCCCTCGCGACCGCCATGCAGGAATCCACCCTGCGCAACATCAACTACGGCGACCGCGACTCCCTCGGCCTCTTCCAGCAACGCCCCTCGCAGGGCTGGGGCACACCCGCGCAGGTCACCGACCCCGTCTACAGCACGCGCATCTTCATCGACCGGCTGCTGAAGGTCCCCGGATGGGAGTCCCTGCCCGTCACCGTCGCCGCGCAGACCGTGCAACGCTCCGCGTTCCCCAACGCCTACGCCAAGTGGGAGGGCCTCGCCGCCGCGCTCGTCGGGCAGCTCGCCGACGTCTCCGTCCTCCCCGCCCGCTGCACCACCCAGACCGCGACCCTCCCCGCCGGCGCGGCCGGAACGGCGATCGGGTTCGCGCTCAAGGAAGTCGGCAAGCCCTACGTGTGGGGCGCGACCGGCCCCAACACCTACGACTGCTCCGGGCTCATGCTGCGCGCCTTCCAGGCCGCCGGCATCGAGCTGCCCCGCGTCTCCCGCGACCAGTACCGGGCCGGCGGCCACGTCCTCGTCCGGGAAGCGCAGCCCGGCGACCTGCTGTTCTACGCGACCGACCCCAGCGACCCCTCGACCATCCACCACGTCGTGCTCTACATGGGCGACGACAAGATGGTCGAGGCCCCCTACACCGGCGCCTCCGTCCGCGTGCAGCCCGTCCCGTGGAACTACCGCGAGCTCGTCCCCTTCGCGACCCGCCCCGGCACCACCCGCAACGATGCGTGACCGACGTTTCGCGCGCCCCACGGGCCGCGTCGGGGCCGCCGTGGAAACATCGGGTGCACGGCACGCCGCGAGGCGGGCCACCGGCAGGGCACGACCGGAAGCAGGCTCGATGGCACGCGACGAACCCCACAGCCCGGCGTCGACGACGCCGCTGCGCGACTACCTCGACCGGCCGGCGCGCGGCGCGAGCGAGGACTACCTCGTGGTGCCCCGCTCGCTGGCCCAGTCGATGCCCCTGCGCTGGCAGCAGGTGTTCACCGGGCTGCTCGCCGACCTGCACGACGCCTACGGCGACCTCGAATGGCCCGAGTACCGCGTCGCGCCCTGCCGCTACGAGGCCCTCACCGACCTCGACGAGGACCAGCTCGCCCTCGCCGGATACCTCGCCGACCTCGGCCCCGACGGCGAGCTCGTCTACCGCGACGCCGAGGACGGCGTCGTCGACGACCCCGAGAGCCACCGCGTGCTCGCGCCGATCGCCGACCCGCTGCCGCCGCCGTCGGCAGGCCGGGTGGAGCCACGCGCCGCCCGCAAACTCTGAGACCTCCCGATCAGGCCGCCGCGATCAGCTCGTCGATCCGGCGGACCAGCCCCGCCCCGTCCACCGGCGCCACCGTGACGACGTCACGCCCGTCCCCCGCCGGCCTGCGCAGCCGGACCACGTGCCCCGACGACGTGCGGTGCAGCCCGATCAGCCACGGCGCCCGCCGCCTGCCCACGCACACCCCGACCATGCCGTGCCGGTCGACATCGCGGTGCATCGCGACGTACGTCGCCGCATCGCCCGCCTCGACACCACGGCGGACCAGCTCGTCGACCAGCGCTCCCGGGTCGTCGCCCGCCGCACCGACCGACGACTCGACGTCGCCCGCCCGCACGTTGACCGTGCGTCCGCGGGCCGCCGACACCGGCCCGACCACCTCCACGACCGCCCGCGACAGCCGCGTCGGCGCCACGTCGGCCAGCGCGATCTCACCGTCGTGACGCACCGCCAGCACCGCACGGCCGCGGTACCGGGCCGCCACCGCGCTGACGACGGTCGTCCCGTGGATGCGCACGTCCACCGACAGCTCCCGACGGTCCAGCACCGTCAGCGCCGCCGCCAGCCGCGGTACCGGCCTGCGGTCGTCGACCAGCCCGCGCGCCGCCAACGCCGCCAACGCCCCGTCGACGACTTCCCGACGCTCCTCCCACGTCCGCCCGTGCCGCGGCGGGTCGAGCTCCCACGGCGTCTCGTCGAACCGCGCCGCCTCCCACGCCACCTCGAACTCCGTCAGCGACAGCACGGTCGCCGCGTCCCAGTCGACGGTCATCGACACTCCTCCCCGCCGATCACCGGCGCGACGTGCGGGGTGTCGACGTCGAACGGTGCCGAGCTGGGCACCAGGTAGCGCGGGGTGTGCCGGTCGTTCCCGCCGCGGCTCCCCGCGGCGCCGGCCATCGGCGGGTACATGCCGCCGGGCAGCCCGCTCCCGCCCGGACGACCCGCCGCGGTCACCGGCCGGAGGGCGTCCCGGGCGCCCCCCGGGGTGCGCGACGTCGGCTCCGCGACGCCCTGCCCGCCGCCGGCGCGCAGCAGCTTGTCGGCGAACCCCCGCCCGGTCGACGTGTCCGCACCGCGGGACCAGCCCGGCGTCGGGACGGTGGACCTGCCCGGGGCGGGGACGGTGGATCGGCCTGGGGTGGGGACGGTGGATCGGCCCGGGGTGGGGACGGTGGGTCGGCCCGGGGTGGGGACCACGGGCAGGTCCGGCCGGATCGGGCCGGGTGGCGGACCGGGGACCCGGGGTGGTGGCGGAACGTTCGGGACCTTCGCCGGTGAGGTGCGGTCGACACGCGTCCCGCCCGTGACGCCCGGCGGAAGCACGCCGGGATCGACATGACGGGCAGGGCTCTCGGGCAGCCCGGGGACCGCGCCGGGCGGCCGCGGCACGGCGAGGTCGCCGACAGAACCCACCGGCGGCGTCCCGACAGCGCTGCCCGTCCCACCGGCGCCGACCCCGCCCCCGAAGCCCCCGCCTCCCCCGTCTCCACCGGTCTGCGCGCCGGCCGGAGGCGCATTCCCGGCGACCGGGAAGCGGTCGAGCGCCTGCCGTGAGGTGTCCTCGTGCACGTACAACGCGGCGTTGGCCTTCGCGTCGATCGTCCGGACCTGCTCGACCGCCTCGCGGTGGTCGGCCTCCGCAGCCATCAGCGCGAACGGGCCGCCGATCGGGCCGAGGAGCACGAACGGCGCACCCGCGGGCAACGACATCGCCCGCCGCACATCCATGGCGACCAGATCGCGGCCCGACCCCCCGACGTGGCGGCTCATCTCCCCGAACGACATCCCGTACCCGTCGACCGACGCCCCCGCCGCGCGGCCGGCATCGGAGTGCGCCTCCGCGCGGGCGGCCGAGGCGGTCACCGCGGCCCCGGCCTCGGAGGCGGCGCGGCCCTGCCACGCGACGCCCAGCGGCTCGAGCTGTCGTCGCAGCTCCTGGTCGGAGTCGGCGAACTTCCCGCCGAGGTTCGTCATCCCCTGGTGGAGGGTCGCGATCGCGGAACTGCCGGGCCCCTCGCCGAGCCACTTCAGCTTCTCGGCGAGGGGGAAGCCCTCGTACCGGTGGTAGTTGATCCCGAGCATGCGCGGATCGTCGCCTGCCGACGCGCCGGTGTGGGCGGGTCGCGCAGATCCGTGTTCGGGTGCGAACGGCCCTGCCGCTCGCCGTCGTCGCCACCGAACGTGTGACGAGAGCGAAACGGGAGCGCTGACGACACGCTCGGGGGAACGGCGTCGCAGCGAGCGTGTCACCAGCGCGACGCATGCGCGCTGATGACACGTTCGCCGGCAGGTGGGTGGGCCCCGGGGCCCGGCGCCGTGGGCAGGTGCGTCGCCGTCGCCGTCGACATCGAACGTGTCGTCAGAGTCCGAGACGAGCGCTGGTGACACGCTCGGCGGTCGGTCTCGTGGCGGGCGTGTCATGAGCGCGACGCGAGAGCGCTGATGAACACGTCGGAGCCGCTGAGCCCGCCGAGCCGCGGAGCCCGCTGAGCAGCTGAGCCGCTGAGCCCGCCGAGCCGCGGGGTCAGCGGCGGCTGATGCGGGTGAGGGTGCGCAGCGCCGACTCGGTGAAGTCGCGGCCGGAGGTGCAGGCGTCGCCGCTGGGGTCGGCGTCGGCGAGGTGGGTGACCTGCAGTGTCTGCTTCTCGGCGACGTCGACGAGCAGGTTGCACGCGTGGTAGGTCGTCGACGGGAGCTCGATGGCGTAGAAGCCGAGGATGTCGGTGACCCGGGCGCCGGTGTCGCCCGCCCGGTCGCGGACGGAGTCGTTGAGCCGGAACGTGATCCGGTCGCTGTCGGCGGACCGGCCCTTGCCCAGCCACTGACAGGCGGGCAGGGAGGCGCTGTCCTTGAGCGGTTCGGCGTCGCCGAGGTTGCGGGCGGCGCGCTGGGCGGGGCTGACCATGTCGCAGGGGTCGAGCGAGCCGAGGTCGATGCGTTGGCGGATCTGGTCGACGGTCTCGCGTCCACCGGCGACGGGCGCGGCCTCGCCCGCGACGATGCTGGTGCAGCCGGCGAGCAGCACGGCGAGGACGGCGAGGACGGGGAGCGCGACCGCGGTCCGGCGCCGTGTCGGCGTTCTGCGGCGTCCGGGCACGGTCATGACGCTCACCCTAGGACCGGTCGGAGGTTGTCGCCGGACGGTCGAGAAGTGCCCCGGAAAGATTGTCGCGGGGCCGGGAACATCGCGGGGATGCCGGTCGTTGGGCCGAGTGAAGCAAGTTGAGCGTGATGGACTCAAGCCGAACTTGACGGCGGCGAGCAGTCACGTGAAGACTTGAGTCGGACAAGCTCAAGCAAGGCTCACAGGTATCACGGAGGCAACAACCATGGCTCGTGCGGTCGGTATCGACCTCGGAACCACCAACTCCGTCGTCGCCGTCCTCGAGGGTGGCGAGCCGACGGTCATCGCGAACTCCGAGGGTTCGCGCACCACGCCCTCGGTCGTCGCGTTCGCGCGCAACGGCGAGGTGCTCGTCGGACAGTCGGCGAAGAACCAGGCGGTCACCAACGTCGACCGCACGATCCGCTCGGTCAAGCGTCACGTCGGGTCGACCTGGTCCACCGAGGACATCGACGGCAAGAAGTACTCCGCCCAGGAGATCAGCGCCCGCGTGCTGCAGAAGCTCAAGCGCGACGCGGAGGCGTACCTGGGTGAGGAGATCACCGACGCGGTGATCACCGTCCCCGCCTACTTCGAGGACGCGCAGCGCCAGGCCACCAAGGAGGCCGGCCAGATCGCGGGTCTCAACGTGCTGCGCATCGTCAACGAGCCCACCGCGGCCGCCCTGGCCTACGGCCTCGACAAGGGCGACAAGGAGCAGACCATCCTGGTCTTCGACCTCGGTGGTGGCACGTTCGACGTCTCGCTGCTGGAGATCGGTGAGGGCGTCGTCGAGGTCAAGGCGACCAACGGCGACAACCACCTCGGTGGCGACGACTGGGACGAGCGCGTCATCAGCTGGCTCGTCGACAAGTTCAAGACGGCGCAGGGCATCGACCTGACGAAGGACAAGATGGCGATGCAGCGGCTGCGTGAGGCCGCGGAGAAGGCGAAGATCGAGCTGTCCAGCTCGTCGAGCGCCACCATCAACCTGCCGTACATCACCGTCGACGCGGACAAGAACCCGCTGTTCCTCGACGAGACGCTGTCGCGCGCCGAGTTCCAGAAGATCACCTCGGACCTGCTCGACCGCACCCGCGCCCCGTTCAACCAGGTCGTGAAGGACGCCGGCATCTCCGTCGGCCAGATCGACCACGTCGTGCTCGTCGGTGGCTCCACCCGGATGCCCGCCGTCACCGAGCTCGTCAAGGAGCTGACCGGCGGCAAGGAGCCCAACAAGGGTGTCAACCCGGACGAGGTCGTCGCCGTCGGCGCCGCCCTGCAGGCCGGTGTGCTGCGCGGTGAGGTCAAGGACGTCCTGCTGCTCGACGTCACCCCACTGTCCCTGGGCATCGAGACCAAGGGCGGCGTGATGACCAAGCTCATCGAGCGCAACACCACGATCCCCACCAAGCGGTCGGAGATCTTCACGACGGCCGACGACAACCAGCCGTCCGTGCAGATCCAGGTGTTCCAGGGCGAGCGCGAGATCGCGTCGTACAACAAGAAGCTCGGCATGTTCGAGCTGACGGGTCTGCCGCCCGCCCCGCGTGGCGTGCCGCAGATCGAGGTCTCCTTCGACATCGACGCCAACGGCATCGTGAACGTCTCGGCGAAGGACCTGGGCACCGGCAAGAGCCAGGCCATGACGATCACCGGCGGGTCCGCCCTGGGCAAGGACGAGATCGACCGGATGATGCGCGAGGCCGAGCAGCACGCCGAGGACGACAAGAAGCGTCGTGAGGACGCGGAGGTCCGCAACCAGGCGGAGACGCTGGTCTACCAGACGGAGAAGTTCGTCAAGGAGAACGACGAGAAGCTGCCGTCCGAGGTGAAGGACGGCGTGAACGCCGCTCTGGGTGAGGCGCAGGAGGCGCTGAAGGGCACCGACACCGAGGCTCTCAAGGCCGCGGTGGAGAAGCTGGGCCAGGAGTCGCAGAAGATGGGTGCGGCCCTCTACCAGCAGCAGGGTGCCGATGGTGCCGCCGCGGGTGCCCCGGGTGCCGACTCGACGGCCGCCGGCGAGCAGGCCGACGACGTGGTCGACGCCGAGATCGTGGACGAGGACAAGGACAAGAAGTGAGCAACCCGAACGGACCCGACGCACGCAGGGGCCCGGACGGAGAGCACGAGGGCGAGCGGGTCGTGGTGCGCGATCGTCGGCGTATCGACCCGCAGACCGGTGAGGTCAGGACCCCGGCCGGCGACGAGCCGGCCGGGGCCCCGGCCCCCGGGCAGCCCGCTCCCGCCGCGGACCCGCGGATCGAGGAGCTGGAGGCGGAGGTCGCGGAGCGCACGTCCGACCTGCAGCGGGTGAGCGCGGAGTACGCCAACTACCGGCGTCGCGTCGACCGCGACCGGCAGAGCCAGCTGACGGCGGCGCAGGCGCAGTTCGCGTCCGAGATGCTCCCGGTGATCGACGACATCGAGCGTGCCGAGCAGCACGGCGACCTGAACGGCCCGTTCAAGTCGGTGGCCGACAAGCTCGTCGACACGCTGGCGAAGCTGGGCCTGGAGCCCTTCGGCGTCGGCGGGGAGCCGTTCGAGCCGACGGTGCACGAGGCCGTCCAGCACGAGGAGTCCGACGCGGTCGGGGCGACGGTCACCGTGGTGTCCACGGTGCTGCGCCGCGGCTACCGCCTGGGCGATCGTGTGCTGCGGCCGGCGATGGTGACCGTCGTCGACCGTGCGGCGGCCGACGTGCCGGCCGCCGAGCAGCCGGCACCCGGTACCGAACGGCAGCAGAACCCCGAGCAGCAGCGCTGATCAGCGGAGAGGAGGCGGAGTGACCCAGCGGGACTGGATCGAGAAGGACTTCTACCGCGAGCTGGGCGTCGCCTCCGGCGCGTCCGCGGACGAGATCAAGAAGGCGTACCGCAAGCTCGCCCGCGAGCTGCACCCCGACGCCAACCCCGGCGACGCCGAGGCCGAGGCGCGGTTCAAGGCCGTGTCCGAGGCCTACGGCGTCCTGTCCGACGACAAGAAGCGCAAGGAGTACGACGAGACCCGAGCGCTCTTCGCCGGCGGCGGCGGTGGTTTCGGGGGTGGCGCGGGCGGCTTCCCCGGCGGCTTCGGCACCGGCGCGGGCGGACAGTCCTTCGAGGACCTGTTCGCCCGGTCGGGTGCCGGCGGTGGGGGCGCCGGTGGCCTGGGCGACCTGTTCGGCGGACTGTTCGGCGGAGGTGGCCGGGGCGGCGCGACGCGCGGTGCCCGGGCCGGTGCCCAGCGGGGTGCCGACGTCGAGACCGAGGTCCGTATCGCGTTCGACGACGCGGTCCGTGGCGCCGAGGTGGCGTTGCGGCTCAGCGCGCCGGGGCGGTGCGAGACGTGTGGCGGGTCGGGTGCCCGGCCGGGTACGACGCCGCACACCTGCCCGACGTGCGGCGGGCTGGGCCTGGTCACCCGTAACCAGGGTGCTTTCGGTTTCTCGGAGCCCTGCACCGACTGCCGCGGGACGGGCCGGATCGTCGACGACCCGTGCCCGGAGTGCCACGGCAACGGCGTGAGCACCCGGACCCGCACGTTGACGGTCCGGATTCCCGCGGGCGTCGACGACGGGCAGAAGGTGCGGCTGGCCGGTCAGGGTGAGCCGGGTCGCGGTGGGGCGCCGGCGGGCGACCTGTTCGTCAAGGTGCACGTCACCGCGGACAAGGTGTTCGGCCGCTCGGCGAAGAACGCCGACGACCTGACCCTGAAGGTGCCCGTCACGTTCCCGGAGCTGACGCTCGGTGCGACGCTGACGGTGCCGACGCTCGACGGGACCGTGTCGCTCAAGATCCCGGCGGGCACGGCCAGCGGCCGGACCTTCCGGGTGCGTGACCGTGGGGTGCGGCGCAAGAACGGCAAGACCGGTG
Source organism: Pseudonocardia sulfidoxydans NBRC 16205 (assembly GCF_007989085.1). Taxonomy (GTDB): domain Bacteria; phylum Actinomycetota; class Actinomycetes; order Mycobacteriales; family Pseudonocardiaceae; genus Pseudonocardia; species Pseudonocardia sulfidoxydans. The sequence continues at coordinate 19,423 of NZ_BJVJ01000018.1, forward strand.
ACCTGCTGGTCACCGTCGAGGTGGCGGTCCCGCCGAAGCTCGACGACGCGGCGACCGAGGCTCTGCAGGCCTACGCGGAGTCGACGAAGGACTTCGACCCGCGCGCGGGTCTGCTCGACGGGAGGTGACGGCGATGAGGTCGGCCGACGGCTCGTCGGACGGCGGGGAACCCGTCGTGGATGCGGTGCTGCCTCCGGGCGCGAGCTCGGACAGTCCGGTCTTCGTCATCTCCATCGCCGCCGAGCTGGCGGGGATGCACGCGCAGACTCTGCGCAGCTACGACCGGCTGGGGCTCGTGAGCCCCGGCCGGTCGTCCGGCGGCGGGCGCCGGTACTCGGCGCGCGACATCGCGCTGTTGCGCGAGGTGCAGCGGCTGTCGCAGGTCGACGGTGTGAACCTCGCCGGGGTGAAGCGGATCATCGAGCTGGAACAGCTCGTCGACGAGCTGCGTGCCCGGGTCGAGGAGCTCACCGCCGAGCTGTCGACGGCGCACGCCGCGGCCGAGCAGGCGGCTGCGGTCGTGCACCAGTCGTACCGGCGTGATCTGGTGCCGGTCGATCGTCGCCAGGCGCTGGTGGTGTGGCGGCCGAAGCCGCGCGGCGAGAGCTGAGGCGGGGTCCGGTTCAGTCCATCGTGAACGGGTCGTAGCGGATGCGGTCGAGGGGTGTGCCCGCGACCAGCATCCGCGACACCGTCGCCCGGATCATCGCGGGCGAGCCGCACACGAGTGCGTCGTGGTCGGACCACGAGCCGTAGCGGGTGACGACGTCGGCCAGGGTGCCGCGCTCGGCCCCGGCGGCGTCCTCGTCGCGTTCCAGGACGGGCACGACGTCGAGCCACGGGTGGGCGTAGGACATGCGACGCAGCGCGTCGAAGTCGTAGAGGTCGTCCCAGGTGCGGCCGCCGACGAACACCTGGGTGCGTGGCGGCTGGGGGCGGCGGGTGAGGTCGTCGAGGACGGCCTTCATCGGGGCCATGCCGGTGCCGCCGGCGACCATCAGGAGCTCACGGTCCTCGTGCTGCTGCAGGCCCATGCGGCCCATCGGCGGGCCGATGCGCCAGGTGTCGCCGACGCGGGCGTGGGCGACGATCGCGCGGCTGACCCAGCCGTTGGTGACGGCCCGGACGTGGAACTCCATGGTCCCGTCGGGGCGGGGCGCGTTGGCGGGTGAGAGGTAGCGCCACAGCCGCGGGCGCTGCGGTGTCTCGACGCTGACGTACTGGCCCGGCTGGTAGGGGATGGGCTCGTCGGTCTGCACCGTGATGACGGCGAGGTCCCAGCCGATGCGTCTGTGGTCGACGAGGCGGCCGAGCCAGGAGGCGCGGCCGTGTTCGGCGGCGGCTGCCTCGCTCATGGCTTTGCCGGCGATGGCGTAGGCCTCGTTCCAGGCCTTCTCGACCTGGGGGGTCCAGTCGGCGCCGGAGTAGGTCGAGACCGCGGACATCAGCGCGTTGCCGACGGCGTCGTAGTGCTCGGTGAGGACGCCGAACTTGCGGTGGTCGCGGCCGAGCTGCTGCAGGAACGGGATGAGCTCGTCGAGCCGGTCGACCATCTGCACGACGTGGACCAGCGCGCGGAGCAGCCGGCTGCGCTGGACCTCCATGTTCACGGGGAACAGGTCGCGGGTCTCGGGGGCGTTGCGGAACAGGGTCGCGTAGAAGTGGCGGCCGAGGTCGTCGGTCTGGTCCTCGATGAGGGCCCAGCTGCGGCGGATCGTCTCGACCAGGCCGAAGGCGTCGGGCAGGGGGGTGGGGCGGGCGGGGGCCGCGGGGAGGTGGGCACTGAGCAGCTGATCGGCGGTCATCGGGGGCCGACACTCTCCTCGGTCGTCCTGGGGGTGAACGTGTGGTGCAGCGCGACGGCGAGCGGGTCTCCGACCCTAACCGCGCGTCGATCGTCGCAGCGCATCTTCATCCGTTCGGGGACGGTGATCACACTGGGTGGCGCGAGCCCGCGCCGGTGGGCCAGCGTAGCGCCCGACAGAGCGAAGCGTGACCACCCGGGCACGAAGTGGCACCGTACAGATGTGGCTCTCCGTGTTCCCGGTGTCACCGGCCGCCGCCGGTCCGCCCTCCGCAGGTCGTCCGGCCCGTCTGTCACGGTACCCGTCGAGGTGCCCGACACCGTCCCCGCGGTGGCCCCCACCAGGCCGGATCCCGCGAGCTCGACGTCTCCGCCGCGCCCCGGCTCGGCGGGTGAACACGTCCTCCAGGACGCGCACGGCACCCGTGACCGGGCCGACCGGTTCTACGCCGACCAGATGCGCGACCGGCTCCTGCCCCGGATGATCGAGTTCGTCGGACGCATGGAGATGCTGTTCGTGTCCACCTCCGACGCCCACGGGGAGTGTGATGCGTCACTCCGCGCCGGGCCGCCGGGCTTCGTCGCCGTGCTCGACGAGTACACCCTCGCCTACCCCGAGTACCGCGGCAACGGGGTGCACGCGAGCCTCGGCAACATCAGCGAGAACGCCCACGTCGGCCTGCTGATGGTCGACTTCGTCGACGACCTCATCGGGCTCCACGTCAACGGGACGGCACGGATCGTCGAGGATGCGGACTTCCGCGACCTCCACGGCGAGGTTGGCGTCGACCACGGCCGCGGCCGGCGCGCCGAGCGCTGGGTCGTCGTCGACGTCGAGGAGGCCTACATCCACTGCCGCAAGCACATCCCGCGCATGGAGCGGGTGTCGCAGCGGCGCGCCTGGGGCACCGATGACCCGGCCCGCAAGGGCGGCGACTACTTCCACGCGAAGGGCACCGAGCCGCGGGTGCCGCGGGAGCCGCACGCGGCGGCCCGCCGCGCCCGCCCCCGGTTCCCCAGCACGACCCACCTCACCGGCGGGGTGTCGCGGGCGCTGCGCACGCAGCGCTGAGCCTCAGCGCTCCGACGTGCGCTGCCGGCGTCTGCGCGCCAGGCCGACGACGAGCGTCAGCAGGCCGAGCGCGATCAGCGCGAACCACACGAGGATCGCGAGGACCCCGAGCCCGGTGGCGACGACCGCGACCAGCACGAGCAGGCACACCGCCAGCACGGCGTAGACCAGCGTGAGTGGGCGGTCGGTGCGCAGCGTCGCGACCAGGACCGGCCACGACCCGCGGGGCAGGCCGCGCAACGACCACCAGCCCAGGCCGGCCGTGAGCAGCAGGACGACGCCGCCGACGATCCGCGCGGCGAGGGCACTCTCGGCCGTCGCCAGCACGGCGATCGTCGCGACGACGAGCCAGAGCCGCATGCGCCCGGACAGCTGCCAGAGCACGGCGACGACCGTCGAGCGGACCTGCGTCATGGCCGGGGCGAGGCGGCCGGCGTCGATGAGCCCCCGCAGCGCCCGGCCGGGCCTGCGGGCCCGGGCGTCGAGGACGGCCAGGTCGTGACGGGCCGCGGCATGCTCCGGGTCGAGGCGCAGCGTCTCCTCGTAGGCGCGTCGTGCCGTGGTCACGTCGCCGAGGTCCCCGGCGACGTCGGCGAGCAGGAAGTGCGCGTCGGCCGACGACGGCGCCAGCGTCACGACCCGGCCCGCGGCCTGCGCGGCGTCACGCAACCGGCCGGCGCGCTGCAGCACCCGCGCGTAGGCGATGCCGGCGACCGGCTCCTGCGGGGCGATCGAGACCGACGTCCACGCCGCGGACAGCGCCTCGGCGTGCCGGTCGAGCATCGACAGCAGCAGCCCGCGCAGCCGGTGCCCGCGCTCGTCCCCCGGGGCGGCGGCGACCGCGGCGTCGGCGGCCGGCAGTGCCTCGGTGTACCGCTCCCGCGCCAGCAGCACGGCGGCGAGCTCGCACAGCAGCCCGGCGTCCCCCGGCCACGACGACAGGGCGTCGCGGGCGGCCCGTTCGGCGTCGTCGAGGCGGCGGACCTGGCGCAGGTGCGCGATCCGGGCCCGCGCGTCGGCGAGACCGTCGGTGCCGGGCCGGGGCGCGCTCACAGGTTGCGGTGGCGCTTCAGGTAGGCGGCGAGGTCGTCGTAGCTGCCGTCGGTGTTGCCGAACAGGGCGACGTTGCGGGCCGCGGCGAACCACGGCCCGGTGCTGGGCGTGACCTCGCGGGCGGCGGCGAGCAGGTCGCGCGTCGTCAGCGCCTGGACGGTCCCCGAGCGCATCGACGCGGCCAGGGCGCGCTCGGCGGCGGTGTCGCAGACGTGGGCGATGTCGGCGCCGGAGTAGTGCTCGGTCGCCTTCACCACCTTCACGACGTCGAGCTCCGCGACGGGCCGTTCGCGCAGGTGGTGACGCAGGATCGAGGCCCGGGCCTGCGGGTCGGGTGGCAGGACGAGCAGCATCCGGTCGAAGCGGCCGGGCCGGCGCAGTGCGCTGTCGAGGTCCCAGGGGTGGTTGGTGGCGCCGAGGACGAACACGCCGTCGTTCGCGCCGGTCGCGGAGTCCATCTCCGACAGCAGCTGGTTGACGGTGTTGCGCAGGCTGCCCGAGTGCGTCAGGTGCGACCGCTTCTGGCCGAGGGCGTCGACCTCGTCGAGGAACAGCACGCAGGGCGCGTTGCGCCGGGCCGTCCGGAAGATCTCGGCGAGGTTGCGCTCGCTGCGTCCCACCCACATGTCGAGGACGTCGGCGATCCCGATCTCGACGAACTTCGCCCCCAGTTCGCCGGCGACGGCGCGGGCGATGAACGTCTTGCCGCAGCCGGGCGGGCCGTAGAGAAGCAGGCCGCCGCGGGCGGTGGCGCCGAACTGCCGGGCCATGTCGGGGTTGCGGACGGGCCCGAGGAAGGCCAGCTCCAGCCGCTGTTTGACCTCGTCCATGCCGCCGACGTCGGACAGTCGGACGGTGGGCCGCTCGGGTGCGCGGAAGTCCTCGGTGGGCGGCGAGCCGGCGTCGTCGGAGGGCGCGGGCTCGGTGAAGCGGATGTCGGCGACCTGCTGCTCGGCCTTGGCCCAGTCGAAACCGGGGGTGGGCAGCGGTCCCGTCGGAGGCTCCGTCCGGGCTGCCGCGGGTGCACCGCTCGTCAGCGCGCCGGTGATCCGTCGGAGCAGTGTCAGCGCCGCCGGGTTGCCCGGTTCGAGGGCGAGCACGTGGCTGCAGTGCGCCAGCGCGTCGGCGGGGCGATGGGCCGTGGTGAGCAGCTCCGCGACGTGCAGCCGGAGCGGCACGTCGTCGGGTGCGGCGGCCACGGCGGCCAGCAGACTCGTGAGCAGCGGGTCGTCGGTCATCGTGGTCCAGTATCCCTCTCGGCCAAAACAGTGCAGTTGAGCGGAACAGACTCAAGTTTCCTGACGTTGGCTCTGATGACAGGGCACACTGGCCGAGGGCCGTGCTGCCCACCAGCGATCGGAAGGACCCAGGAGGAACGCGGGTGGACGCCTTCAACCCCACCACCAAGACCCAGCAGGCGATCTCAGCGGCCGCCCAGGCGGCCACCCTCGCCGGCAACCCGGACGTCGGTCCCACACACCTGCTCGGCGCCCTGCTGGCCCAGGGTGACGGGATCGCCGCTCCCCTGCTCGAAGCCGTCGGGGCCGACACCGGCGCGGTGCGGGGCGAGCTCACGCAGCTCGGCCAGCGCCTGCCGTCGGCCGCCGGCTCGACCGTCAGCGCGCCGCAGCTCTCCCGCGACGCGCTCGCGGCCATCACCGCCGCCCAGCAGCTCGCCACCGAGATGGGCGACGAGTACGTCTCCACCGAGCACCTGCTCGTCGGGCTCGCCTCCGCCGGAGGCCCCGTCGCGCAGCTGCTGCAGCGCCACGGCGCCACACCCGACGCGCTGCGCGAGGCATTCACCAAGGTCCGCGGCTCCGCGCGGGTCACCAGCCCCGACCCCGAGGGCAGCTACCAGGCCCTGGAGAAGTACGGCCAGGACCTCACCGCCCGGGCGCGCGAGGGCGACCTCGACCCGGTCATCGGGCGCGACACCGAGATCCGGCGCGTCGTGCAGGTGCTGTCCCGGCGCACCAAGAACAACCCCGTGCTGATCGGCGAGCCCGGCGTCGGCAAGACCGCGATCGTCGAGGGCCTCGCCCAGCGCATCGTGGCCGGCGACGTGCCGGAGTCGTTGCGCGGCAAGCGCGTCATCGCCCTGGACCTCGGGTCGATGGTCGCCGGCGCCAAGTACCGCGGCGAGTTCGAGGAGCGGCTCAAGGCGGTCCTCAAGGAGATCACCGACTCCGCGGGTGAGGTCATCACCTTCATCGACGAGTTGCACACCATCGTCGGCGCCGGCGCGACCGGCGAGGGCGCGATGGACGCCGGCAACATGATCAAGCCGATGCTCGCCCGCGGCGAGTTGCGGATGGTCGGCGCCACCACGCTCGACGAGTACCGCCAGCACATCGAGAAGGACCCCGCCCTGGAGCGGCGGTTCCAGCAGGTCCTGGTCGGCGAGCCGTCGGTGGAGGACACCGTCGGCATCCTGCGCGGGCTCAAGGAGCGCTACGAGGTGCACCACGGCGTCCGCATCACCGACGCCGCGCTCGTCGCCGCCGCCACACTCTCCGACCGCTACATCACCGCGCGCTTCCTGCCGGACAAGGCGATCGACCTCGTCGACGAGGCGGCGTCACGGCTGCGCATGGAGATCGACTCCCGGCCCGTCGAGATCGACACCGTCGAGCGCGCCGTGCGCCGGCTGGAGATCGAGGAGATGGCGCTGGAGAAGGAGTCCGACGCCGCCTCCGCGGAAAGGCTGGCGGCTCTCCGCGAAGAGCTGGCCGAGAAGCGCGAATCGCTGAATGCGCTGACGGCGCGCTGGCAGAACGAGAAGGGCGCCATCGAGGCCACCCGCGAGCTCGCCGCACAGCTCGAGCAGCTGCGTGGCGAGTACGAGCGGGCCGACCGCGACGGCGACCTCGGCCGCGCCTCCGAGCTGCTCTACGGCCGCATCCCGCAGCTGGAGAAGGAGCTCGCCGAGAAGACCAAGGTCGTGCAGGAGCACGAGGAGGTCATGCTCAAGGAGGAGGTCGGCCCCGACGACGTCGCCGAGGTCGTCAGCGCGTGGACCGGCATCCCCGCCGGCCGCATGCTCGAGGGTGAGACCGCCAAGCTGCTGCGCATGGAGGAGGAGCTGGGCCGCCGCGTCGTCGGCCAGGCCGAGGCCGTCCGCGCCGTGTCCGACGCGGTCCGCCGCGCCCGCGCCGGGGTCGCCGACGAGAACCGCCCGACCGGGTCGTTCCTGTTCCTCGGTCCCACCGGCGTCGGCAAGACGGAGCTGGCCAAGGCGCTCGCCGAGTTCCTGTTCGACGACGAGCGCGCCATGGTGCGCATCGACATGAGCGAGTACTCCGAGAAGCACTCGGTGGCCCGCCTCGTCGGTGCCCCTCCCGGCTACGTCGGCTACGACCAGGGTGGCCAGCTCACCGAGGCCGTGCGGCGCCGCCCGTACACGGTGGTGCTGTTCGACGAGGTCGAGAAGGCCCACCCGGACGTCTTCGACACGCTCCTGCAGGTGCTCGACGACGGCCGGCTCACCGACGGCCAGGGCCGCACGGTCGACTTCCGCAACACCATCCTGGTGCTGACGTCGAACCTCGGCTCGCAGGCCATCGCCGACCCCGCGCTCGACGAGGCCGCCCGCAAGGACGCGGTCATGTCGACCGTGCAGCGCCACTTCAAGCCGGAGTTCCTCAACCGGCTCGACGACGTCGTGGTCTTCCACGCGCTGTCGACCGAGGAGCTGACCCACATCGTCGACATCCAGCTCGACGTCCTGGGTGCCCGGCTGGCGCGGCGCCGGCTCACGCTCGACGTGTCCGACGGGGCGCGGGAGTGGCTGGCGATGAACGGGTTCGACCCGGTCTACGGCGCGCGGCCGCTGCGGCGGCTGGTGCAGTCGTCGATCGGCGACCAGCTGGCCAAGGAGCTGCTCTCGGGGTCGGTCCGCGAGGGCGACACCGTGCGGGTCGACCTCGATCCCTCGGCCTCCGGCGGCACCGGCGGGCTGATCGTCGGCCGGGCGGCGCTGCAAACCCTGTGAGTCGCGAACCCTGTGAGTGGCGATAGTCGCTATCGCGACTATCGCCACTCACGAGGGTTCGCTCCCGGAACAGATTCACCACGAACGCCCACGCGAGGCGGTGGCGCGCTCTAGCGTCCGCGGCCATGACCACACAGGACCGCGCCGCCGCCCGCGACTGGCTCGACGACTACACGGCCCGCCTCGACGACGTCGCCGCCCGCGCCGAGCGGACCGGCATCGAGATGGCGGCCGTCACCGGCACCGCCCGCAGCCGCGACGGGTCGGTCACGGTCACCGTCGAGCCCTCCGGGGCGCTGCTCGACGTGGTGTTCTCCCCGGTCGCGTCGTCGATCACCCGGGAGCGGCTCGCCGAGCAGCTGCTCGGCACGGCCGCGGAGGCCCGGCGACAGGCGGCGGCCGCGGCCGTCCAGGCCGCGGAACGCCTGTGGGGCGCCGACTCCGCGACCATGACCCTGCTGCGCGCCTCGCTGACCGGGCCGGCGCAGTGAGTGCCGGCGGGTTCTCGGTCGACGCCGACGCGGTCGAGGCGCACGCGGGCACGGTCGAGGAGCGTGCCGGCCGGGTCAGGGCCGGCGCGCAGGCAGGGAAGACGGTCGGGCCCGGCGCGTTCGGCCTCATCGGTCAGGGGATCTCCAAGGGCGTCATCACGGCCTCCCACGAGCTCACCACGACGTTGGGCGCGGTGGCGGGCACCGGTGAGCGGCACGGACAGTCGCTGCGTGACACCGTCGCCTGCTACCGCGAGGTCGAGAGGCGCGTCGCGGCCGGGTTCGGCGGCCCCCGGTGACCGGGCTCGTCGCTGAGCCGGAGGCCACGACCTGGTACGCCGGTGCGGGCGTCGCGGAGAGCGTCGCGGAGTTCGGCGAGGCGGTCGGCTCCGGTGACATCGGGTCGATCGCCGTCAAGGGCGCCGCCGCCGGCATCGACGCGCTCGGCGTCCTCACCGACCCCTTCGGCAGCCTCGCCTCCGCGGGTGTCGGCTGGGCGATCGAGCACATCGGTTTCCTGCGCGAGCCGTTCGATGCGCTCCTGGGCGACCCCGACGAGATCAAGGCACATGCCGCGACCTGGTCGAACGTCTCGAAGCACCTCAAGACGGTCGCCGCCGACGACACCGCCGCGCTCGACCGGCTCTCCGGCTGGGACGGTGCCGCCGCCGACGCCTACCGCGTCCGTGCCCGGGAGTGGACGGGCACGGTCGCAGCCGCCGCCGACGAGGCGGACCGGCTCGTCGACGAGACGATCAGCTCCGCCGCACTGACCGCCGCCGTCCGCTCGACGATCCGCGACCTCATCGCCGACTTCGTCGCGAAGCTGATCGGCCCGCTGCTCGCCGCGGTCACCGCGGCCGCGGTGACCGCGGGAGCGTCGCTCGTGGCGTTCGTCGCGGGTGTCGTGTCGACGGCGATCTCGTTGGCGCGGAAGTTCGCGAGCATGATCCAGAAGCTGCTGGACGCGCTCGGGCTCGCCTCCCAGCGGCTCGCGGACCTGATCACGCGACTCGCGGCGCTCAAGCAGAAGGCCGACACCGTGTTCGGTGGGGCGGTGCACGTCGCGACGACCCCCGACCTCGCCAGGTGGACGGGAGCCAACCCGTTGAAGATGCCCGCGACCGTAGTGAAGGTCGAGGGCAAGGTCGGCAACCCGTACGCCGGCATGGCGGTCACAGGCGTCGACGAGGCGGTGCAGGTGGACGGCGCGAAGGAGGAGGCGCGGAAGGGCGCGACGGCCTGACCGGATGGTTCCGACGCGCCGAACGGGCGAGTGACCGGCGCGTTACCGGACGTCGAGGGCCTACGCGGCTAGGCTCCGCGCCGTGGGCAACGCGTCGGTCTGGTTCGTCATCGCCGTGGTCGCGCTCCTGGCCGGGATCGGCCTCCTGATCGCCGACCGCACCCGCGGCGACGGGGGCACCCGTGACCGCAGGCGCTGGGCGGCACTGCGGGAGTGGGAGTTCGCCGAGAGCGATCCCGTGCTACCCAGCCGGTGGCGCTACGGGACGATCCACCAGGGCGGCCCGGGCATCGCCCGGAACCTGGTGAGCGGCAACGTCCCCACGCACCAGGGACCCCGGCAGGCCTACGTGTTCGACCACGAGCAGCACGGCCGGATCAGTTCCGTGCTCGTCGCGGTGCAGGTGCAGTCGCAGCTGCCTGCCGCCGTCGAGCTGCGGCTGCCCTCGGCTCCTCTCCCCGACGACGCGGGCCTCGACCTGCTCGCCCCCGTCGGCGAGCGCTACGCATTCGTGTCCGACGCCGACGCGGTGAAGCCGCTGCTCACCCCGGAGCTGGCCGACGCCGGCAACGCGGTGGGCGACGACATCGAGCTGCTGTGGGCCGAGGACGCCTGGGTGCTCGCGGCCGCGCCGGTCGACGCCACGACCGAACGTCTGCAGGACCTGCTGGCCGACATGGCCGAGGTCGCCCACGCCCTCGAGGAGGGGCAGGGCGCGGCCCGTCACCGGCTCAGCAAGAACTGACCCGCTCCGGCGCGCGGGCGCGGCCCGCTGGTTAGGGTCGTCGTGTGCCGACCGCCCTGATCACCGGAGCGACGGCGGGCATCGGTGCCGCCTTCGCCGCGCGCCTCGCCTCCGACGGACACGATCTCGTCCTCGTCGCCCGTGACGTCGAGCGGCTGGAGTCGACGGCGCACCGGCTGCGGGGCCGCGGTTCCACGGTCGAGGTGCTGGGTGCCGACCTCGCCGACGCCGCGGGCCGCTCCCGCGTCGCCGCCCGGCTCGCCGACCCGGACCGCTCGCCCGTGGACCTGCTCGTCAACAACGCGGGCATGTCGCACAAGGAGCGGTTCGTCGACACCAGTCCCGAGGACCTGCAGCACCAGCACGACGTCAACGTCACCGCGGTCATGGCCCTGACCCGGGCGGTGCTGCCCGGCATGATCGGCAGGGGCCGGGGCGCGGTCGTCAACGTCGCCAGCGTGCTCGGGCTCGTCCCCGGCCAGGGCTCCATCTACAGCGCCGACAAGGCGTGGGTCACCTCGTTCACCGAGGCGATCGCGGCGTCGTCGGCGGGGACGGGGGTGCGGGCGATGGTGCTGTGCCCCGGGTTCGTGCGCACCGAGTTCCACGAGCGGGCGGGCATGAACGTCGGCGACCGCAGCGGACCGCTGTGGCTCGACGCCGAGCGCGTCGTGGACGACTGCCTGGCCGACCTCGCCCGGGGCCGGGTCGTGTCCGTGCCCAGTCGCCAGTACAAGACGATCGTCGGCGTCGCGGACGTGCTGCCGCGCGGGGTGGTCCGCCGCCTCGCCGCGCGCATGTCGCGGCGCCGCTGAGCTCCCCTGCAGGAAGGTTCCCACCCGATGAGTTCCGACACCGACCGCGATCGTCTCGCCACGCTCGTCCGCGAGCTGGGGGTGGTCCACGGCAAGGTCACGCTGGCGTCCGGCGCCGAGGCCGACTACTACGTCGACCTGCGCCGGGTCACCCTGCAGCACGAGGCCGCGCCGCTGGTCGGCAGGCTGCTGCGGGTGCTGACGGCCGACTGGGAGTACCAGGCCGTCGGTGGGCTGACGCTGGGCGCCGACCCCGTCGCCGACGCGATGCTGCACTCCGCCGCGGCCGACGGCGTCGCCCTCGACGCCTATGTCGTGCGGAAGGCGACGAAGGAGCACGGCATGCAGCGCCTCGTCGAGGGCCCGGACATCGCCGGCCGTCGCGTGCTCGTCGTCGAGGACACCTCGACGACAGGTGGTTCGGTGCTGACGGCTGTGCGGGCGGTGCGTGCGGCCGGTGCGGAGATCGTGGGTGTCGCGACGGTCGTCGACCGCGACACCGGGGCCAGGGAGGCCATCGAGGCCGAGGGTCTGAGCTACCGGGCGCTGCTCGGGCTCGCCGACCTGGGTCTGTAGCGCGGCGGGGACCCGGCCCCGCCCCCGCCGGGTCCCTCCGAACGGGTGACCCCTGCTTCGGCGAAACAATCGCGCAACCTGTTCGGCGCAGGCAACCGTCATGTTTGTGTCGCATACTCGGATTCGGTCACGAGGTGGTCACGCAGGGGGGTGCGATGATTGTCCCGCGTCTGCAATTTGAATTGCGAAGTAGGACCGTAAAGTCCGTTTTATCATTCTTCGCCCTGGTCGTGGGCCTGACCGCCCTCCTCGCCGGCTGCGGCGGACCCAGTGCGCAATACGTCATCAACTCGGCCGACAAGACATATCTGAAAGTGCCGAACACGTGGCGGCAGATCGATCCGGCGCAGTTCACCGAGGCCCTCGGCAGCGCACCCGCCGCGAGCAGCGCCGACGGCACCTGGATCGTCGGGTACGACGCCGCCACCGGCCCGGCGCTCCAGCACATGTTCGACCCCCGGACCGACGAGCCCGTCGTCCTCGTCAGCGTCGACGGCGTCCCCGAGAAGTCCCGCGGCCAGATCAGCCTCGACGTCGTGCGCGACTTCCGCTTCCCCGTCTCCGCCACGGCCCGCCAGCAGCTCGAACTCGGCGCCTCCCGGCTCACCGACTTCCAGCTCCTCGCCGACGAGATGCTGACCCCCGGCCACGGGGTCCGCGGCGTGCACACGGTCTTCGCCTACCGCATCGACGGCGGCCCACCCCAGGTGTTCGACCAGATCGGTTACCTCAACGACGACGCCAGCAAGGTCTACGTGGCGATCGCCCGCTGCTCGCTCGACTGCTTCCAGGAGCGGCAGTCCGAGATCGAGGGCGTCGTCAACTCGTTCACCGTGCGGGAGGACAGCCCATGACGGCCCCCGACCTGACGAAACCCGCCGACGGGCCGGAAGGGCACCACCACGTCCCGCCGCCCGAACGGCCGACGACCCGCAAGCGGATGCCGATGTGGAACCGCATCCGGCTGCTGCTGCTGTTCGCCGTCGCGTTCTTCGTCATCGTCTGGGCCGCGATGGCCGACAACCTGCTCATCACGTTCGCCGACTCGCTGAAGATCCAGCTCTACGAGTCGCAGTGGCTGATCTGGCTGGCCGGCCTCGAGTTCCTGCGCCAGATCCACTACCTCGTCTCCGAGCGTTCCGTCGGCTACCACCGGTTCTGGTCGGAGAAGGTCTTCGGCGGGTTCGACCGCGCCGTGAAGAAGCGGTTCTCCGACTGGACCCGGTTCCGGCTCGGCCGGCTCGTCAAGGTCGTCGCGCTGCTCGTGCTGTTCGCCTTCATCGCCGCCGCGATCCTCGAGACGTCACCGATCCTCGCCGTGTTCCAGCTACCCGCGCTGATCTGGCAGGCGATGCCGCTGATCCTGCAGCTGCTCTTCGCCTTCTTCTTCATCGCGTTCCAATTCATCGGGCTGTTCTGGCTGCTCTCACGCGGCGGCGTCGACACCTACTACCCCGACGACATCAAGACCCGGTTCACCGACGTCTGGGGTCAGGACCACGTCCTCGACCGCATCCGCGAGAACATCATGTACCTGGAGCGACCCGAGGAGATCGAGGCCAAGGGCGGCTACGTGCCCGGCGGCATCCTGCTGTGGGGCCCACCCGGCACCGGCAAGACGCTGATGGCCGAGGCCGTCGCCGGCGAGACCGGGCGCCCCTACGTGTTCGTCGACCCCGGCGCGTTCATCAACATGTTCATGGGCGTCGGCATCCTCAAGGTCAAGTCGCTGTTCCGCAAGCTGCGCAAGCTGTCCCTGCGCTACGGCGGCGTCATCGTGTTCTTCGACGAGGCCGACGCGCTCGGCAATCGCGGCTCGCTCGCCCAGGTCGGCCCCGGCGGCGGACCCCGCGGCATGGCGCCCCCGCCCTTCCGGGCCGCCGGCTGCCACGGCTTCTCCTACCTCTCCGACGACACCCGCGCGCTGCTCACCCGCGAGGCCATGGCGTCGATCCCGGCGCCGGAACCGGAGCGGCGCAGCAGGTTCGTCATGGGCGGTGGCATGAACGGCGGCGGGGGCGGCATGGGCACGCTCCAGGCCCTGATCACCGAGCTCTCCGGGCTCAAGAAGCCCCGCGGCCTGCTCAACCGCTGGGGACGACGCGCACTGGGCATGCGCCCCAAGCCGCCACCGAAGTACCGGATCCTCGTGATGATGGCGACCAACATGCCGGAGGCGCTCGACGAGGCGTTGCTGCGGCCGGGCCGCATCGACCGGATCTACAAGGTCGGCTACCCGAGCAAGGCCGGCCGGATCCGCACCTACGAGGGCTACTTCGACAAGGTGCCGCACGAGATCACGGCCGAGCAGCTCGACAAGCTCGCCACGATCACGCCGTACGCCACCGGCGCGACGATCAAGGACCTCGTCAACGAGGCCCTGATCACCGCCATCCGGGACGGCCGCGAGGTCATCGGCTGGCGGGACGTGCTGCGCGCCAAGCAGCTCAAGGACCTCGGCCCGCCCGAGGACGTCGAGTACATCGAGCGCGAGCGGCACGCCGTCGCCGTCCACGAGGGCTGCCACGCCGTCGTCGCCCACCGGGTGCGCGAGCACATGGAGATCGACCTCGCGACGATCGAGAAGGGCTCCGACTACCTCGGCATGGTCGCGAGCATCCCACCGGAGGACCAGTTCACCCGCTGGCGCTCGGAGTACGAGGCCGACATCCTCGTCTCCCTCGCCTCGCTGGCCGGGGAGCGGATGTTCTTCGACGGCGACAGCTCCTCCGGGGTGTCCGGGGACCTCGAGTCGGCCACGACCCTCGCCTCGTTCATGGAGGGCTTCTGGGGCATGGGAGCGACGGTGTCGTCCTACTCGACGGCGCGTCGCCTGGAGGTCGGCAGCCCCGGTGGCGGCAAGGGCGCCCCTGGGAAGAACGAGCCGACGGAGGCCGTCCTGCGCCGGGCCCTCGCCGACCGGATCGAGGACCACCTCGGGCGGCTCCTCGACCGCGCCGAACAGATCCTGCGGGACAACAGATCCGCCGTCCTCGCACTGGCCCACGCGCTGGAGACGCACAAGACGCTCTCCGGGGAGGACGTCGAGGCGGTCATGAACGGCACCGTCGGCCCTTCCGTCGACGGCCGGATCTACGCCGACGCGAACTTCCTCGCCCGGCTGGAGGACTATCACGCCGCGGCCGTCGGGGCGCACGTGGGACACACGTCCGTGCAGCTGGCGCTCCCGGTCGTGCGCCCGCAGGACGAGCATCCGACCAGCGCCGCCGCCACCCCCAGACCCGACCTGTGAGCCCCGACCTGTGAGTGGCGATAGTCGCTATAGCGACTATCGCCACTCACGAGCTCAGTGTGCGACGGGGGCGGGCTGCCGGGAGCCCTCCGGGGCCCGGCGGACGAACACCGCCAGCAGCACCGCCACCAGCGAGATCGCGGCGCCGACGAGGAACGCGGTGTGCACGCCGTGCGCCAGCGCCGGCACCGGGGCCTCACCCGTCGAGGCGGCGTTCTCGGCCCCGACCGACATCAGCGTCACGAACAGCGCGGTGCCGGCGGCGCCCGCGACCTGCTGCAACGTCGTGACGATCGCGCTGCCGTGCGAGTACAGGTGCACGGGCAGTGACCCGAGAGCCGAGGTCATCAGCGGGGTGAGCATGAACCCGAGGCCCGCGGTCAGCGTCAGGTGCATCAGGATGATCAGCCACAGCGGGCTGGCGACGTCCAGGGTGGTCATCCACCACAGCGCCCCGCTGGAGACGGCGGCGCCCGGGAGCACGAGCGGCCGCGGACCGAACCTGTCGAACAGGGTGCCGACGACCGGGGCGAGAATGCCCATCAGTGCGCCGCCGGGCAGCAGGGCGAGTCCGGCGTCGAGGGTGGAGAGGCCGAGGACGGACTGCAGGTAGATCGGCAGCAGGATCAGCGTCCCGAACAGGGCGATGAAGCTGACGACCGCCACGGCGACGGCCAGCGAGAACGCGGGGCTGCGGAAGGTGCGCAGGTCGAGCAGGACGCGCGGGGTCTCGCGCAGCGCGATCTGGCGCAGGACGAACGCGACGAGCGCGACGGCGCCGACGACGATCGGGATCCACACCGGGATGGGCGCCTGTCCCTCGGCGGCCTCGCCGATCCCGGCCAGGCCGTAGATCAGGGCGCCGAAGCCGAGGGCTGACAACACGATGGAGGCGAGGTCGAACTGCACCGAGCGGGTCTCGGTGACGTTGCGGACCCACAGGGTGCCGAGGCCGAGCACGATCAGCGCGATCGGCAGCACGATGATGAACATCCAGCGCCACGGCAGCGACGCGAGGACCAGACCGGAGATCGTCGGGCCGATCGCCGGGGCCACCGAGATGACGATGGTGATGACGCCGGTCATGCGGCCACGGCGTTCGGGAGCGACGACCGTCATGACCGTGGTGAACAGCAGCGGGATCATGACGGCCGTGCCGGAGGCCTGCACGATCCGGCCGATCAGCAGGATGCCGAAGCCGGGCGCGATCGCGGCGATGGCCGTCCCCAGCGTGAACAGCCCCATCGCGGTGAAGAAGACGGTGCGCACCGTGAGCCGCTGCAGCAGCAGTCCGGTGGTGGGGATGACGACGGCCATGGTGAGCATGAAGCCGGTGGTCAGCCACTGCGCGCTGATGGCGGTGATGTTCAGGTCGTTCATGAGCGCGGGGAGCGCGACGCCCATGATCGTCTCGTTGAGGATGACCACGAACGCGGCCACGACGAGCAGCGCGATCACGGGTCCGGTGCGGATCGGGGGCGCCGCCGCGGCCTCCTGCGGTGGTGCTCCGGACTCGGTCGTACTCACGGCTGTTCCCCCATGTGTGACAGTGTGCGCCCATGTGGCACTGACTGCCATATTGGCACAGCTCGGTATCCTCACTCCATGGACCGCGACGAGCAGCAGCCGAGCCTGCGCGAACGCCGTCGTCGCCAGACCGAGGACGAGATCGGCAACGCCGCCCTGGAGCTCTTCGAACGCCAGGGCGTCGCCGCGACGACGGCCGAGGACATCGCGCGCGCAGCCGGCATCTCCCCGCGCACGTTCTTCCGCTTCTGCGCCACCAAGGAGCAGGCCGTCATGCTCGGCGACCGCGAGCTGGAGACGGATCTCCTCGCGGAGCTCGGTGCGCTGCGCGCCGGTGACGACGCCTACGCCGCGCTCGAGACCTACTGGCACGACGCGCTGACCCGGCTGGGCGCCGACCCGACGTCGGGCGACCGGTTCCTGCGGGTCCGCCGGCTGGCGCTCCACGAGCCGACGGTGCTGGCCACCAGTCTGCGCCTCGACGCCGAGCGGACAGAGCTGCGGGTGTCGACGCTGGTCGCGAGCACGGGGACGACCCCGTTGCGGGCGCGGGCGGTCGTCGACGCCTTCTCGACGATGGTCCGGCTGACCCTGGAGGAGTGGGTGCGGTCGGTCGAGGCGGGCGACCCTGCCGATCCGCTCACGGTCTACGCGCAGTGTCGCGTCGCGTTCCGCGAGGCCGTTGCGGGCAGCCGGGTCACCGCGTGATCTCGTGAGTGGCGATAGTCGCTACAGCGACTATCGCCACTCACAGGGGGTTGGAACATGAGCGAGCAGGCGGGGGCGACCGAGTGGGCCGTCCCCGGGCAGGTGGGCGTCGGGCCCTGGGACGGGCCGCTGCCCGACGACCCCCGGCTCGATCCCGACCTGCTGGCCGGGGGCGACCGGCGCAACGTCGTCGACGCCTACCGGTACTGGCGACGGGAGGCCGTGGTCGCCGACCTCGCCGGACGGGCCCACCCCTTCCACGTCGCGATCGAGAACTTCGGCCACGACCACAACATCGGCACGGTCGTCCGCACGGCCAACGCGTTCGCGGCGGCGGGCGTGCACATCGTCGGCCGGCGCCGGTGGAACCGCCGCGGCGCCATGGTCACCGACCGGTACCAGACCCTGCACCACCACGAGGACGCCGCGGCGCTGCACGACTGGGCAGACGAGCGGGGGCTGCCGATCGTGGCCGTCGACAACACGGCGGGTGCGGTGCGGCTGGAGCAGACGACGTTGCCGCGCGAGTGCGTGCTGCTGTTCGGGCAGGAGGGACCGGGCCTGACCGACGTCGCACGGGAGGCGGCGTCGACGCTGGTGTCGATCGCCCAGTTCGGCTCGACCCGCTCGATCAACGCGGGCGTCGCGGCGGGGATCGTCATGCACGCGTGGGTGTGCGCGCACGCCGACCTCGACACGGCCTGGTGATCGGGCCCGCCCGGTTCGTCCCGTAACCTCGGCCGCGTGGTGGCGGTGACGGGCGCGCGAGTGTTGCGCACCGCCGTCCGCGAGGCCCGGCGCGGCTTGTCCGGGGCCGGTGTGCTGCTGGTCGGCCACCAGGCGGGCGAGGCGATGGTGCCGGTCCTCGTGGGCGTCGTGATCGACCGGGCCGTCGACGGCGGCGGTGTCGAGAGCCTGCTGTTCTGGCTGGCGGTGCTGGCCGTCGACTTCGCGGTGCTGTCGCTGTCGTACCGGTACGGGGCGCGGGCGGCGGCGATCGCGTCGGTGAGGACGGACCAGCGGTTGCGGCTGCGGATCGCCGACCGGGTACTCGATCCGCGCGGGGGCGCGGAGGCGGGCCGGCTGCCCGGGGTGCTGGCGGGGATCGCGGTGGCCGACGCGCAGCGCGTCGGGGCGCTGGGGTTCGCGCTGCCCGTGGCGTTGTCGGCGGTCGCGGCGCTGGTCGTGGCGGCGGTCGCGCTGCTGAACATCTCGGTCCCGCTCGGGCTGCTGATCCTGCTGGGCACGCCGCCGCTGCTGTTCGTGGTGCACCTGCTGGGCAAGCCGTTGGAGCGGCGCAGCGGGCCGGAGCAGGAGCGGGCGGCCCGCGCGGCGGGTGTGGCGGCCGACCTCGTGACCGGTGTCCGGGTGCTCAAGGGCATCGGCGCGGAACGCGCGGCCGTCGCCCGCTACCGGTTGACGAGCCGGGACGCGCTGGGAGCGACGCTGCGCGCCACCGGTGCCCAGGCCTGGTACTCGGGCACGGTCCTGGCGTTGAACGGGCTGTTCCTGGCGCTGGTCGCGCTCGTGGGTGGCCGGCTCGCCGCGGACGGTGCGCTGAGCGTCGGCCAGCTGGTGTCGGCCGTGGGGTTGGCCCAGTTCCTGATCGGGCCGCTGGAGGTGTTCGGCTGGGTCAACGGGCGGCTGGCGCAGGCGCGCGCGTCGGCGGCCCGGATCGCGGAGGTGCTGTCGGCGCCGCCGGCCGTCGACGGCGAGGGCGAGGTCACGCCGGCCGGCGGCGCGGTCACCGTGCGCGGCCTGCGCCACGGCGCGCTGCGCGACGGCCTCGACCTCGACGTCGCCGCCGGCGCGTTCGTGGGTGTCGTCGCCACCGCCGACGAGGCGGTCGTGCTGCTCGACTGCCTGGGCCGGGAGATCGACCCGGAGGAGGGCACGGTCGAGGTCGACGGCGTCGGTCTCGAGGCGTGCGCCCCGGCCGCGGCCCGCCGCGCGGTGCTGGTCGCGGGCCACGACGCGTTGCTGTTCACCGGGTCCGTGCACGACAACGTGCTGGCCGCCGCGCCCGTCGGTACCGATCCGGCACCGGCGATGCGGGCGGCGCAGGCCGACGAGGTCGTCGCCGGGCTCCCGGCGGGCGCGTCGACCGAGGTCGGCGACCGCGGGACCGCGCTCTCGGGCGGGCAGCGGCAGCGGGTCGCGCTGGCTCGCGCGGTCGCCGCCGACCCGGCCGTCCTGGTCCTGCACGACCCCACGACCGCGGTCGACGCGGTCACCGAGGCCCGGATCGCCGACGGGCTGCGCGCCGCCCGCCGGGGCCGGACGACGGTCGTCGTCACGGCGAGCCCGGCGCTGCTGGCCGTCGCCGACCGGGTGGTGCTCGTCGAGGCCGGCCGGGTCCGCGCCGACGGCACCCACGCCGACCTGCTGCGCGACGACGCCCGCTACCGGAAGCTGGTGCTGGGATGAGCGAGGAGAAGGGGCGCTCCCTGCTGCCGGTCGCCTCCGGGGCGGAGATCCGCACGGCCCTGGCCGGGCTCGTGCGCCCGTTCCGGCTGCGGGCGGTCGCGGCGCTGGCGGCTCTCGTCGCCGGTGCCGCCGTGAGCCTGGTGACGGCGCCGCTGCTCGGGCGGATCGTCGACCTGGTCGCCGACGGGCGTGGCCCCGACGCGGTCACGACGCCGGTGCTGCTGCTCGTCGTCGTCGCGATCGCCCAGGGGCTGCTGGCGGTGCTCGGAGTGGCGCTGGTGGCCCGCGTCGGCGAGAACATGCTGGCCGACCTGCGGGAGCGCTTCGTCGAACGCGCGCTCGGGCTTCCGTTGCAGCGCATCGAATCCGCGGGTGCCGGGGACCTGACGTCGCGGGCGAGCGAGGACGTCGCGCTGGTCGGCGAGGCTGTCCGCGAAGCGGTCCCGGACTTCGCGCGGGCCGCCCTCACGATCGCCCTGACACTCGTCGGGCTGGCCGTCCTCGACTGGCGGTTCACGGTCGCCGCGCTGCTGGCCGTTCCCGTCCAGGTGCTGACGGCGCGCTGGTACCTGCGGCGGTCATCGCCCATGTACGCGCTGCAACGCCGCTACGCGGGCGCCCAGCAGCAGCAGCTGCTCGACACCGTCGGCGGGGTGCGGACGGTCCGCGCGCTCGGGCTGGCCGACGACCACGCGCGCCGGGTCCGCTCCCGCACCGAGGACGTCGTGACGACGGAGCGGCGCGTCGTCCGGCTGCAGACGGGGTTCTTCGGCCGGCTCAACGTCGCCGAGTTCATCGGCGTCGCGGGCGTCCTGACCGCAGGGTTCCTGCTGGTCAGGTCGGGGACGGCCTCGATCGGGACGGCGAGCGCGGCGGCGCTGTACTTCATCAACCTGTTCAACCCGATCAACCAGGTGCTGTTCCTGCTCGACACGGCGCAGTCGGCGGCGGCGAGCCTGGGGCGCATCGTCGGCGTGGTGAACCTGCCGCCGGCGCAGGCCGTGGCCGAGCCGCGCACGGCGTCGGACGGGTCGGTGCGGGTGAAGGGCCTGGGCCACGCCTACGTGGCGGGCCACGACGTGCTCGACGGCGTCGACCTCGACGTGGACCCGGGCACGCGGGTCGCGCTGGTGGGGGCGAGCGGCGCCGGGAAGACGACGCTGGCGACGCTCGTCGCCGGGGTGCACAGCCCGGTCCGGGGTGCGATCGAGATCGGTGGGGTGCCGCTGGAGTCGCACGACCCGGAGCGGTTGCGGACGTCGGTCGCGCTGGTGACGCAGGAGGTGCACGTCTTCGCCGGCCCGCTGGCCGACGACCTGCGCCTCGCCCGCGCCGACGCCACGGACGCCGAGCTGCGGGCCGCGCTCGACGCGGTCGGTGCCACGGGCTGGGTGGACGCACTGCCCGACGGGTTGGCGACGGAGGTCGGCAGCGGCGGGCACACGTTGACGGTCGTGCAGGCCCAGCACCTGGCGCTGGCCCGGCTGGTGCTGGCCGATCCGCTGGTGGCGGTGCTCGACGAGGCGACGGCGGAGGCGGGCAGCGCGGGGGCACGGTCGTTGGAGGACGCGGCGGAGCGGGCGCTGGCCGGGCGGACCGGGCTGCTGGTGGCGCACCGGCTGACGCAGGCCGCGGGGGCCGATCTGGTGGTGGTGCTGGAGGCGGGGCGGGTCGTGGAGCAGGGGACGCACGACGAGCTGCTCGCGGCGCGCGGCCGCTACCACGGTTTGTGGGCGGCGTGGACGGACTCGCGCTGAGGGGCGCCGCCTCGGCCCTCCGACGAACGTGTCATCAGCGCACCGGCGTTGCTCTCACGACACCTCCGATGCGGAGCCGATCACCGAACGTGTCGTCAGCGCACCCGGCCGACCCTGACGACACGCTCGGCGGCGATGCGGCTGCGCGGGGGCTTCTGGGCGGGCGCGCGTCCTATCGTGGCGGCGTGCCGTTCTGGAGGACCGAGGAACGCGGGACCCGTGCCGTCGAGGAGTGGAACCGGCAGCTCCTCGCCGACGAGGCCGGTGCCCGCGAGCGCGCCCAGCAGGAGTTCGAGGAGTCGCCCACCGGCCGCGCCCGCGCCGCCTACGACGACGGCCTGGAGATCTTCCAGTTCTCGCTCCCGCTCGACGAGGTGACCTCGGTGCCCGTGGCCCGCGCCGCGTCCGGCGAGGTGCACCTGGCGGCCGACATCTCCGACGTCCTCGACGCCGTCGTGCGCGAGGGCTGGGACCTGCACTCCTTCTCGACGGTGTTCGCGATGCGTACCGCGTCCGTGACCGGCGGCGGGACGGGCCGCGCCGACGTGTCCGGCGACCTCGTCGCCACCTACGTGTTCCTGCGCGAGGAGAGCTCCCACGCGCCGCTGGAGGTCCCGGAGGGCAACGCGTGACCGTGTGGGGGGAGCGCGCCGCCGAGGCCGAGGCAGCGGTCCGTGCCCGGCACCTGCGCCGCGTCGTCGGCGTGACCCCCGGGACGCGGATCGGACGGATCCGCTGGCCGCGGCCACGGTTGGACCGGCCATGGCCCTGGCACTACTGGTGGCAGGCGCACCTGCTCGACTGCCTCGTCGACGCCGAACTGCGCGCCCCCGACCGACGCCGCGCCGCCGCGATCGCCGGGACCGTGCGCGGAGTGCGGCTGATGAACCTGGGCCGCTGGGTCAACGACTACTACGACGACATCGCCTGGTTCGGTCTGGCCGTCGAGCGGGCGGGTGCGCTCGCGCGGCGCCCCGGCCCGGCGGCCGTCACCGCGGTGACGACGCGGCTGCGCGCCGGCTGGACCCCCGACGGCGGCGGCGGGATCTGGTGGCGCCGCGCCGACGACTTCAAGAACGCCCCCGCCAACGGTCCCGCCGCGATCCTGCTGGCCCGCAGCGGCCGGGTGCCGCTCGCGGCGTCGATCGTCGACTGGATGGCCGCCTCGCTCGTCGACCCCGGCAGCGGGCTCGTCCGCGACGGCGTCCGGCTCGCGCCCGACGGCACCGTCCGCGAGATCGCCGCGACGACCTACACCTACTGCCAGGGCGTCTACCTGGGCGCCTGCGTCGAGCTCGCCGAACGCGACGGCGCCCCGCGCTGGGCCGCGCGCGCATCGGCCGTCCTCGACGCGGTCGCCGACCGCATGGCCGGCGCCGACGGCGTCATCCCCGGCTACGACGACGGCGGCGACGGTGGCCTGTTCAACGGCATCCTCGCCCGCTACCTCGCCGACGCCGCACGGCGCCGCCCGGAGCTCGCCGACACCGCGCGGCGGCTGGTGCTGGCCAGCGCGGAGTCGGTGTGGGACAACCGCGCCGAGGTCGCGACCGGACCGGTGTTCGCCCATGACTGGCGGAAACCCGCCCGCGTCCCCCGGCCCGGGACGCCGGAGGCCGACCTGTCGGTGCAGCTGTCGGGCTGGATGCTGCTGGAGGCGGCGGCGACCCTCGCGTGAGGGATCAGGACTCGGCGGGCCCGGTGTCGGCGGCCGCCCGGTTCTCCGGCAGCTCCGCGGTGTCGTCGATCGGGCGGCGCATCTCCTGGCGATAGCGCCACACCCCGAACCCGGTACCGACGACGAAGAACGCGATCGACCCGACCACCGCGACCGTCTTGAGCCACGGGACCGAGTCGAGCAGGCCCGCACCGTAGTAGCCGATCATCAGCAGCGTCGGCACCCAGAGGATCGCGCCGACGCTGTTGGCTAGCAGGAACTTGCGGTTGTCCATGCGGACCGCACCCGCGATCATCGGCGCCAGCGTCCGGATCCAGGGGATCCAGCGGGCCACCACGATCGACCAGAAACCCCAGCGGTCGAGGAAGCGCCCCGCCCGCTCGAGGTTGGCCTTGTTGAGCATCTTCCCGTCCTTGCGGGCGAGGATGCGCGTGCCGGTGTAGCGACCGACGAGGTACCCGGCCTGGTTCCCGGCCACCGCCAGCACCGCCGCCACGAAGGCCAGCATCCAGGCGCCGCGCTCGTGCCCGTGCTGGGCCAGGACGACGCCCGCCGCGACGAGCAGCGAGTCACCCGGCAGGAACAGCCCGACGATGAACGCGCACTCGAGGAAGATGAACGTGAGCACGACGGCCCAGACCGTGGCCGGGCCCGCGGAGTCGAGCGGTCCCCAGGCCAGGGTCGTGGTGAGCGCGGTCGTCGTGGTCACTGGTCTCCAGCATGGTCGCCGGGCCCGGTCGTCGCAAAGGTGATGAACACGGCGACGGTCAGCGGCGGGCGCGGTGGGCGGGGCCCGGGCGGGCACGCCGCGCCCGGACGACCTCGATGACGATCGGGATCACCGAGATCAGCACGATCAGGATCAGCATCGCCTCGATGTTGTTCTTGACGATGTCGAAGCTGCCGAGGAAGTAGCCCAGCACCGTCACACCCGCGGCCCACGCCACGCCACCGATCAGCGAGTACGTGAAGTACCGGCGCGGGTCCATCTTCGCGACGCCCGCCATCACGGTGATGAACGTGCGCACGATCGGCACGAAACGTGCCATGACGATCGCGCGGTTGCCGTACTTGTCGAAGAACCCCTGCGTCTTCTCGACGTGCTCGGGCTTGAACAGCCGCGACTTCGGCTTGTCGAAGATCGCCGGCCCGGCCTTGCGGCCGATCCAGTAGCCGCATGCGTTCCCCGCGAACGCGGCGACCACCAGGATCAGGCACGTCAGCCACAGCGGCGTCTTGATCGCGCCGACGTGGACGAACAGGCCCGCCGTGAACAGCAGCGAGTCACCCGGCAGGAAGAACCCCAGCAGCAGCCCGCACTCGGCGAACACGATCAACGCGAGCCCGACCAGCGCCCACGGACCCAGCCACTCGATGATCGTGTCGGGCTGGAGCCACTCCGGGCCCAGGGCCAGCGTGGCGGTCGACGGCGCGATGCCGAGGAGATTCGTCACGGTTCACGACGGTACCCGTCCCCGACACTCACCCGAGCGGCGGTAGCAGCCCCGGCACGAGCACCGACAGCAGCGCCAACGCGCACCCGAGCACCGCGCCGCCCAGCAACGCGACCGTCAACGCCCACCCGACCTGGTTCATCGGGCTGCGCGGCGTGGACCGACGGCCCCGGCCCGCACCGGTGGCGTTCACGGCCTGCTGCGACCACATGCCCGACGCCTCGTGCCCGTGCTGCGACGGACCGGCCGGCGGCTGCTGCATCGACTGCTGGGCGGGCGAGTACCGGCCGGACGCCTGTGGGCCCGGCGCCGGGGCGAGAGGTGCCGGCGGACGGGGCACGGGACCCGGCTGCGGCGGGGCCGCGAACGGGTTGCCGCTGGTCTGCCCTGCGCGGGCGCGCAACGCCTCCGACAACTTCCGACCCGGGTCGTCCATCGCCGTCACGGTGCCGTTCTCCCTGTTCACGGGGGTTCTGGACCTCATCGGCCCGACGCGCGGGCCGCCATCACCTTCGCGACGGTGTCGAGTCCGCGACTCGCCGTCGACTTGACCGTACCGCGGCTGATGCCCGTCGCCTCCGCGATCTCGGCTTCCGACATCCCCCCGTAATAACGGAGGACGAGGACCTCGCGCTGCCGCGGCGGGAGCGTCGCCAACGCGTCGACGACCGCCTGGTGCTCGGCCGACAGCATCGCCAGCGACTCCGCCGAGCGGGCGTTGACGCTGTGCGGCGGCACGTAGTCGCGCGCCGTGCGGCGCCGGCGCAGCACCGACCGCGACCCGTTGACGACGGCCGTGCGCAGGTAGGCGACCGCGGCCGCCTCGTCGCGCAGCCCGCCCCAGTTGCGGTGCAGACCCGTGAACGCCTCCTGGACGACGTCCTCGGCCGTGGTCGGCTCGTCGACCAGCAGGACCGCGAGCCGGACCAGCCGGAGCCGGTGGTCGTTGTAGAGATCCGCCAGGGTCCGCGGCGGCGCGCCCGGCGGGGGCGGCGGCGGAGCGGCGACGGGATCCGGGCCGGCGTCGATGCGGCGCAACCTGCTGAGGGTCTGCTCGACCGCCCGCTCACCCTCCGTCGGCGCATGGCGCCCGGTGGCGGATCCCGGGAACGGACCCCCGACGCCGTAGCGGTCGTGGGGCTCGAAAGCGTGCTGGCTCGCCGTACTCCCCTCCCCGTTCACTCGGGGGAGTCTATCGGCGGCCGGATCCGGCATTGGCGGAGCCCGTCCCCGGGTACGGGATACTTGCCCGTGACGAGCGCCGACACGCCACGACGAGCGCCACCCGATCGAGAGGACGCCCCATGCCGATCGCCACTCCCGAGGTCTACAACGCGATGCTCGACGGCGCCAAGAAGGGGGAGTACGCCTTCCCGGCGATCAACGTGACCAGCAGCGAGACCCTCAACGCGGCCCTCCGGGCCTTCGCGGAGGCCGAGAGCGACGGCATCGTCCAGCTGTCGACGGGTGGCTCCGAGTTCGCGTCCGGCCTGGGCGTGAAGGACATGGTCGTCGGCTCCGTCGCCATGGCCGAGTTCGCGCACGTCGTCGCCGAGCAGTACCCGGTCAACGTCGTGCTGCACACCGACCACTGCCCCAAGGACAAGCTCGACGGCTTCGTACGCCCCCTGATGGCCATCAGCGCCGAGCGCGTCGCCCGCGGCGAGCAGCCCCTGTTCCAGTCGCACATGTGGGACGGCTCCGCGGTCGAGCTCGAGGAGAACCTGCAGATCGCCGCCGAGCTGCTCGACGCCGCCGCCAAGGCGAAGATCATCCTCGAGGTCGAGATCGGCGTCGTCGGCGGTGAGGAGGACGGCGTCCACAACGAGGTCAACGAGAAGCTCTACACGGCGCCGGGCGACTACGAGCGCACCGTCGACGTCCTCGGTGGCGGCGAGAAGGGGCGCTACCTGCTGGCCGCCACCTTCGGCAACGTGCACGGCGTCTACAAGCCGGGCAACGTCAAGCTGCGGCCCGAGATCCTCAAGGAAGGCCAGGAGGTGGCGCGCGCCACGCTCGGGCTGCCCGCCGACGCCAAGCCCCTCGACCTCGTCTTCCACGGCGGCTCGGGCTCGGGCCTCGACGAGATCCACGAGGCGATCTCCTACGGCGTCGTGAAGATGAACGTCGACACCGACACCCAGTACGCCTTCACCCGCCCGATCGCCGCGCACATGTTCCAGAACTACGACGGCGTCCTGAAGATCGACGGCGAGGTCGGCAACAAGAAGCAGTACGACCCGCGCTCGTACCTGAAGAAGGCCGAGCAGTCGATGACCGACCGCGTCGTCGAGGCCTGCCAGAACCTCAAGTCCGCGGGTCGCACCCTGCGCTGACGGTCGGCTCCGGGGCTCGGGGCAGGATTGGGGCCATGAGCGAGCGTCAGCGACACAGTGCGTGCGGCCATCGTCCGAGCTCCGGCGAGGGCGTGCGATGACCGTCCACGGGAACCTCCTCGGCCCCGAGCCCACCCGGCTGCCCGTCGACCCGGCGGCCGCCGAACTGGCGGGCGGCGCGGACGCCAAGACCGTGGCCGCCGCGCACCCCGCCTCCATGACCGCCTGGGCGACCCTGGCCGAAGGCGCCCTCGCCGACGGCGAGTCCGTCACCGCCTACGCCTACGCCCGCACCGGGTACCACCGCGGCCTCGACCAGCTGCGCCGCAACGGCTGGAAGGGCTTCGGCCCGATCCCGTGGTCGCACGAGCCCAACCAGGGCGTCTTCCGCGCCCTCGCCGCGCTGCTGCGGGCGTCGGAGGCGATCGGGGAGACCGACGAGGTCGAGCGCCTGCGCGCTTTCATCGCCGACTCCGACTCGACCGCGCCCGCCGAGCTCGGCCTCTCCTGAGGGCTTCCCCGCGACGGGCGGCGGGCACGCCGCCCGTCGCCACCGGGCCGGGCTTCCCCGCCGGCCGGCCCCGCCCTTCCCCGCGCCCCGCCCTTCCTCATGCCCGCCCGGAGGCGATCGCCGTCGTCCGCACCGTGCAGCGATGCACCCGGGGTGGGGTCGGGAACGCCCCGAATACCACCGACGTTCCCCGTACGGCGCTCGCGGTGGAACACCGGGACATGTGACCGTCGACGCGACGTTCCCCTCCGGTGACCCGCCGGTCACGACGGGTGGGGGAGAATGATCCGGCGGCAACGCCGACGTCGGGGATACGTCGACTCCTGGGGAGAGGTCGAACAGCAGTGCAGTTCCTGATCAGGTGGGTCATCCGTCCGCTCGCGATGCTCCTGTGGCGCCCCAAGGCCGAAGGCATCGAAGGGGTGCCCCTCACCGGCCCGGTGATCTTCGCGTCCAACCACCGCGCGGCCGTCGACACCGCGGTGATCCCGCTGGTCGCGCCCCGCCCCGTCGCCTTCCTCGCCAAGGCCGAGTACTTCACCGGCCACAGCCTCAAGAGCCGCTTCGGCGCCCGCTTCCTCTCCGCCCTCAACTACGTCCCCGTCGACCGCGGCAACGCAAAGGCCGGCCTCGCCGCCCTCGACGCCGGTCGCGGCGTCCTCGAAGCCGGCGGCGCGTTCGGCATCTACCCCGAGGGCACCCGGTCCCTCGACGGCCGGCTCCACCGCGGCCACACCGGCGTCGCCACCCTGGCGCTCACCACCGGCGCCGTGGTCGTCCCCGTCGGCCTCCTCGGCACCGACAAGGTGCAGCCCGTCGGCGTCAAGATCCCGCGGATCGCGCCCGTCACCGTCCGGTTCGGCGCGCCCCTCGACTTCTCCCGCTACGAGGGGCTCGAGAACTCACCGGCAATCCGTCGCGCCGTCACCGACGAGATCATGGACGCGATCGCGCAGCTCAGCGGGCAGGAGTACGTCGACTCCTACCACCGCCGCCCCGACGCCGAGGCTGCCTGACATTCACGGGCGCACCAGCAGCCAGTCGGTGGTGTGGCGGTACCAGACCCACCGCGGCACCACCCGCGGATGCTCCACACCGTCGACGACGACCGTCGCGCCCACGCAGCCGATCTGCAACGCACGACCCGTCGCCGGGATGACACCGCGCCCGCGCACCGACGACACCCCGCCCGGCCCCGGGGTCGCCACGAGCCGCCGCACAGCCCCCCGGACTACCAGCGTGTCGTCGCAGTAGGCCTCCCCCCGCAGGTTGCGCACCTCCCCGCGCCCCACCAGCACCCCGCCCGCGTCGTCACGGACCAACGGCACCGGCGACGCCACGCCGTCCAACGCCAACGCCGCCGCCTGCGCCCGGTCCCGCGGCAACCCCCACGCCGCCGCGGCCGCCGACCGCCGGCTCGTCGGCACGAACGCCACCTCGACCGCGCCCAACAGGTCTTTCCGGAGCAACCGGACCAACACCGCCGCCAGATCCGCGTCGTCACCGGACACGACCACCCGGCCCGGGCGCTGCTCGTCCAACACCGGATCCAGGTCCCCACGACCCGGCCGCGACGGCAACGCCACCGCCGGCACCGAGGCCAGAGCCGCGGGCACCCGCGCCAGACCCGAGCCCGGCCGACTACCGTGGAACGGAAGCCGCCGGCCCGTGGCCCCGTCCCCGACGGTCAGCAGCATCACCGAGGAATCGATCGTGCTCACTCTGATCGGTTACCCTCCCCGCCGCGGCGCGAACTGCGCCGCGGTCGCTCCGCGCGTTCAGGACTTGGAGTTTCACATGCCGGCGATCGTGCTGATCGGAGCCCAGTGGGGCGACGAGGGCAAGGGCAAGGCCACCGACCTCCTCGGCGGTCAGGTCCAGTGGGTGGTCCGCTACCAGGGTGGCAACAACGCCGGCCACACCGTCGTCCTCCCCGACGGGCAGGACTTCGCACTCCACCTCATCCCGTCGGGCATCCTCACCCCAGGCGTGCGCAACGTCATCGGCAACGGCGTCGTCGTCGACCCCGGCGTCCTCCTCGACGAGCTCACCGGCCTCGAGAACCGCGGCGTCGACACCAGCGGCCTCATGATCAGCGCCGACGCGCACCTGATCATGCCGTACCACATCGCCATCGACAAAGTCACCGAACGCTTCCTCGGCAAGGCCAAGATCGGCACCACCGGCCGCGGCATCGGCCCCGCCTACCAGGACAAGGTCGCCCGCGTCGGCGTCCGCGCCGCCGACGTCCTCGACGAGAAGATCCTCCGCCAGAAGGTCGAGGCCGCCCTCGAACTCAAGAACCAGATCCTGGTCAAGGTCTACAACCGGCGCGCCCTCGACGTCGACGAGGTCGTCGAGTCCGTCCTCGCCTGCGGCGAACGCTTCAGCCACCGCATCGCCGACACCCGGCTCCTGCTCAACAAAGCCCTTGAAGCCGGCGAGACGATCCTGCTCGAAGGCTCGCAAGGCACCCTGCTCGACGTCGACCACGGCACCTACCCCTTCGTCACCAGCAGCAACCCGACCGCCGCCGGTGCCGCCGTCGGCTCCGGCATCGGCCCCAACAAGATCGACCGCGTCATCGGGATCCTGAAGGCCTACACCACCCGCGTCGGCTCGGGGCCCTTCCCCACCGAGCTGCACGACGAGTGGGGCGAGCGGCTGCGCAAGGTCGGCGGCGAGGTGGGCGTGACCACCGGCCGCCCCCGCCGCTGCGGCTGGTTCGATGCCGTCATCGGCCGGTACGCGGTGCGCGTCAACGGCATCACCGACTACTTCCTCACCAAGCTCGACGTCCTCTCCGGCCTCGACACCGTCCCGATCTGCGTCGCCTACGAGGTCGACGGCAAGCGCGTCGACGACATGCCGATGACCCAGACCGACGTCCACCACGCCCTCCCCGTCTACGAGGAGCTCCCCGGCTGGTTCGAGGACATCTCCGGCTGCCGCGACTTCGGCGACCTCCCCGCCAACGCCAAGGCCTACGTCCAGCGCATCGAGGAGCTCACGGGCGCCCCCGTCAGCGCCATCGGCGTCGGCCCCGGCCGCGACGAGACCATCACCCGCGACGTCTGACCCGCGCCGCCCGCCCGAGGGTGGTGCCGGCGCAGCGGCCGATGGATGCCGCCGTGCCGCACCGCCGCCGCCCGCGCGTCGGCGGTGCCGCCGCGCAGGTTCAGGTGCCGCCGCAGCGGCCGATGGACGCCGCCGTGCCGCACCGCCGCCGCACACGGGTCGGCGGTGCCGCCGCGCAGGTTCTTCGGCCGCTGCGCAGGTTCTTCGGCCGCTGTGCAGGTTCTGGTGTCGCTGTGCAGGTTCTGGTGTCGCTGTGCAGGTTCTGGTGTCGCTGCGTGGGTTCTGGTGTCGCTGCGTGGGTTCTGGTGTCGCTGCGTGGGCCCTGGGGTCGTCGCGGTGGCTGTGTAGGCGGGGGCCCGACCGGACAACCCGCGCGGCGACGCTCGCGTACCCGTGTGTGGCGGTTGTGGAAGGGGTGCAGCCTCGGTCCGCTGGTCGAGCGATCACCGCGCGGGTTCTGCAGTCGGGGCATGGGTTCCGAGATCGCGGCGGGGCCTGCAAACGGCTGGACGACCGGAGAAGCCGCGCGGCGACGGCGGAACCCGCGGCGGGTCTCGCACCGGCACCGGCTTCGAGAGGCGGGCAGCGCCGTGCCCTGCCGGCTCGGCCATCGCTGCGCATGTTCTGCGGTCGCCGCGCGGGTCTCGAGATCCCCGCGGGGCCTGCAGCGGATTCCGCGACCAGACAGTCCGCACGGCGACGACGAACCCGCGACGGAGATGTGGGCTGCTCGCTTCGCGGCCCGCACCCGCTGGAGGTCCGCTGCACCCTCTGCATGGGTGCGACGGCTGTGGAGGGGCACAGCGCCGCGATCTGCCGGCTCGGCGATCACCACGCAGGCTGTGCAATCGCGACGTGCATTCTGACGTCGTGGCGCGGTCTGCAGGTGGCGGTTCGACCGAACAAGCCACGCGGCGGCGGAGCCTGCGTGGCGGCGATGCGGCACTCTCTTCGCGGCGCGCACCCGTTGCAGGTCCGCTGCACCCTCTGCTGGGGCGGCGGCTGTGGAGGGGCGCAAGCGTCTCCGTCTGCTGGCGGGGTTGTCGCCGCGCGGGTTCTGCGGTCGCGGCGTGGGTTCTGGGATCGTTGCGCGGCTTGCAGGTGGTAGTCCGACCGGACAAGCCACGCGGTCACGGAGAAACCGCGCGGCGGGGGCCCGGACGGCCTCGAAGGTGTCGTGAGCGCTCCCGGGCCGCACTGACGACACGCTCCGCGTCGCCCCGGCCGACGAGCGTGTCGTGAGAGCTGCAGAGCAGCGCTGGTGACACGTTCGCGCCCCACCGCTGCGCGTTCTGCGCCGCTGTGTGCCGGGCGTTACGCACCCCACGCTGCTGCGCACCTCACCGCTCGCTGCACGCCTCGCGCCGCCGCCCGCCCTGGCCACGCGCCCGCTGCCTGCCGGGTGCTGTGCCCTGCTGCCTGCCGGGTGCTCTGCAGGTTGCCTGCTGGGCGCTGTGTGCCTGTTGCCTGCTGGGCGCGGTGCGTCTCACGGCGCTGCCCGCCCGCCGCCCGCTGCCCGCCCGCCGCGCGCCGCCGCTCGCCCTGCGCCTGCCCGCCCTGCGGCGTTGGGGCGCGGCGGCGGGGTCAGGCGGCGCAGGTGCCGGTGTCGGCTTTGCGGGTCAGGCCGCTGGAGGCGTTGAGGGCGCCCGCGACCTGGTCGGCGGTGAGGACGAAGCCGGTCTCGGAGTCGTCGAGGGCGGCGCCGAACACGACGCCGAGGACCTGGCCGTCGGGAGCGATCATGGGGCCGCCTGAGTTCCCGGAGCGGACGGTGGCGCGGATCGTGTAGACGTCGCGGGTCACGGTGCCGCTGTCGTAGATGTCGGGTCCGCGGAGCTGGATGCGGTCGCGGATCTTGGCGGCGGTGGCGGTGTAGGGCCCGTCGAGAGGGTAGCCGAGGACGATGGCGTCGTCACCGGGTTTGGCGGCGTCGGGCGCGAACTGCAACGGGTCGGCGTCGAGGTCGGGGACGGCGAGTACGGCGACGTCGATCTCCGGGTCGTAGGAGACGACGGTGGCGGTGAGGGTGCGGGTGCGGCCGTTGCGGCCGGGGACTTCGACGCTGGTCTGGTTGGTGCCGGCGACGACGTGGGCGTTGGTCATGACGCGCTGGGGTCCGACGACGAACCCGGTGCCTTCGAGCTGGCGCTGGCAGGAGGGGGCGCGGCCGCGAACCTTGAGGACGCTGCCGCCGACGTCGCGGACGACCTGGCTTCGGGCGAGGGCGGCGTCGGGTGGGCCGACGGCGGTGATGGGGGTCTGCGCGAAGGGGGACAGGACGTCGGGGAACCCGGAGTCGTCGAGGAGTTGGCGCAGTTCGGCGGGTAGGGCGCGGGCGCCCGACGGCATGACGGAGTCGACGGACTGGAGGACTTCGGAGCTGCGGACGCTGGCGGCGAGGCCGGGGAAGCTGGCGGAGGCGAGTGGGAGGGCGACGAGCCAGGCGGCGACGACGACGGTGAAGGCTTGGAGGAGGGCGCCGAGGGAGGAGTCGACCTTGAGGACGCGTTCGCCGGTGATGCGGTCGCGGATGCGTCGGCCGAAGAAGACGCCGGTGGTCTCGCCGAGGGCGACGAGGAGCACGACGACGACGATGCTGACGATGACGCGGGTGTGTTGGGCTTCGATGCCGGAGACGATCAGTGGGGCGAGGCGGACGCCGAGGATGGCGCCGCCGAGGACGCCGACGAACGACAGCAGGGCGACGGCCATGCCGTGGCGCCAGCCGGACACGCCCGCGACGATCGCGAGGAGTACGACGAGTACGTCGACCCAGCTCATGCGGAGATCCCGGTCATCCCCCGGTGACCTCCTGCCCCGTGTCGTCCCTCGTGGCGCCGCTGCGCGCGGCGAGTGCTTCGGCCAGGTCGAGTGTGCGGGCGGCCGTCCACGGAACTTCCCATCCCCCTGCATGCAACAGCGCGGACAATAAGCCCCCGGTGAAACCCCACACGAGCAGCCCCTCGACCTGGAACGCGGGGCCGGTGCCGCCGGCGGGGTGGCGGACGCGGACCCGGTTGGCGGGGTCGGCGAGGGCGGCGATGGGGATGCGGGCGACGTGGGCGGTTTCGCCGGGGTCGACGGCGTGGACGGCGCTGGGTTCGGCCCAGTGTGCGACGACGGGTGTGACGACGTAGCCGGACGGTGGGACGTACAGGTCGGCGAGGGTGGTGAGGGGGACGACGCCGGCGGGTTCGAGCCCGGTCTCCTCTTCGGCTTCGCGGAGGGCGGCGCCGACGGGTCCGGTGTCGCCGGGGTCGATGCCGCCGCCGGGGAAGGCGACTTGACCGGCGTGGTTGCGCAGGTCGGAGGAGCGTTCGGCGAGGAGGACGTCGGGCCCGGACGGGCCTTCGCCGAAGAGGACGAGGACGGCGGCGCGGCGGCCGCCGTGGGCGGGTGGGGTGCGGCGGGCAGCGATGTCGGTCGGGGCGAAGTCGCGGACGCCGTGGAGGAGCGGGTGCAGCCAGCGGGGTGCTGCGTCGGGGTGGAGGTCCTCGGTCACGCGGCGGTCCCCTCGGCGACGGCGGCGACGTCGTCGGCGGTGGCGAAGGGGACGGGCGGCAGGATCGGGGTGACGCGGCCGTCGGCGGCGACGAGGTAGCTGACGGGGACGGCGGGTGGGAGGGAGAGGGCGGCGGCGAGTTTCCCGTCGGGGTCGGTGACGGACGGGATTCGGACGCCGAGGTCGGCGAGCAGCGTGAGTGCGGGTTCGGGCTGGTCGCGGACGTCGATGCCGAGGACGGTGACGGCGCCGGGGCGGGCGGCGTACTCGGCGAGGGCGGGGAGTTCGGCGCGGCAGGGGGCGCACCAGGACGCCCACACGTTGAGCAGCGCGGGCTTGCCGGCGAGGGCGGCGCCGAGGTCGACGACACCGTCGGTGCCCAGGCAGGGCACGGTGACGCCGGCGAGCGGCCCGGCGGCGGGGGCGCCGCCGGGCGCGGGGCAGGGCGGGAGGGCGGCGCGGGTGCGCAGCGCGGCGAGGTCGGCGGACGCGGTCGTGGCCGGGGAACCGGACGTGGGCCCGGAGGAGGAGCTGCGCGGCCACAGCGCCACGACGCCGAGGGCGACGAGCAGCACGACGACGACCGTCGTGACGATCTCGGTGCGTGTCGCGCGGAGCCTCACGCGCCGGTGTCCGGCTCGTCCGGCCGGAGCACGCCGAAGCCGGCCAGCGTGAGGAGGTGGTCGCGCTCGGGGCCCTTGACCAGGGCGGCGGCCTTCTCGGGGTCGGTCGGGCCGTCGCCGAACGACGGGCAGTCGGCCGCGAGGGTGCAGACGCCGCACGCGGGTTTGCGGGCGTGGCAGACGCGGCGGCCGTGGAAGATCACCTCGTGCGAGACGATCGTCCAGTCGCGCTTGGGGACGAGTTCGCCGACGGCGTGCTCGACCTTGACCGGGTCTTCCTCGGTGGTCCATCCCCAGCGGCGGACGAGCCGGCCGAAGTGGGTGTCGACCGTGATGCCGGGGACGCCGAAGGCGTTGCCCAGCACGACGTTGGCGGTCTTGCGGCCGATGCCGGGCAGGGTGACGAGGTCCTCGAGGGTGGCGGGGAGCTCGCCGTCGAACCTGTCGACGACGGCCTGGCCGAGCCCGATGAGCGACGACGTCTTGTTGCGGTAGAAGCCGGTGGGCCGGATCAGCTCTTCCAGCTCGGTGCGCTCAGCCTGCGCGTAGTCGACCGCCGTGCGGTACCGCGCGAACAGGGCCGGGGTGACCTCGTTGACGCGTACGTCGGTGGTCTGTGCGGACAGGACGGTGGCGACGGCCAGCTCCAGCGGCGTGGTGAAGTCGAGCTCGCAGTGCGCGTCCGGGTAGGCGGCGGCGAGCGCGCGCAGCGTCCGTCCGACGCGCCGGGCCCGGCCGATCGGGCTCTCCCCGGCAGCGACACGGGCCGCGAGCCGCGCCGCGCTGCGCCGGTCCGGGAGGGTCCGGGCGGGGGTGCTCACGCTTCGAGACTACGGGCGCCCACCGACAGCTTCCGACCGGATCCCGACGCCCGGCCCAGCGGGCTCCCCCGACAGGTCACAGATCCATCACGGGACGCGCGGATCGCGGCCCCGGTGCGCGCGTGCGGACGCGGGTGGGGAATCATCGGCCGGGTCATGACTGCCTGGCTCTCAGTCCTCGTGCCGCTGCTGGTGATGTTCTTCGCGCTCGGTATGGAGCGTGTGGAGTCCCGGCTGCGCGACGCCACCGTGCCCCAGGACGAACTCGACGAGATGCTCGAGCGCCCCCGCCCGGAGGAGGTGCGGGCCATGTTCAAGCAGGGGACGGCCCGCGCTCTGGAGCTCTTCCGGCTCCGCAACAGACGTCCGGGCAAGCGCAAGCCGGAGGCACAGAGCAAGATCGCGTCGTGAGTGACGACGGCCGACAGGTACGGTTCACCCCTGTAGGGGTGGTACTCGGGGTGGTGTCTCGTCGCAGTGCGGGGCCGTACCCCCTAGACTGACGCGCCGATGATCCGCGTCGTGGGGCGGGGATGACATGAGGAGCGGGAACGTGGACGAGGTTCTGATCCGCGCCGGGATCTTCCAGGGCGTGGAACCACATGCGGCGGAGGTGCTCGCCCAGGCGCTGGAGACCGCCGAGTTCCCGCGTGGGCATGTCATCTTCTCCGAGGGCGAGCCGGGTGACCGGCTCTACATCATCGGCAGCGGCAAGGTGAAGATCGGCCGCAAGTCCCCGGACGGCCGGGAGAACCTGCTGATGGTCGCCGGTCCGTCGGACATGTTCGGCGAGCTGTCGATCTTCGACCCGGGGCCCCGCACGTCGTCGGCCTCCGCGGTGACCGAGGTCCGCGCCTACACGATGGACCGCGGTGCGCTGCGCGAGTGGATCGGCAAGCGCCCGGAGATCGCCGAGCAGCTGCTGCGCGTGCTGGCCCGTCGCCTGCGCCGCACCAACAACATGCTGGCCGACCTGATCTTCACCGACGTTCCCGGCCGCGTGGCGAAGTCGCTGCTGCAGCTGGCGCGCCAGTTCGGGTCGCAGGAGTCGGGTCTGCTGCGGGTCACGCACGACCTGACGCAGGAGGAGATCGCCCAGCTCGTCGGCGCGTCGCGCGAGACCGTCAACAAGGCGCTGGCCGACTTCGCCCACCGCGGCTGGCTGCGGCTCGAGGGCAAGAGCGTCCTCATCCTGGAGCCCGAGCGGCTCGCCCGCCGCGCCCGCTGAAACCGTTGGCAGGGGACTCCCCCGCCGTGTGAGGGTGGTGGGCGTGTCCGTCACGCTCGCCGACTACCGCGCCGCCGTCCGCACTCCCGGTGCGGCACTGCCGGTCGCGGGGTCGGCGCTGGGCCGGTTGCCCATCGCGATGTACGGCCTCGCCGTCCTGCTGTACGTGCAGCGGACGACGGGGTCGTTCGCGTCGGCGGGGCTGGTGTCGGCGGGCATCCTGATCGGGATGTCGGTCGGCGCGGTCGCGCAGGGCCGGATCATGGACCGTCGCGGCCCCGCGGTGCTCCTGCTCGTCGTCGCCGGACTGTTCGCGACGACGTCCGCGCTGCTGCTGGTGCTCATCGCCACCGACAGACCCGTCGCAGTGCTGGTGGCCGCCGCGGCGCTGTCGGGCGCGACGATGCCCGCGCTGCCCGGCGCGTCCCGGTCGCTGTGGACGGCGCTGCTGCCACCCGGTCCGCGGCGCGAGGCCGGTTACGGCTACGAGGCCATCAGTCTCGAGGTGTTCTTCATCCTGGGCCCGGCGGTCGCCGCGTTCCTGGTCACGGCCCCGTGGCCGGGCACGGGGGCGGTGGTCGCGGTCGCGGCGATGGTCGTCGGCACCGTGGTGTTCGCGTGCAGCCCCGTGGTGCGCGCGGTCCGCGGCAGCATCCGCACCGGGCGCCGGTCGCTGCTCGGTGTGCTGGCCCGGCCCGGTCTGCGGATCGTGGCGCTGGCGTCGCTGGGGTTCGGTGTCGTCATCGGCAGCGTCGAGGTCGGGGTGCCCGCGGTGACCGCGGCGGCCGGGTCGGCGGCGCTCGGGGGCGTGCTGCTGTCCGCGTGGTCGGTGACGTCGGTGCTCGGCGGGATCGGCTATGCCGCCCGGCCCTGGCCGCGGTCGCTGCACCAGCGGCTGCCGGTGCTGCTCGTGGGGTTCGCGTTGGTCGTCGGCGGGATGGCGGCCGCGGCGGCGACGGGCTCGGTCCTCGCGACGGTCCTGGTGATGCTGCTCGCCGGGGCGCTCATCACCCCGCAGACCACGGCGCACTCCGTCGCCATCGACGTCGTCGTGGACGAGCGATCGGGCACCGAGGCGTTCGGGTGGGTCGTCACGGCGGCGACCGTGGGCATCGCGGCGGGCCAGTCGCTGGCCGGGGTGGTCGTCGAGGCGGTCGGCCCGCACGCGGCGTTCCTCGTCGGCGGGGCGGGCGGGCTGCTGCTCGCCGCCGTCGTATGGCTGGGGAAGGCCGCGGTCCGGGCCGAGCCCGGCGGGGTCAGCGAGCGGCTCGCAGATAGTCCAGCTGCGCCTTGACCGAGCTGTCCGCGGCCGGCCACAGCACCGTGTCGACGTCCGCGTACACGATCTCGACGACCTGCCGCGGCGTCGCGTCCGGGCCGAGGGTCTCCAGGGCTGCCCGGACCTGGGCCAGGCGCTCCTCGCGGTGCGCGAGGTAGGTGCGGGCGGCGGCGGGCGCATCGGCCAGCTCGGGGCCGTGGCCGGGCAGGACGTCGGTCCCGTCGGCCAGCTCGCCCAACAGTTTCAGCGAGTCCAGGTAGGGGCCGAGGGAGCCGTCGGGCTCGGCGATGACGGTCGTGCCGCGACCGAGGATGGTGTCGCCGGTCAGCACTGCGGGACCCGGGTCTCCGGGGCCGTCGAGGACGAGCGAGATCGAGTCGGCGGTGTGCCCCGGAGTGGCCAGGATGCGCAGCTCGACCCCCGCGGCCGCGACGACGTCGCCGTGCGCCAACGCCTCCGACCCCAGCACCAGCGACGGGTCGAGCGCCCGCACCGGCGCCCCCGTCAGCTCGGCGAACCGGCGCGCGCCACCCGCGTGGTCGTGATGGTGGTGCGTGAGGATCACCAGCTCGACCCGGCCCTGCGCCGCAACCCGCGTGAGGTGCTCCTCGTCGTCCTCCCCCGGGTCGACGACGATGCAGCGCTCCTCGCCCGGCGCCCGCAGCACCCAGGTGTTGGTGCCCTCCAGCGTCATCGGCGACGGGTTGCGCGCCAACAGGACCGACGCCAGTGGCGTGACCTCGCGCAGCACCTCGTAGGCGGGATGGACGGCGGTCATCGGTGGCCTCCAGCGGGTGCGTGCCCGGACGCGACGTGGAGGTCGTAGCCCTCGTCGCCGGGGAGCAGGACGTCGGGCAGACCCTCGACGACCATCGGCAGGATCGAGCTGATCGCGCCCGTGGGCGCGGCGGCGTGCAGTGAGGCGGCGTCGGGGAACGCGGCGATGTCGGTCAGGATCGTCCGGGTCGGGCGCATGAGCCCGATCTCGCCGTCGCGGAACGCCGTCAGCGCCGCCGCCGGCGTCCACCACGTGGCCTCGACGGCTTCCGTCGTCTGCGCGTCGGCTTCCTGGCCGGGTGGGACGATCGCGGTGAAGAACGCGGTGTCGTAGCGACGGGGCTGCACGATCGGGGTGATCCAGCGCGCCCACGGATGCAGGAGGTCGGCGCGGACCCGCAGCCCCAGTCCGGTGAGCACGTCGCCGAACACCCGCCGGCGCTGCGCGACGTCGTCGCGGGCCCGCGCGAGCACCCCGGCGTCGACGGAGGCGCCGTCGGCGAGCAGGACCCCGCACTCCTCGAACGTCTCGCGCACCGCGGCCAGCACGAACCCGGCCGCCTCGTCGGCGGTGCAGCCCAACCGCTCCGCCCACCACGCAGGCTCCGGACCCTCCCACGCGACCGCACGGTCCGACGCGTCGACGCCGCCGCCCGGGAAGACCGTCATCCCCCCGGCGAACGCCATGCCCTTCACCCGGCGCTGCAGGAACACCTGCAACCTGCCGTCGGGGCCGTCACGAAGCAGCAGGACGGTGGCCGCGGGCCGCGGCATCACGGGCTCAGCGGCATTCACCGAACCGACGTTATCCTTCCGCCGCGGCGCGCCGCAGCATGAGCGACGCCACGCGCCGCGTCTCCGGGCAGGATGGCGCCCATGGACCGACTGCGGATGGGACTCGTCGGAGCCGGGCCCTGGGCGACGACCGTGCACGCCGCCGCGATCGAGGCGCACCCCGTCGCCGAGCTCGCCGGTGTGTGGGCGCGGCGCCCCGAGGCGGCCGCCGCCGTCGCCGAGGGCACGTCGGCGCGGGTGCACACGTCGTTCGACGACCTGGTCGCCGACGTCGACGCCGTCGCCTTCGCGGTACCGCCCGCCGTGCAGGGGGAGCTCGCGCCGC
Organism: Pseudonocardia sulfidoxydans NBRC 16205; assembly: GCF_007989085.1. GTDB lineage: Bacteria > Actinomycetota > Actinomycetes > Mycobacteriales > Pseudonocardiaceae > Pseudonocardia > Pseudonocardia sulfidoxydans. The sequence continues at coordinate 59,298 of NZ_BJVJ01000018.1, forward strand.
GGGCCGTCGCCGCCGGGAAGCACGTCGTGCTGGAGAAGCCGCTGGCCGCCGACCTCGCCACCGCCGAACGCCTCGCGCAGGCCGTCACCGACGCGGGCGTCGTGTCCGCGGTCGTGCTCACGCTGCGATTCGACGCAGAGGTCCGCGCCTGGGTCGACTCGCTGCCCGCGGGCCCGGCCGGACCCGACACCGTCGGCGTCGGTCGCTGGTTCTCCGGAGCCCTGCTGGGCGGGCCGTTCGCCGGGTCGGCGTGGCGGGCCGAGCACGGCGCACTGCTCGACGTCGGGCCCCACGTCATCGACCTGCTCGACGCCGCCCTCGGCCCCGTCACCGGAGTCGACTGGGCGAACCGCGCCGACGCCCTGTGGACCTTCGGCATGACCCACACCGGCGGCGCGCGCAGCACCGTCTCCATGTCGCTGCGGGTCGCGATCGACCCCACCGAGTTCGAGATCGGGATGTTCGGCGGCACCGGCCGGCACGTCCTCACCAGCCGTCCCGACGACGCCACCGTCCCCTACTCGACGCTGCTCGACGAGTTCGTCGCCGACGTCGCTGCCGGCCGCACGGACGGCCCCTGCTCCGCCGCCCGCGGCCTGCACCTGCAGCGGATCACCGAGCAGGTCGCGGCCGCGGCGGGCTGAGCGGGGACCTCAGCCCACGAGATCGGGCGGGTTGTCGTCGCCGTCGTCGCGACCGCTGCGCGGTCGCTCCCGGGCCGCCAGCTCGGCGTGCAGCAGACGCAGCAGGTCGCGCTCGGTGGCGGTCAGCGTCGACATGGGATCGACGACCTCCCCCGACCCGTCGCCCTGGTCGACCTGCGCGGCTGCGTCCGAGGACGCCTCCGTGTCGTCCACCGGGGCTTCGGACGTCGTCGACCCGGGTGCCGGGGCATCGGGCACCGCGCGGACCCGGCGCGGCGCCGGCCGCGGGGCGGGCCGGGGCGCCGGCGAGTCGTCGGCGGCAGGCTCCTCCCTGCCGTCGGCGGACGGCCCCGGCTCGTCGTCCGCGGCGCCGATCGTCGGGATCGGCACCGGCCGTGGCCGCACCGGGGCGGGCCCGGGCGCCTCGACGGGCCGCGGAGGTGTCGTCTCCGCCGCGGCGTGCGTCGGCTCCTCGACGACGACGTCGCCCACCCCGAGCGGGTCGTTCGGGTCGACGTGCAGGTCCGACGCGCCGCCCCGCTCCCGGACGCTCGTGACGCGCCGCGGCACCGACTCGGCGAACAGATCGTCACCGGACACCGCGGAGTCGCCGTCGCCGCCGAAGGGGCGCAGGAACCGCGCCGCGTGCGACGACCGGCGCGGCAGTGCCGCCTCCGTGCCGCTGCGGCGGGGCAGGCCCTCCGGCGGGGTGGTGGCGTCGCCCTCGGTGGGCGTCGGCGCCGGTGGCGGGGGTCCGTCGGGCCCCGGCTCGTCCGCCGACACCGCCCGGAAGCTGCCCGTGGGCTCCAGCAGCGGGTCGAGCAACGGCGTGCGCAGCGGCCCCATCAGCGGGTCGTGCATCTCCGCCAGCAACGGCGGGTCCTCGTCGGACGGGCCGACGGCCGGCACCCCCGACAGCGGTGTCGGTGCGCTCGGATCGTCGTCGCGGCCGACCACGCGCAGCACACGTTCGACGCGACCCTCCTCGGGGCCGTCGTCGACCGGCGCCGCGTCAGCGGCCCGGTGCCCAGCCTGGTCGGCAGGACGCTCGTCGAGCTCCTCGTCCGGCTCCTCGGCGCGGCGGCGGGAGCGGGGGGCGGGCTCCTCGGCGCGGCGGTGGGACCGCGGGGCGGGTTCGTCGTCGGACGGGGCGAAACCGTCGGGTCCTGAACGGGACAGCGGCGCGACCGGCCGTGACCCGGCGGGTGGGGCGTCCGGCGCGAAGCCGCGGTGCTCGGGCGGGATCCCGTCGAGGCTCTGTGGCACAACAGGCTTCGGAGTCCCGGCCGGAGGTGTACGCGACGCGTCGTGACGGCCTGGCGCGCGGACGTTGTCGGGCGGTGTTGTGGGCGGGGGGCGTTTCGTCGCACCGGCGCCGGGGCCCGCGGGCGGCACGTCGGGACCCGGGAGAGCGGTGAACGCGGCCGTCACGGGCTCGGCGGCCTGCGCCGCGTCGTCTGCGGGGCGCTCCGGGGCGCGGGCCTGCGGCTGCTCGTGGGCGAGGGGAGCGGCCTGCGGGCCGGGGCCGGGATCGGGGCGCCGGTGCTGCTCGGGTGTGCCGACGCGGCCGTCGTCCGCGAGGTCAGGGCCGCGGTCGCCGTGCCCGGGGTCCGCGGCCGCCGGCTCCCCGGCTCGGGGGTCGGCGCCGCGGGGCTCGGCGGGTCGCGAGTCGGCAGGGCGTGAGTCGGTAGGGCGTGAGTCGGCGGGGCGCGAGTCGGCGGGGTGATCGGTAGGGCGTGAGTCGACGGGGCGATTGGCAGGGCGCGAGTCGACGGGGCGTGAGTCGACGGGGCGATCGGCGGGGCGTGAATCGACGGGGCGATCGGCGGGGCGTGAATCGACGGGGCGATCGGCAGGGCGCGAGTCGGAAGGGTGCGAGTCGACGGGGCGATCGGTAGGACGATCGACGGGGCGGTCGGTAGCGCGCTCCGTCGGCCGCGGGTCGGCCGGTTGCGGCGCTGCGGGGCGGCGCTCGGCCGGGGCGACACCACCGGTGTCCTCGCCGGTGGACGTCCGGGCGGCGACACCGTTGGCAACCCCGTTGACCGGCCTGCCACCGGTCCCCGGACCGTCGACGTCCGGCCGGGAGGGGACAGGGCGGGGTGCCGGCGGTGCGGCCGCGTGCCCGCCGCTGTCGCCGACCGGCGACCGCTCGGGATCGCGCACGCCGTTCACCGGCGTAGCCGCGTCGGCCCGCTCGTCGGCACGCCGGCGCCGCGGCATCGGCGGCCCGGCAGGCCGGTGCGTGCCGTTGGTCTCGATCGGGGCCGTCGGGGGCGCGTCGGCACGGGCGATCCCGCTCGGGTCGACGGCCGCCGGGAGCGATGGTGCGACAGGCCGTGCGAGCTCGGGACCCGCGTCGGCACCCGGCCTCACCTGCCGCAACGGGCGCCCGGTCCGCGAGACGGACGGCACCACGGCGATCAGACCCGTCGCCGGTGGGCCGGGCGGATCGAGGGGGGCGGCCGGCGCGGGTGAGGGCACCGGGCGGGCCGTGCTGAGCGCCTCACCGTGGTAGGCGGGCAGCGCCGACCCGGCGACGAACACCTCCACACCCACCGCGAGCCCGACCCGCTGCAGCGTCGCCGACAGCCGGTAGGCCAGGACGTCGGCGGCATGATCCTCGGGCCCCGGCGTCCCGGGGATCTCGACGAGCAGCACCGGGTGCGGCACCGGCCCGGGAGCGCTGCCGGCGGGGGTGGTGCGCCACGTCAGCCAGCTGTGCCCGCCGCCCGGGCGGTGCGCCGACAGTGCCTCCGCGATCCGCGCGGACAGCCCGGGGACGTCGGTGTCGGCGCGGAAGCGGTGCCCCGTGCCGTTCTCGGGGGCGGCCGGGGGCAGGAGCCGGTCGGCGTCGAGATCCACGCGGACCCTCGCGGCGGCCGCGACCAGCGTCTCGCGCACGCCCGGCGGCAGCTGGGCGGCGACGGCGACGAGCGCCGCCGTGAGCAGCTCGAACGCGGGCGCGTCCTCGCCGACGGCGACGAGCTCGCGGCACGTGGCCAGCAGATCGTCGTCGACCCGTCCTGCGAGTGCGAGCAGCAGCTCGTGGGTGGTCAGGGCCGTGGCCTGCAGTTCCGCCACCTGTCCTCCTTCACCGTGCTCGCCGGGCTCGCGTCAGGTCGACGCGCCCACCGTGGCGCCGGTCGACGACCACATCTGGGCGGAGCCCACGATCGCGGCCTTGTGGTACGGCGGTGGATCGAGGTCGACCGGGAGCACCTCGACGCACGGGGTGCGGTCGCCGTGTGCCCTCAGCAGCCGTTGCAGTGTGCCCGCAAGCGCCCACGGACGGTCGCCGCCGAGGACGACGAGCACCGTCCGCTCGCCGAACGGTCCCGAACGGACACTCCGCAGGACTTCCTCGACGCCCGCCGTGCCGCGGGCGACGGCAAGGACGCCGAGCGTCGCCGCGTCGTAGCCGTCCGGCGCCGCGCGGAACTCGAACGGGGGACGTTCCGCCGACTGGATCGGCAGGACCGCCCGGACGGCGCGGCGAACGGCTGCGTCGTCACCGGCTCCCGTCACGAGCAGTGAACGCTCGTGGTCGGTGATGCCCACCCGGTTGCGCAGCAGCGCGCGCGGCAACGTCGCGGCCACGGCGGCGCGGCCGTGGTCGGTGTCGTCGGCCAGCCAGTCGCGCAGGCGCCAGGTGACGTCGTCGGGCAGCCGCCCCGCGAGATGGAGCAGCAGCTCGTGACACGCGGCGACGGCCTGCCCGGTCACGGTCAGGCCACCTCGACGATCAGCTCCACCTCGACGGGCACGTCGAGCGGCAGCTCGGCGACCCCGACGGCGGAACGAGCGTGCAGACCCGCGTCGCCGAACAGCTCGCCGAGCAGCTCGGACGCGCCGTTGACGACCTTCGGCTGGTCGTTGAAGCCGGGAGCCGACGCCACGAAGCCGACGACCTTCACGATGCCGGTGATGGCGTCGATGCCGACGAGCGCGTCGATCGCGGCGATCGCGTTGAGCGCGCAGGTGCGGGCCTGCGAGTAGGCCTCGTCGAGGTCGACCTCCGCGCCGACCTTGCCCAGCGCGGGCAGCTTCCCGCTGACGACCGCGACCTGGCCGGCGGTGTAGACGAACGAGCCCGAGCGCCGCGCGGGGAGGTACGCGCCCGCCGGCTTCGGCACGGGCGGCAGGGTGAGGCCGAGCTCACGGAGCTTGTCGGAGTGTGCCATCACTCAGCCTTCCAGCGGGCGCTTGAAGTAGGCCACGAGCTGCTCCGCTCCGGGCTGACCGGTCGTCGTCACCGTGACGAGCTCCCAGCCGTCGCGGCCGAAGTTGTCGAGGATCGCCTTGGTGTTGTGGATCAGGAGGGGAGCCGTGAGGTACTCCCACCGGGTGGATCCGGACGCGGTCATGGCCAGGGACTCTAGTTCCGTCACGGGCCGTGTCCGACGGCGGCTCTCGGGGCGACGGGGCCCGACGTGGGGGCGCTCACCGGGCGCCCGCACCGGGACGCTCCGTACCCTTGACACGTGAGCAACCCCGTCTGGCCCGCCGCCATGTCCGACGTGCGCCTGCACGTCGTGTCCGGCAAGGGCGGCACGGGCAAGACGACCGTCGCGGCCGCGCTGGCGCTCGCGCTGGCCGAGGGCGGCAGGCGCACCCTGCTCATCGAGGTCGAGGGCCGCCAGGGCATCGCCCAGGTCTTCGACACCCCGCCGCTGCCCTACGAGGAGCGCAAGATCGCCGTCGCCCCGGGCGGTGGTGAGGTCCGCGCCCTCGCCGTCGACGTCGAGGCCGCGTTGCTCGAGTACTTCGAGATGTTCTACCGGCTCGGTGTCGCCGGGCGGACGTTGCGGCGCATGGGCGCCATCGAGTTCGCGACGACACTCGCGCCCGGCCTGCGCGACGTCCTGCTCACCGGCAAGGTCAAGGAGTGCGTGTCCCGGGTCCGCGACGGGAAACGCGTCTACGACGCCGTCGTCCTCGACGCCCCGCCCACCGGCCGCCTCGTCAACTTCCTCGACGTCACCAAGGCCATGGCCGACCTCGCCAAGGCCGGCCCCATCCACAAGCAGGCCGAGGGCGTCGTCAGGCTCCTGCACTCCCCGCAGACGGCTGTGCACCTCGTGACACTGCTCGAGGAGCTCCCCGTCACCGAGACGATGGAGGCCGCGGACGAGCTCGCCGCCGCCGACCTGCGCACCGGCGCCGTCATCGTCAACAAGGTGCGGGAGCAGTGGCTGCCCGACCGGTCCGTCGCCCCCGCCGCCGACGGTCGTGTCGACGCCGCCCGCGTCCGCAACGGCCTCGCCGCCGCCGGGCTCGACCTGCCTCCCGAGGTCGTCGACGGGCTCGTCGCCGAGACCGTCGAACACGCCGTGCGCGTCGCCGCCGAGAGCTCCGCGGCCGCCCGGCTCGACGCCGCCACCGGCCCCGGCCTCGGCCGCCTCGAACTGCCGCAGGTCCTCGGTGGCATCGACCTCGGAACCCTCTACGAACTCGCCGACACCCTCACCGAACAGGGCGTCGGCGTCCGCCACACCGACGAGGTCCCCGCGTGACACCGCGTGAACGCCGCATCGAACCCCTCGACGTCGACGCCCTGATCGACGACCCCGACACCCGCATCGTCGTGTGCTGCGGCTCGGGCGGGGTCGGCAAGACCACGACCTCGGCCGCGCTCGCCCTGCGCGCCGCCGAACGCGGCCGCACCGTCGTCGTCCTCACCATCGACCCCGCCAAGCGGCTCGCCCAGGCCCTCGGGCTGTCCGAGCTGTCCAACGAACCCGGCCGCGTCGAGGCCGTCGCCGGCGAGGGCGCCGGTCAGCTGCACGCGATGATGCTCGACATGCGCCGGACCTTCGACGACATGGTCCACGCCCACGCAGAGGGCGACCGCGCCGAGAAGATCATCGCCAACCCCTTCTACCAGACCGTCTCCTCGTCGTTCTCCGGAACGCAGGAGTACATGGCCATGGAGAAGCTCGGGCAGCTCGCGGCCACCACCGACTGGGACCTCATCGTCGTCGACACCCCGCCGTCGCGGTCGGCGCTCGACTTCCTCGACGCCCCCCAGCGCATGTCCAACTTCCTCGACGGCCGCATGATCCGGCTGCTGTCCTCGCCCGCCCGCGCCGGCGGCCGGGGCCTGCGCAAGATCGTCGGCGCCGGGTTCGGGCTCTTCGCCAAGGCCGTGTCGACGATCCTCGGCGGCCAGCTCCTCGCCGACGCCTCCGCCTTCGTCCAGGCCTTCGACACGATGTTCGGCGGCTTCCGCGAACGCGCCACCGCCACCTACGCGCTGCTCCGCTCCCCCGGGACCGCCTTCGTCGTCGTCGCCACCCCGGAACCCGACGCCCTGCGTGAGGCCGCCTACTTCGTCGACCGGCTCTCCGACGAGGAGATGCCCCTCGCCGGGCTCGTCCTCAACCGGACCCACCCCGTCCTCGCGCCCCTGTCCGCGGCCCGCGCCCGCGCCGCGGCGGAGTCGGCGACCGGCCAGGGGGGCCGCCTCGCCGCCGCCGTCCTGCGCCTGCACGCCGACCGCGCCGAGCTCTCCGAACGCGAGAACCGCCTCCTGTCCCGGTTCGCCGGTGCCCACCCCGACGTGGCCGTCACCCGGGTTCCGGCCGTCGGCGGGGACGTCTCAGACCTCGAGGGCCTGCGCAGCATCGGCGATCGTCTCGCCGCCCCCGACGACGACCTCGCCGCCACCCCCCTCCGCGAAGCCCGCTGACGTCCGGCCGACACCCCGCGCGCAACCTCACGGTCGTCCTGCTGCGCGGGGACAGCCGTGAGGTTGCGCGTGGGGGGAGCCGGTGTCGGACGAACCGGGCGTAACGCCGGAGCGGCACATCGCGAATGTCCGTTCGCCTCCTGACGAACGGAACCGAATGACTCCCCGAACTGCCCGCCGCGCCGGCTCGCTCGCTGCCGTCGCACTCGCGGCCGCCCTGCTCCTGCAGGCCTGCGGCTCCTCCGAGCCCAGCACCCCGCGTTCTTTCGCCTCGGCGCCGACGTCGACGACCGTGACGTCGACCAGCCCGACGCCCACCACGACGACGACCACCAGCGCGACCCCCACCACCGTCGTGCCCGTCGTGCCCGTCGTGCCCGCCCAGGTCCCCGTGCCGACGACCCGCGTCGCCGCCAAGACCGTCGCCCCCCAGGGCCTCGTCGCGCCCCCGACGACGAAGAAGCAGTCCGCGAACTCCGGCTCGACCGGCGGCGGAGCGGCCTACTACAAGAACTGTTCCGCGGTCCGTGCAGCAGGCAAGGCACCCATCCTGCGGGGCCAGCCGGGCTACGCCGCGCACCTCGACCGCGACAACGACGGCATCGGCTGCGAGTAGCTCCTGACGCCGAACCGCCGTCTGCCCGTCGTGATCACCGTTTGCGGGACAAGAGCGCCACCCGTGACGCCCATGTCCCACCGTCGGCGATCACCCCATGACATCGGCCGGGGCCGGGTGCTCCTCGGAGGCGGCGGTCTCGGCAGCGGCTGCGGCGGCCCGGATGGAGGCGGCCTCCGCGGTGTAGTGCGCCAGCCGCGCCTCGGCGAGCAGGTCGGCCCAGGACCGCACACCGGGCCGGGCGCGCAGCATCGCGCGGCGCTCGCGCTCCGTCGCCCCACCCCAGATGCCGAACTCGATCTGCTCGTCGAGCGCGTACGCGAGGCACTCGGTGCGCACCGGGCAGGCGAAGCAGAACCCGCGGACCTCGCGCTGCGCCGCGCCGGAGACGAAGAGGTCGTCGCCGTCGTCGGTGCGGCAGCGGGCGGCGACCCGCCAGTTCCAGGTGCTGTTCCCGCTGCTCGTACCCGTCGTCACGGTCATCGCGGCGACCCCCGATCGTCCAGTCGTTCGTGGCCGTGCTGTTCTGCACGACCTCGCTGAGACGAATCTTCGGGTGATCGGGTTCCGTCGGTAAGTGAGTATTTTTACTCAACTTTCGCGGTGCGCCGCCTGACGGGAGCGTCACGGGTGTCCGCGTAGGGTGGCTCCCCGTGAGGTTGCCTCCCCACGTCCGACGGCCGATCGGCATGCTGCTCGGGCTGTGTCTGCTGGCCGGTGTCGTGGCCGCGGGCATGGCGTTCCCGTTCGCGGCGGGCCTCGGGGTGCTGTCCAACGATGCGGGCGACGGCGTCAACAACTCGTCGACGGACCTTCTCGACGGCGCGCTCCCCCTGCGCACGACGATCCTCGACTCCGCGGGTCAGCCGCTGGCCTACCTGTTCGACCAGAACCGGGAGTCGGTCACCGCGGACCAGATCTCGCCCGCCATGAAGGCCGCGATCGTCGCGATCGAGGACCGGCGCTTCTACCAGCACCAGGGTGTCGACTGGCAGGGCACGATGCGCGCGGTCATCGCCAACTCGGCGTCGGGCGACGTCGTGCAGGGCGCGTCGACGCTGACGCAGCAGTACGTGAAGAACTACATGCTCTACGTCGAGGCGCAGACGGAGAGCGAGCGGCTCAAGGCCACCGAGCAGACGCCGGCGCGCAAGCTCAAGGAGGCGCGGATCGCGCTGCAGATGGAGCGCAGCCTCTCCAAGGAGGAGATCCTCACCCGCTACCTGAACATCGTGTTCTGGGGTAACGGGGCGTACGGCATCGCGTCGGCGGCACGCACCTACTTCGGCACGACGGCCGAACAGCTCACCGTTCCGCAGGCGGCACTGTTGGCGGGCATGGTCCGCAGCACCACGGCGTTCGACCCGGCGGCCAACCCGCAGGCGGCGACGGAGCGTCGCAACCTGGTCATCGCCCAGATGCGCGACCAGGGAATGATCGACGAGGCCCAGGCGCAGCAGGCGCTGGCCAGCCCGCTGGGGCTGGTGTCGCCGCTGAACGTCCAGCCCAACGGCTGCATCGGCGCGGGCGACGCCGGGTTCTTCTGCAAGTACGTCGTGGAGTACCTGAGCGAGGCGGGCTTCCCGGTCGACCAGCTCACCCGCGGCGGCTACACGATCCGCAGCACCCTCGACCGCGGGATGCTGCAGAAGATGAAGGCATCCCTCGACGCCGAGGTGCCGCCGTCGCAGCCCAACGTCGCCAACGTGATGGCCATGGTGCAGCCCGGCCAGGACCGGCACCGTGTCCTCGCGATGGGCTCCAGCCGCACGTTCGGGCTCGACGCCGACGAGCAGGAGACCAGCTACGGCCTTCCGTACGAACCGGTCAACCTGGGTGCGGGGTCCGTCTACAAGATCTTCACGGCGGCGACGGCCCTGGAGAAGGGGCTGGGCATCAACTACACGCTGTCCGTGCCTCCCAGCGGCTACGCCTCCCCGATCTACACCGACGGCGGCGGCCGCCCCATCCCCGTCGCCAACGCGGGCAGCTACCCCGAGCGGATGACGCTCACGGACGCGCTCGCCACCTCCCCGAACACGGCGTTCGTGAAGCTGGAGGAGTTCACCGGGGTGCCCGACGTCGTCGACATGTCGGTGCGGCTGGGAATGAAGTCGCTGGCCACGACGCCGTTCATCGACCCGAACACGCGCCGCAAGACCGACCGCTCGATCGCCGAGGTCACCAAGGCGCAGAAGCTGGCGTCGTTCACCCTGGGCGTGACCCCGACGAGCGTCCTCGAGCTGGCCAACGTCGGTGCCACCCTCTACAGCTCGGGCAAGTGGTGCCCGCCGAGCCCGATCGAGTCGGTGACCGACGCCGCGGGCAAGGTCGTGCCTGTCACCGAGGCTCCCTGCGAGCAGGCCGTCGAGCCCGAGCTCGCGAACACACTGGTGAACGCCCTGAGCAAGGACGACCTCATCGGCACCTCGGCCGCTGCCGCCCGCCAGGTCGGCTGGAACCGGCCGATGCTGGGCAAGACGGGGACGACGCAGCAGCACAAGTCGGCGGCTTTCGTCGGTGCCGTGCCGCAGCTCTCCGGCGCGGTGATCACCTTCGACAACTCGAACGCCCCCAAGCCTCTCTGCGACGGCGCCGGGGCTCCCTTCGCCTGTCGCAGCGGCAACATCTTCGGCGGGAAGACCCCGGCCGAGACGTGGTTCGGTGCGGTGACGCCGATCCTCGAGGGCCAGCCGGTCCTGCCGCTGCCGCCCACCGCCGACCGGTACCTGACCGGGGGCGCCGAGAGCCGGGTGCCCGACGTCGTCGGCCGCGGCCAGAACGACGCCACCGCGATCCTGCAGCGGGCGAACTGGCGGGTGTCGGCGCGGGTGGTCGACAACAACGCGGCCCGCGGGACCGTCGTCGGCCAGAGCCCGCGCGGCACTGCGCTGCCTGGCGAGACGATCGTCCTTCAGGTGTCGAGCGGCACCGTGCCGGAGGCGCCCCCGGCGCCGGGTGACGCGACGACCGAGCCGCCACCCCCACCCGGCGACGGCGGCGGTGGAGACGGCGGCCCGGGAGGCGAGCCGGGCGGCTGACCGTTGCCCGGCGCGCCCCGTCGGGCCGCGGCTCCCCGTCGGGCCGCCGCCGCACCCTTTTCGGTTGCGCCGCACCTGTTGCAAAGGGTGCGGCGGGCACGGAAGGGGTGCGAACGGGGCGTCGGATGATCCGGGTCGGCCGCGACGCGCCGTCCTCGCGCGTCGACCGGACGCATCCCGCGACCTAGCATTCCCCGTCATGGGGAGGGGACCTGCGGACTCGCTGTGGGGTTCCGACGGGACCTCCGATGCGCCTGGGGAGCGCGAGTCCCCGCTGCCCGGCTTCGAGCTCCCCGCCCTCGACCTCCCCGTCATCGACCCCGCCGGGCGCGTCACCGGTCTCGCCGGGGGTGACATCGACCTCGGCGGAATCGACGATGACGATCCCGACCTCGACGACGACCCGGACACCCCCATGCCTCCGGCGGGCACCGTGGCGTGGCTGGTGGCCCAGCGCGCCCGCGAGGCGAGAGCCGTTGCCCGGGCCGAGGGGCGTGCCCGTCGACGCGCCGCGCCGCCGCCGGGCAGCGCGAACCGGAGCGCGGCAGCGCCGAACCTGCCCGAGCCCGACAGCCCGGGCGCCGCCGCGGCAGCGGAAGCCCGAACCGACGATGCGCCTCCTGGAGTCGAGGCCACCGACGCGAGCAGCAAGGTGTCGTCGCGTGGCTCGGGTGCAGGCCGGTCCCTCACGACGCGCTCGATACGGACGACCGCAGCGGCCGCGAACGGCGCCGACGCAACGAGGACCGCGGCGCGCAGCCGCACTGCGGACGCGCCGTCGAGCCGACCCCCCGAAGGCTCGGCCGCGTCGACGGACGATCCCGCCACCAGGACGCCGGCCTCGGAGCCGCCGGAGCCGCCGGAAACCCCGGAAACCCCGGAAACCCCGGAAACCCCGGAAACCCCGGAAACCCCGGAAACCCCGGAACCGACGGAACCGACGGAACCGACGGAAAAGGACGCTCCGCGGTCCGCGCGGCCCGACCGCCGGCGCGGCGGCCCGCGGGCCAGGCTCCGGGCCCGGGCGGAGGCGCGGTTGGCGGCGACGTCGCAGGCGCTGGCGTCGACACCCGTCCCCCCGCCCGGGCGGCCCGACCCGGCCCGTTCGCGCTCCGTCGCGCCGCCCGGACCGCCGGGTCCGCCCCCTCTGCGGCACCGTCCCCCGATCGAGGAGGAGCCGAGCATCTTGGGTTTGACCCGGCATTCCCGGGGAAAGTTCGGATCGCGCCTGTTCACGTGGTTCTTCGTCGGCGTGTTCGTGCTGATTCTCGTCCAGCTGATCGTCGCGTTGCTGAGTCCGTGACGCACGGCTGCCGCGAACGCACGAGCAGTGACGGCGCTGGTGTACCCCGACCGGGCCGCCGCCCAGCCGGTGGTTCCGTCTACTCTCGGGGGTGGATGGCCGGCATCCGCTCCCCGATGCTGGTACAGGTCCCGCCAGCCTGGCCGGGGCTCGCCGAGGAGGTGAGGAGCGATCGGTTCCGAGGCCGATCCGGCCGGTGACCCGGCGCTGTCGCCTCCGACGTCGCACCGTGTCCGCAGCGTCCTGTCGATCCCTGCGTTCCGCAGGCTCTGGTTGGTCACGGCGGTGTCGGCGACGGGCGACTGGCTCTCGCTGCTCGCACTGACGTCGTTGGCGACGCAGTTGACCACCGGTTATCAGGCGCAGAGCTTCGCGCTGGGCGGCGTCGTCGCGACGAAGCTGCTGCCCGCGCTGGTGTTCGGCCCGTTGGCGGGTGCGTTGGCCGACAGGTTCGACCGTCGCCACGTCATGGTCGTGTGCGACGTCCTGCGTTTCTGTCTGTTCGTGTCGATCCCGTTGGTGGGGTCGCTGTGGTGGCTGTTCGTCGCCACGTTCCTGATCGAGATCTGTGCGTTGTTCTGGATCCCGTCGAAGGACGCCTCGGTCCCGAACCTGCTGCGCCGCCCGGACCAGGTGGAGACGGCGAACCAGCTGGCCCTGGTGATGACCTACGGCGTCGCAGTGATCACGGCGGCCGGCTTGTTCACGGTGATCTCGAGCGCGGGCTCGCTGTTCGACACCTCGTCGGCGCTGACGACGGTGTACGTCGCGCTGGTGATCAACGGCTGCGGCTACCTGTTGACGGCGACGACGGTGTGGTTCCGGATCAAGGAGATCTCGGGCCGGACGGCGGAGCGGCAGGGCGAGAGTCCGCCGAGCCTGGTGTCGTTGCTGCGGGGTGGGTTCGCGTTCGTCGGGAGCACGCCGCTGATCCGCGGCCTGGTGATCGGCATCATCGGCGCGTTCGCGGCGGGTGGTGCGGTGATCGCGTCGGCGAAGTTGTACTCGGCGAGCCTCGGGGGTGGCGACGCCGCGTACAGCGTGCTGTTCATCGCGATCTTCGTGGGCCTGGCGGGCGGTATGGGCACGGCGCCGCGGCTGGCGCGGAGGTTGCCGCACAACCGTCTGTTCGGGGCGGCGATCGTCGCGGCGGGTATCGCGTTGGCGTTGGTGGCGCTGTCGCCGCACCTGTTCGTCGCGATCGTCGCGGTCGGGCTGGTGGGTGGTTTCGCGGGCATCGCGTTCCTGACGGGGCTGACGATCATCGGCGCGCAGGTGGCCGACGAGGTGCGCGGCCGGGTGGTCGCGTTCGTGCAGTCGCTGGTGCGGATCGTGCTGTTGGGCTCGATGTCGCTGGTCCCGGTGCTGGTGGGCCTGGTCAGCGCGCGCCGGATCGACCTGTTCGGCTACCCGTTCGTCGTCGACGGCACCCGCACGGTGATGTTCGCGGGCGGTCTGGTCGCGGCCGTCGTCGGCATGTTGGCGTACCGGCAGATGGACGACCGGCGCACCGAGCCGCTGCTCCCGGACCTTCTCGCGGCGCTGCGCCGGGGCGACCGGCGCACGGGGTCGGGGGTCCTGATCGCGGTCGAGGGCGCCACGCCGGCGGAGACCGCGGAGCAGACCGAACGCCTGGTGGCGACGTTGCGTGCCGACGGCTACGACGTCGTCGAACCGGGCGACGACCGGCTGCGTGTCGTCGAGGCGGAGACCCAGCACGTGGGGGCGCGGGCGAAGGCGCTCGCCGTTGCGGCGGTGCGCGCCGACACCGTCGAACGCCTGGTCCGGCCGGCGTTGGCGGGTGGCGCGGTCGTCGTCATGGACCGGTTCCTGGCGAGCCCGCTGGCGCAGTACGGGGTGGAGTCGGATCGCGACGACGCTGCGCTCGACAGCGGCGAGATCGAGAACCTCGTCTCGTGGGCGACGGGCCGGTTGCGTCCCGACGTGTCGGTCCTGCTCGACCGTGCCCCCGACAGCTCGGCGACGCCCGCGGGTGTCGCCGGCGAGGAGCACGTCCGGGTGCAGCGCCTGCTCACGCGTATGGCTGCGGCCGAGCCGCACCACTACGTGGTCGTCGACGCCGCCGCGTCCGCCGATGTCGTCGCGGACCGTGTCATGGACGGTCTCCGCCCGTTGATGCGTCCGCCGACCGGTGCGGCGGGCAACGGCCCGACGGTGCCGTTGCAGAAGGAACAGCCGACGGCTCCGGTCGCTGTGCGGGACGACGATCCCGCGCCGACGTGAGTGTGTGGCGTGACGTCGTCGGCCAGCCGTGGGCCGTCGGCGAACTGACGGCCGCGGTCACCGATCCGGGCTCGATGACGCACGCGTGGCTGTTCACCGGGCCGCCCGGATCCGGGCGGTCGACGGCGGCGCGCGCCTTCGCGGCCGCGTTGCAGTGTCCGCAGGGCGGGTGCGGGGAGTGCACGTCGTGCCGGACGGTCATGGCGGGCACGCACGCCGACGTCCGTGAGGTCGTCCCCGAGGGGCTGTCGATCTCGGTGGCGGAGATGCGGCGGCTCGTGCAGCTGGCGGCGCGTCGACCGAGCACGGGCCGTTGGCAGATCTTGATCATCCAGGACGCCGACCGCCTCGGCGAGCGGGCCGCGAACGCCCTGCTCAAGGCGGTCGAGGAGCCCGCACCCGACACGGTGTTCCTGCTGTGCGCGCCATCGGACCATCCGGAGGACGTGCCGATCACGATCCGCTCGCGGTGCCGCCCGATCCCGCTTCGGACGCCGTCGGTGGAGGCGATCGCCGAGGTCCTCGCGACCCGCGACGGACTCGATCCCGAGGCCGCCACCTGGGCCGCGTCGGTGTCGGGTGGTCATGTCGGCAGGGCGCGCTGGCTGGCCCGCGACGAGGAGGCCCGCCGACGCCGCGCCGAGGCCCTCGACCTGCCGATGAAGGTCCGCGGCATCGGTGACGCGTTCGCCTACGCGGGCAAGCTCGTCACCGCGGCGAAGGCGGAGGCGACGGAGATCGCCGAGGGCCGCGACGCCGCCGAACGCGAAGAGCTCGCCGTCGCCATGGGCGCGGGCGGCACGGGCAAGGGGGTGGCTGCGGCCGCGCGCAGCGCCAAGGCGGCCGAGCGGGAGCTGGAGAAGCGGCAGAAGAGCCGCACGACCCGCAACCAGCGCGACGCCCTGGACCGCGCCATCATCGACCTCGCCGGCTTCTTCCGCGACGTCCTCGTCGCCCGCTCCGGCGCCCGGGTCCCGCTGACCAACCCCGATCGCCTCGCCGACATCCGGCGCGCCGCCGACGAGTGGACCCCCGAGTCGACGCTGCGCCGTCTCGAAGCCGTCCTCGCGTGCCGGGAAGCGTTGAACGCCAACGTGAAGCCCGAGATCGCCGTCGAGGACATGCTGCTCTCGCTGCACCGGGGTTGACGCTGCGCCGGGCGGGTAGGCGGCGCGAATGGACTTCGAGCAGTTCGAGGACAACCACATCGCCGACGCCACCGTCCGCCGCTTCGTGGCCGAGCTGCGCAGCTTCGAGCAGACCGGCGAGGTCGGCGAGCTGGCGAAGCTCTTCACCGACGACGCGGTGCTCCACCGCCTCGACGGCCGCGGCGTCGACGACCCCCGCGCCTTCTGGGAGCAGTACCGCGCCCGGTTCGGCGAGGTGCGGACGGTGTTCCGCCACGCCGTCGAGAGCACCGACCCTGCCGGTGCGGGTCTGGAGTGGGAGAGCCGCGGCACCCTCGCCGACGGCACCCCGATCGACTACGCCGGCTCCACCTTCCTGACGCTGGCAGGCGACCGAATCTCCGGCCTGCGCACCTACTACGACACCGCCGCCTTCCTCGGCGTCCCCGCAGGTCAGGGGTGATCGACGGGGTGCTGCGGGGCGTCGGGGGGCGGTCGGTAGACTGGTGAGGCACCACGCCGCCTTAGCTCAGTCGGTTAGAGCGACGCACTCGTAATGCGTAGGTCTGGGGTTCGACTCCCCAAGGCGGCTCCGCAGGTCAGACGCATAGCCTGGCCCCTATCGCACCACTATCGGCCGATGTCGTGGCACGGTTCGTGGCACGACTTGGCCGTTAGTCTCCGGTTCATGGCATCGACCGGTCGTCGGCGGCGCGAGCGCGGCAACATCACCTGGCTTCCGAGCGGGTCGGCACGAGTCAGCGTGTACGCCGGCCTCGACCAGCTGACCGGCAAGGAAATTCGCCTCCGTGAGACGGTGCCCGCCCGAGCGACTCGCCGGGAGACCGAACGCGAGGCGGAGAAGGTCCAGACACGCCTGCTGAACCAGGTCGACGAGCGGCGGAGTCCGCGAACCGAGGCGACCGTCAACGAGCTGCTCGACAGGTGGCTGGACGTCCTCGACGTCGAGCGGAAGACGCGCGTCAACTACGTCTCGAAGATCGAGAAGCATGTCCGGCCGACGATCGGCGGGCTCGCTGTAGGCCGGGTCAAGGTCGAGACCGTCGAGGGACTCTACGGGTCGATGCGGCGGTGCCGAGATCATTGCCGGGGGCGCAAGTTCGTCCAGCACCGCACCGGCCGTGAGCACCTCTGCGACGAGCACACGACACGGCGCAAGTGCACGAAGGTTGTTGCCAGCGACGAGTCCGCGGAGTGTCGTTGGTGCGATCGGATCTGCCGCAGCCATGTGTGCTCGCCGTTGGCGGCTGGAAGTATTCGCGTGGTCCACGCGATCCTGAGCGGAGCGTTCTCGCGGGCCGTCCGGTGGGGCTGGATCACGACCAATCCGATCGACCAGGTCGAGGCGCCATCGGTGCCGCGCCCGAACCCGGATCCGCCATCCACGGTCGAGGCGGCAGAGCTGCTGGCTGAGGCCTGGAAGGACGACGACTGGGGCACCTTCGTGTGGTTCACCATGACTACCGGCGCCCGCCGCGGTGAAGTCTGCGGGCTGCGGTGGTCCGACCTCGACCTTTCGACTGGGGTGGCGGTGTTCCGCAGCAGCATCGGTCAGATTGCCGGTGAGCAGTGGGAGAAGGACCCCAAGACGCACCAGCACCGTCGGGTGACTCTCGACGCCGAGTTGGTCGATGTGCTGCTCGAGCACCGGCAGCGGTGCGACGCGCGGGCGCGTGCGGTGGATACAGCCGTCCGTCGCGACGGGTTCGTGTTCTCCCCCGTACCTGACTGCAGCCGGCAGACGAGTCCAGACACCGTGACGCAGCGGTACGGGCGTATGGCCCGTCGCCTGGGGCTCGATACTCACCTGCATTGCCTGCGGCACTACTCCGCTACCGAACTGATCGCTGCAGGCGTGGATATCCGCACCGTCGCCGGGCGACTTGGCCACGCGGGCGGCGGCGCGACGACGCTTCGTACGTACACAG
This sequence comes from Pseudonocardia sulfidoxydans NBRC 16205, assembly GCF_007989085.1. Lineage (GTDB taxonomy): Bacteria > Actinomycetota > Actinomycetes > Mycobacteriales > Pseudonocardiaceae > Pseudonocardia > Pseudonocardia sulfidoxydans. The sequence goes on from NZ_BJVJ01000018.1 coordinate 76,913, forward strand.
CGTTCGTGCTTGAAGCCGACCAACGCGCTGCGAAGGCACTCGCCGCCCGACGGCCTCGTCCGAACCGACCGGCCGCCGCGAGCTGAGGGGGCTCGGCTTACGGTGGGTCTGTGAGCGATGGCGAGACAGTCTCGACGTTCGGGAGTGCCTCCGCCGCCGCCGTTCTTCGTTCGGCCTGCACGATGATCGGCGAGTCGGCGTCTGGCGCACAGCTTCTGCGGCTGGGCGAAAACGCGATCTTCCGTCTCTCCGGAGCACCGATCGTTGTCCGGATCGCTCGTGGCATGGATCGTTGGGCGGACGCCACCAAAGAGGTCACGGTGTCAACCTGGTTGGCCGAGCAGGGGATCTCGGCCGCGCGGGCCGTCGACATCCCCCAGCCGATAGCGGTCGACGGCCACCCCGTCACCTTCTGGCAGTTCATCGACGGGCGCCCGGGGAACAACGGCGACGTGCGCGAGCTAGGGGAGATCTTGCGCAGGCTGCACGGCCTGAGCGCGCCTGCGGAATTTCTTCAGCAGTCCAACTCGCCGCTACTGCGTGTCGGCAAGCGAATTGCACACGCGCCTGTATCTCAAGACGATAAGACATTCCTGGGGGCATTGGCTGATCAGCTCAGTAGCGACCTTGAGCGGGCGACTTTTCCTCTGTCGCCATGCGTTATCCACGGAGATGCCCACGTCCAGAACCTGATGTTCGTCGACGGCCGCCCAGTTCTCATCGACTTCGAGCGAGTCGGATTCGGGCAACCGGAATGGGACTTGGCGGTGACAGCGACGGAATTCGTCACCGCCAAGTTCTGGACTCCGTCGGAGTATCGTACGTTTGTTGAGGCGTACGGATTTGATGTCACCTCGTGGCCCGGGTTCGTCGTCCTTCGTCGCATTCAGGAGCTCAAGATGACGACTTGGCTGATGCAAAACATACATGAGTCTCCCGAGATTGAATCCGAGTTCGAGCGGCGCATGGCGGTGATTCGGGCCGGCCGGCCGGACGGTGCATGGCGCCCGTTCTAGGTTGACATGTCCTTGGCAAGCACAGCGGCGGAAGATGCGACGAGATCGGATACAAGCGGCGACCTCGGGTGTGTCTTCGCGGCTGAACGTAAGAAGTCGCGTACGTACCGTTGGTATCGGCTCGATCGCAGCGGCCCGGCCAGCTCGATTGCGTGCCGGGCCGTTGTGAGTGCCTGCTCGACGTGGCCCCCTTCGAGGAAGCCTGCGGCAGTCACGAGATTGATGAACGCTGTGGTGCGTGCCGGAGTGTTCGGCGCTCCGATCGCGAGTGCACCGAAGTGGCCAGTCTCAGCTGGCCGGCGCATGTCGCGGAAGCAATGTGCCGCCTCGCCGGCGAGCTCCTCGGGTGTGAAGTAGCTGATCCAGTCGGGTTCAGACGCATCGACCGCTCGATCCAGAGACAGCTCGGCCAGGTGAAGAGCGGCGGCGCAGCCGGCGCCGTCGTCTAGGGATGCCAAAGCGCGGGCCTCCATCGCATGGAGCATCGCCGTCGTCCGCCCGGCGCGGCACCGTTGGGCGGCATGCTGAGCTGCACGCGCGAGTTCCACCGCGTTGTGAAAGCTGCCCAAATAGTTTGCCTGGTGGCTCAAGTTCGCAAGAAGGCGCGCAGCGAGAAGATCGTCGCCAGCCTCTTTTGCGAGGCGCAGAGAGTGGACGAAGTATCGCTGCGCAGCCCCGTGTCGGCCGGCGTCGTACGCGCTCCACCCCAACATCTGAGCTAGCTCAGCAGTCGCGACGAAGAGGTCGTTACGTCGCTGTGAGGGGAGCGCGTCGAACAGCGGAAGGACCTGATCTCGGAAATAGAACAGCAGCAGCTTGCGAGTGTGGCCGCCGCCGAGCTGGAAGTCCAGGTCCATGAGCTGCGCCGTTGTGCGTCTGATGGCGTCCGCGTTGATCGGGTTGCCGCCGACGCTGTGTTCAGCGGGAACCGGCAGGTGCCCGAATAAGTACCGGCTAACGATTACTGGCACGGCGCTCGCGTCCCATTCGAGCAGGTCGTGCGCCTGAGGCGTATCCAGGTCTCGACTCGCAACGAGAGCGAGGGTCCGCGACAGCTCACTGCCGTCGAGCGGATAGCTGACGGGCGTGACTGCGTTTCGCGGCCTCGCGTCCCCTTCGAGAGCCGCGGTGAAGCCTAGGGCTGCGGCTGTAAGGGTTCGCCCGAGACGCTCGGATAGCGCGGCGACGATGAGGATTGACGTCTCCGGCCGAGGCTGCACGCCGTCGAGCCACCGTTTCACCGAGATATGGTCAGCCGAGCTCTGCTCGCCGCGCTCAGCCGCAAGGTCGCGGATGCGCCTCGCCAAGCCCTTGCGGCTCATCCCGGACGCATCGAGGGCGCGCTCGAACGCAGAGTTCGGTGCAGCCGGCCGGCTCATGGACGCCTCCAAGGGCAGCGCGTGCACCCCCATGCACCCCCTGTGCACAGATGCACCCCACGAGCACACTGTAAGTCGCGACACCGTCACTGTTTGCTGGTTTGCATGAAGAGCAAGACGGCAATCAGAGGCGTTGCAGTGCGCCAGACGGAGCAGCAGGTATGGCAGGTCAGCGGTCAGCTGTGCGGAGCTGCTCCTCCAGGGCGGCAACCCGCTGGTTCAGGCTGTGGATCGCTGCGCTGAGGTTTGCGGACAGTTCGCGAACCTGATGCGCGAGGTCTCCTGGTGGCTCATCGGAGTCAGCAGGCTCCGCTGCGATGTAGACGGCCTTGCCTGGCTGACCGAACACCAGGCCTTCCTCTCGCAGTTCTCGGACTGCGGCCCGAACGACGGTCGTCGACACATCGAAGCTCCGGGTGAGCTGCGCCGTCGAAGGAAGTGTGCTCCCGACTGGGTACGTGCCCGTTCGAATTGCACGCCGCAGCTCGGCAGCGACCTGCATGTACTTCGGGCTTGCCGACCGCTCAGTCATTCGTTCCTCCCACACGGAGCGTACGCAGGCCCAGGCTGACGGCCGGGGAGGGCGAGGTGAGGCGATCGCGCGTTGCGCACCATGTGCGTAAGGAATACTATGTACATACAGAGAGTAAGGAGGACGCAGTGAGTACCAAGTCGGAATCGCCGGCTCGGCCGACGTTCTACGACGTCCAGGAGGTCGCCGACATGTTCAAGATGTCGCGGATGACGGTCTACCGGGCGATCAGCTCCGGCGAACTTGCGGCGGTTCGAATCCGCGGTCGCTGGTTGGTGCCGGCGCGCGCCATTGAGGCACTGATCGAGAAGGCGACAACCCCCGACGTGACCGGCGTTCCTGCCGGACGTGCCGGAGGATTCACATGAGCAGCGTGGGTGTGCTGATCGTTTTCGCGATCGTCGGCGCGGTGATCTGCGCGAAGTGTCGCGTCCCGGCGGGCGCGGTGGTGTTCTCGCTGGTCGCGCTGGTGTTGTTCGTCGCGACTCCGGCAGGTCAGGGGTTGCCGGCCGCGGTGGCGTCGTTTCTGTCGACGGTCGACGACTCGACGACTCCGGCGTTGACGCACCAGCCCTCGACAGGTTCGGAGGCAGTGGGATGACCGCCGCCCGCAACGAGGTCCGGAACTGGCGCGCAGAGGCGCTGTGTGTTCAGGTCGACCCGGACCTGTTCTTCCCCGAGACCTACCGCGGCACCGAGTTCGACCGCCAGGTCTTCGCGGCGAAGCGGGTCTGCGCGGGCTGCCCGGTCCGCACGCAATGCCTGGACTACGCACTGCGCGCGCTGCCGGACGGGATCGCCGGCGGCAAGACCCCGGTCGAGCGGACCGCGCTGCGCCACCAGCTCGGTGTCGAGCTCGTGGACGTCCGGGTTGGGTTGCTCCCGCCGGACGGGCAGCGTGAGCGGGCCGCGGCCGGGCGCTGTGCCGCCGCGGCGGGGGTGTGCGCGTCGGAGCTGATGCGCCGCTTCGGCGTCGCGCGGGAGACGGCGCAGCGCTGGCGCACCGACGCCCACCGCACGTCCCAGACGCCCACTTGCACAACGGGTGTGGGGGAGGGGAGCCCGGCGGCTACCGGAGCTCCCCTCCGGCTCTCCACAGCACGGCAGGCCCTGGCAGGCAACACAGCACCGGAAGGACACGAACCATAGATGAACACCCACACGAACGACCACGACCCCGACACCCCCGAAGCAGTCCGCGACGCCCGCGCGGGGGCGAAGGCCTGGCGCGCCGCGGTGCTGGCCCAGCGGATGGCCGTGCCGGACCACGCCGACTTCTACACGATCGCTGGCGAAGTGGTCGACACCCTCACAGCGGTGGCGGGTCTGGCGGAGGTGCTGGCCTGGCAGGTCGCCCACTACGGCGACAACCGGCCTGTCTACGACGACTCCCGGGTGGTCGATCCGCACGAGCGCCTGGACGCCGCCGCGCTGGACCTGCGCGAGCTCGGGTCACGCCTGCGCGCCGTGGAGGACGTGGCCAATGCGTTCTGGTCGCGGATCGGTCACATCGGCGTCGACACCTCCAACGACCCCGCCCCGACCGATGCGCACCTCTCCGCGGAGGTGGCCCGGTGAGCGCGCCGACGTCGACGACCTCCGCGGTGATCGGGCTCCGCCGGTGGGCGCGCGGCAACAGCCCGCACGTGGGCGCCGCGGTCGGTTTGCTGATCGTGCACGGCACCTGGCCGGCCCGTGAGGAGTTCCGGCAGGCATGCATCGAGCGCGACCGCGATGGCACCTGCTGGATCGACTGGACCCGCGCCCGCGCCGCGTTCGACGACGGCGAGTTCGTGAAGGCCTCGACGAGTGAGATCGCGGTCCTGGACCTGGCGATCGCCTTGGGCGAGGACCGGTTCTGGTTCTCCCGGATGGGCCCGGCGAACGCTAGGGCGATCGCTGACACCGTCGCCTACGCGCTGGGGATGCTCCGATGAACCTTTGGACCTTCCTCATCCCGGCCGCCGCGGTCGCCGGAACCGTCGTGGCGGCCAAGCGCGGCGCCATGGTGCTCGCCATCGGGCTTGGCCTGGTCGCCCTTCTGCCCCTGGCCGCGTTGGCGGCGGCGGTCGGGCTTCCGGCGCTACTGATCGCCGGGGTGGCGGCCGGCGTCTGGCTGTGGCACCGCTGGACGCGTTCATCGTCGACGGTGAACCGGTGGGGCTCCCGCTCTCGTCGGAAGTCCGGGGTCGCCTCGACCCTCGACGTCGTCCGCCACGCCGGGTCCGGGGCGATGCGTCGCCGCGCCTGCGCCGTCCGCCCCTCCCTGGCCGGGATGGACCGCCGGGATCGGTGGCGGTTGCCGGTGGCAGAGGTGGCGGTGCGGTTGTGCCGCACGGGCTTGTTGTGGGTGTGGTCCTCGGTCGAGGACGTCACCTTGATCTTCGGCGGGCCTCGCACGGGGAAATCGGGGTGGTTGGCCGGGCAGATCCTCGACGCCCCAGGCGCCGCCCTGGTCGCCTCGACCCGCGGCGATCTGTACGACCTCACCTCGAGCAGGCGAGGGGAGCGGGGGCCGGTGTGGGTGTTCAACGCCGTCGGCCTCGCCGGCCTCCCATCGACCGTCACCTTCGATCCGGTGTCGGGCTGTGGTGATCCGGTGACCGCGGGGGAGCGGGCCACGGACATGCTGGCCGCCACGACCCGCGCTGGCAGCAGCGGGGATCGGGAGTTCTGGGATGCCCAGGGCCGCCGCGTCCTGGCCGCGCTCCTGCACGCCGCCGCACTTGGCGAGAAGTCGATGCGGGATGTCCTCGGGTGGCTCGCCGATCCGGAGGCGGCGTCGCGGGAGGTGACGGTGCTGCTGCGCCGCAGCCCGGAACCGGCGTTCGAGCTCGACCTGGGCCAGTTCCTCGGCACGAACGACCGCACCCGGTCCTCGATCACCTCGACGATCATGCCCGCCCTCGGCTGGCTCACCTCTCCCGCAGCGTCGGCTGCGGCCGGGTTGGGGGAGGAACGGCCGTGGGCGCGCCCGCTCGACGTCGACGAACTGCTCGCCACGAACGGCACGGTCTATTTGCTCGGTGGAGAGGAGGCGCAGGTCGCGCCGTTGGTGTGTGCGTTGACCGGGCACATCGCCCGCCAGGCCCGCCGCACCGCCGCCACCCGCCCCGGTGGCCGGCTCGACCCACCCCTGCGCCTGGCGCTCGACGAGGCCGCGCTGATCTGCCCCGTTCCGCTCGAGTCGTGGACGGCGGACATGGGTGGGCGAGGCGTGAACATCATCTGCGCGTTCCAGTCCCGCGCCCAGCTCCTCGCCCGCTATGGCACGCACGACGCGGCGACGATCCTGAACAACTCCGGGTCGATCATGGTGTTCGGCGGCACGCGGGACCGCGACGATCTGCAGTTCTGGTCGACCCTGACCGGCGAGCGTGACGAGCCGGCCGACACCGTGGACCCGGCTCGGCACAGCACTGCGAGGGGGACGCGGAAGACGGCGGTGTTGTCGCCGGCGCAGATCGCGAACCTCCCGGCTGGTCGGGTGCTGGTGATTCGCCGCGGGATTCCGCCGGTGATCGGGCGGGCGCAGATGATCTGGCAGCGCCGCGAGGTCCGCTGGGCGCAGTTCGCCGACGACCACCCCGAGCTCGTCGAGCGCCTCGAGCAGCTCGCCGCTTGGTGGCAGGCGATGCCGGCACGGGTCAGTCTCCGGATCGGTCGCCTCGTCCGGCGTCGCGCGGTGGCCCGCCCGATCCGCGGGGTGCTCACCGCCGGCCCACACGAGCCGCCGCAGGGACGGCCTCGGCTGGTCGTCGTCGATGCCCTTCCGCTCGACGACGAGGACGACCGGGACCGGCGCCCCACCGGCTGACCCAGCCCGCATGACGGCCGTCGCGGCCAGGCCTGCCCCAGTGGCGGGTCGGCTTGGCCGCGGCGCCACGAACGTCTCGTCTCTGGAGAACTCTGATGAGCTCGATCAATCCGCCTGCGAGCCCGGGCGCAGGCGACGGTGGCGGCTGGTCTGGGCCGGTCGCGGGGCTGGCCCGGCTCGTCGACGGCGTGCGCCGCGACGTCGACCCCCTCACCGGGCTGCCCGGGCGGGTGGACGAGCTGGCCGAGGTCTTGGCCCGGCTGTCGGAGACCGTGGCTTCGTTCGCGTCCCGCCGCAACGCCGGCCCCGCCCCCACCTGGCTGCTCGCACCCGCCAACCCCGACGACACCACCGCCCTGCTCGACGACCTCACCGCCTGGTTGGCCGCGATCTACCTGCGCTACCCCGACGGGGCCGCGGTGCTACCGGACTGCTGGGCATGGCACCCCGACGTCGTCGAGGAACTCGTCTGGTTGATGCACGCCTGGTCCGCCGCCTACCAAGGCCCCGCCGCCTCAGTCGCGCTGGCCGGGGACTGGCACGACCGGCAGAGGCCGGGCGTGGTGCGGCGCCTCCGGCAGAACGTCGGGTCGTGCTCGGTCGAGCGCCACCAGACCCGCGGCGGCCGCCCACCGATCACCGCAACGGCTGCCGCGGTCCCGGCGCTCGGGCAGCTCGCCGAGATCGTCGACTGGTGGGCCACCGCGCGTGACAGTGCCCCGCCCGAACCCGCCGACCCGAGCGCGAACGGAGCCCACCGATGACCACGCCCCAGAACACCCACGAATCCACCCCGCAGTGTCCGGCGCCGCGGTCATACCTCGTCGAGCGCGACATGGACACGATCGAAGCGCTGATGGACGGCTGGATCGCCGCGAGCGGGCCCGATGTCGATATCCCGCTGCTGGGCACCCCCGACTGGGTCGCCGCCGACGACACGACGCAGCGGGCTGCGGTCGCGGTGTTCGTGCTCGGCTGCCTGGTCGAGCGCGACCCGATCGTCATCGCCGCCCGTCTGGTCGCCGAGACCGCGATCCTGCGCGCGTCGCGGATGGCCGCGGCCCGGCAGGCCTCGCATGCGATCTCCGCCGCAGCCGACTGGACCGCGTTGGCGCAGCGGCTGGTGCAGCGGGACCGGATCGCCCGCCACGACCGGCTCCGCCGATGACCGCCCAGGACGCCAACAGCGGTGGGAGCCGGTGGGTGCTGTGGCTTCCCGGCCTGATCGTCGCCCTCGGCGCGGCGGCCGCGACCGCACACGGACTGTTCGAGGTCGCCGTCGCGGCCCGGGTCCCGACCCCGATCGCCTGGATCTACCCACTCATCACGGACGGTCTCGCTGTCGTCGCCTACACCGCCACCGCCCGCCTGCGCGGTTCCGCCCGCGGCTACGCGTGGGCTGTCGTCGTCCTGTCGGCTGGGCTGTCCGGGCTCGCCCAGGCGGTGTTCCTCGCCAGCGACCTCCCGCCGGTCGCCCCGGCCGGGGCGGTGGCTGGGGAGGTGGGTGGGTTGGCGGTGCCGGGGGCGCTGCGGTTCGGGATCGGGGCGTGGCCGGCGATCGCCGCCGCCCTCGCCGCGCACCTGCTCCACCTCCTCGCCGCCGACCCCAACCCGACCGCGACCGCACCGGCGGCCGAGGAGCGTTCAAGGGTTCAGCGGCCCGTTCAGAGTTCAGCGGTCAGTGTTGAACAGGTCCCGTTGAACAGTTCAGAGCAGCGCTCAACCCGTTCAACCGGCGACCCGGACGCGTTGACCGCGCCCCTGCCGGTCCTCGAATCCGGCCCCAGCGGACCCCTCGAGGACGACGAGTTGAACGACGCCGATGCGGTGGTCACTCCGTTCATTGGACGGGCTGAACGCAGCCCCGCACGCGGCGCCGAGGCGCCCGCGCGGGACCGGGCGCTGGCCGCCGCGGCGCGCTTGGCCGCCCGCAACGGCGCCCTGCCGACGGTGTCGGAGGTCGAGGCCGAAGCCGGGGTCTCCCGCGGCACCGCCGCAACCGTCCTCAAGACCCTGCGCGACGACCCACACCCGTCCCCGCACCCGCGCGGCGCCGCCGCGCACACGCCGGACACCAACCACGACACCGACAACGAGGACACCCAGCCATGACCACCACCGCTCCCCGACACCAGCCCAGTACTCACCACAGCACCGACACCAGCACGACTCCCGAGCACACCAGCAAGACCGACAAAGCCACCGAAACAGACTCACCAGCTACAAGATCAAAGCCATCACACCTAGGCATCACGATCCGAAGGGGCCGGGCGGCCTCCGGCCGCCACGGGAACCACTCCGCCGCTGTTGGTCTTCACGGTGCCACGGTCCAGGAGCCGGACTGGTGGTCGACGTGCTAACCATCGCGGTCGGGTACAGCCCGGACTACCTGTTGAAGGAGGTCGCGACCGGTCGGGAGAACTACTACACCGGCGCCGTGGTCGAGGGTGAGCCGCCGGGTCGCTGGTGGGGCGCCGGCGCGGAGTCGCTGGGCCTGTCCGGGCTCGTCGAGGCCCATGACATGACCGGTCTCTATGAGCGGTTCCTCGACCCGCGCGCCGAGGGGTTCAACGACAAGTCGCGTTGGGACGAGCTCCCGACCCTCGGGCACACCGGCCGGCGCTACCAGTCGGAGGACGAGTTGTACGCCGCGGCTCTTGAACGGGAGTTGAACGCGAGCCCTGAACGCCGGGTTGAACTCCGTACAGAAGCGGGTAAGGCAGCGCGGCGCAACGTCGCCTTCCTGGACGTCACGTTCAGCGTTCAGAAGTCGGTCACCCTGCTCCACACCGCGTTCGAGGCCGAACAGGTGAAAGCGCGAGCGGCCGGCGCCGAGTCCACGGCGCAGGCGTGGGGGAAGTTCCGGGCGGCGGTGGAGGATGCGATCTGGGCGGGCAACAACGCCGCCCTCACCTACCTGTCGGAGAAGGCCGGCTACTCCCGGGTCGGGCACCACGGGGGTGCGGCGGGCCGGTTCGTCGACGCCCACGACTGGACGGTGGCGTCGTTCTTCCAGCACGACTCCCGCGATCACGACCCGCAGCTGCACATCCACAACGCCGTCCTCAACCGCGTCCAAGGCCCCGACGGGATCTGGCGCACCGTCGACTCCCGCGCCATGCACAAGTGGCGCGCCGCCGCCGGCGCAGTGGCCGAGCGCACCACCGAGGAACGGCTCTCCCATGCGCTGGGGATGGCATTCGCGACCCGCCCGGACGGCAAGTCCCGCGAAGTCGTCGGAGTCTCCGCGGAGGCGATAGCGCTGATCTCCTCCCGCCGTCGCGCCGTGACCGCGAAGGCGGCGGAGCTGATCGAGGCGTTCGAGACCCAGTTCGACCGGAGCCCGAACGGGCTCGAGCGGGACCGGCTGTCGCGGCAGGCGACGTTCGCGACGCGGCGGGCGAAGTCTCACGACGGCCAGACCCGTGAGCAACTCCTCACCCGGGTCGATGCCCAGCTGCGGTCCGAGGTGGCCGGCGGGCTCGCGGGTGTTGCGCAGGCTGCGCTCGACGCGCGGGAGGCGCAGTCCGCGCCGCAGGAGTGGTCGCCACAGGCGGTGATCGAGACCGCGCTCGCCGACGTCCAGGAACGCAAGGCGGGATGGACCCGCTCTGACCTCACCCGCGCGATCAACGCCACCCTGCCCGATTACCTCGGCACTCCCGACGGCAGCGATGTCGCGCGCCTGCTCGATCAGCTCGCCGACGAAGCCCTCGCATACGCGACCCCGCTGGATACGGCCCGTCCCGGCGAGGACGCGTTGCCGGCAGAGCTGCGGCTGGATAACGGCCAGTCTGCCTACCAAGCACCCGGGGGCCAGCTCTACGCCACACCCGAGCACGTATGCACCGAACGGATCCTGCTCGCCGCCACAGGCGACAACACCGGCGCCGCGGTACATCCGCTCCAGGTGCAGCGGTTTCTCGACGGGCTGCGCGAGTCCGGGATCGAGCTCGGCGTCGACCAGGCCGCAGCCGTCCGCGGCATCCTCACCTCCGGCGCCCGCGTCGAAACCCTCGTCGGGCCAGCCGGGACGGGGAAGTCGTTCGTCGTCGGCGCCCTCGCCAAGGCCTGGGCCGACCCCGCACACGCGCAAGATGGTGTCGAGCGGCGGGTGTTCGGGCTGGCGACCTCCCAGATCGCCACCGAGGTCCTCGTCGCCGAAGGGCTGACCGCGCGCAACGTCGCCGCCTGGCTGGCCATCCAGAACCGCCTCGACGCCTCACCGGCCGACCAACGCCTCGACGACCAGCCGTGGCGGCTGCACGTCGGGGATTTGGTCGTCGTCGACGAGTCCGCGATGACCGACACCCCAGCGCTTGCCGCTATCCACAGCCGTGTGGACAAGGTGGGGGCGAAGCTGCTGCTCGTCGGGGACCACCGTCAGCTCGCCGCAGTCGGCGCCGGCGGCGGGATGGACCTGATCGCAGGCACGGGCGCCCGCTACGAGCTGACCGACGCCCGTCGCTTCACCGACGAGTGGGAACGCACAGCGTCGCTGCGCCTGCGCGCCGGTGACGAGGCCGTCCTGCGCGACTACTTTCAGCATGGACGCCTGCTGGACTCCGGCGCCGTCGAACAGGCAGAGACCAGCGCCAGCCGCGCGTGGTTGGCCGACACCCTCGCCGGGAGACGCTCGCTGCTGCTGGTCGACACCAACGACCAGGCCGCTCGGCTGTCCGCGGCACTGCGGGCGGATTTGGTCAGGCTCGGGCGGGTGGCCGAGGACGGGGTGGTGCTCGGGCTGCAGGGCACCTACGCCGGTGTCGGTGATCTGGTGCAGGCGCGTGCGAACGGCTGGGACCTTGCCGGTGTGGAGGGGAACCGGCGCGGCCCGATCAACCGTGAGACCTACCGTGTCACCGCCACCCGTCCGGACGGCAGTCTCGAGGTCGCCACCGACGCCGACGAGCGCATTGTCCTTCCAGCGGGCTATGTCGCCGAGAACCTCGCGCTGGCCTATGCCTCCACTGTGCACGCCGCGCAAGGCGCCACCGTGGACACCAGTCATACCGTCGTCACCCCGCGGACCGGGCACGAGGCCTTCTACGTCGGCATGTCACGCGGCCGGCACCGCAACACCGCCCACATCACCACCGTCACCGGACCCGACGATCCCGCCCACGGCCGCGACGACCAGACCATCCACCGCGACCCGGTAGCCGCCGTCGCCGCGATCCTCGCTCCCGACAGCTCGACCGCTGCGCAGTCCGCACTCGCCACCGCCACCCGCTCCGCCGACGAGACCACCTCGGTCCGGACCCCGGCCGAGCTGTTCACCGACGCCGCCCAGCTCGCCGCGACACACCGCACCGCAGTCTGGCTCGACGAGCTCACCGCCGACGGCACCCTCACCCTGCACGACCGGCGACGGATCGCAGCCGAGGACGGCGCCGCCTCGCTGACCCGCGTGCTCCGCAGCGCCGAGGTTGCTGGCCACGACCCCCGCGCGGTCCTGACCTCGGCGATCGCCGACCGCCCGCTCGACGGCGCGCGCAACACCACCAACGTCATCTACTCCCGCATCACCGACCGACACCGCTTCGACCCCGTCGGAACCAGCTGGGAGGCATGGATGCCCCGCGTCGACAACCCGGACTGGCAGCGCTACCTCGCACAGCTCGCCCTCGCCGTCGACGACCGCACGATCGAGCTCGGACGAGCCGCAGCCGCCGAACCACCGACGTGGGCGCTCGGTGCCTTCGGCACGCCGCCGATCGCGTCAGACGCCCGCGACGCCTGGGTCGCCGACGTCGGCGCCGTGGCCGCCTACCGCGAGCTCCGCGACCACGCCGGCGACACCGATGTCCTCGGGGCGGCGCCGCAGCCCGGCCAGGTCGAGCAGTTCGCCGCCTACCGCGCCGCCTGGCGGGTGCTGGGCCGGCCCGAGGTCGACCGGGAAGAGCTCGAACTCTCCGACGGCCAGCTCCGCATGCGGGTGCGCGCCGCCGAGCGTGAGGCCCCGTGGGCGCCCCGTTACGTCGGCAACGAGCTCGCCGGCACCCGGCAAGCCGTCGAACACCACCGCCAGACCGCCGCGCTCCGGCTCGAGGAATCCGCAGTCGCGCCCAATGCAGCTGTGCAGGCAGAACTGCGGGTTGAGGCCGAGCAGGCCCGCGCCCTTGCCGATGCCCTCGACCAGCAGCTCGAGCAGCTCGAACAGCTCGACGACGCCCGATCGCAGTGGCTCGCCCACACCGCTGCCACCCGGGCCGCGGGGGAGCGGGCGCAGGCAGAGCTTGCCCTGCGCCACGCCGACGACGCCGACCCCGAGCAGCGAGTCACCGCCGAGGAATGGCTCCGGGCTCACCGCGACGCCTTTCGTGCCGACGAGGAGCACCAGGAGATCACCGCCGACTACGAGTTCGCTCCGCCGCAGCGACACGACCAGGCTGCGGCTCCGAGCGACATTCGCGACGAGGCCGGGAGGGAGCGGCCGCAGGCGCCGGAGGACACGGTCCGGGTGCCCACCGCAGCCGAGACCGCGGCAGCGCTGGACCGGGCCCATCGCGCGATGGCGGAGATCAGCGCCCGGGACGCCTACGAGCAGGACCAGGAGGCCGCGGACCGAGCCGCCGAACTCAACTCGTGGGGTTCGGAGGACCGCAGTGAGGAACACGCACTGGATGAGGCGCTGGACTACGCCTGACCCAGGTGCGCCGGACCTGAACCCAGGTCCGGCGCCGGGCCGGACCGTCGCCAGGCCCAGGCCAGCGTGGCGACGATGGCATCGAGGAAGCCTGGTCGGTCGACGACGAGCGGTGAGACCGGGTTGCCGGTCAGGGTCACCGCGGCGATGTACTCCGCTTCGATCAGCTCCTCGATCGCCGGCGAGGTACGCCTGGTGATCGGCGCTACAGGCAGCCGCCGTAGGCCTCGGAACTCCACCGCAGCGCCGGCCAGCCACCGGCAGGTCAAGACGACGCCGCCCGCGAACCAGTCCGTCACACTCGCGCGGGCCTGCGCGGACACGCGCTCCTCGGCAGCAGCCCACACTGCACCGAACTCGGTGAGGCCGACACGGAGGTTCGCCAGCCGCACGCGCTTGAGGTCGTTCTCGGCGACCAACATCGTTGGAGT
>NZ_BJVJ01000019.1 GCF_007989085.1 Pseudonocardia sulfidoxydans NBRC 16205
CCTCCCGCGCGGACGGCGGCCGAACGTGCGCGCCGGTGCGGCAGCGGGTCCGCCGCATCACGAAGGTCTGACTCCTGTCGTGGTGGGTAGGCGTCGATCACCGTCCGGAACGAGAGGGAGATCGACATGGGCATCGACACGGGCCGCCGGCCCGCCCACCGCGTCGCCGCCGCCGTGCTGGCGGTGGCGCTCGCGACCGTCGTGGTCGCGGGGTGCGAGGGCGGCTCGCGGAGCGGGAGCGACAACCCGGGCGCCGCCGTCGCCACCCCGACCGGGGTCGCTCCGCAGAAGACGTCGATCAACGACGCGTCGGAGAAGGACCTGGCCGCGACCCTGCGCGACGCCGGGGTCAGCGATCCCGGCATGTGGGCCCAGACGCTGGTGCAGTACCGGCCCTACCCGGCAGGTGATGCCGGCGCCACGCGCATCAAGGAGGTCCTGGACCAGTTCCGGGCCGACCCGGACACCGTCGCGAAGGTGACGGCGACCGTGACGGCCTGACCCGTCGGTCGTGCCCGATGTTTGACGGGCCTGCTCCTGGAGGGACCCTCCGGTGAGCGGCTCTCGGTTCGAGGAGGCATGGATGCGGACGACGCTGGTCCCGGCGCTGGTGGGGCTCGACAGCGGGGAGGCCATCGCGCTGTCGATGGAGGCCGGCGTGGTGATCGTGGCCGAACGTGAGGGCGCGCTCGCCGAGGGCGGGCAGGTCGTGGCGCAGGTGCCGGCGGCCGGGACGCAGGTGGAGGCCGCGAGCCAGGTGCGGGTGGCGATGTCGGGCGGTGGGGGCGGCGGTGGGCCCGCGGTGCCCGACCCCGTTCCGCCGCTCGGCCCGTCGGGCGCGAAGACCGTCGACTGACCGACGGCCGGGTCGCACCCGACCGGGCAGCCGAGGGCGCCCCGGCCCTCACCCGTTGCCCGGCAGCAGCTCCCGCAGTTTCGTCCGGATGCCCTGGGCCACGAGGTGACCGGCGTCCGGGTCTCCCTTGAGGACGGCCTGCAGCACCGAGATCGCCTGGTCCGGTGTCGCGTGCGGCGGGATCGGGGGCACGTCGGGGTCGCAGTGCACGTCGATCACCGACGGCCGGTCCGCCGCGAGCGCGGCGTCCCAGGCGGGGCCCAGCGCGTCGGGATCGTCGACGGTCACGGCGTGCAGCCCGATGCCGGCGGCGAAGTCGGCGTAGGAGACGTCGGGAAGCGCCTGCGACTCGTCGAACCGCGGCGCCCCACCCATTGCGCGCAGCTCCCAGCTGACCTGGGTGAGGTCGTTGTTGTGCAGGACGCACACGATCAGCCGCGGGTCGGCCCAGCGTGGGGCGTAGCGGGCGATGGTCAGCAGCTCGGCGAGGTTGTTCATCTGCATCGCACCGTCCCCGACCAGGGCGATCGCGGGCCGGTCGGGGTGGGCGAACTTGGCGCCGATCGCGTAGGGCACCGCGGCGCCCATCGTCGCGAGCGTGCCCGACAGCGAGCAGCGGACGTCGCCGTGGACCTTCAGCAGTCGCGCGTACCAGTTGGCGACGGACCCGGAGTCGGCGGCGACGATCGCGTTCGCGGGCAGGCGTTGGGAGAGCTCCCGGACGATCCGCATGGGGTTGACCGGCTTCGCGTCGACCAGCGACTGGGCGTCGATGGTCTCCCACCAGCGGGCGACGTTGGACTCGACGGTCTCGCGCCATGACCGGTCGGCGGGCCCGGACAGCCGTGGCAGCAGCGCGTGCAGGGTCGCCCCGGCGTCGCCGACCAGGGTGACCTCGGTCGGGTAGCGCATCCCGACGCGGCTGCCGTCGAGGTCGATCTGCACCGCCCTGGCCTGCGGCGTCCCTTCCTTGAACTCCGGGAGGAACTGCGAGTACGGGAAGCCGGTGCCGACCATCAGCAGGGTGTCGCAGTCGCGCATCAGCTCGTAGCTGGCCCGGGTGCCCAGCAGGCCGATCGCCCCGGTGACCCAGGGCAGGTCGTCGGGCAGGACGTCCTTGCCCAGCAACGCCTTCGCCACCCCGGCGCCGAGGATGTCGGCGACCGCGGTGACCTCCGCCGAGGCACCTCGGGCGCCCTGCCCGACGAGGATCGCGACCTTCTCGCCGGCGTTGAGCACCTCGGCGGCGCGGTCGAGCTCGTCGTCGGGTGGTACGGCCGTCGGCGTCCGCAGCACGGTCGTCCCGCCGGCCGGGACGTGCTTGAACTCGTGCGCCGGGGCGCTGTAGGTCTGCTCCTGCACGTCGCTGGGCACGATGATCGCGGTCGGGGCGCGGTGGGTCAGGGCGGTGCGGACGGCCCGGTCGACCGCGTTGGGCAGCTGCTCGGGGACGTTCACCTCGACCAGGAAGGCGCTCGCCACGTCGGCGAACAGCGTGTGGAGGTCGACCTCCTGCTGGTAGGCCCCGCCCATCGCGCTGCGTTCGGTCTGCCCGACGACGGCGACGACCGGTACGTGGTCGAGCTTCGCGTCGTAGAGGCCGTTGAGCAGGTGGATCGCGCCGGGCCCGGACGTCGCGGCACACACCCCGACGCCGCCGGAGAACTTGGCCTGGCCGACCGCGGCGAACGCGGCCATCTCCTCGTGGCGGACCTGGATGAACGACGGGTCGTCGTCGGCCCGGCCGAAGGCCGTCACGAGCCCGTTGATGCCGTCGCCCGGGTACGCGAACACCTCCCGCACCCCCCAGTCGCGCAGCCGCGCGAGCAGCACGTCGCCGACGGTGTCCGCCATCTGTCACCTCGTCATCCGCATCGGGGTACCGCGGCGGGCCGGTGGCCCGCCGATGTCCGTCGGCTACCCCGCCGACGACGGCCCACACGTGGTGTCGCAACGGCGGCCGAGCAGATCACGCTCGCCCTGGTGCGTGTCGGGGAGTACCGGCCGGTCCTGGCGGGGCCGCGGACACCCGGGTGCGCTCCCGGGTCAGGGCTGGTTGTCGAGCATTCCTGCGCGCAGCTTCTGCAGGGTGCGGCTGAGCAGTCGCGACACGTGCATCTGCGAGATGCCGATCTCCTCACCGATCTGCGACTGGGTGCGGCCGTCGAAGAAGCGCAGGACGAGGATGCGGCGTTCGCGCTCGGAGAGGCGGGCGAGCAGCGGCCGCAGCGTCGCCAGGTCGTCGACGAGACCGAGCCGGGGGTCGAGCTCGCCGATGCGCTCGCCGGGCGGGATGTCGTCCGGCCCGGTGGCGGCGTCGAGTGTCGCGGCCTGGTGGTTGTCCTCGGCGTGCAGGGCCTCGACGATCTCCTCCAGGTCGACGTCGAGGCGGCGAGGCCAGCTCCGACGGCTTCGGCGCGCGGCCCAGCTCCTGGGTCAGCGGGCCGGTGGCCTGGCGGATCGCGACGGAGACGTCCTTGAGCCGGCGCGGCACCCGCACGCTCCACGACTGGTCGCGGTACCAGCGCAGGATCGCCCCGCGCACGCACGGCACGAGGTAGCCGAGGACGTCACCGCGAGCACGGTCGGGATCCCAGTGGTCGACGGCCCGCACGACGGCCTCCGACGCCGCCTGCCCGATGTCGTCCCGCGACCAGGGCCGGGTGCCCGAGTAGCGGCCGGCGATCCGGCCGGCGACGGGCAGGAACGCGACGATCAGCTCGTCGCGCAACGCGGCGCGGGCGGGGTCGTCGGGCGGCAGTGAGGCGAGGCGCTGCAGCTGCGTCAGCTCGGCGGCGAACGGGCGGGTGTCGTCGACGGACACGGCGACCGGTGGCGTGTCGGGGAGGACGGGGGTTGCTGAGGGCACGGCGCCTCCGCATCGCAGGAGGGCGGAGAGGCGACCGGTTGCACCTCGACGGCCGGGAGCGCCGACCGAGCGTCAGACCATACTCCCGATCGGTCCCGCGCGCACCGTGCCCGGCGCCGCCGCGCGGCGGTCCGGGCGCGCGGTCAGGGCTGGTCGGGCGGGTGGATGCGCCTGTGCACCGCCCGGACCGCCGCCCGGTACAGCGGTCCTGCGGCACCCGATGCGGCGAGCGCGGCGCGGGCCGCGTTGGCACCCGGGGCGCCGTGGACGGCACCACCCGGGTGCGCCGACGCGCCTGCGAGGAACAGCCGGTCGACGGGGGTGTCGGCGCGCCCGGTCCCGGGGACGGGCCGGAACACCAGCTGCTGGTGGATGGCGGCCGTCCCGGCGTTGATGGCTCCGTCGACGAGGCTGGGGTTGCGTGCCTGCAGGTCGGCGGGGCCGGCGATGCTGCGGGCGCGGACCAGGCCGGCGAAGCCGGGGGCGTTGCGCTCGACGAGGGCCTCGACGAGGTCGGCGTGGCGGCGGGCGTCGTCGGCGGTCCAGCCGAGGTCGCGCGGCACGTGGGTGTAGGCCCAGGCCGACTCGGTGCCCGTCGGCGACCGGGTCGGGTCGGTCGTGGTCATCTGCCCGAACAGCACGAACGGCTCCCGGGGCACCCGCCCGGCGGACAGGTCGGCGGCGTAGCCGCGCAGCCCGTCGAGGCCGACGCCCAGATGCACCGTGCCGGCGTCGCGGGCTCCCGGCGCGGTCCAGGGCACGGGGGCGTCGAGCGCCCAGTCGACCTTGACGGTGGCGAGGTCCCACTCGAAGCGGCGCAGGTCGTCGACGAACCGGCCCGGCAGGTGCTCCTCCCCCACGAGGTCCCGGTACAGGACGGGGGCGGCGACGTCGGCGAGCACGGCACGCCGCGCGCGGACCGCGACCCCGTCGCCGTCGCGGACGCCGAGCGCGCGGCCGCCGGCGACCAGCACCCGCGACACCGGACGGCCGACGTCGATGCGGCCGCCGCGGCCGCCGAAGCGGGTGACGAGCGCGTCGGTCAGCCGGCCCGCCCCGCCCTGCGGGACCGGGAAGCCGACGTCCTGGCCCAGCATCGCGAGCAGCCAGCCGAACACGGCGCTGCCGGGGGCGTCGGGGCCGACGTCGGTGTGCAGGGCGTTGCCCGCGAGCAGCAGGCCGGCGCCGTCGCCGGTGAAGTGCTCGCGGCCGAACGTGGTGACGGGCTGGACCAGCATCCGCGCGAACCGCAGCGCCTCGGCGGTACCCAGGGCCCGCAGCAGCCGCGGTGTGCCGCGCAGCGGCGGGAACGGTCGCAACACGGTGTCCAGCAACGGTTCCCGGATGCGCTGCCATTGCGCGACCAGCGCCCGCCACGCGTCGCCGTCGCCGGGTGCCCAGGCGTCGAGCCCGGCGGCGGTGGTGTCGAGGTCGCGCGACAGGACGGCGCACCGGTCGTCCGGGGTGACGTGGGCCAGGACCGCGGGGGCGTGCCGCCAGCGCAGGCCGTGGTGTTCCAGGTCGAGCTCGCGCAGCACCGGCGAGGCCGCGCCGAGCGGGTAGAAGGCGCTGAACAGGTCGTTGACGAACCCGGGGGCGGTGACCTCGGCGCTGCGCACGGCTCCGCCGGGCGCCTCGGACGCCTCGCACACGAGCACGTCCCAGCCGGCGTCGGCGAGGATGTTCGCGGCGACGAGCCCGTTGTGCCCGGCGCCGACGACGACCGCGTCGACGACGGTGTCGCTCACCTGCACCACCTCCGCCACGGTTCTACCCCGGGCAGGTGCTGGCGGAACGGCCCGGTGGAACGGCCCGGTGGAACACGGCGGCGCGTGCGACCATGCGGAGGTCTGCTCCGGCGCACGAGGAAAGGTCCCCGACGTGGCCGCAGATTCCGATCCGCCTGCCGACGCGGCGTGGAACGAGGCCGCGCGTGACGAGACGGAGACCGAGCGTCTCGACCGCAACTGGAACGACCTGCTGCAGGAGCTGCGCGTCGCCCAGACCGGTGTGCAGCTGCTGACGGGGCTGCTGCTGACCGTGCCGTTCCAGAGCCGGTTCCCCGACCTGCTCACCCATCAGCGGGTCGTCTACCTCGTCGCGCTCGGGCTGTCGATCACCGCGACGGGGCTGCTGATCGCGCCGGTCCTGCTGCACCGTCTGCTGTTCCGCCTGCACGCCCGGCGCCCGCTGGTCGCGGCCGGTCAGGCTTTCGCGATCGCGGGGCTGGGGACGCTCGGGTTCGCGGTCGTCGCGGTCGTGGACCTGATCTTCGACGTCGTGCTCGGCGCCGCGGCCGGCGTGATCGCCGCGGCGTGTGCGCTGGCCGTGTTCGCGGCGTTGTGGCTCGTCTTCCCGATGGTGGTGCGTCGCCGCGTCGGCTGACCTCGGCCGAGGGACAGGGAGCGGTGTCGGGGCCCGCCCACCGGAGTTTCATGCCCGGGCGGCCGGGTAGCGACTCGTCATGCCAGAACTCTCCGTCGTCGCCCTGAACTGCACGTTGACGCCCTCGCCCGGGGAGTCGAGCACGCAGAAGCTGCTCGACGAGGTGCTGGTCTCCCTCGCGACCCGCACGACCATCGCCTCCGACGTCGTGCGGCTGGTCGACCACGACGTCAAGCCCGGGGTGGAGCCCGACATGGGTCCGGGCGACGAATGGCCCGCGATCCGCGACCGCATCCGGGCCGCCGACGTCCTGCTCGTCGCGACGCCGACGTGGCTGGGACACATGAGCTCGGTCGCCCAGCGGATGCTGGAGCGCCTCGACGCCGAGCTGTCCGAGACCGACGACGACGGCCGCCCGATCATGTTCGGCAAGGTCGCCGTCGTCGCGGTCGTCGGGAACGAGGATGGCGCCCACAAGATCGTCGCCGACATGCAGCAGGCGTTGAACGACGTCGGGTTCAGCCTGCCGGCCCAGGGCTCGGTGTACTGGAACGGCGAGGCGATGTCGGGTGTGGACTACAAGGACCTCGACGAGGTCCCCGAGGCCGTCTCGTCGGCGACCGCGACGCTGACCGCGAACGCCGCGCACCTGGCCGCGCTGCTCGGTGCGCAGCAGTACCCCGCCGCGTCCTGACCCGGGCCCACGGGCCGGCCCGGTCAGCCCGTGACCGACGCCGCGGGCGAGTCCGACGGCGCCGTCGCCACCGACGGCGAGCCGGCGAGCACCGCGTCGAGGTCGTCGCACAGGTCGCCGACGGAGTCGTAGACCGCCTTCGCCCCCGCGTCGCGCAGCTCGGCCGCGGAGAACCCGCCGGTCCGGACGGCGACGCAGTCCTGACCCGCGCGGGCGGCGGCCTCCATGTCCCACACCGTGTCACCGACGACGAGCGCGTCGCCCCCGCCGACCTGCTCGAGCGCGGCGGCGACGAGGTCGGGCTCGGGCTTCGTCCGCTCCACGTCCTCGCTCGTCGTCCACGCGGCGGCCAGCTCACGGCCGTCGAACAGGTCCAGGTAGGCGTCGACGTGGTCGGGTTTGCCCGAGCTGGCCAGCACGACGGTCGGGCCGCGGTCGCCGACGGCGCGCAGCAGCTCCCGCACCCGCTCGAACGCGGCGACCTCGCCCAGCATCGGCTCGAACTCCTCGGCCCACGCCGCGCGCAGCGTGTCGCCGTGCTCGTGTTCGGCGTCGTCACCGGCGACGGCGGCGACGAGCTGGTCGCCGCCCATGCCGATCGCGCGGTGCAGCCGCCACACCGGCAGCGTGATCCCGACCCGGCGGAACGCCCGGTACCAGGCCAGCGCGTGCTGGTAGTTGGTGTCGACGAGGGTGCCGTCGACGTCGAGGACGACGGCGTCGTAGACCGTGCGCCGACCGCTCACGACGTCCCGTTGCGCCGGATCTCGGCACCCGTCTCCCCGGCGAAGCCCTCGTCCTGGCCCGCGGCGCGGCCGACGAACTCCTCCGAGCGGCCGACGCCGGTGGTGGACCCGCTGTCGCCGCGCTCGGTGTCGCGCCCACCCGTCTCGCGGGTGCGGGCGACGTCGGCGTCGGGTCGGACGTCGTCCTCGGCGGTGCGGGGCTTGCCGAGCAGCGATCGGAGACGGTCGAACACAGCGGACCTCCAGGTGGGAGAGGGGGCAGCGGGTGCGGTCACTCGGCGTACCCGCGCGCCCGCGCGGTCACACCTGGGCCGGGCTCGCGGCGGCCGCCGACCCGGGCCAGTACGCCTGCCAGCACGTCCTCCGCGACCGCGCCGGGCAGGTCGGAGCCGAGCCGCCGCTGCAGCGCGGCCCGCAGGTGGACCCCGCCGACGGCCGACGCCGCGGCGGCCGCCGTCGCCACCAGGGCGTTCAGCGCGGTCCAGCGGTCGGGGCGGGCGCCGTCACGACGGTCGGCGGCGGCCGCGGCGACCGGCGCCAGCAGCAACCGGGGGACGAGACCGGGCGGGTCGCTGCGCGGCGGGGCGACGGGCAGCTTGTCGACGACGAGCTCCCCCGCCGCCGCGACACCGGCGGCGATCTTCGCCGGTACCGTCGCGAGCCGGTCGAGCGGCGCCGGGTCGGTCGGCATCGCCGTCAGGACGAGCGCGGTGGCCGCGGACGTGCTGCGGGCGCCGGTGGCCAGCCCGATCGCCGCGGCCCGGACCAGCACCCCCCTCAGGAGAAGTCCCATGCGGACCCTCCTACCCCGCCGGGACCCGGAGAACCACACGCACCGGTGACGTTTCACCTCGCACGTACCGGGGCACGCCGACGTCGCACCCCCGCCCCGCATCGACCATCGAGAGAACTCGGGAGAGAGGAACCATGACCCACACCGCTCGCGTCCACTACACCGTGCCCGGCCTGGACGCCGGGGCCGCAGGCGACGTGATCACGCTGCTGCAGGGTCGGCTCAACGCGCTCAACGACCTCGCACTGACGCTGAAGCATGTGCACTGGAACGTGACCGGACCGCATTTCATCGCCGTCCACACCATGCTCGACCCGCAGGTCGACGGGGTGCGGGCGATGGTCGACGACGTCGCCGAGCGCATCGCCACCCTCGGTGGCTCGCCGGTCGGGACGCCGGGCGCGCTCGTCGAGCAGCGGACCTGGGACGACTACTCGATCGGTCGTGACGACGCGATCGCCCACCTCGGTGCGCTCGACCTCGTCTACGCCGGCGTGATCGGCGACCACCGGTCCGCGATCGACACGACCGACAAGCTCGACCTGGTCACCCAGGACATGCTGATCTCGCAGGCGGGCGAGCTCGAGCAGTACCAGTGGTTCGTCCGCGCGCACCTCGAGTCGTCGGACGGGCGGCTGAGCACCGACGCGGCCGACACCGAGGAGGACGCCGCGCAGAAGGCATGACGGCGATCGGGCAACCGGTCCCGGGCGGGCGTCGCGGTCGCGGCGCCCGCCCGTTCGTACCGTCGGCGCATGGCTAGCCCGGCTCGGCCCGGACACCCCCGACGCGGGCGAGGTCCCGCAACAGGTCGGCCAGCCCGCCGGCGGCGCGGCCGCGGGTGCGGGCGCTGGTGTGCACGCACAGGTCGAGCGGTGTCGCGACCCGCCTGCCCGCGGCCCGCAGCTGCGCGAGCAGGGCGTGCTCCTCCCCCGCCGCGACGACGGGGAACCCGCCCGCGGCGACGAACGCGTCGGCGCGCACCCCGAGGTTCGCGGCGTAGGCGTGGGTGTGCGCGTCGACGGTCGTGCCGGCGTCGACGATCGCGGTGTAGCGGCACTGCACGTCGGTGGGCAGCTCGTGGAACCCGTCGAGGTCGACGAGCCCGACCACCGCGTCGGCCCCGGCGTCGGCCAACCGCAGATGGTCGCGGATCCATGTCGGTGGGACGCGGGTGTCGGCGTCGGTGGACAACAGCCACACCCGGTCGGTGGGGACAGTCCTGTCGGCCGCGCAGCCGAGGCGGCGAAACCCGTCGTCGAGGCCGAGGGTGCGCAGCTCGCCGACCGTGCGCGGCGTCCCGCTGACGAGGGTGGCGACGGTCCCGGGACGGAACCGGCGCCGGACGGTGTCGCGGACGACGTCGGCGGTGCCGTCGGTGCAGCGGTCGAGGACGACCGTAACGACGACCCCGAGGTCGTCTCGCGCAACGGCGTCGACGGACACGGCGAGCGCGTCGAGGCATGGCCCGATCAGGGTCTGCTCGTCGTGGGCGGGCACGACGACGGCGACGCCTCGCACCGGCAGGTGTGCGCGGCTCACCGGCGGCGGTGCACGTGCAGTGCGAAACCGTCGTCGACGTGCTCGACGACCGGGGTGTACCGGTCGTCGGCGTCGAACCGTGCCCGGACCGCGCGCGCGTCGTGGGGCGCCTCCTCCGGCCAGCCCCGCCAGTGCACGACGAGCACGTCGCCACCGGGGACGACCGCGTCGGCGAGCCGGTCGAGCGTCGCGTCGAGATCGGCGGCGGACAGGTAGTAGAGGACCTCGGACAGGACGGCGAGGTCGATCCCCGCCGGCAGCGCGGCGACCTCGGGCAGTGCGGCCTCGGCCACGGTGACGTGGCCGGCGCCGTCCACGGCCGCCCTGGCCGCGACGACGGCGGCCGGCGCGAAGTCGGAGGCGTGCACGGCGTCGCACCGGTGGGCCAGCTCGCGGGTGAGCTCGCCGGTCCCGCAGCCGGGTTCGGCCGCCGACCGGTAGCGCTCCCGGGGCAGGCAGGCCAGCGCCACCGCGCGCTTGCGCCGTTCGTACCAGCTGGTGCGGGTGTCCCACGGGTCGCCGTCGCGGGTCGCGTAGAGGTCGGCGAACCGGGCCGCCGGCGCCCCCGCCCGTCGCGGCGCCCGCAGGAACAGCTCGACGCCGGAGTCGAAGTGCGCCAGCACGTCCGGGGCCAGGACCGGTGGGCCGCCGTCGGGGGCGGCCCCGACCTGGGACGTGAACGCGGCGATCGCGGTGCGCTTGCGGGCGGCAGCGTCGGCGTCGAGGTCGTGGCGGGCGGCGCGCTCCCACGGGACGGGCACCTCCCCGGGTGTGCCCCACACGCACACCCAGACCGGGAACGCCCAGCAGGCGGCCGTCACGGGGGCGACGGCCGCCGCGGCGGCACCCACGGCGGCGTGGTCGGGGTGCGGGTCGTCGGCCCACGGCGTGAGCACGGTCGCGGCACCGTCGAGGAGGGGGCGGACGGCGTCGGCGAGCTCGTCGCGACGCTGCTGGAGCCCCGAGTCGGGCAGGCCCAGCCACGTGACGTCGACGTCGTGCAGGCCGAGCCCGCGCAGCGCGTCGTCCAGCTCCGCGCGGCGGGCCCGGGCCAGCGCGGCCCGGCCGGCGGAGTCGAGGCCCGGGAACGCTGCCTCGCCGTCGGTGGCCACGACGAGGCGGACGTCGGTACCGGCAGCGTGCGTCGTGGCGAGGTAGCCGGCGGCGCCGAGCGTCTCGTCGTCGGGATGGGCGACGACCACGACGAGCGGGCCCGCCGGCAGGTCCATCGCGGGCAGCTCGTGTGCGGCCAGGGCGTCGGCCCACACCGCAGGTGACACGACGGTCCGTGCGGTCACCGGGCACCGTCCAGGACCGCGGCGCCGAGTGCGGCGAGATCGCGTTCGCCGTGGTGTTGCCGAACGTAGACGCCGAGGTCGGCGAGGCGGCCGGCGAGCGGGCCGCCGCGGGTCAGGGCGGCGACCCCGGCGAGGCGGGGCGCAACGTCGAGCACGCGGCGGCACACCGACTCGACGGCCGCGCGGGCGGTCCACACGGCGTCGCGGTGCGGGTCGGCGGGGTCGTCGTCGAGGGCCGCGGCGGTGGTGAACAGCAGCGCCTCGGCCGCCGCGACACCGGCGTGCAGCTCGCCGAGCAGGGCGAGCCGATGCGGGTCCGGCTCGGTGCCGGTGAGCCCGGCGAGCAGGTCGTCGACGACGCCGGCGGCGCCGCCCAGCCACACCGCCGCGACGCCCGCGCCGCCGTGCCAGAACCCGGCGCGCGCCGTGTACCAGCCGGGGCCGCCGAGCAGGGCGTCGTCGGCGACGGGAACGTCGTCGAACTCGACGTCGGCACTGTCGCTACGGGCCATGCCGACGGTCTCCCAGGTCCCCTCGACCGGCCGCACACCGCGACGGCGCAACGCCACGCCGGCGACGCGGCTGCCGTCGGCGGTCAGCGCGACGACGAGCGCACGGTCCAGGTCGTGGGCGCCCGAGCAGAACCGCACCCGGCCACGCAGCCGCCAGGTGCCGGGGCCGCCGTCGAGCACGGCGCCGGTTCCGCTCGAACGTGCCGCCCACACCCCGTAGCCGGCCGATGGCTCGGGGGCCCGGCCGGCCTCGGCGAGGATCGCGACGGCGTCGGCGTGGCCCTCGGCGAGCCGTGCGAACGAGAGATCGGTCCGGCCCCAGCGCGCCAGCGCGGCCCACCGGCGCGCCGTCGCTCCCCCGGCGGGCAGCGGCAGGTCGGCGCCACCGGCCGCGACGAGGGCGCGCAGCTGCGCGACGGCGGAGGTCGCACCGGGCTGGAACGGCAGCGGATCGGGCGGTACTGCGTCGAGCAGGCGGGTGCGGACACCGGGCGGTGAGACGGTCATCGGGGCCGGTCTCCTCACACCGCCCCTGCCGGGCGGAACGACGACGGAGCCGGGCCGTGGCTCGACCCGGCGGGACGAGAGGGCTCTACCCCGGGGCGACGCGACACAACCGCGTCGGCCGCGGGGGTTTGCCGACACCTGCCCGCGGTACGCCCCGGTCATGAGCCAGGACCGGAAAGGCTCGGCCGACACCTTTCCCCGCGACGAACCCGACGCGCTGCAGCCGCAGCGCGGCCGGACCGACGACGAGTCCGACGACCGCGACGAGAACCGTCCGCAGGGACCGCCCGACTCCGGCACCAGCTCGCGGACACCGTCGACA
Organism: Pseudonocardia sulfidoxydans NBRC 16205; assembly: GCF_007989085.1. Taxonomy (GTDB): domain Bacteria; phylum Actinomycetota; class Actinomycetes; order Mycobacteriales; family Pseudonocardiaceae; genus Pseudonocardia; species Pseudonocardia sulfidoxydans. Next base: position 12,525 of record NZ_BJVJ01000019.1, read on the forward strand.
TCCGAGACGACGCCCCCCGAGGAAGAGCCCTGACCGGTCGGTGCCGGCACCGGTCGCTCGGGCACGCGCGTCAGGCCGTCCGCCGAACCGTTCGGGACCGGGCGTCGCCCGGCTCGGCGGTCAGCCCCTCGCGCAGCCGCTGCAAGGTCCGCGCCAGCAGCCGTGACACGTGCATCTGCGACACCCCGATCTGCTCGGCGATCTGCGACTGGGACTGGTCGCCGAAGAACCGCAGCAACAGGATGCGGCGCTCCCGCTCGGGGAGGTCCTCGATCAACGGCCGCAACGCCTCGCGGTACTCGACGCGGCTGTAGGCCTCCTCGACGGCGCCGATCGTCTCGGTCGTCGCGGCGCCGCCGGGGTTCTCGTCGACGGGGAACAGCGGTGCCGCGTACCGCTCCGACCGCGCCGCGAGGGCCTCGATGATCTCCTCGCGCCCCACGCCCAGACGCGCGGCGAGCTCACTGGGTCGCGGCGCGCGGCCCAGCTCCTGGGTCAGCGGACCCGTCGCCTTCCCGATCGCCACACCGAGGTCCTTGAGCCGCCGCGGCACCCGCATCGACCACGTCCGGTCGCGGAAGTAGCGCAGCATCTCCCCCCGGACGCACGGGATCAGATACCCGAGGAACTCCCCCTGCGCACGTTCGGGATCCCAGCGGTCGATCGCGGAGATCAGGGCGACGGTCCCGGTCTGCACCAGATCGTCGTGACCGACGAGACCGGTGCCGTGCCGCCGCGCGAGATGGCGGACCACCGGCAGGAACGTCATGACGAGCGACGCGCGCAGGTCGTCGCGTTCGGGATCGCCCGCGGGCAGCGCCGCGAACCGGCGCAGCAGGGGCATCTGGTCGGCGTACTCGCTCGGACCGAGATCGCCCCGGGCCGGGGCGTCGGCGGGATCGGACGTGGACGCGGCAACACTCGTGGGCACAGGCCACTTCCCTACGTGGGGTCGGAGGGAGGCAGCTGTCTGTACCTCGAGGGTCGGGCGCCGGTCAGGCAGGCGCCCTCATGGGCACTGTTCCCACGATCGTGACGGCCCAACCCTCCGACCGCCGGGACCCGCCGCGAGCGGAGACGCGGCACGCCGTCAGCAACGGTGCTGCGGAGCCACGCAGCGGCGCCCGCGACGCCTGATTCCGGACCATTCCCCGGAATCGTCCCGTGCGCCGCGCCGGAATGGACGGCGTGTTCTACAGTCGTCCGGCCGTCACACGACGATTCCACGGCGGAATGGTCGTCCTGAGACACGGGAGGTCGCCAGGATGGGCCGTCGCCTTTCCGACATCGCATTCGAGGAGCAGCATTCCCTCGACGACGTGCGGGCCGCCGTCGCAGAACTCGTCGCCGATCCGGGCACGGCCCCGGACACGGTCATCGCCGACCCGGGGACCGATCGGGAGCGCGTGGAGACGGCCTCGGGAATCTACGCCGACCAGCAGCTGACCGATGCCGGCGACAAGGCCGTGACCGAGATGCTCTCGCGTCTGCACTCCGGCGGCGGCACACCGGAGCACCCGGCGTTCTGAACGCGCGCATTCCCGCCGAGGGCGACCCTTTCGTGGTCGGCGTGATTCCCGGGTCCCTTTTCAGTGGGAACGCCGGCGTATCTGCGCGTCCCGGTTCTTTCCGTCAGCGTTGCCCCGCCTCCGGACCCAGCAGGTTCCCGAGCGGGCCGAGGTCGATGTTCAGGTCCCCTGGCTCCAGCCCGAAGTGCTCGCGCAGGTCCACCATCGCCTCCTCCAGCCGCATGAGGCCGACGCCGAGCGCCTCGATCTTCTCCTCGGGCAGGTCACCGGCGTCCACCCGCCGCAGCGCCTGCCGTTCCATCAGCTGGCGCAGCAGCTCGACGATCGTCAGCACCAGCCGCCCCAGGTCCCGGGCGACGGTGTCGGGCTGGGCGTCGATACGGTCCGGCAGCTCAGGCACCGGGCTCTCCCGGCCTGCCCTGCTGCAGCGTCGACACCGAGCTGATCAGCGCCCGCAGCGACACGTGGACGAGGTCGACCTCGGCGAGGGAGATCGTCACCTCACCGGTGAGCACCACCCCACCCGCGAGCAGCCGGTCGAGCAGGTCGACCAGGCTCAGCTCGTCGTCGGGGTGCGACAGCGACACCGGACCACTCACGACTGCCCCTCGTCGGCGAAGGAGAACGGCGGCCACGGCCCCGTCATCTCGACGACCGCGCCCGCGCCCGCAGCCGAGACCGCGTCGCGGAACTCCTGCTCACGCGCCCTGTCGACGAGGAAGGTCGCGTTGAGCACGATCTCCTGGTCGCGGCCGGACAGCCGCGCGTCCTGCGGGGCGAACCGGCGGACGTCCACCGCGTGCTCCCGGGCGACGCCGGCGACGCGGTCCGCGACGGCCCGCGCACTTGCGCGTACCGCCGCACTCCGGTCACGATCCGCCCTGCGGCGCAACAGGTACGAGGTCCCCGGCCGGTCCGCGGCGGCCGCCGGGCCCGGCTCCGACGCGGGTTCGCGCCCGGCGGCCGCGCCGTCGACGTAGACCTTCACACCCCACTCCCGACGCTCACGGATGCGGTCGAGCACGTCGCAGAAGGCGTCGCCGCGCTCCCGCAGCATGTGCACGACCGCGTCGTCGTCGCGGAACACGGTCGCCAGCCGGACCGGGGCCACCGTCCGGTCCTCCGCCGTCGCGGCGACGACGCCGTGGTGCGCGCGCACGAGCATCTCGATCCGCGCGAGGTCCTCCATCGCGGCCGCCAGCCCGGCCTCGTCGAAGCCGTCGTCGGCGACGGTGCCCACCACCGCACCGAGCCGCTCCGTGCCGACGATGCGCGGCCGCTCACCGTCCACACCGGACACCTGAGGGGCGTCGCCGGCACCGGATTCCTGGACCGCGTACACCCACACCAGGCTCATTCGTCGGACTCCGGCTGCGCACGCCGCTTCGCCGCGGCCCTCTTGCGTGGGGGCGGCTCGTCGAGCTGCGCGGTGCGGTCGGCCTCCAGCTCGCCGATGCGCTGGCGCAGCCTGCGGTTCTCCTCGTGGACGTCACGCTCGCCGGAGCTGAGACTGGGGTCGTGCTCCCACCAGTCGATCCCCATCTCGCGCGCCTTGTCCACCGACGCCACCAGCAGCCTGATCTTGATCGTGAGCAGCTCGATGTCGAGCAGGTTCACCCGGATGTCGCCGGCGATCACGATCCCCTTGTCGAGGACCCGTTCGAGGATGTCGGCCAGGTTCGTCGACTCGACGCGGTGCTCGGCCGGTCTGGCGACGCGGCCGGGCATCGGGATGCCACCGCTGGTCATCGTCCTCCTCCCTGCTGGACGCGGCCGCGGCTGTAGCGGCCGAGACGGCGGAACTCCGCCAGGTCACCGTGTTCGTCGACGCACACCTCGAACATCGCGAGGATGTCGGCCGAGTCGGGGATGCGGCGGGTCTCGACTACCTCGATGCCGATCCGCCATCCGCCCTCGTCGCGGTCGCGTTCGACCGACACGACGCCCTCCAGCTCGCGTCCGGTGAGGACGACGATCTGCTCGGCGGCACGACGGGCCGCGGCAGCGGGGAGCAGCGCCCGGTTGCCACGGCGCGGGGACGGGCCGGGCTTCGACGGCGTCCGCTTCGGCCCCGGGTCGGCCCGGCGGGGGCGGCGAGCGCTGCGCGTGCGACGGGCGCCGTCGCGTGGGGCGGGTTCCCCCTCGGGCTCGCCGGCCTCGTCCTCGAACTCGTCCCGGGACTCGGCCTCGGACCCGGCCCCGTCCGGCTCGTCCTCGGCGGCCCGGTCCTCGGTGTCGTCGCGTTCGGTGTCGTCGCGTTCGGTGTCGTCGCGTTCGGTGTCGTCGCGTTCGGTGTCCTGCCGTCGGCTCGGGCGCCGGCCTGCGGTGGGCCGACGGCGGGGGCGGTCGTCGTCGGTCATGTGTGGCCGGTTCCTCTCGTCACGTGCTGCCGGTCAGGTCCGGCGGACCATCAGTCGTTGCAGCAACTCGTTCTCCCGCTCGACGCACTCCTGCTCCGAGAGCGCACCGCTGCGGCGCGCCTCGTCGACGGCCTCGAGCTCGGCCCGGATGCGGGCCGGGTCGTAGTACTGCTCCTCCGCCTGTTCCTGGATCTGCTGGGCCAGCCACAACACCCCGCGCACCGGGGCGAGGGGCAGACCCAGGAGACCGGATACCACTCCCACGGTGAATCAGTCCTCCGCCGGCACGAAGTCGTAGGGCGCGAGGGGCCCGAGCAGCCGCAGCCGCAGCCACTCGTGGGTGTCGCCACCGAGTTCCTCGACCTCCCGCTCGAACTCCTCCGCCTTGTCCCGCGCCACCAGGAACGCCGCCTCGACGACGTCGTCGGGCTGTGCGGGCGTCGAGCTCGACACCTGCTCGGCGAAGGGACCGATGCGCTCGAGGACATCGCGGGCGTCGACGTCGCGACGCTGCTCCATCGCCCTGGCCACGATCTCGCCCAGCTTGACCCGGTCGTAGTAGGAGGCGTCCTCGGGCACGCCGCGGATGCGTTCCTGCAGGTCGGCGACCGCCGGTTCCTCCTCGACGATCTCCTGCACGAGCACCTCCTGCACGTAGCGGCCCTTGAGCGAGTACTGGACGAGCCCGTCGAGGGCGTCCAGGGCCCGCAGGAACCGGTCGCGGTGCGGGGCGAGCAACTCGTCGACGACCTGGTCGTCCTCGACGACGGCCGGGAACCGCATGGGCAGCACAGTCGTCGCCGCGGCGACCTTGTCGACGACGGCCTCGTGCGCCATCAGGTCGTCGCGGGTGCCGAGCGGCCGGTCGGACGGGACGTCGCCGACGAGTGCGGCGACCCCGTCGTGCTCGACCGTCCGCACCTCACCCGAGGGCCCGAGGCCGACGAGTCCGTCCGGGAGGTCGGCACCGGCGGCCACCAGGCCGTAGACGTAGGTGGCCGTCACCGTTCACGCTCCCGGGCGCGCTGCCGCGGCCGCCTGCGGACGGGCTCGTCCTCCTCGTCGTCGCGGTCACCGTTGCGGTTCCCGCCGAGGACCTCCTCGACCTTGTCGACGGCCGCGTCGAGCACGCCGGAGGTCTTGCCCTTGGCGCCGCCCTCCATCATCCCCTGGGTCAGCTGTGTGAGGTCCTTGCCACCCTTGCCCTCTCCGTAGAGATCGAGGCGGTTGGTGGCCTCGGCGAACCGCAGGAACGTGTCCACACTGGCCACGACGATCCGTGCGTCGATGGTGAGGATCTCGATCCCGACCAGGGACACCCGGACGAAGACGTCGATGACCAACCCCTTGTCGAGGATCAGTTCGACGACGTCGGCCAATCCGCTGGAGCCACCGCCTCCGCCGCGGTCGACGTAACCGCCACCGGTGGGCTGTGTCGCGACGGTCATTCATCGGCTCCTTCCGGCTGTCGCGGGCCGACGCCGCGCGTTGCGCCGACGGGCCGGCGGCTCGTCCTCCGGCTCGTCGTCCGCGTCGTCCGCGTCGTCGTCGTAGTCCTCGTAGTCGTCGTACTCGTCGTCGCCTGTGTCGTCGGCGCCGTCTTCGTACTCGTCGTCCGCGTACTCGTCGTCCGCGCCGTCCACGTCGTCGGGCTCGTCGTCGTCGCGGTACCCGTCGTCCGCGCGGTCGGCGTCGTCCTCGTCGGCGTAGTCATCATCGGCGTACTCGTCGTCGGCACCCTCGGCGTCACGCTCGTCGGCGTCACGATCCTCGGCATCGGGATCCTCGGCGTCGGGATCCTCCGCCTCGAGCGCCTCCTCGTGCGTCGTGACGACCTCACTGTCGCGGATCTCGCCGCGCCAGCCCTCGATCTCGTCCTGACGCAGCAGCGCCGACGCCATCGCGTGCCGGCGGAAGTGCTTGAACTCCAGCCGGGCCCGGCGGCCCTGGGCGCGCCAGATGTTGCCGGTGCGCTCGAACAGGCCCTGCGGCCAGTACTCCAGCACCAGCAGGATCCGCGTCAAGTTCGGGCCGATCTCGGTGAACGCGACCGCGCCGTCGACGTGTCCCTTCGCGCCCTTGGACCGCCACACGATGTGCGAGTCGGGGACCTGCTCGAGGGTCGTCGCCTCCCACTCGCGGTGGGACAGGAAGATCTGCGCCTTCCACTGGGTCTTCTCGTCGGAGACCTGCTCGACGCTCTCCACCTTCTTCATGAAGCTGGGGAAGTCGGACAGCTGCGTCCACAGGTCGTAGGTGGTGCGCAGCGGCAGGCCGACGTCGATCTCCTCGACGATGTTGGTGACCTTCAGCTTCTTGCCGCTGCCGGAGCCGCCACCACCGCCACCGCCGGAATCGCCGCCGAACATGCCCGACACCTTGTCCTTGAGGCCGGCGAAGAACCCGCCGCCGGACCCGTTGTCCGAGTCGCCGTCATCACGATCGCCGTCGCGGTCGTCATCATCGTCACGGTCACGATCGTCGTCGTCCTCGCCGCGGCCGAGCGCCTTGCGGACGCCGGTGCCGCCGTTCTCGGTGATGCCGTCGAGCCGGTCGGTCAGACCGCTGACCCGATCGGTCGCCGCCTCGGCGGCGCGCTGCACGAGCAGGGTCAGCAGGCGCTGGCCGGACTCCTTGAGCGCGTCGGTCGCCAGCGCGTCGGTGAGCTTGGTGTCAGGCATTGCTCGTCCTCCGTCGCGCGGTGCCCTTGCCCGCCGCGCTGGACCCCGACTTCGCCGCGGACCGGGTGGTCTTCGCGGCACCGCCCGCGGTCTTCGCGGCGGTCCGGGTCGTCTTCGCCGCGGTCCGGGTCGCCTTGCCCGCGGTGCCCGATGCCCGTGACGCCGCGCCGCTGCGCGAACGCGTCGCGCGGGTCGCCGTCTCCTCGGCACCACGCTTGCCCGCGGCAGCGGTGCGCCGGGCCCCGCCGGTGGCCTTGGCGGCGCGCCGGCGCGGCGCCGGGGCCTGCTCGGCCTCGTCGTCGGCCTCGTCGGCGGCCTCGTCGGCGGCCTCGTCGGCGGCCTCACCGGAGGCGTCGGCACGGTCGGCGCCGTCCTGCTCGTCGTCCCGGTCCTCGGCGCGCTCGTCGGCGCGGTCCTCTGCCCGGTCCTCGTCGTCACGGTCCCCGTCGTCACGGTCCTGGTCGTCGGCGGACCGGCGGCGGCCGCGCGCCGTGTCGGAGACCGTGCTGCCGGCCGCCGATGCGGTGTCCCGGGCCGACGACGCGGCATCCGTGCCCGCGTCCTTCGCGCCGGAACCTATGTCGCCCAGCGACTCCACCCTCTTGCCGACCTTGTCGGTCAACGCAGTGACCTGCCGGGCCGCGACTGCCATCGCGGCACCCTTGCCGGCGTCGAGCAGCCGGCCGCGGACCTGGTCGGTCAGCGCCGCGAGCTCCGGCGACTTGCCGAGCAGCTTGCTGCCCTCGGCGAGAAGCTCACCCGGGCCACCTGCGCGTCGACCCGCTGCCATCCCACCGAGCATCAAGGCGAGCTTCATCTTCTTGGTGCGGCCCAGGAAGTAGCCACCGGCCACCCCGAGAGCGACGCGTGCGCCGCATTTCATCGTTCCTCCTTCTCCGTGGCCCGCGCCGGGAGTCCGCGATCACGAATTCGGTGATCGAATTCGACGAGCGTGGGGGGTGGGCGAACCATGCACGCCTCCAATTACCCGGAGCACTACCGACACACACCTTCGGGGCTGTTCTCACTGATTTTTGCGCCGTTCGGCGGAGAGCACCGTGGCATTTCACGGAGATGATCGTGAATCAACCGGGTGACGTGCGCCCGAACGTCGGAATCTCCCGTCGGCGATCCGCTGCACCCCGACAGGTGGTTGCGCACGCGCGGCGAACCCGGGAGCGGGCACGCACGCACATGACGACCGGCGGAGCAGGCCGCTCGGTCAGGACGAGGACTTCGTCGCGGCGACGATCACCAGGACGATGAGCGCCACGAGCAGGAGCACCACGGTGATCGGCAGGAGCAGGATCGCGAGCACGAGGATCCCGACCAACGCGGCCCGCATGCCGGGGCTCAGCGCGCCGATGGCCCCCTTGAACGCACCCCAGACGGGGTTGCCACCCTGCATTCCTGCACGTACACCGCCGAGCAGGCCGCCGACGGCCGGCCCGCCGGCGGCCGCCGCCCGGCCCAGCGTGGCGGCCAGGCCCTCCACCTGGTCCAGCGCGATGCCCGTCGTCGCGCGCAGAGCCGACCGGAGGAGCTCCTTCAGACTGTCCTTGAGGTCGGCGAGAGCCGCGGCCCGCCGTTCGGCGTCGGACGGCCGGTGGCCGTTCGTCGAGACGTGCCGTTCGGCGTCGATCTCCAGAGCCGTCGTCGGCCGCATGCGTCACCCCTCCGCTCCGCCCCACGCCCACTGCGGTGGGGCGACGCACGCGAATTACCCGACCAGGGTGGCGCGTTACGCGTTCCCGGCCCGAAATTCGCGGATTTCAACCGGCCGTCGCAATGAACGGGTCATCCGGTGGCCGCCGCGCACCGCCGTCCGGGAGGCCGGACGTTCGCGAGTGGCGGCCCACCGGCAGCCACGAATTCATGCTCACCTGCCGATTTCGATCATCGCCGCGGTGATGTGTTCGCCGGTGTCGACCGGCGACATGTCCGGCACCGTCCGCCGACATCAGCGCGTCCGCCGTTCCCGTCGGAGGCCGCCGCGGGCTCCGTTTTCCCGGCCGCACCCACAGGCCGCGGCGCGGGCCCAGCGGTGTCAGCGGTGGGCGGCCAGTTCGACCCGGGCCGCGAGGACGTCGACGGTCTCGTCACGGCCGGTGCCGAGACCGTGCCGGACGACGTTGAGGGCGCCGCACGCCGCGCCGATGCGCAGAACGTCCTCCCAGTCGCCACCGGCCGCGAGCCGGGCCGTCATGCCCGCGGTCTGCGAGTCCCCGGCGCCACGCGGGTCGGCCGCGGTCACCGGGGGTGGAGTGACGACGAGGACGCGCTCGCCGTCCACGGCGACGGCCGGCTCGTGGGCGCGGCTCACCACGACGCGGTCGACGCCCTCGTCGCGCAGCACGCGCGCGGCCCGCACGATGTCCTCCAGCGAGCGTGAGTCGGCGCGGTCGTGCTCGACGAGCTCCTCGTCGCTGACCTTGAGCAGGTCGAGGCCGCCCTCGACCGCGGCCTCGAGCCGTTCGCCCGACAGGTCGGCGACGACGCGGACCCCGTTGGCGCGCAGGTCGGCGGCGAGGCGGCGGTAGATGGACGCGGGCACGACGTCGTCGGCCTGGGCCCCCGAGAGCAGCACCGTGCCCGCGCACAGCCCCTCGGCGAGGGTGAGCTCGTAGAGTGCGTCGAGCTCGTGGCGGTCGAGCGGTGCGGGGTGCTCGGCGGCGATCTCGGTGCGCTCGTCGCTGCCGCGGCGGTCGTGGACGTAGCCGCCGTTGCGGCCCGCCGTCGCCACCCAGCGCAGGTCGACGCCGTCGCCGGCGATCATGCGTTCCAGCAGCAGGCCGGTCTCGCCGCCGAGCCCGGCGCACAGGACGACGGGCGTTCCGAGCGTGGCGAGCATGCGGCTCTGCCAAACCCCCTGGCCGCCGGCGTGGACGTGCAGCTCGGGGCCTCCGGCACGGTCTTCGATCGTGACGGTGACGATCGGCGAGGGCGCGAACACGACGACGGGCGAACCGTTCTTTTCGGACACATCAGGCTCTACCCGGGATACGTGGCCGCTACTCGTGCGCGACCGTTCGACGTCGGGGCGGTCCAGCGGGGTTCAGCAGCGCGGCGCACCACCTCCCGACGACATGCGCTGCATGCGCCGCAGCACGTCGGTGCTCGGGAAGCAGCCTTCCCGGGACTTGTCCGCCAGCAACCGCACGTACTCGGGGACCATCCCCGCCGGGATCGACTCCTCGATCATGTCGAGCTGTGTCCCACTCGGGTACGGGTCGTCGCGCACGGTGTCGAGCAGCAGTCGGACGAACACCTCGCGAGGGTTCAGGTCGTCCCCAGGATCGGCGTTGTCGCCGTCACGGTCGTCCTGCCGTCGTCGCGTCGAGGTCATCGGTGCTCCCGTTCTCGTCGTGGTGGCGTGATGTACCCGGGGTTCCCGCGACACCGCCCCCGTCAACCGTCGTCTTCCCGGTCGTCGCCGGGATATGCCTGCGCGCGACAGGTCATCCGGTGGCGACGCCGTCCGCGGCGGCGCGGCGCAAGGTGCGCAGCGGCCGTAGGACGAGGGCGACCAGCACCAGGACCACGAGCGCGACGAGCCCGTACCCGGCCAGTGTCCAGCGCACCGGCACCAGGCCCGCGACGGCACCGGCGACGCCGGCACCGACCGCCGCCGACGTCACCAGCTGCGCGCTCCAGACGGCGGACACCCTGCCGCGCAACGCATCCGGGGTAGCCTCGAGGACGGCGGCGTACCGGACGACGTCCCCCACCGCACGGCCGAGACTGAAGGCGGCGAGGGCGAGCCCGGTGACGACCGCGGAGGTCGTGGCCCCGGCGGCGGCGAGCCCCGCGCAGGCGAGCAGGGCGGCGAGCAGCATGGTCGGCCCCACCCTCACCACGGTCCCGGTCCAGCCGCTGGTCAGCGAGCCGATCATCGCCCCGGCCGCGGGTCATGCGGGACCCGTGGCCGCACGTCGCCGACAAGGTCGACCTGGTCCTCGACGGGATCGCGGCCCGCCACCGGGAGTCGCCGGGTCAGGACACCGGCACGCGGACGTGACGCTCATGCCGTTCGGCGCGTCCTTCCGTGCGGCGGCCGCCCGGGCGTGCCGCCGCGCCGGCCCACCGCCCAGGGGCGGCCTCTGGCCGCACGACGACGCCCGCACACCGGCCCGTCGCACGACGCGGTTGCGCGCCGATCACAGCGGGTATCCGATCGACGGTGATCGGGGACCTCGCCCGGTCGAGCGAGGAGATCGACACGTGAGCATCGACAACTGCGACCTGCGACTGTGGCGTCCCGCCGCGCCCGGCACCCGCCCCGGATCGCCGCACCGCGCCCTGCGCCGCGACGACGACCGGCCCACCGCGCCCGACGCCGCGCTCGACGACCGCGCCGACGGGCCCGAGCCCGTCGTGGCGCAGCGGTAGCACCGCACCCGGTTTCGTCGTCCGGCACCCCGGGTACGTGCGGGTCCGTCCCCGCACGACCGGACCCGACGGTCCGACGCGTCCGCGAGGAGACACCCCCGATCCTGCGGAGGACCACATGGACGACACCCGTGCGCGCACCGCGCTGACCGCCGAGCTCGAGCGGATCGACGCCGAGGCCGCCACCCACCGCGAGCGTGGCCCGCTGCGCCCCGGCGAGAGCGACCGACGTGCCGTCGACGATGCGGACCAGGCGGCCCGCGCCACCGAGACGATGGAGGCCGACCTCATCGAGAGCACGCTGCGTGAGCAGCGCGAGCGGGTCGAGGCCGCGCTCGGGCGGCTCGACAGCGGCGACTACGGCCGCTGCGCCGTCTGCGGCCGCGAGATCGACGACGAGCGGCTGCAGGCGCGTCCGGAGACCGACCGGTGCCGCGACCACGCGGAGGGCTGACGGGCCCCGGAAGCCGCCGCGGCTCGCCGGCCGTCGGCGTCGGTCAGTCCGCGGGACGTGACGGGCGCGCGGGGCCGTCGGCGGTCAGCCCGTCACGCAGCTGCCGCAGCGTGCGGGTGAGCAGCCGCGACACGTGCATCTGCGAGACGCCGACCTGCTCGGCGATCCGCGACTGCGACTGGTCCTCGAAGAACCGCAGCCGCAGGATGCGCCGCTCGCGCTCGGGCAGCTCGTCGATCAGCGGGCGCAGCGCGAGCTCGTACTCGACCTGCTCGTAGGCCTTCTCGACCGTCCCGATCCGCTCCTCGCCGGAGCCCTCGTCGTCGACGGGGTAGAGCGGCGCGGCGTGCCTGTCGGCGCTCGCGGCCAACGCTTCGATGATCTCCTCGCGGTCCACGTCGAGACGCGCCGCGAGCTCGCTGGGCCGGGGCGCCCGGCCCAGCTCCTGCGTCATCGTTCCCGACACCTTGCCGATCGTCACACCGAGCTCCTTGAGCCGGCGCGGGACCCGCATGGACCAGGTCCGGTCGCGGAAGTAGCGGAGGATCTCCCCCCGCACGCACGGGATCAGGTAACCGAGGAACTCACCCTTCGCCCGTTCCGGGTCCCACCGGTCGATCGCGGTGATGAGACCGACGGTCCCGGTCTGCACGAGATCGTCGTAGGCGGCGACCCGGTACCCGTGGCCGTGCCGGCGGGCCAGGTGCTCGACGACCGGCAGGAACGCCATGACCAGCCGGGACCGGATCCGCTCCCGTTCGGGATCGTCGGCGGCGAGCGTGGCGTAGCGGTGCAGCAACGGCATCTGGTCGGCGTACTCGCTGGGTCCGGTGTCCGCCGCCGCCCGCCGCGCCGGCGGGTCCTGGACGGGGGCGGCCCGCGGCTGCAACGGTTCGGGGCTGGTTCCGGCGGCGTGGTGCATCGAGCCTCCTCGCTGTTGGCGACTGGGAGGCAGCTGGTTGTACCTCTGGGCGTCGGATCGGGCGGTTCGGACCGGACACCGGTTCGTCCGTCGTGCGGGGCGTGCACGTGCGCGGTCCCCAACACGAGTGGGTACCCCACATTCCCCGGCGCAACCCCCTGTCGCGAAATCGTCCTCCGACCTGCGCAAACCCGATACCAGCGCACTCACGGCCGGGTGGGCAGGCACTCCTCGTCCTCGGTCCACACGGTCACCCGGGTCCCCGACTCCCCCGTCGTCACGTCCATCCCCCGCGCGATCGCGCGGATCAGCGCGAGCCCGTTGCCGCGCCCGTCCGGGCGCTCGGCCCCGTCCCGCCACCGTCCCGAATCGGTGACCACCGCCGTGGCCCGGCGACGGCCGGACCGCACCGGCGCCACATCGAGGTCGATCGTCACCCGACCCGCGTCCAGTCCCCGGTACGCGTGCTCGACACTGTTGCCGAACGCCTCCACGACCGCGAACACCAGCGCGTCCGTGCCCGAGTCCGGCCACTCCTGGGCGGCCAGCCACGTCTGCACCGCGCGGCGGACGAGACCGAGCTCGGCAGGTTGGGCGTCGACGCCCAGGTGCAAGTGTGTGTCCATGCGACCTCCGTCCGTCAGGACCGGGGGTTCCCATACCGGGCACGATGATGCGTCCACGCGCACGATCCGTGACGACGGCCCGCGGCCGGTTTTCCCCGCCCGGCACCCGGGTATCGCCCGCGCCGTGACCCTGACCTCGACTGCCACCGGCCGTGGCGACGCGGACCCGGCGCCATGAGCGGCCCCACCGTCGTGCGCCGTCCGCCGCACCAGGACGTCCTCACCGTGGCGTCCGTGCCGGCCGGCCACGTCTACGTCCAGCACCTCTCGGACCCGGTGGAGCGCGACCGGGTGCGCAGGCTCCCGGACCCGCGACCGTGCACGGCGCCGAGCGACCAGTCGGTCTGGTGGCCACCGGTGATGCTCGACCCGGCGTGGGTCGCCGCGAACCACGGTTCCTTCGACGTGTTCCACGTCCACTTCGGATTCGACGCCCAACCCGTCGAGGACCTCCGGGAGCTGGTCGCGACGCTGCGCGCCACCGGGACCCCGCTGGTGCAGACCGTCCACGATCTCCGCAACCCCCACCACGCGCGGCGCGAGGAGCACGACCGGCACCTCGACGTCCTGATTCCGGCCGCCGACGAGCTGGTCACGCTCACCCGCGGCGCCGCCGACGAGATCGCCCGCCGCTGGGGGCGTGGGGCCACCGTGCTGCCGCACCCGCACGTCGTGGACCTGACCTCGATCGACGCGCCCCGCGCCGCCCGCGACGAACGCGTCGTCGGGGTCCATCTGAAGAGCCTGCGCACCAACACCGACCCCCTCCCCGTGGTGGAGACGGTGGCGGCCGCGGTCGCCGACCTCGACGGCGTGGTGCTGCGCGTCGACGTGCACTGCGACGTCATGGACCCCGCCGGTGAGAACCACGACCCCGAGGTGGCGAGCAGGCTGCGGCAGGCCGAGCGGCAGGGCCTGCTCCGGCTGGAGGTGCACGATTTCTTCGCCGACGCCGCGCTGTTCGCCTACCTGCGCGACGAGATCGACGTCTCGGTGCTGCCGTACCGCTTCGGCACCCATTCGGGCTGGTTGGAGGCCTGCCACGACCTCGGGACGACCGTGGTCGCGCCGGACTGCGGCTACTACCGCGAGCAGCGGCCGTGCCTGAGCTACCGCACCGACGAGACCACCGGGCTCGACACGGCGTCACTGGCCGACGCCGTGGCGGTGGCGTGCCGGAGCACACCACCGGAGCGGCCGGGCCAGGACCGGCGCACGGCGGAACGGGTCGCGCTCGCGCACGCCCACGACCGGATCTACTCCCGCGCACTCCGGCGGGTGCGCGGATGAGCGTGCTGCGGATCGCGCTCATCGCGTCGTCGACCCACCCGATCGCCGAGCCCTTCGCGGGCGGTCTGGAAGCGCACACCGCGCTGCTCGCCCGGGAGCTGACGACGCGCGGGCACGCGGTCACCGTGTTCGCCGCGCCGGGCTCCGACGCGGTACCCGGCGCCCAGGTCGAGGAGATGCGGGCGCTGACGTTCAGCGACGCCGCCCGCGGCGACGGCTCCTGGCCCGCCGAGCGGTTCATGGCGGAACACCACGCCTACCTCGACCTCATGCTGCGCCTGGCCCGCGGGCGCGAGTTCGACGTCGTGCACAACAACAGCCTCCACCACCTGCCGGTGGCGATGGCGCGGACGCTGCCCGTCCCGCTCGTCACGACGCTGCACACCCCGCCGACGCCGTGGCTCGAGTCCGCCGTCGCCGCGGCGGGCGGGCGCCACGGGGTCCTCACGGCCGTCAGCAGCCACACCGCGGGAGCGTGGCGCCACGTCGCCGAGGAGATCACGGTGATCCGCAACGGTGTCGACATCGGGACCCGGCCGCCCGGGCCGGGTGGCGGCCCGCTCGTCTGGGCCGGCCGGATCGTTCCCGAGAAGGGCACGCACCTCGCGGCCCGCGCCGCCCGCGCCGCGGGCCGTCCGCTGCTCATCGCGGGGCCCGTCAGCGACCCTGCCTACTTCGACGCGATGGTCGCGCCCCTGCTGGGCGATGACGTCCGCCACGTCGGGCATCTGTCGCACGCCGAACTGACCCGGCTCGTCGCGCACGCCGCGGCGATGCTCGTGACACCGTGCTGGGAGGAGCCGTACGGACTGGTGGTGGCGGAGTCGCTGGCCTGCGGGACACCCGTCGCCGGGTTCGCCGTCGGCGCGCTGCCCGAGATCGTCGACGACACCTGCGGGCGGCTGGTGCCCGCCGGTGACACCGCGGCGCTGGCCGCCGTCGTCCCGACCGTCGAGTCGTTGTCCCGCAAGGCCGCCCGTCGCCGGGCCGAGCGTCACTGGAGCCACCGGCGGATGGTCGACGAGTACGTGGCGCTCTACACGCGGGCCGCGGCCGCGGGGGTGGCGGCGTGATCGGCTACTACGTGCACCACCACGGCCGCGGCCACCTCACCCGCGCCCTGGAAATCCTCGCCGCCCACGACGGCCCCGCCACGGTGCTGAGCAGCATGCCGCGGCCCACCGACGGGTCGGCCCCCGGCGTCGACTGGGTGGACCTTCCCCGCGACGACGAGACGCAGCCGCCGCAGGACCCGACCGCGGGCGGGGTGCTGCACTGGGCGCCCCGCCACGACCCGGGTCTGCGGGGGCGGATGGCGGCGATCACGGCGTGGATCGAGCGGACCGCACCACGGCTGGTCGTCGTCGACGTGTCGGTGGAGGTCGCGCTCCTGTGCCGGCTGGCGGGGGTGCCCGTCCTGGTCGTCGCGATGCCCGGGGACCGGACCGACCGGGCCCACCGGATCGCCTACGACGCGGCCGACGCGCTGCTCGCGTGCTGGCCGCGGGAGGTCCTCGACCCGCCCTGGCCCTCGGCATGGACGGCGAAGACACGGTTCGTCGGCGCCCTGTCCCGCTACGACGACCGGATCGCGACGTCCCCCGCGGCGTTCGACGGCGGCTCGGCCGACTCCGGGCCCGGACGGTCACAGAACCCGCGCCGCAGCGTCGTCGTGCTCCTCGGGGCCGGCGGCCACGACGTCGGCGACGAGGACCTGGCCGCGGCCGCGCGCGCGACACCCGGCTGGAACTGGACGGTCCTCGGCGGCGCCGACGGCTGGCTCCCCGATCCGTGGCCGCTGCTGCGCGGCGCCGACGTCGTGGTCACCCACGCCGGCCAGAACGCGCTGGCCGAGGTCGCCGCGGCGCGGCGCCCCGCGATCGTCGTCCCCCAGCGGCGACCGCACGACGAGCAGTTCGCCGCCGCGGCGGCGCTCGCGCAGGCCGGTCTCGCGACCGTCTGCCCGCGCTGGCCCGACCCGGCCGTGTGGCCGACCCTGCTCGACGACGCGACCACCGACGACGGCGCCCGGTGGCGGCTGTGGTGCCCCGGCGGCGCGGCCGCCGAGGCCGCGGGCCTGATCCGGGAGCTGGCCGGGGACCTGACCGGGGACGCGGCGCCGTGCACGTCGCGCTGATCACCGTGGTGCACGGCCGGCACGAGCACCTGCGTCGTCACCAGGCCGGTCTCGCCGACGTCGAGGACCCGCCCACGACCCGGGTCGTCGTCGCCGTCGACGACCCGGCGGTCGCGACGATCGTCGGCGCCACCGCAGGTCCGCCGACCGTCCGCACCGTCCCGGTCGGCTCCGACGGCCGCGGGCTGCCCGTCGCGCACGCCCGCAACGTCGGCGCGGACGCCGCGGTCGCAGCCGGGGCCGACCTGCTGGTGTTCCTCGACGTCGACTGCATCCCCGGCCCGGCCCTGTTCCGCCGCTACCGGGAGGCCGCCGCCGGCGCGGCCGAGAAACTGCTGTGCGGGCCCGTCGCGTACCTGCCACCGCCACCCGAGGGCGGCTACCGGGCCGACGCGCTGGCCGCGGCCGCCGCACCGCACCCCGCCCGGCCCGCCCCCGCCGACGGGACGGTCGTCGACTCCGACGACCACGACCTGTTCTGGTCGCTGTCGTTCGCGGTGACGACGCCGGTGTGGACACGCCTCGGCGGGTTCCACGAGGGCTACCGCGGCTACGGCGGCGAGGACACCGACTTCGGGTGCACCGCCGCCGCGGCCCGGGTGGGATTGCGATGGGTGGGCGGCGCCATGGCCTTCCACCAGCACCATCCGGTGAGCGACCCGCCCGTCGAGCACCTCGACGACATCCTGCGCAACGGCGCGTTGTTCCGGCGGCGGTGGGGACGGTGGCCGATGACGGGCTGGCTGGAGGCGTTCGCGGCGGCGGGACTCGTCCGCTGCGACCCCGACACCGGCGACTGGGAGAAAATCCGCGCCCCGCAGGCATGACCCGCGCGGGAATGGGTAGAAGGAGCCGATCCGACCCAGGTGCCGGCGCCGACCTCCCCCTCGAGCCGACACCCACCCCGCGCGGGGGCCGGGCCCACGGCCCCCGCGCACCGCGCCCCCGGGCCGGGCGGGGTCAGCCGCGCCGGACGCCGATCCCGGGCTGCTCGGCCTTGCCGAACTCCTCGCGCAGCGCGGGCAGCAGCCGCATCCGGGCGAACTCGCAGAAGTCCGGCTGCATCTGCCCGCCCACCTCGACGAGCGCGACATGGGTGAACCCGGCGTCGACGAACGGCCGGACGGCCTCGACGACACCGTCGACGGCGGGCCCGCACGGGATCGCGCCGGCGACGTCCTCGCGGCGCACGAACTGCGACGCCGCCGCGAACCCCGCCGTCCCCGGCAGCTCGGCGTTGACCTTCCAGCCACCGCCGAACCAGCGGAACAGCGCGTGCGCGCGGTCGGTCGCGGCGTCGGCGTCCGGGCCCCAGCTGACTGGCTGCTGACCGATCTTGGGCAGGTCGGCTCCCGCCGCGGCGTCCCAGCCGCGCACGAGGTCGGCCTCCGGCTGCACCGCGACCATCGCGTCGGCCACCGGCGCGTACCGCTGCACCGACTGCGTCCCCGACACCGCGATCGCGAGCGGCACCCCCTCGTCGGGGCGGTCCCACAGCTTCGCCGAGTCGACCCGGAAATGCGCGCCCTCGCGCGTCACGTAGCCGCCCGCGAACAGGTCGCGGATGATCTCGACGGCCTCGTCGAGCATCTCCTGGCGGACGTCGGCGGTGGGCCAGCCGCGGCCGACGACGTGCTCGTTGAGGTTCTCCCCCGCGCCGAGACCGAGGGTGAACCGGCCCTCGGACAGCAAGGACACCGTCGCCGCCTTCTGCGCGACCACGGCCGGGTGGTAGCGCATGATCGGACAGGTCACGTACGTCATGAGCGGCACGTGCTCGGTCGCGGTGGCGACCGCGCCGAGCACGCTCCACGCGTACGGGGCGTGACCCATCTCGTCGAGCCACGGGAAGTAGTGGTCGCTCATGACCTCGAAGTCGAAGCCGGCCTGCTCCGCGGCGACCGCGTCGGCGACGAGCTCGCGCGGGCCCCGCTGCTCCGTCATCAGGGTGTAGCCGAAGGACGTCATGGCCGCGGCCTACCCGGGCGCGGCGGCCCTACCCCCGGTCCTCGTCGCGCAGGTTGACCCGCACCCCACACCCTGCGAGCATCGGTTCTACCGACCGGTCGGTCGAAAATTCGGCCGCACCCGGAACGAACCACACGAACGACCCAGGAGGACGACGTGACACTCGACGGCGAGATCGCGGTCGTGACCGGAGGCGCCAGCGGGATCGGGCTCGCCTGCGCCCAGCTGCTCGCCGAACGCGGCGCCCGCGTCGTGCTCACCGACATCGACGAGTCCGCCCTGCAGGACGCCGTCGGCACGCTCAAGGGGACCGACCACGTCACCCGCACCCTCGACGTCACCGACGACGACGCCGTGCGCGCCTGCGCCGACCGCGTCGAGGCCGAGGTCGGACCGGTCTCGATCGTCGTCACCGCCGCCGGCATCACGCACCTGCCCGTCCCCGCCGAGGAGCTCGCCACCGAGACGTGGGACGAGGTCATGCGCGTCGACGTGCGGGGGACCTGGTCGGCCGCCGTCGGGTTCGGGAAGGCCATGGTGCAGCGCCGCAGGGGCACCGTCGTCACGATCTCGTCGATCACCGGCCTGCGCTCGACGCCCCTGCACTCCTACGGCATCGGCAAGGCCGCGGTCATCCGCATGACCGAGAACCTCGCCGGCGAGTGGGGCCGCGCCGGCATCCGGGTCAACGGCGTCGCCCCCGGCTACACGCTGACCCCGCTGGTCCGGCGCCTCATCGAGGCCGGCGAGCGCGACGCGTCGTCGATCACGAACTCCACCGCGATGGGCCGCATGATCGAGCCCGAGGAGATCGCCGCCACCGTCGCGTTCCTCGCGGGCCCCGAGTCGTCGGCGATCACCGGCGTGACCATCCCCGTCGACGCGGGCTGGCTCATCTCGCCGAACTGGCAGACCTACGGCGGCGTCCGCCCCCACGACAGCTGACCCCACGGACCACTGCCCGTTCGGGCAGTGCCGCACCACCCCCGTCGGCGGCGTCCCGGCACCGCAGTTCCGCTTCCGCACCCGTACGGCTTTACTGGAGCCGAGGAGCGTGGGCGGAAGGCTGGGAGGAAGGCACAGTGCCCGAGCCGGTGGGTGTCCGTTCGGAGTACCTGCTGGACGCGGGACGCTCGCACACCATCCACGACGCGCTGCGCCCCGTCCTGTCGGAGATCCGGTCGTTGCTGGACGCGACGACGGCACTCGTCGCCTACCGCCCCGCAGCTCCCGGCGCCGACCTGCTCGTACTGGCCGCCGACGCGCCCGAGCTCGCCGAACCGCCGCTGCCCAACGAGACCTTCCGCACGGGCGTGCCCGCCGTCCGCCGGGCCGCGGTGCTCGCCGACCTCGACTTCGTCTCGACGCTGCGCCCCTACCGGTTCCGGCTCCGGTCGGCGGTCGTCGTCCCATGGCGCGACGCCTACGGCGACGGGCTGATCGTCGTCGGCCACAGCGAGGAACGGCCCCGGCTGCCCGCCCCCGCCGCCGACCTCGTCCGGCGGCTGCGCGGCGACGTCCGCCGCGGCATGGTGGCGGGCCGCCGCGACGGCGCCGGGGAGATCAACCGCGGCCTCCAACGGGTCATGAAGGACATCGCCGCCGCCACCGTCGACTGCGAGGACGTCGGCGAGGCCCTGACCACGCTGCTCGTCTCCGCGAAGTGGTTGTTCGACTCCGAGGTCGCCTACTTCTCGCTGCCGATCGACGACGCGGGCACGTTCACGTTCGACCAGATGCTCGGCATCCGGACCCCGGACTTCCGGCACCTGCGCATGGGCGAGGGGCAGGGCCTCGGCGGGCTCGCACGGTCGCTGCGCAGCCCCGTCCGATCATTGAACTACGGGCGCGACTCCCGGCTCTTCGCGGCGCCGGTCACCGAGACCGCGCAGGAAGGCATCGTGTCGGCGATGGCGGCCCCCGTCTTCGTCGACGACCAGGTCCAGGCAGTGCTGTACGTGGGAGATCGTGCGTTGCGTCCGTTCAGCGAGACCGACGGCGAGGTCTTCGGCGAGTTCGCCGAGTACGCCACCCTCGGGCTCAAACGTCAGGCGACGGAGGCCTACCGTCGCGCCGTGCTGCGTCGTCAGGAACAGGAGCGGCTGGCCTACGACCTGCACGACACCGCCGTGCGAGGGCTGCTGGAGATCGGGTTCGCCGCCGAGCGGGCCCGCGCCGTCGACCAGGGCACCCCCGACGTGCAGGCCGGGCTCGACACGATCGCCTCGGCGGCGGAACGGTGCATGGAGGCGCTGCGCGGGCAGCTCGACCTGCTCGTCGCGGGCACGTCGGGCCGCAGCGCCGACACCGTCCTCGAGGAGATCGCCGAGGCGTCGGTGCGCCCCGAGGTGCGCCACCGCTACGTCACCGACGCCTCCGACGGGCTGCTGCCCGACCCGGTCGCCGACGCGCTGGTCCGGATCGGCCAGGAGGCGCTGGTCAACGTCGACGTCCACGCTGCGGGCGGGGCCGCCGAGGTCAGCCTGCGTGTGACCCCGGACGAATGGGTGCTCTCGATCGTCGACGACGGCAGCGGCCGCCCGGCCCGGGCCACACCGACCGACGACACCCGCGCCCACATCGGACTCCTCGCCATGCAGCGGGCCGCGGACCGGGTGCTGGGCCGTCTCGAACGGTTCGACCGGCCGGGCGGCGGGCACATCGTCCGCGTCGTGGTGCCGAAGAGCGGCGGCCGGTGATCCGGTTCTGCGTCGTCGACGACCACGAGATCGTCCACGACGGCCTGCGCGCCATGGCCGACCGCGAGGCCGACCTCGAGTTCGCGGGCTCGGTGACGACCGCGGACGAGGCCGAGGGGCTCGTCGCCGGCGCCCGCCCCGACGTCCTGCTGCTCGACATGCGGCTGGCCGGCGGCAACAGCACCGACACCTGCGCCGCGCTGGCGGCGGCGTTCCCGGAACTGAAGATCGCCGTGTTCAGCGGGTACGGCAACCCGGAGCTGCTGGAGCAGGCCATCCGCGCGGGGGCGGCCGGCTACATCCTCAAGGAGACGACGACCGCGCGGCTGCCCGACATCATCCGGGAGCTGGCGTCGTCGGGAAGCTACTTCGACCCGCGGCTGGCCAGCGGCCTGCTGCGCCGGGCCGCGGGGTCGCGGCAGCCGGCGTTCAACGAGCGCGAGCTGGAGATCGTCCGGCTCATCGCCCGGGGCCTGGACAACCACGGCATCGGTGAGCAGGTGTGCATCAGCCCGCACACGGTCAAGTTCCACGTGACGGCGATGCTGCGCCGCCACGAGCTGGGCCGCCGCGCCGAGCTGGTGCGCCTCGCGATGGACCTGCACCTGATCGACGACACGCGCTGAGCCCTCGCCGCAGAACGTACGAACCCTGTGAGTGGCAATAGTCGCTATAGCGACTATTGCCACTCACAGGGTCGGTCAGCCTCGCGCGAAGCTCGAGTCCGCGGGCGGCGCCTCGACGCCACGCACGTCGGGCAGCGACATGAGCCGCTTGTCCTCATCGTCGTCGACCCACGCCTTCGCGATCTCCTCGCAGGTCGCGAACCAGACACCGTCATGGCCAGCGATGTGCTGGATCAGCTTCTCGTACCACATGATGTTGTGCGCCTGGCCGATGATCTGCGGGTGCACGCACGACGCGAACACCGGGTGCGCGACGTTCTGGTAGGCGTAGTCGAAGATGTCGCGCCAGCGCCGGAAGATCGTCTCGGTGTCCTGCATGCCGGTCGAGACGCCGGTGTAGGCGAGCGGCGGGAAGTCGTCGAGGTACCAGTTGACGGGGATCTCCAGGACCGCGCTCGCGACGCCGGCGACGTTGGGCTTCTCCCAGTTGATCTGCCAGCGCTGCGGGTGGTACGGCACCAGGTCGCGCGCCATCAGGCTGGTGTCGTAGAGGAAGCCCGACTCCTCGATGATGTCGAGGGTGTTCTCGCTGTAGTCCCAGTACGGCGAGCGGTAGCCGGTGGGGCGCAGGCCGAGCACGTTCTTGTAGCTCGCGAACGCGAGGTCGACGAGGCGGCGTTCGGTGTCGCGTTCGATGCCCGGCGGGATCTCGTGGTAGTAGCCGTGGTGGCCGATCTCGTGGCCCGCCTCCACCACGTCCTTGCACTGCTGCGGGAACGTGTCGACGGAGTGGCCCGGGGTGAACCAGGTCGTCGTCACGTCGTAGCGGCGGTAGAGCTCCAGCAGGCGGGGGACGCCGACCTCCGCGCCGAACTGGCCGCGGGACATGAACGACTGGGTCGGCCGGTTGAACCCGCCCAGCCACAGCGCCTGGGCATCGAAGTCGGTGCCGAGGTTGACGGCGATCTTCTTGCCCTCGGGCAGTTGCAGGTGGCCCATTTGGTCTCCTTCTCAGGGGCGGATTCTCAGGGGCAGAGTTCGATGACGTGCTCTGTCGCCGCGTCGACCTGCTCACGGCTGTAGAGCAGCGGGAACGCCTCGTTGCGGGCCCACGGACCGAAGAGGTCCGCGGCATGGGGGTCGCCGAGCCTGCCCGACTGGCCGGGCGCGTTCATCGCCAGCGACGAGTCCCATTCCCCCACGTCGACGACGAGGCGGAACGTGGAGCCCGCGCTCTGCACGAAGTTGGGCCCGTAGGCGGTGTTGCCGACGGTGTCTCCGCTGCCGCCGCGCGGCTCCGGGCCGGCGGCGAGGTGCCCGGCGGGCAGGTCGGTCAGCAGCGCGGCGAGGGGGTGGCGGGCCACCGCGACGTGCAACCGGCCCCAGCCCCACGTCGCACGGTCCGGGCCGAGCAGCGCCGCGACCTCGGCGACCGCCGCGGGCAGCGTCTGCGCGACCGTCTCGACCAGGAACTTGTCCGGGTCCGGGCCGAGCCGCTCCCCCGGGTGCTCGACCAGCTCCAGGTCGATCCGGGAGTCGGCGAGCAGGTCCTCGGCCGGGGAGATCCGGGCGGCGACCGCGGCGGGGTCGTCGACGTGTCCGTCGAGGGCCCCGGCCAGCAGGGCCGGGCGCAGGTGGCGTCGGTACCAGACCTCGAAGACCGCGGCGGCGGCCGAGTCGGCGGCGAGTGTCGCGTCCCAGTCCAGGAGCAGGGCGAGGCCGTCGGTGTCGGCGGGCACGGCCAGCTCGCGGACCTTCGCGAGGATGCGCCGGGCCGGGACGCTCAGGAAGTCGGCCTGCAGCGCGACCATCGACTCCGGCGTCGCATCCGTCGTCTCGGCGAGGACCTCGTCGAGCCGGTGGCGCCGCGACGGCGCGTACCAGTCGTAGGTGATGTGCCGGTCGGCCGGGAAGTCGGCGGGCAGGTTGCACTCGTTCGCCGTCGCCAGGAAGCCCTGCTCGGGGTTCACGTCGCCGGGCAGCTGGTCGGCGTCGTGGAAGCCCGCCCACTCGTAGCGGCCGTCGCCGGGCACCGGGAGCGTGCCGTCCCAGTTGGGGCGGATCGGGGTCAGGCCGCCGGTCTTCCACGCGATCGTGCCGTCGGTGTCGGCGAAGACCTGGTTCTCCGGCGGCGCGCCCCAACGGTTCATCGCGGCCAGGAACTCGTCGTAGTTGCGCGCCCGCATGTAGTCCATGCTCCCGAGATACGGCGCCATCCCCGGCTCCAGCCACGCCGCCCGCACCACGAACGCGGTGTGCCGCACCGGGTCCTGGTGGATCACCGGGCCGTGGCGGGTGAACAGCAGCTCCACCTCGACGGGTTCGCCGCCGCGGACCTGCACGGTCTCGGTGACGCGGCGCATCGGTTCCCAGCGGTTCTCGTAGCGGTAGGACTGCGGGTCGTCCGGGTTCGTCTCGTAGACGTAGAGGTCCTCCTGGTCGATCGCGAAGATCGTCAGGCCGAACGCAATGCGCCCGTTGTGCCCGATGGAGATCCCGGGAAGTGCGGGCTCGCCGCCGCCGATGACGTCGAAACCAGGGGCGGACAGATGCGCGATGTAGCGCAGGCCCGGCAGCGCCGCCGCGGCACGGTGCGGGTCGTTGGCCAGCAGTGGCCGGCCCGACCGGGTCCGTGACCCGGCGAGCACCCAGTTGTTGCTGCCCTCCGGCAGGACGTCACCCTGCGGGTCGAGCGGGGCCGACGGGCCGAATGCGGGCGCCGACGTCGCCAGGTCGTAGACGGCGAGCACGTCGTCCGGGATGAGGTCGAGGTCCAGCCCCTCGGGGATCGTCAGCTCACGCTCGGGCTGGCGACGCCGCCGCAGCTCCTCGACCTCCCGGGGCAGGTCACGCAGGGTGCGGGCGCGGGCCACCTCGTCACGGACGTTGTAGAACAGCCCGTGGCTGCGGATGCGCGCGACGTCGGCCGGCTCCCACAGGGCCGGCTCGTAACCCAGCTCGCGGAACTCCACCGGCAGCAGCGAGGGGTCGCGGCGGGTCAGCTCGACGAACGCGTTCACCCCCTCCACGAAGGCGGTCGCCGCCCGCTTGGTGTCCGACCCGTAGGACAGCCACTCCTGACGCATGTCGCCGCGGTAGAGGAACAGCCGCGCCGCCCGGTCGCGCTCGACGTGCTCGGCGCCGAACACCTCGGCGAGCCGGCCCAGCCCGCGGCGGCGCCAGAAGTCGATCTGCCACAACCGGTCGCGCGCGGCGTTGAAGCCCTGCGCGCGGAAGGCGTCGTAGGTGTCGGTCGCGTAGATGTGCGGCACGCCCCAACGGTCGACGAGGATCTCGACCGGACCGCTGAGCCCCGGCACCGTGTAGGTGGTCCTGCTCTGCGTCGCCACTGCGCCCTCCGCTTCGTCGCCGGTACTGCAGCGAGTCAAGCAAGGGAGGCGGTCGTCGTGTCGGCAGAGTTCACACGCGTTTCGAGCGGTGCGGCACTACCCGTTCGGGCAGCAGGGCCTGTGAACCTTGTGAGTGGCAATAGTCGCTATAGCGACTATCGCCACTCACAGGGTCGTCGCCCGCGGCAGGCCCGGGGGACGGTGGAGATCGTGGACAACCGAACCGGACAGTGGAAGCCTTTCGGCACCGTCCGACGACGGACGGCGAGCACCCGGTAGCAGGACCGCACTCACGTCAGGCGGGGTGACGCATGCGATTCCAACGGCTCGTCCCGACGTGCGCGCCATGAGCGAACTGCCGCACGAGACCACCTCGATCCCCGACCCGCCCCTGGCGCGGTTCTTCCCGGGCTACTTCGCGTTCGTGATGGCGACGGGCGTCGTCGCGCTCGGGTGCAGCGCGCTCGGCGTGGCGGGCGCGGGCGAGGTGCTCTACGTCGTCGCCGCGGCCGGGTACGTGGTGATCGCCGCGCTGACCCTGGCCCGGTTGCTGCGCTACCCCGACCGCTTCCGGGCGGACCTGCTCAGCCACGCCAAGGGCTTCGCCTTCACGACGGCCGTCGCCGCGACCGAGGTGATGGGCACCTCGAGCGCACTGGTGTTCGGGTGGTGGACGCTCGCCACGGTCCTGTGGGTGGTGGGTGTGGCGCTGTGGGTCGTGCTGCTCTACCCGCCGCTGATCGCCGTGGTGCTGCGGGTGGACAAGCCGGAGATCGGCGTCGGCATCAACGGGACGTGGTTCCTGCTGACGGTGTCGACGCAGTCGATCTCGGTACTGGGCGCCCTGCTGGCGCCGCGCCTGCAGAACCCTCTCGTCGCGTTCGTCGCGGTGACGTTCTTCGGTCTCGGAATGTTGCTCTACGTCGTCGTGATGACGATGGTGTTCACCCGCTGGACGTTTCACCGGTTGAGCCCCGACGAGGAGGACCCGCCCATCTGGATCGCGGCGGGCGCGGTCGCGATCACCACGCTCGCCGGGTCGAACCTGCTGCTCGGGGCCGGGGCCGACCCGCTGCTGCAACGGGTCGCGCCCGCCGTCGAGCTCCTCACGCTGATGGCGTGGGCCACGGCGACGTTCTGGTTGCCGCTCATGGTCGCGATCGGGGTGTGGCGCCACGTCGTGCACCGGGTGCCGCTGCGCTACCACCCGTCGTACTGGTCGCTGGTGTTCCCGATCGGGATGTACAGCCTGGCCACCGCGCGGATGCGGACCGCGCTCGACCTCGGGTTCCTGGCCTGGGTTCCCCCGGTCGCGCTGGGGTGGGCACTGCTGGCGTGGCTGGCCACCTTCGCCGGGCTCGTCCACACGCTCGTCCGACGACCCGAGGAGGCGGTGCGATGACAGGCCGGGGCAATGGAAAGGGGGCAGGGACGGGGACCGACGGTCCGGCGTCGGACCTGCTGCTGCGGACCGGCAGGTTCTTCACCCGCCGCCCGACGTCGGAGGACCTGCGGGCACAGTTCCTCGACGGTGGCCGCGACGGTGACGTCTTCTACCGGGACCGGTGGAGCCACGACAAGATCGTCCGGTCCACGCACGGCGTGAACTGCACCGGGTCCTGCTCCTGGAAGGTCTACGTCAAGGACGGGATCATCACCTGGGAGACGCAGGAGACCGACTACCCGTCGGTGGGGCCGGACTCGCCGGAGTACGAGCCCCGCGGCTGCCCGCGGGGGGCGGCGTTCTCCTGGTACACCTACTCCCCCACCCGGATCCGCTATCCCTACGCGCGCGGTGTGCTGGTCGAGATGTACCGGGAGGCGAAGGCCCGGCTGGGCGATCCCGTGCTCGCGTGGGCCGAGGTCACCGGCGACCCGGAGCGCCGGCGCCGCTACCAGCGGGCCCGCGGCAAGGGCGGGCACGTGCGGGTGAGCTGGGCCGAGGCCGTCGAGATCGTGGCGGCGGCGCACGTCCACACCGTCAGGACCCACGGGCCGGACCGGGTCGTCGGGTTCTCGCCGATCCCGGCGATGTCGATGGTCAGCCACGCGGCCGGCTCCCGGTTCGTGCAGCTGCTCGGCGGTGTGATGACGTCGTTCTACGACTGGTACGCCGACCTGCCCGTGGCGAGCCCGCAGGTGTTCGGCGACCAGACCGACGTGCCGGAGTCCGGCGACTGGTGGAACGCCACCTACCTGCTCGTGTGGGGCTCCAACGTGCCCGTCACCCGGACCCCGGACGCGCACTGGATGGCCGAGGCCCGCTACAAGGGGCAGAAGGTCGTCGTCGTCTCGCCCGACTACTCCGACGCCACGAAGTTCGCCGACCAGTGGCTGCCCGCCCAGCCGGGTACCGACGGCGCGCTCGCGATGGCGATGGGTCACGTGATCCTGAAGGAGTTCTTCGTCGACCGGAAGGTGGGGTTCTTCACCGACTTCGTGCGCCGTACGACGGACCTGCCGTTCCTGGTGACGCTGGAGCAGCGCGACGGCGCGTACGTGCCGGGGAGGTTCCTCACCGCCGCCGACCTCGGCGACACCGGCGAGGTCGCGGCGTGGAAGACCGTCGTCCTCGACGACCGTAGCGGCGAAGCGGTCGTGCCCAACGGGTCGCTGGGGTTCCGCTACACCGACTCGGGTGCCGGGCGGTGGAACCTCGACCTCGGGGACGTCGTCCCGCGGCTGAGCGCGCTGGGCAGCGAGGCGGCGGAGGTGCTGTTGCCCCGGCTCGACTCCGCGGACGCGGGCGTCCTGCGGCGCGGGGTGCCGGTGCGCCGGGTGGGCGGGTCGCTCGTCACCACCGTCCACGACCTGATGCTCGCCCAGTACGGCGTGCACCGACCCGGGCTGCCCGGCCGCTGGCCCTCGGGCTACGACGACGCCGACGAGCCGTACACGCCCGCCTGGCAGGAGGCGATCACGTCGGTCCCTGCGGCGCAGGCGATCCGCGTCGCCCGCGAGCTGGCCACGAACTCCGAGGAGTCCGGCGGCCGCAGCATGATCATCATGGGGGCGGGCATCTGCCAGTGGTTCCACGGCGACGCCACCTACCGCGCGGTCCTCGCCCTGCTCATGCTGACGGGCGCCATGGGACGCAACGGCGGCGGCTGGGCGCACTACGTCGGGCAGGAGAAGTGTCGCCCGCTCACCGGCTGGGCCGCGATGGCGTCGGCGACCGACTGGCAGCGGCCGCCGCGCACCATGATCGGCACCGCGTTCTGGTACACCCACACCGACCAGTGGCGCTACGACGGCTACCGCGCCGACGCGCTCGCCTCCCCGCTGGGCACCGGCGCGCTCGCCGGGATGTCCACGATCGACACCATCGCGCTGTCCGCGCGGCTGGGCTGGATGCCGTCGTACCCGCAGTTCGACCGCAACCCCCTCGACCTGGCCGACGAGATCGGCGACGCCGACGTCGGGCCCGCGGTGACCGAGCGGCTGCGCGACGGCAGGCTCCGCTTCGCGATCGACGACCCGGACGCGCCGGAGAACTGGCCGCGGTGCCTGACGCTGTGGCGGGCCAACCTGCTGGGCTCCTCGGCCAAGGGCGACGAGTACTTCCTGCGCCACCTGCTCGGTACCCACGACAACCTGCGGGCCGCGCAGACCCCGCCGGACCGCAGGCCCCGTGACGTCGTGTGGCGCGACGGCGACCCGCCAGAGGGCAAGCTCGACCTGCTGCTCGCGCTCGACTTCCGGATGACCAGCTCGACCCTGCTCGCCGACGTCGTGTTCCCCGCCGCGACCTGGTACGAGAAGCACGACCTGAACACCACCGACATGCACCCGTTCGTGCACGCCTTCAACCCGGCGATCGACCCGCCGTTCGAGACCCGCACCGACTTCGAGGCCTTCCACGCCGTCGCCCGCCGGTTCGACGAGCTCGCCGCCGGGCACCTCGGGGTGCGCCGCGACGTCGTCGCCGTGCCGCTGCAGCACGACACCCCGGGTGAGACGGCGCAGCCGGGCGGGCGGGTCCTCGACTGGCGCGCCGGCGAGTGCGAACCCGTGCCCGGGCGGACCATGCCCGGGTTCACCGTCGTCGAGCGCGACTACACCTCGATCGCGGACAAGATGGCGAGCATCGGGCCGCTCGTCGACCGGCTCGGCCTGTCGACCAAGGGAATCACCTACCGGCCCGACGAGGAGATCGCCGAGCTCGCGCACGTCAACGGCGTCATGCTCGGTGGCGCCGGCGACGGACGACCCGCGATCGACACCGACGCCAAGCTGGCGGAGGCCATCCTCGCCCTGTCCGCCACCACCAACGGCCGCCTCGCCGTCCAGGGCTTCCGCGAGCTGGAGCGCCGGACCGGGGTGGGCCTGGCCGACCTCGCCGAGGGCAGCGAGGAGCGACGGATCCGGTTCGCCGACACCCAGGCCCGTCCCGTCCCGGTGATCACCAGCCCGGAGTGGTCGGGCAGCGAGTCGGGCGGGCGCCGCTACGCGCCGTTCACCGTCAACGTCGAGCGCGGCAAGCCCTGGCACACCCTGACCGGCCGGATGCACTTCCTGCTCGACCACGACTGGATGCACGAGCTCGGCGAGGCGCTGCCGATCTTCCGGGCCCCGCTGGACATGCACCGGCTCTTCGGCGAAGCCCCGGTGGGCACCGCCGAACCCGGCACGTCGGTGGCCGTCCGCTACCTCACACCGCACTCGAAGTGGTCGATCCACTCCGAGTACCAGGACAACCTGTTCATGCTGTCGCTCTCGCGCGGCGGGCCCGTCGTCTGGATGAGCCCGCAGGACGCGGCCACCGCGGGTGTGCGCGACAACGACTGGGTCGAGGCCGTGAACCGCAACGGCGTCGTCGTCCTGCGCGCCATCGTCTCCCACCGGATGCCCGAGGGAACGGTGTACGTCCACCACGCGCAGGAACGCGTCGTCAACGTCCCCGTCTCGGAGGCGACGGGCCGGCGCGGCGGCATCCACAACTCCGCCACCCGCATCCTCGTCAAGCCGACGCACCTGATCGGGGGCTACGGCCAGCTGTCCTACGCCTTCAACTACCTCGGTCCGACCGGCAACCAGCGCGACGAGGTCACCGTCATCCGCCGCCGCGCGCAGGAGGTGCGTTACCGATGAAGGTCATGGCCCAGCTGGGCATGGTGATGAACCTCGACAAGTGCATCGGCTGCCACACGTGCTCGGTCACCTGCAAGCAGGCCTGGACCAACCGCGCGGGCGTCGAGTACGTGTGGTTCAACAACGTCGAGACCCGGCCGGGTCAGGGCTACCCGCGCCGCTACCAGGACCAGGACCGCTGGCGCGGCGGCTGGGTGCGCAACCGGCGCGGCCGGCTGACCCTGCGCGCGGGCGGGCGTGTCCGCAAGCTGCTGTCGATCTTCGCCAACCCGGTCCTGCCGAACATCCGCGACTACTACGAGCCCTGGACCTACGACTACGAGACGCTCGTCGACGCCCCGCTCGGCGACGACTTCCCCGTGGCCGAGCCGCGGTCGCTGCTGTCGGGCAGGCCGATGGCCGTCGAGTGGAGCGCCAACTGGGACGACGACCTCGGCGGCATCCCCGAGCAGGGCGAGCTCGACCCGATCGTGGAACGGATCCGGCGCGAGTCCGAGGACAAGGTGCGCTTCGAGTACGAGCAGGCGTTCATGTTCTACCTGCCGCGCATCTGCGAGCACTGCCTCAACCCCGCCTGCGTCGCCTCCTGCCCCTCGGGGGCGATGTACAAGCGGGTCGAGGACGGCATCGTGCTCGTCGACCAGGACCGCTGCCGCGGCTGGCGGATGTGCGTCACCGGCTGCCCGTACAAGAAGATCTACTTCAACCACCGCACCGGCAAGGCCGAGAAGTGCACGTTCTGCTACCCCCGCGTCGAGGTCGGCCTGCCGACGGTCTGCAGCGAGACCTGCGTCGGCCGGTTGCGCTACATCGGACTGTTCCTCTACGACGCCGACCGCGTCACCGAGGCCGCGTCGGTCGAGGACGAACGTGACCTCTACCAGTCGCAGCTCGACGTGCTGCTCGACCCGCACGACCCCGCGGTGGTGGCGGCCGCGCACCGCGACGGCATCGATCCCGAGTGGGTGGAGGCGGCGCAGCGCTCGCCCGTCCACAAGCTGGTGGCGCAGTACCGGGTCGCGCTGCCGCTGCATCCGGAGTTCCGGACCATGCCGATGGTCTGGTACGTCCCGCCGCTCTCACCCGTCGTCGACCGGCTCACCGAGACCGGCCACGACGGCGAGTCCGCCGGCAACCTGTTCGGCGCGATCGACGCGCTGCGAATCCCCGTCGAGTACCTGGCCGAGCTGTTCACCGCGGGCGACCCGGAGCCGGTCACCCGGGTCCTGCGCACGCTCGCCGCGATGCGCGCGTTCATGCGCGACGTCACCCTCGGCCGGGAGATCGACGAGTCGATCCCCGCCGCCGTCGGGATGGGCGCCGAGGAGATCATGGAGATGTACCGGCTGCTCGCGATCGCCAAGTACGACGAGCGTTACGTCATCCCGACGGCCCACGTCGGCGAGGCCCACCAGCTGGAGGAGCTGGGCTGCAGCCTCGACGTCGACGGCGGCCCCGGGATGGGCGGCCCGTTCGGCGAGGCGTCGGGGCGGCCCGCGCCGGTGTCGGTCGAGACGTTCCACGCCCTGCGCGACCGCCAGACCAGCGACACCGTCGCCGACACCTCCGCGAGCCGCGTCAACCTGCTGAACTGGGACGGCAAGGGCAGACCGGAGGGTCTCTTCCCGCCCCGGGGCCGGCGGTGAGCGCCCGGGTGGTCCTGCAGGCGGCCTCGCTGTGCCTGCTCCACCCCGACGACCCCGGCCGGTGGCCGCTCGTGCGCGCCGCGGTGGCCGAGCTGCCCGCCGGGCCCGCCCGCGCCGGCCTCGACGCCTTCCTCGACGCCATCGCGCAGCGCCGCGACCTCGCCGAGCACTACGTCGCCGTCTTCGACACCCGTCGGCGCTGCTGCCTCTACCTGACCTGGTGGACCGACGGGGAGACCCGGCGCCGCGGCGGCGCACTGGCCGCGCTCAAGCAGCGGTACCGGCGGTCGGGGGTCGAGTTCAGGGGCACCGAGCTTCCCGACTTCCTGCCCGCGGTCCTGGAGTACGCCGCCACCGCCGACCTCGCCGACGGGCTCGCCCTGCTGCAGGAGCACCGGGCCGGCGTGGAGCTGCTGCGGCTGGCGCTGCACGAGGCGGCGACCCCGTACGCGCACGTCCTGGAGGCCGTCTGCGCGTTGCTGCCCGGCCCGTCGCCCACCGACGTCGCCGCCGCCAAGGCCCTCGCGCGCAGCGGGCCACCCCGCGAACAGGTGGGCCTCGAGCTCGCCCCCTTCGGAGGCCCGCGATGAACGTGCTGCTGTGGGGCGTGCTGCCCTACGTCATGGTCGCCGTCCTGGTCACGGGCACGATCTGGCGCTACCGCTACGACAAGTTCGGCTGGACGACGCGGTCCTCGGAACTGCACGAGTCGCGGCTGCTGCGCATCGGCAGCCCGATGTTCCACTTCGGGCTGCTCGTCGTCGTCATCGGCCACGTCATCGGTCTGGTCATCCCCGAGAGCTGGACCACGGCCATCGGGCTGTCGGAGCCGGCCTACCACGTGCAGGCGCTCGTGCTCGGCGGGATCGCCGGCGTCTCCACTCTCGCCGGGATCGCCATCCTGATCTACCGGCGCCGCACCACCGGCCCGGTCTTCTCCGCGACGACCCGCAACGACAAGCTCATGTACGTCGTGCTCGTGCTGGCGATCGTCGCGGGGCTGTCGACGACGCTGCTCGGTGTCGCCGGGGGCGAGGAACACAACTACCGCGTCTCGGTGTCGCCGTGGTTCCGGTCGCTGTTCGTGTTCCAGCCCGACATCGACGCGATGGCCGGTTCGAGCCTCGCCTTCCGGATCCACACGCTGATCGGCATGGCGCTGTTCACGATCTGGCCGTTCACGCGGCTCGTGCACGCCTTCTCGGCGCCGGTGGGCTACCTGTTCCGTCCCTACATCGTGTACCGCTCCCGCTCCGGTGGCCCCGCCGCGGGGCCGCCGCGGCGGGGCTGGGACCGGGTCGGGTCGAGCGAGCCCCGGTAGGACGCCTAGCCGGCCGGGGTGAGCGCGTCGGGGCGCTGCGCCGCCGCCGGGTGGTCGCGCTCCAGCGAGGCGCCCTCGACGTCGACGTTCGGCAGGATGCGGTCCAGCCACTTCGGCAGCCACCAGGCGGCGTCGCCGGCCAGGTGCATCAGCGCGGGGATGACGAGCATCCGGACGACGAAGGCGTCGAACAGCACGCCGAAGGCCAGTCCGAAGCCCATCGGCCGGATCATCGCGAGGTGGGAGAACACGAACCCGCCGAAGACGGAGAACATGATGATCGCGGCGGCGGTGACGACGGCGCGGCCCGCGTGCAGGCCCTCGGTGACCGCGCGGCGTGCCGGCGAGCCGTGGACGAACGCCTCCCGCATGCCGGAGACCAGGAACAGCTGGTAGTCCATGGCCAGGCCGAACAGGATGCCGACGAGCAGGGTCGGCAGGAAGTTCAGCACGGGCCCCGGGTCGTGCACACCGAACACCGGGCCGAGCCAGCCCCACTGGTAGATCGCGACGACCGCGCCCATCGCCGCGAAGTAGGACAGGACGAACCCGACGGTGGCCGTGACCGGTACCAGGATGGACCGGAACACGACGATCATGATCAGCAGCGACAGTCCGACGACGACCGCGAGGTAGATCGGCAGCGCCGCGGCGAGCTTGGCGGAGATGTCGATGTTGCCCGACGCCGAGCCGGCGACGCCCAGGGGCGTGCCGGGTTCGAACGGCGTCGTCATCGCGCGCAGGTCGTCGACGAGCTGCTCGGTCGCCTCGCTCGTCGGCCCGTCGGTGGGCACCACCTGGAACAGCGCGAACGACCCGTTCGGTGCGACGGCGACGGGCGCGACGGCCGCGACGTGCTCGGCGTCGCCGATCTGCTGCGCGACCGCGGCCTGCGCGGCGGTGCGGCCCTGCTCGTCGAGGCCCGGGGGCAGGTCCGCGACGACGACCAGGGGCCCGTTCGCCCCGGCCCCGAACTTGTCGGCGACCGTCGCGTACGCCTGGTACTGGGTGGAGTCCTGCGGCTCGGACGAGCCGTCGGGCAGCCCGAGGCGCATCGACAGCACCGGGACCGCGATCACGACCAGCAGCGCGATGCCGCCGACGGCGCGGAGCACGGCCTTGCCCGTCGACATCGGGGCGCGGTGGGGGGTCTGCGGGGCCGGGGGCTGCGAACGGGCCTTGCGCGACAACAGCCGCGGCCCGATCAGCGACAGCAGCGCGGGGGTGAGCGTCACCGCGACCAGCACGGCGACGGCGACGCACGCCGCGCCGACGACACCCATCAGGCCCAGGAACGGGATGCCCGTGATCGTCAGCGCCACCAGCGCGATGACGACGGTGAAGCCCGCGAAGACGACCGCGTTGCCCGACGTGCCGGTGGCCAGCGCGATCGACTCGCGCAGCGGGACGCCCGCGCGCAGCTGCCTGCGGTGACGGTTCACGACGAACAGCGCGTAGTCGATGCCCACCGCGAGGCCCAGCATGAGGCCCAGGATCGGGGTCACCGACGTCATCTCGACGAGCCCGGAGAACGCCATCGCGCCGGCCACGCCGACGCCGACGCCGACGAGCGCGGTGAGGATCGGCAGCCCGGCCGCGACGAGGGTGCCGAGCATGACCAGCAGCACGACCGCGGCGATCACGACGCCGACGACCTCGGCGGGGCCGGCGATGCCGTCGAGGTTCTGGGTGATCTCGGAGGAGAAGTCGATGTCGACACCCGGGATCGCTGCGTCGCGCATCGCTGCGGTGACGGCGTCCTTCGTCTCGGTGGGGATCGCCGTCTGCGACGCGCCGAACGCGACCGTGACGACGGCCGCGCTGCCGTCCTCGGAGACCGTGCGGATGCCGGCCGCGAGCGCCGCGAGGGACTCCCCCGCCGTCAGCTGCGCGGTCCCGGCGTCGAGGCCCGCGCGGGTCTGGTCGAGCTGCTGCTGTTGCGCGGCAAGGGCTTCGGCGGGCACACCCGAGGCCCGGGCGGCGTCGAGCTGCGCCTGCCCCGCTGTGAGCTGTGCCCGCGCCTGGTCGAGCTGTGCGCGCCCGCCCGCGAGCTGGCGCTCCTGGGCCGCGCGGCTCGCGGCGACGGCGAACGGGTCGACGACCTGGGTGACGCCGTCGATCCCGCCGACGCGCTGCAGCACCGACGACACCGCGGCGCGCTGCTCGTCGGTGAACGGCCGGCCGTCGGCCGTCGACAGGACGACCAGTCCGGTGCCGCCACCGGCGCCGGGGAGCTCGGCCTGCAGCCTTTCCGACACCTGCTCGGTCGGGGTGCCCGGGATGGAGGTCGCGCCCGTCAGGTTGACCCCCGTGACGAGGACGGCGACGACGGCCGCGGCGAGCAGGGCGGCCCAGGCCGTGACGACCCGCCACGGACGACGGGCCGCGAAGTGGCCGAGGCGGTACAGCAGTTCTGCCATGACGAGGAGACGCTCCCGGGAGGTGTAGCGGTCAGCGGCCGAAGCCCGTGCGAAGTGCGCTGGTCAGACGGTCGAGCAGGCGGGCCCACTCCCGACGCGAGGCGGCGTCGTCGACGGCTCCGGTGCGCTCCCACCAGTGCCCGTGCAGCACCTGGACACCGGAGAGCAGGGAGCCGACGACGAGCTGCACGTCGAGCGGGTCGACGCCGGGGTAGCGGGCGGCGACGACGCCGAGCAGGTGCCGGCCGCACCGCCCGAACGCGGCCTCGACGATCACCTCGACGCGGGCGTCCTGCTCGCCGCGGCCGCCGAGGACGTGGGTCAGGTAGGCCATCGGGCCCACGAGATCGGTGGCGTGCAACGCGCGGACGACGTCGTCGACCACCGCGGCCAGGCCCGGCTCCCCGGGCGGTGCGGCCGCCGTGGCTTCGACGAACCCGTCGACCAGGACGTCGAGCATCTCCGTGCAGGCGGCCAGCACGATCTCGTCGAGCGTCGCGAAGTGGTTGAAGACGGTCCGCCGCGACACCCCGGCCCGTTCGGCGACGGCGTCGACGGTGAGCCCCTGGCGGCCGCGCTCGTCGGTGAGGGCGAGGGCCGCGTCGATGAGCGCACGACGCGTCCGCGCCTTCTGCGCATCACGCACCGTCGGGGCCGTCACCCGGTCGAGGTTAGGAATCTCGCTGCACTCAGTGCAATGAGTCTCGTGCCACTCTTGGTGACGCACGCGTCCTCGTCGCGCTGGGCGTCGTCGTCAGTGACGGCGCTGCCGCAGCTGCGCCTCGTCCAGGTCGAGCTCGCGGCTGATCTCCACCACCGTCTCCCGGCCGATCTCGCCCTCGTCGTGCATCCGCCGCAGCGCCGCCCGCTCGACCTCGATCAGCCGCAACCGCAGGGCGCGCACGTCGAACGACCCGCCCGACCGGAGGCCGTCGCGGTCGCCGTCACCGGAGCCGTCGAGCCGGTCACGCAGGTGGTCGCGCCGAAGCTCCAGCACCTGCCGCAGCTCGTCGACACCCGGCGGCACCGGCTCCTCCCGCTCGGCGACCCCGTCGAGCTCGCGCAACGCCGCGTCGACGGCGGCCTGCCGGGCCCGCACCGACTCGGTCCGTTCCCGCGCGCCCGGACGCAGGTCCAGCGCACGCAGCAGCAGCGCCAGCGGCAGCGTCTGCCCGACGAGCGTCACCAGCACGACGACGACGGTGAGGAACACCAGCAGGTCGCGCCGCGGGAAGGGCGCACCGTCGGGGGTCGTCAACGGCAGCGACAGCACGACCGCGAGCGAGACGGCGCCCCGCGGCCCGCACCAGCCGACCGCGAGCCGCTCCCGCCACGGCATCTGCCCGACCGCCTCCTCGCGCACCGGCAGCAGCGACACCAGCGGCGCGGCCCCCAGCACCCACGCGAGCCGCACGACGACCACGACCACCGTGACCGCCACCGCCGCGCCGACGACAGGCCGGACGGCCTGGCCCTCGATGCCCCGGAACACCGTCGGCACCTGGACGCCGAGCAGGACGAACAGCAGCGCGACGAGCAGCGTGTTGGGGACGCGCCAGAACGTCTCGGCGTGCAGCCGGACCGTCGGTTCGACGAGGCCCCGGCCACGCACCCCGAGCCAGACGGCGGCGGTGACGGTCGCGAGCACCCCGGAGGCGTGCACCTGCTGCGCGGGCACGAACGCCAGGTACGGCACCAGCAGCGACAGCAGCACCTGCACGGCGATGTCGCGGATCCGTCGCCGCACCGCCGCCGCGACGAACCCGACGACGAGCCCCAGCCCGATCCCGCCGCCCACCTCGACGAGCAGCGCGAGCCCCACCTCACCGGTGGTCGTCGCCGCCCCGACCGCGCCGACCGCCACGGCGAACAGGGTGAGTGCGACGCCGTCGTTGACCAGCCCCTCGGCCTCCAGCACGGTGGCCATCCGCCGCGGCACCCCGAACCGGCGGAGCACCGACCCCGCGGCGACGGGATCCGGGGGCGCCACCGCCGCCCCGAACGCGATCGCCGCCGCCCACCCGACATCGGGGAACACCGCGAGCAGGGTCGCGGCCACGGCGAACGCGGTGGCGACGACCAGCCCGACGGCCTGACCGACCACCGGGACGAGGTGCCGCACGGTCTCGCGCAGGTCGCTGAAGAACGCGGCGTAGTAGATGAGCGGGGGCAGGAAGACGAGCAGCACGAAGTCCGGCGACAGCCGCAGCGCCTCCACCCCGGGCACGAACGCGGCGCCGACGCCCAGCAGGACGAACACCGCCGCCTCGGGCAGTCCGGTGCGCCGGCTGACCAACCGCCCGACGACGACCCCTGCCGCGAGGACGGCGACGACGAGCAGAACCTGCGCGGGCACCTGGGCGCGTTACCCCGCCGGCGGCCTGTGGACACCCGCGGCGGCGGTCGGTCGCGGTTCGGGGTGCGACCGTGGCGGGGCCCGGGTCAGGGGTGGGCCGGGGTCGTCACCGAACGTGGTCGGCGTCGTCGTGGTCGGCGTCGTGGTCGTGGTCGTCGTCGTGGTCGTGGTCGTCGTCGTGGTCGTGGTCGTGGTCGTCGTCGAAGGCGGCGGTGCCGCGCTTCCAGTAGCCGGTGATGCTGC
The DNA here is from genome assembly GCF_007989085.1 of Pseudonocardia sulfidoxydans NBRC 16205. GTDB lineage: Bacteria > Actinomycetota > Actinomycetes > Mycobacteriales > Pseudonocardiaceae > Pseudonocardia > Pseudonocardia sulfidoxydans. Next base: position 50,633 of record NZ_BJVJ01000019.1, read on the forward strand.
AGTCGACACGCGGCACGCCCAGCACGTCGCGGGCCCAGCGGCGCAACGGTTTCACCGCGGCGGCCTCCCCCGCGATCCAGACGTGGACCCGCGCGTCCTGCGGTACCGCGATCGAGAGCACCGTCCGCACCCAGGTGTCGTCGAGGCCCGGCGCGGCGTCGCCCCGGTGCACCCACCGCACCTCGACACCCGGTGGCGCCGACAGCTCCGTCTCCTCGGAGGCGTCGGCGACCTCGATCACCGCCCAGCCGCGCGCGTCACGACCCATCCGCTCCAGCGACCGCGCGATCGCGGGCAACGCGGTGATGTCGCCGGCGAGCAGGTAGCGGTCGTAGGAGCCCGGTACGGCGAGGCCGCCGGGTGGTCCGGCGACGTGGACGAGGTCCCCGGGTGCCGCGGTCGCCGCCCAGGTCGCACCGACACCGTTGCCGTGCAGCGCGACGTCGAGATCGAGCTCGAGCGCGTCGGGATCGTGGCGACGCACGGTGTACTCGCGCGACGGCGGGGACGGCCTGGGCCACCGCAGCCCCGTCCCGTCCTGCTCCGGCAGCCGCAGGGTGCCGTCGGGATCCGGGAAGACGACGCGCACGTGCTCGTCGGGGACGTGGCTCACGAACCCCGCCAGCCCGGGGCCGCCCAACGTCAGCCGCCGCAGACCCGAGCCCAGCGGAGCGGTGCGCAGCACCTCGACGCGGCGGATGCCGATGAGGTAGGCCACCTTGGCGGCCGATGACCCGGCCAGCACCTCGGCGAGCAGATCACGGTGGCGGCGCCGGTCGCGATCGAGGTCGCGGCTCATCTCACTCCTGTCGATCGGGCCGTGCACGGCACCCGCTCCTCCGGGCTCCCGACCGTGCATCGACATTCTGATTTGGTGAGCCTGCCCTACGTTGCGCGCCCGCGCAGTGTGACGTGCGCCCGGTTCGCGGGTGCGCGTGCACCCCGGAGGGCGCCCGCCGCGGCCCTCCCCGCGCGGACGCCCTCCGATGTGGCCGGACTCAGGACAGCCGGACTCAGGACCGTCGGGCTCAGGACAGTCGGGCTCAGGACAGTCGGGCTCAGAAGCTGTCGGCGGTCCCGATGACGCGGTAGCTCGTCGTGCGGGGCGGACCCGAGAGGCCGACCTCGGCGATGACCTTCCGGATGTCGTCCTGCGCGGCGAAGAACGCGTCGAACTGCTCGCGCGTCTCCCACTCGTCGACGGCCATGACGTCGCCGTTCTCGTTCTCGACGAACATGTGGTGCAGCGCGCCCTTGCTCCGCCCGTCGGCGGTGATGGCCGTCATCGTCTCCGCGTTCCGCTGGTAGGCAGCGGTGAACGCGTCGACACGGGCACCGGGGAACTCCACGATCACGATCACACTCATCACTGACCTCCGTTCTCGTCGGGCTCGGGTCCGAGCGGACAGCGGGTCACAGCGTGGCCCTCCCGGCGGGGTCCGGGGAGGGCCGATGGTCCCGCGCGTGCGTCGCCGGACCGGTCGTCAGACCTGGCTCGCCGGTCGTGGCGCCGCACGCAGGGCTGCGGTCCGGTAGGCGTCCATGATGCTGATCGCGTAGACGAACAGCCCGCCGGCGAGGCGTCCGATCATCGAGTGGTCGGGTGTCGTCAGGTGGTAGGTGACCACGCCGAGCAGCAGGATGTAGAAGACGAACATCAAGCCGCGGACGGGGGTCCGGTTGAGGACGTGACCCGCCCCGGGCGCCACGATCGCAGCCGCGAGGACGAGCAGGGGCCGGCGGGATGTCATCGGATGTACTCCCGGGTCGGGTTCGTGGCACAGGCCGAGGCGAGGGTGTCGAGGCCCGTGAGCAGGGCCGCCAGCGTGAGCGGCGTGAGGGTGGGCATCCCGAAGTCGACGCGGCGCCCGGCCCGGTAGCGGGTCTGGTCGGCCTCGGCCAACCGGTACACGACGCGGACACCGGCGGGTCCGGCCTCGACCTCCTTGACCCGGTCGTCGCTCGCGAGTTCCCCGAGCGCCGCGAGCGCGGGTCCGGGCAGCCCGACGGCACGTGACGCCGCGATGCGGGCGGGCACCGGGAAGTCGTCCGGGGTGGGCAGCCGGTGGGCCAGGCAGGCGTTGCGCGAGAACACCTCCGTCCCGTTGGGACGGGTCAGGACGTCGACCGTCGCGTCGACGGTGACCGGCCGGGACACGGTGACGACGAGCCACAGCAGCGGCAGCTTGCGGAGCGTGAGGCTGTCGACGACGACCTCCGCCCGCACCGGGTGCCCGTCGTGGGACCCGGTGAGGACGGGGTGGCGGCCGCCTCCGGTGCTGACGTGGGCGTCGGTGAGCATCCACACGACCGCGTCGAACAGGCCGTCGCGTGCGACCCGTTCGGCCCGCGATCGACGGACCTCCCTGCAGGCCACCGCGGCCACCACCAGCGCGGCCAGCGTCAGGGTGACGGCCTGCTCAGTAGCCACGGGGCCGGGGCAGGTCGGCGGTGAACTGGGCGCCGCGTTTGACGTATCTGTATCGGCGTCGGACGAACCAGATCGACGCGAGCAGGTAGAACGCGAGCAGCGAGAGCAGCGCCGTGCCGTAGCCGAGGAACGTCGCGAAGAAGACGATGCCCGACAGCAGGAGCAGCGCGATCGCCGGTGCGGGGTGCAGCGGCAGGACGTAGCCACGGGTGATCGTGCCCATCGGCCAGAGCTTGCGGAACCGGATGAAGTTGGGGCCCATGAAGCTGTAGGTCAGCAGGCCGGACAGGATCGAGAACGTGATGACGGTGGCGAGCAGCGTCGGCTGGTTCAGCAGCACCGGCAGCAGCGCGAACGCGATCGCGATCGGCACCAGGAACACGACCGAGCGGAACGGCGTGTGGTACCGCGGATGGACCGCGCTGAACCAGGCCGGCAGGTAGCGGTCGCGGCTCATCGAGAACCAGGCGCGCGAGGCGTCGTTGATGCAGCCGTTGGCCGACGCGATCGTCGCGAACAGGGTGCCGAGCAGCAGCAGGAGCACGAGCACACCGCTGCCGCTGACGCGCGCGGCGTCGAACAGCGGCGTGATCGACACACCGAGGTAGTGCCACGGGAGCAGGCCCGCGCAGACGTACCAGGTGAGGCCGGCGGCGATGATCAGCGTCATGATCCCGGCCATGCTGCCGATCGGGACCGACCGCGACGCCGACCGGCACTCCTCCGCGGCCTGCGCGGTGCCCTCGATGCCGAGGTAGAACCACATCCCGAACTGGAACGCGGCGATGACCCCTATCCAGCCGTAGGGCAGGCCGTTGTCGAGGCTGCCGATCAGGCCGTCGAGGTGCAGCGAGACGGCGGGGTTCCAGCCGGAGACGCCGAAGAACAGCACGATGATCGTGACGAACGCGAACCCGGTGATGACGAAGTTGAGCGAGAGCGCCGCGAAGACGCCGCGGTAGTTGAGCCAGGCCAGCGCCATGATCGCGAGCGTCGCGAACGCGTACGGCGACAGCTCCTCCGAGCTGCCGGTCAGTGACGACAGCTGGCTGAGCAGGTAGCTGAGGACGTTGGCGTTGGCGGCCTCGAGCATCGTGTAGGCCAGCGTCAGGTAGAGCCCGACGTTGAACGCCATCAGCGGGCCGACCGTGTGCTTGGCCTGCGCGTACTGGCCGCCCGCGGCCGGGATCGCCGAGGTGACCTCGGAGTTGATCATCACGATGCACGTGTAGAGCAGGCCGACGAACCAGGCGGCGACCAGCGCTCCGTACATGCCGCCCTTCTCCACCGAGAAGTTCCAGCCCATGAACTCGCCGACGAGGACGATGCCCACACCGAGAGCCCAGATGTGCATGGGCGACAACACTTTGCGCAGCGCCGGTGCGTGGTGCCCGGGCGTCTGCGTCGCGACGGTGGGGGCACCCGACTCGCCCGCGGTTGTCATCGGCCGTCCTCCTTCGTGGACGGCGCGGCGGGGGCGGCGGCCTGCGGGTCGAGATCGTCGAACATCTCCGCGGCGTTGATCAGGTCCTTCTCGTCGTGGTTGCGCGAGACGCGGACGACGTCGTGGATCAGCCAGGCGGCGATCACCGCGCTGACGACCCAGGCGAGGAGGTTGAGGATGCTCGCGGTGGTCATGACGTCGGCTCCCGTTCGCTCGGCCCGAACCGCTCCTCGATGACCTCGCGGTACTCCCGGAACGAGGTGCGGTAGACGAAGGCCAGGTAGATCGCCAGCAGCGCCGCCGTGCCCAGCAGCGCCCAGACGTTGATCGCGTACTTGTCCTCCCTGTCGGTGTGCGCGTCGATCGCGGCGTTGACGGTGGCGAGGTCGGTGGTCCCGGAGTCGATGAGGGCCTGGTACTGCTCGCGTTCGGTCGGGTTGACCGGCATCTCGGCGACGGGTCGCTCCGCCGCGGCGGCGTCACCGCCGGACGCGGTGTCCTGCACCAGGAACGTCGTCACGAACAGGGTGGCGAACAGCAGGACGAGGATGGTCGCGGCGTCGACGAGCTGTCCGCGCCGGCCCTGCTCGGGGGGCTGGTACTCGGCCATGGGATCAGTCCTGCTTCCCGCGCGCGGCACGGAGCTGGTCGAGGTGCATGACGTCGGGCCGGTAGATCAGGTCGCGGTTGGCCGCGTACCGCGTGAGCAGCGCGAGCAACGACGCCGTGTTGAACACCCCGAGCAGCAGGGTGGCCACGGCGAGGACGACCGTGATCGCGGGCGTGGGAGCGACCGAGGTGGCGGCGAAGAACACGAAGACCAGGACCACCCACATGAGAACGGTGAAGGTGATCGCGAGAATTCGGTCCCGGCGCGCCAACGCGGCCATACGTGAATCGAGGGATGCGGGCACGGCGACTCCGTGAGGATGGTGCGGTGTTCGCACAACGAATTCGAACACCGCTCGTCGAATCCGCCGGGAAGCGGACGTGGCGGCCTCACGACCTGTTCCACACCCGCGGGAGCGGCGGCTGTCTGCTGGTGACGGACGTGTCCGACCCCGCTACGACGAGTCCACCGAATGGTGGAAACACGTTTCCCGACTCATGGACGTCCCCCTTCGACGATGAAGGAATGGCGTGACCCGGTCGTTTCCCGTGCAGCTCCGGGCCGACAATGCCAGGCAACCGCGAAATGAGATCGGCGGCGCTCCGCGTGCCTCGACAGTAGAGACCGGACCCCCCGCTGCCAACCCTGTGACACGAATCCACGCGAGAATTGTCGGCGCATCTTTTCCCACCCTGCGAAACATGCCTGTAATGTGCCGCCGGCCGTTCCGGCAAGTACGCTCGCTCCGCTCGTGCCGGTCACCGACGGCAGAAAGGCAGGTGCGGATGCACGGTGTCGCTCGCCCCGAGCTGCCCACCCGGTCGTCGGTGACCGGGCTCGACCGACGACGCCTCGGACCGCTGCCCGTGCTCGCGCAGTCGGTCGCCGCCGTGGCCCCGAGCGGCGCCGCCGCGATCATCCCGGCGATCGTCCTGGGGGCGACCGGACCGGGCGCGCTGCTCGCGTTCGTCTGCACGACGGTCGTGTGCATGCTCGTCAGCTGGTGCATCCAGCAGTTCGCCTGCCGGATGCGCGCTCCGGGCGGGCTCTACAGCTACAGCGCGCGGGCCCTGCATCCCGGCGGCGCGCTCGTCACGGGCTGGTCCGCGCTGCTCGGCTACGCGGTCGTGGCCATGGCGGGTCTGCTCGCCGTCGGCCTCTACCTGGCCGACCTGGCCCAACGCCTCGGCGCGCCGGCGTCGATCGGTCCCCCGCTGGCCGCCGGGTTCGTGCTCGTGGCCGGGGTGACGGTCGGCGTCATCCTCGTCGCCGGGATCCGGCTGTCGGCGCGGGTCACGCTGCTCGTCGAGTCGGTGTCGATCCTGCTGGTGCTCGTCGTGCTGATCATGCTGTTCGTCGTCGTGCTGCCCACGGCCGACCTGTCGGCGGTGCTCGCGTGGAAGCCCGACATCCGCCCGCTCGCGGTCGGCATCGTCATCGCGATCAGCGCGTTCATCGGTTTCGAGAGCGCGACGACGCTGAGCGTCGAGGCGGCCAAGCCGCTGGAGTCGGTGCCGCGCGCCGTCCGCTGGACCGTGCCCGCCGCCGGCGTGCTCTACGTGTTCTCCAGCCTCGTGCAGTCGGTGGCGATGCCGTCGCCGACGATCACCCACGAGGTCACGCCGGTGACCGACCTCGTCTCGCTGCACGAGCCGATGGTCATGTCGATCGTGCTCGACCTGGCCATCGCGGCGTCGTGGTTCAGCTGTGCACTCGCGTCGTTGAATGCGCTGGTCAGGGTGCTGTTCTGCATGGGCCGCGAAGGGGTGGTCCCCCGCGGGCTGGGCCACACCCATCCCCGCTACCGCACGCCGTCGCGCGCCCTGGCCGTCGTGCTGCCCCCGGTCGTCGTGACGCCCTTCGTCCTGATCCTGGCCGGCGCGCAACAACACGCGCTGGCCGACCTGCTCACCCTGTCCGCGCTGGGCTACCTGGGCACCTACGTCGTCGTCTGCGTCGCGACACCGCTGTTCCTGCGGCGCATCGGCGAGGCGACCAGGGCGAGCTGGATCGTCTCGGTCACCGCGGCCCTGCTGCTGACGGTGATCATCGCGCTCGCGATCGTGCAGACGTTCAGCGAACAACCGGTGCTCGTCTCGGTGTTCCTGGCCGTGCTGTTCGGCAGCGGCTGCCTCGCGCTGGTGTTCCGGCGACGAGCACCCGCGCGGCTGGCGGCCGTCGGCGTGTACGACGAGACGATCGCCTCGGACGTCTCCCGGGGAGCGCAGCGAGGGATCTTCCGGTGACGTCGGGGCCACTGGGGCGGGGCAGGCCACCCGCGCCGATCGACGGGGCGATGCGGCTCGTCGAGGGCGTCGCACGGCTGGGCACGGGTGTGACCGCGAAGGAGCTCGCGGCGTTCGTCGGGATGCCGCCCGCGACCTGCTACCGGCTGCTGAACACGTTGACGGCCAGCGAGTTCCTGGTCCGCGTCGACGACCTGCGCGGCTTCGCCATCGGCCGCAAGATGGACGAGATCGTGACGGCGGCGGTGTCGCCGTTCGTGCCGTCGGCCGCCCGCGACGTGCTGGAGGAGCTGCGGGGACGCATCCGGTTCGGGGTGCATCTGATGATCTACCTGGGCGACACGGTCCGGGTGGGCGACCAGGACCCCGACCGGCCGCTGCACTCCGAGCACGACCTGCTGCGCCATCCGCACGCCTCGGCGGCGGGGAAGCTGCTGCTCGCGCACCTGCCGGACTGGCGCCAGGCGCTGCCGCACCTGCGACAGCTGACCGAGCACACGATCATCGATCCGGACGTGCTCGACGCCGAGCTCGCGCAGGTGCGCCGCACCGACGTCGCGCACCAGCGCGGCGAGCTGACCGACGGGATCGCCTGCTGCGCCACGCCGATCCGCAGCCGTGGCGGCGATGTCGTGGGCGCACTGTGCCTGGCCGGGCCGGCGGCGCGCGCGTCGGTGATGACCGAGCAGATCGGGGCGACGATGGAGGCGGCGAAGCTGTTGTCGGACCTGATCAGCTGACGGTGGTCCCGAAGGACTCCGGCGACGGCGGCTCCGTCGCGAAGACGATCGCCCGCAGCTGTGTGCGGGTGTGCTCGATGTGGTCGCGCATGGCGGCGGCCGCGGCGTCGACGTCGCCCTTCTCGACGGCCCGGAACACCGTCTCGTGGTCGTCGACCGACTCCTGTACGGGGTCGATGAACGGGAGCAGGTCATGGGTGTTGAACAGCTCCGCGCGGGTCGACTCGACGGCCGCGCCGAGCCGGGAGCTGCGGGCCGCGCGCGCGAGGGAGGCGTGGAACCGGGAGTCGGCCAGCCGGAACGCCGTGCGGTCGTGGGCGACGGTGAGGTCCTCGATCGTCGCCCGGACGGCCGCGAGGTCCTCGGGTGCGCGGCGGGCCGCGGCGAGGCGTGCGGTCTCGGTCTCCAGGCCGATGCGGAAGTCGATGATGTCGTCGAACTCGCCGGACACGGTGCGCATCCGGGCGCGCCAGCGGGCGACGGGCACCTCCAGCTCGGTGACGTAGGTGCCGCCCCGTGCGCCGCGGCGGACCTCGACGTACCCGTCGTTCTGCAGCGTCTTGAGCGCCTCGCGCAGGCTCAGGCGCGCGATCCCGAGCTGTTCGGCCAGCTCGCGTTCGGCCGGCAACCGGTCGCCGGGCCCCACCTCGCCCAGGTGGATCAGACGCCGGAGGTGGTCGGCGACGACCTCCGTCAACGTCTGCGTGGTGACCCCGTTCGCCATGGATTCCACGGTAACCGCCTCTCCCCGGCACCCTCGTCGGCGGCTGCGCCGGACGCCCTTGACATCGGTGGCCAGGGATGGTGCCCTACAAAGGTACAAGGTCTATACCTTGCACCAAAACCTTTCCCGGGCACTCGTCGACGAGGACGTCGTCCACGCGAGTCCGGCTCCCACGTCGGAAGGAGGCGGTGGCACATGTGCGGCATCGTCGGACTGCACCTGAAGAACCCCGCGCTGCAGCCGGAGCTCGGTCGGCTCTTCGTGCCGATGATCGAGGCGATGACCTCACGCGGCCCGGACAGCGCCGGTCTCGCGCTCTACGACGACACGGGCATGCACGTCGTCAAGGACGTGGGGCTGCCCCGCGACATCTGCGCCGCGCACGACATCGCCTCGCGCAGCGGCTACCAGGCCGTCGGGCACACCCGGATGGCCACCGAGTCGGCGATCACCCCCGAGCACGCGCACCCGTTCACCCCGGCGCCCGGTCTCGCGTTGGTGCACAACGGCTCGTTCTCCAACCACGCGTCGGTGCGCCGGAACCTGGCCTTCGACGGGATCACCTGCACCACCGACAACGACTCCGAGGTCGCGGCGCGGTTCATCGGTCGCGAGATCGCGCGCGGCGCCGACCTCGAGGACGCCATGCGGATGGTGCTCAAGGAGTTCGACGGGTTCTTCACCCTGCTCGTGACCACCGCGACCCAGTTCGCGGTGTTGCGCGACTCGTTCGCCTGCAAGCCTGCCGTGATCGCCGAGACCACCGACTACGTTGCGATGGCCTCGGAGTACCACGCCCTGGCCGAGCTGCCGGGGATCACCGACGCCCGGATCGTCGAGCCCGAGCCGGAGAGGGTCTACGCATGGTCGCGCTGAACGCCGGGATCACCCAGGAGCTGAAGATCGACCTCGCCACCAGCTCGATCCGCGAGCTGAACGCCGAGCTGCACGCCCCGACGGCACGGCGCTACGAGGTGCACAACCCCCGCGGTGCGGAGGCCATCGCGGTCGGCCTGCGCGACGAGATCGACGTCGAGATCCACGGCCCGGCCGGCTACTACTGCGCCGGGATGAACATGCACGCCGACATCGTCGTGCACGGCAACGTCGGCACCGGCGTCGCGGAGAACATGATGTCGGGCTCGGTGCGGGTCAGGGGCGACGCGTCGCAGTCCGCCGGGGCCACCGCGCACGGCGGTCTGCTCGTGATCGAGGGCAGCGCGTCGATGCGGTGCGGGATCTCGATGAAGGGCGTCGACATCGTGGTGGGCGGCAACGTCGGGCCGATGAGCGCGTTCATGGCCCAGGCCGGCCGGCTGGTCGTGTGCGGGGACGCCGGGGAGGGCCTGGGCGACTCGATCTACGAGGCGCGGCTCTACGTCCGCGGCAGCGTCGCGTCGCTGGGTTCGGACTGCGTCGAGAAACAGATGCGCGACGAGCACGTCGCCGAGCTGACCGAGCTGCTCGCCGCCGCGGGCATGGACCACGACGTCTCGCAGTTCCGCCGCTTCGGCTCGGCCCGCCGGCTCTACCACTTCGCCGCCCACAACTCGGCCGCCTACTGACCCGCGCCCGACGTTCCCAGGGAGCCTTCGATGACCGATCCCACCCAGGCCGGGCTGCGCGAGTCCGCCACGTTCGACCGCGCCACCATCGCCGGCATCCAGCGGGCCGCCGAGACCGGCGTCTACGACATCCGCGGCTGGGGCGCCAAGCGCGCCGTCCCGCACTTCGACGACCTGCTGCTGCTGGGCGCGAGCATGTCGCGCTACCCGCTGGAGGGCTACCGCGAGCGCTGCGACACCGACGTCGTCCTCGGCGACCGGCACGCGCGCAACCCGCTGCACCTCGACATCCCGGTCACGATCGCCGGGATGAGCTTCGGCGCCCTGTCCGCGCAGGCCAAGGAGGCGCTGGGCCGCGGCGCCACGGAGGTCGGCACCTCGACCACCACCGGCGACGGCGGGATGACCCCCGAGGAACGCGGCCAGTCCAAGAACCTCGTCTACCAGTACCTGCCCTCGCGCTACGGGATGAACCCCGACGACCTGCGCTCGGCCGACGCGATCGAGATCGTGCTGGGCCAGGGCGCCAAGCCCGGCGGTGGCGGCATGCTGCTCGGGCAGAAGATCAGCGACCGCGTCGCCGGCATGCGCACCCTGCCCGCCGGGATCGACCAGCGCAGCGCGTGCCGCCACCCCGACTGGACGGGCCCGGACGACCTGACGATCAAGATCCTCGAGCTGCGCGAGATCACCGACTGGCAGAAACCGATCTACATCAAGGTCGGCGCCACCCGCACCTACTACGACGTGAAGCTCGCGGTCGCCGCGGGCGCCGACGTCGTGGTCGTCGACGGGATGCAGGGCGGCACCGCCGCCACCCAGGAGGTGTTCATCGAGCACGTCGGAATCCCGACGCTGGCCGCGATCCCGCAGGCCGTGCAGGCGCTCGCGGAGCTGGGCCTGCACCGCAAGGTGCAGCTGATCGTCTCCGGCGGCATCCGCACCGGCGCCGACGTCGCGAAGGCGATGGCGCTGGGCGCCGACGCCGTCGCGATCGGCACCGCCGCGCTGATCGCGCTGGGCGACAACCACCCCCGCTACGCCGACGAGTACGCGAAGATCGGCTCGGCGCCGGGCTACTACGACGACTACCAGGACGGGCGCGACCCCGCCGGGATCACCACGCAGGACCCGGAGCTCTCGGCGCGGCTCGACCCGGTCGAGGGCGGCCGCCGCGTCGCCAACTATCTGCGGGTACTGACGTTGGAGGCGCAGACCCTCGCGCGGGCCTGCGGGAAGGCGCACCTGCGCAACCTGGAGCCCGAGGACCTCGTCGCGCTGACGATCGAGGCCGCGGCGATGGCCCGGGTGCCACTCGCCGGCACCTCGTGGATCCCCGGTCAAGGCTTCTAGTACTCGCTCTTCACACCCGATGAAGGAGTTGGCATGAGTGACGGACGGGACGACCTCGCGGCACGGGCCGACGAGGACGGGATCGAGTTCTTCCTCGCGATGTTCGTCGACATGCACGGCAAGCCGTGTGCGAAGGCGGTACCGCGGTCGAGCCTGAACATGCTGATGGACGGCGGTGCGGGCTTCGCAGGGTTCGCCGCGGGCGACATCGGCCAGGGCCCGGCCGACCCGGACCTCACGGTGCTGCCCGACGCCGCGTCCTACACCCGGGTGCCGTGGAAGCCGGGCGTCGCGGTGCTGCACTGCGACCCGCAGGTCGACGGGGAGCCCTGGCCCTACGCGCCCCGGGTCATCCTCAAGCGGCTGCTGTCCCAGCTCGAGGCCGAGCGCGGGTGGGTGCTCAAGACCGGTGTCGAGGCCGAGTACTCGCTGCTGCGCCGCGCCCCCGACGGCGGCCTGGAGATCGCCGACGCGCTCGACAGCTCGGCCAAGCCCTGCTACGAGGTCAAGGGCCTGACCCGCATGTGGGACTTCCTCTCGACGCTGTCCACGCACATGAACGAGCTCGGGTGGGGCAACTACGCCAACGACCACGAGGACGGCAACGGCCAGTTCGAGAGCAACTTCACCTACTCCGACGCCGTCACCACGGCCGACCGGACGATCTTCTTCCGGTACATGGTCCACATGCTCGCCCACGACGCCGGCATGACGGCGACGTTCATGCCCAAGCCGTTCAGCAACGTCACCGGCAACGGCCTGCACACCCACCTGAGCCTGTGGACCGCCGACGACGAGCCGCTGTTCGCGGGCGACGGTGACACGCTCGGCCTGTCCAAGATCGCCTACCAGTTCGTCGCGGGCCTGCTCGACCACGGCCGCGCGAGCGCCGGCATCATCTGCCCGACCGTCAACTCCTACAAGCGCATCGGCGTCGGCGCCCCGGACTCGGGAGCCACCTGGGCCCCCGCCTACGTCGCCTACGGCGGCAACAACCGCAGCCTGCTGCTGCGGGTGCCGGAGGGTGGCCGCGTCGAGCACCGCGGCGTGGACGGTTCGGCCAACCCGTACCTGTCGTCGGCCGTGCTGCTGGCCGGGGGTCTCGACGGCATCGACCGCGCCCTCGACCCGGGCGAGCAGACCACCGACAACCTGTTCGCGCTCGACCCGTCCGAGGTCGCCGCACGCGGGATCGAGCACCTGCCCCGTTCGCTGGACCGTGCCGTCGACGAGCTCGTCGAGGACTCGGTGCTGCGCCGCGGGCTGGGGGTCCTGCCCGACGGCAGCGACTTCGTCGACTACTTCGCCGGCGTCAAGCGCGCCGAGTTCGACGCCTACCACTCGACGGTCTCCCAGTGGGAGATCGACCGCTACCTCACCCAGTTCTGACCCAGACCCAGTTCGGAGAGAAAGCCGGAATGAGCCGCAACGGACAACGCACACCGCGGTACTCCGCGTGGAGCCTGGTCAGACACGGCCTCGGCGCGGGCGGCGAGTGGGGGCGCGCGTTCCGCCACCACACACCGAGACAGGCCTACGACGTCGTCATCATCGGTGGCGGCGTGCACGGGCTGGCCACCGCGCACTACCTCGCCGAGAACCACGGCATCACGAACATCGCGGTCCTGGAGAAGTCCTACATCGGGTCGGGTGGATCGGGGCGCAACACCGCGATCCTGCGGTCGAACTACCTGACCCCCGAAGGCGTCCGGTTCTACGACCGGTCGGTGAAGCTCTACGAGCACCTCGCCGCCGACCTGAACTTCAACGTCATGTTCTCCCAGCGCGGACACATGACGTTGGCCCACAACGACAGCTCGCTGCGCACGATGCACTGGCGCGCCGAGGTCAACAAGCTGCAGGGCGTCGACTCGTCGGTGATCGACCCGGGCGAGATCAAGAAGCTCGTCCCGTACATGGACGTGTCCGCCTCGACGCGCTACCCGATCCTCGGCGCGCTCTACCACCCGCCGGGCGGCATCATCCGCCACGACGCGGTGGTGTGGGGCTACGCCCGCTCCGCCGACGCCCACGGCGTGCACATCCACCAGAAGACCGAGGTCGTCGGCATCGACGTCACGTCGAACCGGGTGACCGGGGTGCGCACCGCCGACGGCCGCCGGATCAGCGCACCGGTGGTGGTCAACTGCACCGCCGGGTGGTCGACCCTGATCTCGGACATGGTCGGCGTCGACATGCCGGTGCAGACGTTCCCGCTGCAGGCCGCGGTCACCGAACCGGTGAAACCGTTCCTCGACACCGTCGTCGTGTCGGGCACGCTGCACACCTACGTCAGCCAGACCGACCGCGGCGAGCTGGTGTTCGGCGCGAGCGTCGACCCGTTCGCCTCCTACTCCACACGCGGGTCGCTCGACTTCGTCGAGGGCCTCGCCGGGCACGTGCTCGAACTCATGCCGGCGCTGTCGAAGATGCGGCTGCTGCGCCAGTGGGCGGGCCTGTGCGACATGACCCCCGACTACTCCCCGATCATGGGCCTGACCCCGGTCGAGGGCTTCTTCGTCGACGTCGGCTGGGGCACCTACGGCTTCAAGGCGGGACCCGTGTCGGGCGAGGCCATGGCCGCGTGCATCGCGCACGGCAAACCGCCGGAGATCATCGCCGCGTTCGGCCTCGACCGGTTCGAGGAGGGCCGCCTCGTCGGTGAGAAGGGTGCGGCCGCCGTCGGGCACTGAGCCGCCGCCCATACCCGTTATCGAACCCGGAGACCTTTCATGATGTTGCTGACGTGCCCGAACTGCGGGGCTCGCAACGTGAGCGAGTTCCGCTACGTCGGAGAGGCGAAGTCCCGGCCCGACCCGGAGACGGCCACGCCCGAACAGTGGCGCCGGTACCTGTACTTCCACCGCAACCCGGCCGGCTGGATCAAGGAGACCTGGTACCACGGCTCGGGGTGCCGGCGGTACTTCGGGATCGAGCGCAACACCGTCGACAACGCGCAGCGTCCGGCGGGGGTGACGTCGTGAGCCGCGCCCGCCCCGGTGGCAGCCACCGGCTCGGTGCCCGGCCCGGTGAGGTCATCGACCGCAGCCGGACCATCGAGTTCCGGTGGAACGGCGTCACCCACACCGCGCACCCCGGCGACACGATCGCCTCCGCGCTGGCCGCCGCCGGTGTGCGAGTGTTCGCGCGCAGCTACAAGTACCACCGCCCGCGCGGCCTGCTCACCGCCGACATCTTCGACCCGGGCGCCATCCTGCAGGTCGGCGACGAGCCCAACGTCCGTGCCGCGCACCGGCTCGTGGAGGCGGGCATGGACGTGCGCTCGCAGAACACGTGGCCGTCGCTGCGCTACGACGTCAAGGCGGTCAACCAGCTCGCGGGCCGCTTCCTCGCCACCGGCTTCTACTACAAGACGTTCATCAAGCCCGAACGGCTGTGGCCGACCTACGAGAAGGTGCTGCGCCGGTTCGTCCACGCGGGCGAGGTGTCCCCGGACAGCGAGCAGCCCTACTTCGACAAGCGCTACGCCCACCCCGACGTCCTCGTCGCCGGTGGCGGGCCCGCCGGGATGGCCGCCGCGGTCGCGGCGGCGCGGGCCGGGGCGAGCGTCATGCTCGTCGAGCAGGAGCACCAGCTGGGCGGGCACCTGCGCTGGGGCGACGCCGAGGACCTGCGGTGCCGCGACGAGCTCGTCGCCGCGGTCGAGGCCGAGTCGAACATCGAGGTCCTCACCGACTCGGTGGTCGCCGCGCGCTACGACGACAACTGGCTCGCCGTCGTCCAACGTGGACTCCCCCACGTCGCCGAGCGGCTGGTCAAGGCGCGCGCGGGCACGCTCGTCGTCGCGGCCGGGCTGATCGAACGCCCGTACGTGTTCGCGGGCAACGACCTTCCCGGCGTCATGCTGTCGACGGCCGTCCGCCGGCTGCTCAACCTGTACGCGGTGCGCCCGGGCAGCCGCGCCGTCGTGTTCACGGCCAACCCCGAGGGTGATGCCGCGGCCGCCGACCTCCGCGCGGCCGGGGTCGACGTCGTCGAGGTCGACGCCCGGCACGGCCGGACCGTCGTGCGCGCCACCGGGCGCGGCGGCGTCGAGGCCGTCGAGCTGTCCGACGGCAGCCGGATCGAGGCCGACCTGCTCGTCACCGCCGTCGGGTGGACGGCGCCGACGTCGCTGCTCAACATGTCCGGCGCCAACCCCGGCTACCGGCCCGACGCGGCCCGGTTCGTGCCCGACCCGGCCGCGACGCCCGCCGCCGTGATCGCCGTGGGTGGCATCGCCGGCGACGGCACCCGCGACGAGCTCGTCGCGCACGCCGACGCGGCGGGACGCGAGGCCGCGGCGCGTGCGCTGGCGCTCGCGGCGAGCCGCGCCGGTTCGGCGGACACGCGCGATCCCGTGGCGGTCCCGCAGCTGGGGCTGCATCACCACCCGGAGCTGTTCTTCGCGCTGCCGACCGGCGGGTTCGTCGACATGTCCGAGGACGTGTCGGCCAAGGACATCCTGACGGCGGTGAAGGAGGGCTACGACTCCTCCGAGCTGGTCAAGCGGTACACGACCGCGACGATGGGCCCGGCCCAGGGCAAGCTCGAGACCGTCAACACCGTCGCGCTCGTCGCCCACGCGACCGGGAAGACGATCGCCGAGACCGGCGCGACGACGTGGCGCCCGATGTACACGCCGATCACCCTCGGAGCCCTCGCGGGACGCAAGTTCGAGCCGGTGCGGCACTCCCCCATGCAGCCCTGGCACACCTCGCACAAGGCCGCCCCGCTCATCGCGGGCCAGTGGATCCGCCCCGAGCACTACGGCGACCCCGTGGCCGAGGTCCGCAACGTCCGCCAGAACGTCGGGATCATCGACGTCACGCCGATCGGCAAGCTCGACCTGCAGGGCCCCGACGTCGCGAAGCTGCTCAACCTGCTCTACGTCAACAAGTGGTCCCAGCTCGGGATCGGGCGGGTCCGCTACGGCGTCATGTGCGCCGAGGACGGCGTCGTCCTCGACGACGGCGTCACCGGCCGGCTCGCCGAGAACCACTACCTGATGTCGACGACGTCCTCGGGCGCCGGGACCGTCTGGGAGTGGGCCGAGAACTGGCTGCAGACCGAGCACCCCGAGTGGCAGGTCCACGTCACCCCGGTGACCACGGCGTACGCCAGCATCAACGTCGCGGGCCCGAAGTCGCGTGAGCTGCTCGCCCGGCTGACCGACGTCGACCTCGACAACGCCGCGTTCGGCTACATGAACGTGCGCACCGGCACGATCGCCGGCGTCGCCGACTGCGTGTTGTGGCGCATCGGGTTCACCGGCGAGCTGTCCTACGAGCTGCACGTCCCCGCGAGCTACGGGCTGCACGTGTGGGAGACGCTCATGGCCACGGGCGCCGACCTGGGCATCGCCCCGTTCGGTGTCGAGGCCCAGCGGATCCTGCGCCTGGAGAAGGGCCACCTCATCGTCGGCCAGGACACCGACGGGCTCACCAAGGCCTACTCCGCGGGCCTGGACTGGGCGGTCAAGCTCGACAAGCCCGACTTCGTCGGCAAGCCCGAGCTGGCCTGGCAGGCCGCGCGCGGGGAACACCCGAAGCTCGTCGGGCTCCGCCCGCTCGACACCTCGGTCGTCCCCGAGGAGGCCGCCCAGATCATCAGCGACGGCGGCTACATCGTCGGCCGGATCACCTCCAGCCGGCTCTCGCCGACGCTGGGCCGCCCGATCTGCCTCGGGCAGGTCGACGCGCACCTGGCCGACCCCGGCACCCGCCTCACCGTCCGGCTGCGCAACGGCAGCGACACGACGGTCGAGGTCACCGCCGAGCACGCCCACTTCGATCCCGAGGGAGAACGTCAGCGTGTCTGACATCGCCGCTGCGCCGATCGCCCGCACCGCACTGTCGTTCCCGGGACCGGTGCGCACCACCGACGGCTGGGAGACGACCGCGCGCCACGCCGCGGGCGGGCTCCGGCTCGCCGACCTCGGCCCGCTGGTCAAGCTCACCGTCCGCGGCCCCGCCGACGGTTCCGTGCGCGCCGCGCTCGGGACGTCGTTCGGGCACACCGTCCGCCCGCGCGGCGGGCCGCTGGCCGGCGCGCTCGTCGTCGGGTCCGGGCCCGGCGAGTGGCTGGTCCTCGGTGCCCCCGGCACCGGTGGCGAACTGCTCGCGGGGGTCCGCTCGATCATCGCCGACAGCGGCGAGTTCGCCTCCGTCGTCGACGTGACCCACGGCCGGGCGCTGGTCCGGCTCACCGGCGCCGACACCCCGCTGCTGCTGTCCAAGGTCTGCGCCGTCGACCTCGCCGACCGCGTCGTCCCCGACGGCGCCGCGTTCCGGTCGTCGGTGGCGCGGGTCGTCACCGACGTCGTGCGCGACGACGTCGACGGCACCCGCTCCTACCTCCTGCACTGCGAGCGCTCGTCGGGCCAGTACCTCGCCGACTCGCTGGTCGACGCAGGCATCGAGTACGGGATCGAGGTCGGCGCTCCGACCGAGCACGACGACGCCACGGGTCACCCGCGATGACACAGACGACCGTCACCCCACCGCCGACGACCCGGGTCGCCACCGGCCCGGGCCCGGTCGCCGCCACCCCGAGCTCGTCCAACCTCGGACGGCTGCTCGCGTCGTGCGTCGACCGGCCCGGGATCGTCTCGGCGATCACGGCGTTCCTCCACTCCCGTGGGGCGAACATCGTGCAGTACGACCAGGAGACCACCGACCCGGTCGGTGGTCGCTTCTTCCAGCGCCTGGTGTTCCACCTCCCCGACCTCGCCGAGCGGCTGCCCCGGTTCTCCGCCGAGTTCGCCACCGAGGTCGGCGACCGGTTCGACATGACGTGGCGGATGCGCGACGTCGACGTGGCACCCCGCGTGGCAGTGTTCGTGTCACGCTACGACCACTGCCTGCTGGACCTGTTGTGGCGCTGGCGACGCGGCGACCTGCCGATCGACATCGTGCAGGTGGTCTCCAACCACCCGGACATGGCCGAGGCCGTCGCCGGGTTCGGGGTCCCCTACGAACACATCCCCGTCACCAAGGCCACGAAGCCGCAGGCCGAGCAGGCCCAGATCGATCTGCTGCACGGTCGCGTCGACCTGGTCGTGATGGCCCGGTACATGCAGATCCTCTCCGGTGACCTGCTGGACCGCATCGGTGCACCCGTCATCAACATCCACCACTCGTTCCTGCCCGCGTTCGCCGGCGCCGGACCGTACGAGCGCGCGAAGCAACGCGGGGTGAAGCTCATCGGCGCCACCGCCCACTACGCCACCGAGGACCTCGACGAGGGTCCGATCATCGAGCAGGACGTCATCCGCGTCACCCACCGCAGCAGCGCCGCCGACCTGGTCCGTCTCGGCGCCGACATCGAACGCACCGTCCTGGCCCGTGCGGTGAAGTGGCACTGCGAGGACCGCGTCATGGTCAACGGCCGCACCACCATCGTCTTCTGAATCGTTGTCCGAATCGTCTTCCGAGGAGGTACCCATGCCCGCGACGGTCATCGACGGCAGGGCGCTCGCCGCCCGCCTCCGCGAGGAGGTCGCCACACAGGTGGCATCGATGCAGGAACCACCCGGGCTCGCGACACTGCTGGTCGGCGACGACGCGGCGTCGGAGATCTACGTTCGCAACAAGCGACGGCTGTGCACCCAGGTCGGCATGCGCGACCTGCACCGGCACCTGCCCGCCGACGTCAGCCAGGGCGAGCTCGCCGCGATCATCAGCGACCTCAACGCCGACCCCGCGGTCACCGGAATCCTGCTGCAGCTGCCACTGCCGAAGCACCTGCGCGCCGACGACCTGCTCGCCCTGATCGACCCGGACAAGGACGTCGACGGCCTCACCGAGGCCAGCGCGGGACGCCTCGCCCTCGGCAAACCCGGGCTGCGCCCCTGCACGCCGTCGGGGGTGATCCGGATGCTCGACAGCGCCGGCGTCGAGCTCCGGGGCAGGCACGCCGTCGTGGTGGGCCGGTCGAACCTGGTGGGCAAGCCGCAGGCCCAGCTGCTGCTGGAACGCGACGCGACCGTCTCGATCTGCCACCGGCACACCACCGACCTGGCCGCGATCACCCGCACCGCCGACGTGCTCGTCGTCGCCGCGGGCGTGCCGCACCTGGTGGGCGCCGACGCGGTCGCACCGGGCGCCACGGTGATCGACGTCGGCATCCACCGGACCGACACGGGACTGTGCGGGGACGTCGACACCGCGGCTGTCGCAGAGGTGGCCGGCGCGGTCACGCCCGTGCCCGGCGGGGTCGGGCCCATGACCATCGCGATGCTGCTGTGGAACACGGTCGAGGCCGCGCGGCTGCGCTCCGCGGCGACCGCCGCGGCCGTCTGACTGCGTCGACGATGAACGCCGGCCTACGGCGGCGAGCCGCGGCGTGGGCGACGTAGTGTCGCGACCATGACCGCAGCACGGGTCCTGCTCGACCTCGACGACTCCTACGCCCGCGACGTCCCGGGGATGTCGCTGCCGTGGTCGGCGGCCGAGGCACCGGCACCGAGGCTGCTCGTGCTCGACGAGGAGCTCGCCGCCGAACTGGGCGCCGACCCCGCGGCGCTGCGCGAGCCTGCCGGGGTGTCGTGGCTGGTGGGCAACGGTCTGCCCGACGGGGTGACCCCGACCGCGCAGGTGTACTCCGGCCACCAGTGGGGCGTCTACAAGCCCCGCCTCGGCGACGGGCGCGCGCTGCTGCTCGGCGAGGTCGTCGACACCGGCGGCCGGCGTCGTGACCTGCACCTGAAGGGCACCGGGCCCACGCCGTTCTCCCGCGGGTACGACGGCATGGCCGCGGTCGCGCCGATGCTGCGCGAGTACCTGATGGGCGCGGCCATGCACGCGTTGGGTATCCCGACCACGCGTGCGCTGGCCGTCGTCGCGACCGGTGCCCTGGTGGAGCGCGACCGACCGCTGCCGGGCGCGGTGCTGTGCCGGGTCGCGTCGAGCCACCTGCGGATCGGGACGTTCCAGTACGCCGCGGCCGCGGACGACCCCGGCATGCTGCGGGCCCTCGCCGACCACACCATCGCCCGCCACCACCCGGAGGCGGCCGACGCGGCGCGGCCCTACCTCGACCTCTTCCGTCGCGTCGTCGACGTCCAGGCCTCGCTCGTGGCCCGCTGGATGCTCGTCGGGTTCGTCCACGGCGTGATGAGCACCGACAACACGACCGTCTCGGGCGAGACGATCGACTACGGCCCCTGCGCGTTCATGGACGCCGTCGACCCCGCGACCGTGTTCAGCTCCCTCGACGACAAGGGCCGCTACGCCTACGGCAGGCAACCGTCGATCCTGCAGTGGAACCTCGCCAGGCTGGGCGAGGCCCTCCAGCCCCTGATCGGCGACCCCGCGGCCACCGAGGCCGTTCTCGCGTCCTACCCCGACACCTACGAGCACCACTGGGCGGCCGGCATGGCCGCGAAGCTGGGCCTCACCGGGCCGGACCACGCGCTCGGCACCGACCTGATGGCGCTGTTGCACGCGCAGCGCGTCGACTTCACGACGTTCTTCCGGGCGCTCGCGGCCGGCACCGCCCGCGACCTGTTCCTCGACCGGGACGCGTTCGACGCCTGGGCCGCGCGCCGCGAGGCGGCGCTGCCGCCGGACCGGGCGCGCGTCGCGAGCGACATGGACCGGGTCAACCCCGCGGTCGTCCCGCGCAACCACGTCGTCGACGCGGCGTTGCGGGCCGCCGAGGACGGCGGCCTCGCACCGTTCCACCGGGTGCTCGACGCGGTCCGGGCCCCGTTCGAGGAGCGCTCCGGCACCGCGGACCTCGCCCGGCCCGCACCCCTCGGGGCGCAGCCGCACGTCACCTACTGCGGCACCTGACCCCGCCGGGCGACTCCCTCAGAGCCTGACCACGGGCCGCCGGGCGGGCAGCTCCAGCCCGAGGTTCTCGCGCAGCGTGGTCCCCTCGTAGTCGTCGGCGACGATCCCGCGCCTGCGCAGCTCGGCCAGTAGCCCGTCGACGACGAGCTCGTGCTGCCGCGGGTCGGCCAACCCGTTGAGCGAGATCACGTCGAGCACGCCCGCCCGGAACCGTTCCTCGACCTTGTCGGCGAGCTGCTCGGGCGTCCCGACCTCGGCCCAGTGCCCGGTGTCCTGCGCGGCGACCACCAGCTCACGCAACGTGTAGCCCTGCCGGACGTAGCCGGCGAAGATGCCGACCCGCCCGCGCCGCCGGTTCACGGTGCGGACGTCGGGCAGCAGGCTCTCCGGGAGCGGCGCGTCGAGGGGCAGCTCGGCGAGCGCGGCGAGGTCGACTCCCCCGCCGAGCATGTCGGCGACCTGCGCCCGGCCACGGTCGAAGTCGATCGACTCCCGCCGCTCCCGCAGCAGCCGCCGGGCCTCCTCCTCGGTGGCGCCGTACGTCGCGTGGAACGAGCTGAAGATCAACGGCAGGCCGTCGGCGCGCCCGTGCGCGGCGGCCTCGGCCCGGATGCGGCGAGTGAAGTCGAGCGCGATGTCGAGCGTGGGCAGCGAGGTGAAGACGATCTCGGCGTAGCGCGCACCGAGCGCCCGCCCGGCGTCGGACTGCCCGGCCTGGATCTGCACCGGTCGCCGCTGCGGCAGCGGCGGGATGTTGATCGGGCCGGCGACGTCGAAGAACCGGCCCGAGTGGTCGATGCGGTGCACGCGCTCCGGGTGCAGGACCGCCCTCCCGTCGGCGCCCACGGTCAGCGCGTCGGGATCCCAGCTGTCCCACAGCGCGTTGACGACGTCGAGAGTCTCCGCGGCGCGCGCGTAGCGGTCCTCGGGACTCGGCAGCCCGCCCGGTCCGAAGTTCTCCTCGCCGAGGGAGGACGTCACCAGGTTCCAGGCGGCCCGACCGTTGCTGACGTGGTCGAGCGTGCCGAACAGGCGGGCGAGGTTGAAGGGGTGGTGGAAGGTCGTCGACACGGTGGCGATCAGCCCGATGCGCGAGGTCACCTGGCTGAGCGCGGAGACGAAGACCAGCGGTTCCTGCGACCCGATCGAGCCCTGCGCACCGAACGACAGCAGGTCTGCGGTGAAGAGCATGTCGATCCGGGCGTCCTCGGCCAGCCGGGCGACCCGCAGCGCGGTGTCCAGTGTGGACCGGGTCGGATCCACGGCGAGGTCGTAGGTGTCGGCCGCGCCCGCCGCCGTCACCGTCCGCAGCGTGCGGGCAGGTCGTGCGCTCACGACACCGCCCGCGGACGGCGCGGCTCGCAGAGGCCTGCGGGTGGGTGCAGGCCCAGGTCGTCGCACAGCGTCGTGCCGGCGTCGGGCTCCCACCAGGCGGCGGGGTGGAAGTGGGCCATCGGAATCGCATCCTCCATCGGTCCCGGCGTGAGCACCCGCTCCCGCCAGGCGGGGGGTTGCTGCGGCGTCGTCGAGCCAGGTCTCTCGGCCGCTCTGGATGGTGTCCCGGGGGACTCCCGCACTCTACGTATGGGTCGTCGTGTCGCGTCAATGATCCGCTCGACGATGTGACGCACCGGGCGCCGAAACCGGTCGCGAGTCGTCGACCTGTCCGAACAAGTCGTCCCGGAATCCCGATCAGCACGACGGTTCACGACCGGATGGCCACATCGACCGGACATTCCCGCCGGCGCCCCGGCCCGTCCCGTGACGACCACCTGTCGCTCTCGTCACTGCCCGGCCGCACCGCCGTCCGGTCGGGTCACGATGAGACATGCCCTCGTCCGCGCCACACGAGGTCCCCACCGCGGGCCACTTCGGTACCTACCTCGCCGAGACCGACGGCACCCGCGTCCTCGGCCTCCGCCCCGACCCGGCCGACCCGGAGCCCTCACCGATCGGGCTGGGCGTGCCGTCCAGCCTGACCGCGCCGTCGCGGCTCACCGCACCGTACGTGCGCCGCGGGTACCTCGAGCACGGTCCCGGTCCGGCGGGCGGGAAGCGGGGGGTGCGCGGGCGCGACACCTACGTCCGCGTCGACTGGGACACTGCCGTCTCGCTCACCGCCGACGCCCTGCGCGACACGATCGACGTGCACGGCAACGCCGCGGTGTTCGGCGGCTCGTACGGCTGGGGCTCGGCCGGGCGCTTCCATCACCCGCAGTCGCAGATCCACCGCTTCCTCAACCTGCTCGGGGGCTACACGCGCTCGGTGGAGTCGTACTCGTCGGCGGCGATGCAGGTCATCCTGCGCCGGGTCGGCGGCGGCTACGCGGCGGGACTGGCGTCGAACCCGATCTGGCGCGAGATCGGCGAGCAGCGCTCCCTCGTCGTCGCATTCGGCGGACTGCCCGGCCGCAACACGCAGGTCAACGGGGGCGGCATCGGCCGTCACACCAACCTGCGCGACCAGCGCCGGGCCCGCGAGCAGGGCGCGGAGTTCGTCTCGATCTCCCCGCTGCGCACCGACATCGACGACGCACTCGACGCCACCCGGCTGCCCGCCCGGCCCGGGACCGACGTCGCGATCATGCTGGCGCTGGCCCACGAGCTCGTCGTCGCCGGAGCGCACGACGTCGACTTCCTGCAGCGCTGCACCGTCGGGTGGAATCGGTTCGAGGACTACCTGCTCGGGCGCTCCGACGGCATCCCCAAGACCCCAGCGTGGGCCGCCCCGATCAGCGGGCTGCCCGCGGGCGACATCGGCGACCTCGCCCGGCGGATGCGCGGCAGGCGCACAGTGATCACGACGTCGTACTCGCTGCAGCGCGCCGACCACGGCGAGCAGGCACCGTGGATGGCGCTCACCCTGGCGGCGATCAGCGGGTCGCTCGGCCGGCCCGGCGGCGGCTTCGGCGCGGCGCTGGGCGCCCTGCACCAGCTGGGGCTCGAGCAGTCCCGGTTCCACCCGGCAGCGCTGCCGCAGGGCCTGCGCCGCATCGACTCGTTCATCCCCGTCGCCCGGATCGCGGACATGCTCCTGCACCCCGGCGAGCAGTTCGACTACGACGGCGGCCGCCACACCTACCCCGACGCGCGGCTCCTCTACTGGGTCGGCGGCAACCCGTTCCACCACCACCAGGACCTCAACCGGCTGGTGCGCGCGTGGCAGCGCCCCGACACCGTCGTCGTGCACGAGCACTTCGCCAACGCGCTCGCCCGCCACGCCGACATCGTGCTGCCCGCGGCGACGTGGCTCGAACGCGACGACTTCGCGGCGGGCGCTGCCGACCCGTACGTCTCGGCGATGGTGCGGGCGGCCCAGCCCCCACCCGGCGTCCGCACCGACCACACCATCCTCGCGGCCGTCGCCGACAAGCTCGGGATCGCCGACGAGTTCACCGAGGGCCGCTCCGAGCAGGAGTGGGTCGAGCATCTCTACGAGCAGACCCGCGACCGCGCCGCGCGGCTGGGCGCGACCCTGCCGACGCTCGACGAGCTGCGCCGCGTCGGCACCGTCGCGCTGCCGCAGCCGCCGCGGACCGTCGCCCCCTACACGGCACTGCGTGCCGATCCCGCGGCCAACCCCATCGCCACGCCCTCGGGTCGTATCGAGATCTTCTCCGACACCATCGCCGGCTTCGGCCTCCCCGGCTGCCCGGGGCACCCGACGTGGCTCGAGCCGAAGGAGTGGCTGGGCGCGCCCGCGGCCGTGACCTACCCGCTGCACCTGGTGTCGGGGCAACCGGAGCGGCGGCTGCACTCGCAGTTCGACAACGGGTCGCACTCGTCGGCGGGCAAGGTCGCCGGCCGCGAGCCGGTGCTGCTCAACCCCGTCGACGCTGCCGCCCGCGGCATCGTCGACGGCGCCGTCGTGCGCATCCACAACGCCCGGGGCGCCTGCCTCGCCGGCGCGGTGGTGTCGGACGCGATCCGTCCCGGGGTCGCGCGGCTCTCGACCGGGGCCTGGTACGACCCGTCCGGGCCCGACGGCCTCGACGTGCACGGCAACCCCAACGTCCTCACCGGCGACCGCGGCACCTCGCCGCTGGCCCAGGGCCCGAGCGCGCACAGCTGCCTCGTCGACATCGAGCGTTTCGAGGGTGAGCCGCCGCGGGTGACCGTCTTCGACCCGCTCCCCACGGCGCCCTGACCGGCTCCAGGGGGCGTTGCTACGGTCGCGCGATGCGAGTCCTGATCACCGGCGGCGCCGGTTTCATCGGCTCCCACGTCGCCGACCTGGTCGCGGCCGACGGCCACGACGTCGTCGTGCTCGACGCGTTGCTCCCCCAGGCCCACGGGGCCGGGGCGCCGGAGTGGACGGCCGGTCACGAGTTCGTGCGCGGGGACGTGCGCGACGCCGACGTGGTCCGGGGGCTGCTCGGTGGCGTCGACGTCGTCTGTCACCAGGCCGCGATGGTCGGGCACGGGGTCGACCCGTTCGACGCGCCGGACTACGCGGCGCACAACGACGTCGGCACCGCGGTGCTGCTGGCCGAGATGCACCGTGGCGGTGTCGGGCGGCTGGTGCTCGCGGGCTCGATGGTCGTCTACGGCGAGGGGCGCTACGACTGTGCGGAGCACGGGGTGGTGCGGCCGGGTCCGAGGGCGCGGGCCGACGTCGAGGCCGGGGTCTTCGAGCCACGCTGCCCGGTGTGCGCGCGTGAGCTGGTGCCCGGCCTGGTGCCGGAGGACGCGCCGCTCGACCCGCGCTCCACCTACGCGGCGACGAAGCTGGCGCAGGAGCACCTGGCGAGTGCCTGGGCGCGGCAGACCGGCGGTTCGGTGTGGTCGCTGCGCTACCACAACGTCTACGGGGCGCGGATGCCGTTCGGCACCCCGTACGCGGGGGTCGCGTCGATCTTCCGGTCGGCCCTGGAGCGCGGCGAGGCACCCCGGGTCATGGAGGACGGGCGCCAGCGCCGCGACTTCGTGCACGTCAGCGACGTCGCGGCAGCCAACCTGGCCGCGCTGACCACGCCCGTCGACGGGTTCGCCGCGGCGAACGTGTGCTCCGGGGAACCGCACACCGTCGGCGCCCTGGCGCGCGAGCTCGCCAGGGCGATGGACGGTCCGGAGCCCCAGGTCGTGGGCGGGGCCCGGCCCGGCGACGTCCGGCACGTCGTCGCGGACCCGGCGTTCGCACGCGAGCGGCTCGGGTTCCGGGCCCGGACGTCGTTCGCCGAGGGCGTGGCAGCGTTCGCCACCGACCCGCTGCGGTCCCCGGTCGGGTGACGGAGGTGGACGTCATCGATCGGTAAGCACGCGTGAGCGATCCGATCGGCCCCCGCGGATCGAAGATCGGTGTGTGCACCGTCCCGAGATCGTCCTGCCCTGCCTCGACGAGGCCGACGCGCTGCCGGGTGTCCTGGCCGGGCTGCCGCCGGGCTGGCCCGTACTCGTGGTGGACAACGGGTCGGTCGACGACACCGCCGCGGTCGCGCGGGCGCACGGTGCCCGGGTGGTCGCCGAGCCCCGCCGCGGATACGGCGCGGCCGTGCACACCGGGCTGGTGAACGCGACGTCGGAGCTGGTCGCGTTCCTCGACGGCGACGGCTCCCTCGACGCCGCCGCGCTGCCCGGGATGGCCGACGAGGTCGCGTCGGGGCGGGCGGACCTGGCCGTCGGGCGCCGCGTGCCCGATCCCGGGAGCTGGCCGTGGCACGCCCGGGCGGGCAACGCGCTGATCTCGGCGGAGCTGCGACGGCGCGGGGTCGCGGTGCACGACATCGCGCCGATCCGGGTCGCCCGGCGTGATGCGCTGCTGGGTCTCGAGATCGCCGACCGTGCGTTCGGCTACCCGCTGGAACTGCTGTTGCGGGCGGGATCGGCAGGCTGGCGCATCGACGAGCGTCCCGTGCGCTACTCGCGACGCGGCGGCGGCCGGTCGAAGGTCTCCGGGTCGGTCGCCGGGACGGCCCGGGCCGTCCGTGACATGGCGGGGCTGCTGCGGTGAGGGCGATGCTGATCGTCCTGGCCAAGGCGCCGGTGCCGGGGCGGGCCAAGACGCGGCTGTGTCCACCGGCGACACCCGCGCAGGCCGCGGCCGTCGCCGCGGGCGCGCTGCTCGACACCCTCGACGCCACCACGGCGGTCCCCCGCACGCGGACGGTCGTCGCGTTCACCGGGGACCTCGCGGCGGCCGCCCGCGCCCGGGAGGTCGGTGCCGCGGTGGGTCGCGCCGACCGGATCGCGCAGCGCGGGAACGGTCTCGGCTCCCGGATCGCCGCGGCCCACCACGACGCCGCCGCCCGCCACCCCGGCCTCGCCACGCTGCAGATCGGAATGGACACCCCGCAGGTCGATCCCCCGTTGCTGGCCCACTGCCTGGACCGGCTCGGCGGGCACGACACCGACGCCGTCCTCGGCCTCGCCCACGACGGCGGCTGGTGGGCTCTCGGGCTGCGCGACCCGGCCGACGCGGCCCTGGTCACCGACGTGCCCACCTCGCGGTCCGACACCGGCGCGCGGACGCTGTCCGCGTTGCTCGGCAGCGGACTGCGCGTCACGCTGCTTCCCGAGCTCACCGACGTCGACACCGTCGAGGACGCCCGGGCGGTCGCGGCGCTCGTGCCGGGCTCACGGTTCGCCGCGGCCGTCGACGCGATCGGCACGCCGCCGGGGTCGACCGCGTGAGCACGGCTGTCCACGAGCCGTTCGACGCGCTGCTCGCCGGGCGCGGCGGCCACCTGCACCGCGACGACGGCGTCGTCGTCGCGATGGACACGAACCGTTGGCGGGCAACGGCCGGCGCGGCGGACGGGTGGGTGCTGGACCGCTGCCGCGGTCCGGTCGTCGATCTGGGGTGCGGTCCGGGCAGGCTGGTGGCCGCGCTCACCGGCCGCGGGGTCCCCGCGCTGGGGGTCGACCACTCCCCCGTGGCCCACGTCCTGTGCCGGCGGCGGGGGGCGCCGATGGTGCGTCGCGACGTCTTCGACCCGTTGCCGGGCGAGGCCGCGTGGTCTCACGTGCTGCTCGTCGACGGGAACATCGGCGTCGGCGGCGACCCGGTGCGGCTGCTGGCGCGGGCGGCGGCGTTGCTCGCGCCGGGCGGGACGGTGCTCGTCGAGACGGGGCCGCACCCGGGCGAGTGGTGGTGCGGGACCGCGCGGCCCTGCGCCGACGGCGCGCTCGGCGACCCGGTGCCGTGGGCGTGCGTCGGTGCCGACGCGCTGCGCACGGTCGCGCCGTGGGCCGGCCTGCGGGTCGCGGACGTCGCGGTGGCCGCCGGGAGGTGCTTCGCGGAGCTGGTCGCGGCGTGAGCGGGTCAGGCGCGCGACGCGGACGCCCGCGGGAGCGCCAGCTCGAACACGCAGCCCGGTTCCCGGTTGCGGACGCCGATCGTGCCGCCGTGGGCCTCGGCGAACGCGCGCGCGATGGCGAGCCCGAGACCGGCGCCGGGGCCCTCCCCGGGGGTGCGGGCGGCGCCGCCGCCGCGGAACCCGACGGTGAACACCCGCGGCAGGTCCTCCTCGGCGATCCCGCCGCAGCCGTCCTGCACCCGCAGCCACGCGTGGTCGTCGCGCTGCCCGGCGGTGAGCTCGATGCGCCCGCCGGGCGGGGTGTGCCGCACGGCGTTGGCGAGCAGGTTGCGCACGGTCCGGGTGAGCTCGGAGTCGCTGCCGCGCACCACCGGCCACCGATCGGGGTCGTCCGCGACGATCTCGACGCCCGCGGCCGCGGCCACCGGGCCCTCCGCGGCGACGGCGTCGGACACGACCTCGCCCAGTGCCAGGGGGACGAGCGAGAGCTGCAGGGACGCCGACGTGGCCCGCGACAGCTGGAACAGGTCCTCGACCATGCCCGCCATCCGGTCGGACTCGCGGCGGATGCGCGCCAGGTAGTCGGCGACGTCGACCGGGTCGCTGACGATGCCGTCGGCGATCGCGTCGGTCATCCCCCGGATCCCCGCCAGCGGGGAGCGCAGGTCGTGGCTCATCCATGCGACCAGCTCGCGGCGGGCGGCCTCGGCGTGCCGTTCGGCCGCATGCTCGGCGGCGTCGGCCTCGCGCTGCCACAGCGCCTCCCGGGCGAAGCGGCGGCCCAGCCACCACGCCACCGGGACGGTGACGACGCCGACGACGGCGCACACCGCGATCGTCCCGAGCAGCTGCGGGGTGTACATCAGCCCGCTGACCCCGATGACCCCGCCGAGGGCCGCGGCCAGCGGCACGAGGCCGAGGGTGACCATCGCTGCGGCGATCGACCTGCGCCGCATGACGTGCAACAGCACCCCGCCCACCGCGGCGACCGGGAGCGCGAACAGCAGCGCGAGCGGGACGGCGTGCGCGAGGTCGGCGAGCATCACTCACCCCTGCAGGTCGTAGCGGTAGCCGGTGCCCCAGATGGTCGCGATCCGGCGGGGCGCCGTCGGGTCCTGCTCGACCTTCTCCCGCAGCCGCCGCACGTGGACGGTGACGGTCGAGCGGTCGCCGAACTCCCAGCCCCACACCCGCGCGAGCAGCTCCTCACGGGTGAACGCCTGCCCAGGGTGGGTCAGCAGGAAGGCGAGGAGGTCGAACTCCCGGGTCGTCAAGGCCAGCGGGCCGCCGTCGAGCGTGGCAGTCCGGGCGGCCGGGTCGACGCGCAGGGTGCCGTCGACGAGCACCGCCGACGCGGGCTGCGCGGCCGTGCGCCGCAGGATCGACGCGACCCGCAGGACCAGCTCACGCGGGCTGAACGGCTTCGTGACGTAGTCGTCGGCGCCCAGCTCCAGGCCCAGCAGCCGGTCGTCCTCCTCGCCGAGCGCGGTGAGCATGACGATCGGGGGCAGCTCGCCGTCGGCGCGCAGGGCGCGGCACACCTCGAGCCCACCCAGGCCGGGCAGCATCAGGTCGAGCACGACGACGTCGGGCGGGGTCGCCCGGGCCGACCGCAGCGCCGCGACCCCGTCGGCCACCAGCGCGACATCGTGACCGGCCGCGCCCAGGTAGCGGCCGACGACGTCGCGGACGGTCTCGTCGTCGTCGACCACCAGGACGTGTGCGCACACGCACGTCACGCTAGACCGCCGCGGACCCGTCGAGCGGGTTCGTCACCGGTCGGTAAGGCGGGCTGACGAGGTGGTGACGGAACGGCTCGGGCGGGCCCGCGCGGCCCTAGCGTCGGTCGCCATGCGGATACGTTGGCGCAGCCCGATCCGGGGCCCGTGGTTGACCTCGGTGTTCGGCCTGGTGCTGCTGTGTGCCCTGCCCGTGGTCATCGTGACCGGGCTCCTCGACTGGGTCGCCTACGGTCCCGGCGCCATCCCCGCCGACGTCGGGGCTCTGCACCTGCCGCGCCTCGACTGGCCGACGCGGCCCGCGTGGCTGTTCCGGCTCACCCAGGGTCTGCACGTCGGCCTCGGGATCGTGCTGGTCCCGGTCGTGCTGGCCAAGCTGTGGTCGGTCATCCCGAAGCTGTTCGCCCGGCCCGACCGCAACCTGCTGAAGCTGGCCGAGCGCGCCACGCTCGTGCTGCTCGTCGGCGGCATCCTGTTCGAGATCGTCACCGGGCTGCTGAACATCCAGTACGACTACGTGTTCGGGTTCAGCTTCTACGCCGCGCACTACGCGGGGGCGTGGGTGTTCATCGCCGGGTTCGTGCTGCACGTCGCGCTCAAGCTGCCGACGATGGTGCGCAGCCTGCGGTCGCGGTCGTTGCGGACCGAGCTGCGCACGCCGCCGGCGCGGACCCGGCCGGAGCCGCCCGACGAGGGCGGCCTCGTCGCTCCCGAGCCCGACCCGCCGACGACGAGCCGGCGCGGCGCGCTCGCGCTCGTCGGCGGGGGCGCGGTGCTGCTCGCCGGGCTCACCGTCGGCCAGACCCTCGACGGCCCGTTGCGCGCCACCGCCCTGCTGCTCCCCCGCGGACGGACCGCCCCCGGCGACTTCCCCGTCAACCGCACGTTCGTCGCCTCCGGCATCTCCCCGGACGCCGTGGGTACGGGCTGGCGTCTCGACCTCGGCGCCGTCCGGCTGACCCGCGACGAGCTGGCCGCGCTGCCCCAGCACACCGCCGACCTGCCGATCGCCTGCGTCGAGGGCTGGTCGACGCAGCAGACGTGGTCCGGGGTGCGGCTGCGCGACCTCGCCGCGCTCGCCGGCGTCGCGGACCCCACGGGCGCGACCGTGCGCTCGGTCGAGGAGGGGCCGTTCGCCCGCGCCGCGCTCACGGCCGGGCAGGTCCTCGACCCCGACTCGCTGCTCGCGTTGCGCGTCAACGGATCCGACCTCACCCGCGACCACGGCTACCCGGCGCGGGTGATCGTCCCGGCGCTGCCCGGGGTGCACTGCACGAAGTGGGTCGCCGCGATCGGGTTCTCCCGATGAACCGGGTCAGGATGGTCGGCGTCCTCGCCTGCGTCGCGCTCGCCGGGTACGCCGCGACGATCATCGTCCGGGACCCGACGCTGCACCCGTCGATCGTCGGCATGCTGATCTGGTTCGCCGGTGCGCTGCTGCTGCACGACCTCGTGCTGTTCCCGCTCTACACGGCGGCCGACCGGGTGATCGGGCTGCTGCCCGCGACCCGGGTGCCGCTGGTCAACCACGTCCGGGTCCCCCTGCTAGGCGCGGCGCTGACGTTGCTGGTGTACCTGCCGGGGATCGTCCGGCAGGGCGAACCCGTCGTCCTCGGCGCGTCGGGCCTGGACCAGGGCCCGTACCTCGTGCGCTGGCTGTGGCTGGTGCTGGCGATGACCGGGGTGTCGGCGCTGGTCTGGGTCGTGCGGGTCACCAGACGGTCAGCAGCAGATGGTTGACGGCCAGCGCCACCACCGCCTGCGCGAGCAGCCACGCGCGGGGCCGCGGCAACGCCCCGCACGCGAGGGTCGCCCACACCGCGAACGGCAGCCAGATGCGCTCCACCTCGGCCTTCGACATGCCGGACAGGTCGGCGAGCAGGATCGCGGCGACGGCGGCCCCGACGAGCAGCCCCGCCGCGCGTGGCAGGGCGCGGACCCGCGACAGCGCGGCGACGGTCGCCGGGCCCAGCGCGAACGCGACCGCCGCCAGGTTCGCCCACACGAAGAAGCCGTACGGCCGGGTCGCGGCGATGCTCGCGGCGTAGATGACCTTCACGTCCGCGTAGCCGGTGCCCCACCAGAACCCGGCCGCGGTGAACCCGGCGACCACGACGGCGACCCCGGCCAGTGCGGGGACGAGGAGCCGCCACCGCCGCGTCGCGACGAGCACCGCGAGCGGGAACAACGCACCCAGCACCAGGCCGTACGACAGGTACAGCGCGTAGCCCAGGACCGCACCGGCCCCGACGGCGACGACCGTGCTCTTCCGGGCCGCCGCGATCGCGAGCAACGCGACGCCCCACGCCAGCCACCCGGCGAACAGCCCGTCGGCCGACACCCCGACCCACACCGCGCCGGGGAACAGCACCGAGAAGGGCAGCACCCGTCGCGCCAGGTCCTCGTGG
This sequence comes from Pseudonocardia sulfidoxydans NBRC 16205, assembly GCF_007989085.1. Classification (GTDB taxonomy): domain Bacteria; phylum Actinomycetota; class Actinomycetes; order Mycobacteriales; family Pseudonocardiaceae; genus Pseudonocardia; species Pseudonocardia sulfidoxydans. The sequence continues at coordinate 82,946 of NZ_BJVJ01000019.1, forward strand.
CCCAGCGCCCGCAGGGTCACCGCCACCGCGACGGCCGCCGACGACCCCACCGCCATCACGACGACACCCGCCGCGCCGCCGGACCCGAGCCCGATCCGGTCGAGCACCGTGAACACCAGGAACGCGCCGGGCGGGTGCCCGCCGACGTGCGTCGTCCAGAACCACGTCTGCGCCGGGTCGACCGCCGTGGTCAGGATGTGGTCGGCGAACACCCGCAGCATCGGGCCGACACCGCCGAGCTCCGCGACCCGCGGCACGTCGTGCAGGTACTCCTCGCCGCTGGTCAGCCGCTCCACCACGCCCCGCTGCCAGCCGTCGACCAGCGCCAGCGAGACCGTCCACGCGAACGCCGCCGCGAACCCCGCCCGCAGCAGCGGCCCCCAGCGCAGCCGCGCCGCCAGGCCCGGACCCCACGCGACCGTCGCGACCGCCACGACGACCGCAGCCGGCGTCCCCGGCCCGACATGGGGCAGCCATTCCGCGAGCAGCGGCGGCCAGCCCAGGAAGATGTCGACGCCCGCGGCCAGCAGCCGGCGCCCCACCACCGCCGCCACGACGACGAGCACTACGACGGCGCCGACGACCACTGCGTCCGTACGGACGCCGGTCCGCTCGCGAATGGCGCGCACCGGGTCACGCTATCGGCCGACCGCGGCGCCGAACCCTTACGAGGTCGGGACGTCGCTCGTGTCGACCGGTGTCAGGGACGGGACAGGATCGTGACGACGCAGGCGTTGCCGTCCATGCCTGCGGCGCCCCCGCCCATCGTCTCGACCATGCCGACGCGGTGGCGCGCCACCTGACGAGCCCCGGCGCGCCCGCGCAGCTGCCAGGCGATCTCGGCGATCTGCGCGGTCCCGGTGCCGCCCAACGGATGTCCCCGCGACAGGAGGCCGCCGCTGGGGTTGACGGGCTGGACGCCGTCACGAGCGGTGTGCCCGGAGGGGGCCAGCTCCGCGCCCTTGCCGCGGGGCGCGACGCCGAGCGCCTCCAGGGTGACGATCTCGCCGATCGTGAAGGCGTCGTGGACCTCCATGACGTCGATCTCCGACGGGGTCCGCTCGGCCTGGGCGTAGGCCTGCTCGGCGGCGCGGGCGACGCTCGCATAGCCCCAGACGTCGTCGCTGCGGTGGTCCCACAGCGCGCCGGACACCATCGCCGACGCCTCGATCCGCAGGTCCCCTTCCCGGCCGCGCTCCCCGCCGACGATCACCGCGCCCGCGCCGTCGCTGGTGGGACAGCACTGCAGGAACGTCAGCGGCTCGGCGATCATGCGCGACGACAACACCTCCTCGATCGTCGGCGCCGCCTTGCGCAGCTGGGCGCGTGGGTTGTCGAGACCGTTGCGCTTGTTCTTCACCGCGACGGCCGCGAGCTGCTCGGGCGTCACCCCGAACTCCTGGACGTAGCGCTGCGCACCCAGGGCGTAGAGCCCCGGCAGGGGCAGCGACGACGCGCCCTCGGGGTCGGTGGCCTCGGGGACGATGGCGCCGGAGAACAGCGTCGACATCTGGTCGACGCCGAGGACGAGCACGCAGCCGAACCTGCCGGAACGCACCGCCTCGACGGCCTCGTGGTACGCGCTCGTCCCACTGGCGCAGGCATTCTCGACCGTCCACATCGGAACACCGGGCAGGCCGATGCCGCGCTGCACCCGCGTCGCGACGCCGGGCGGGCCGAACACGGAGCCGACGATGATCGCGTCGATGTCCGCCGGGGTGATCCCGGCGTCGGCGACGGCCTCGGCAATCGCGGTCCAGCACAGCTGTTCGACACGCTTCTCGGGCTGCAGGCCGTAGTCGCTGGTGCCGACGCCCCAGAGCATGGGGTTCACGCCGTCACCTCCGCGACCAGGTCACCGGCGTCGGTGCCGGTGATGCGCAGCCGCTCGCCTGTTCTCAGGATCGCGGGCTCGACGAGGTGCACCAGGACGCGGGGGCCGTCGTCGAGATCGAGATAGGCGAGCCCGAACGGCGGGCGCCGCTCCCCCACCGGGATCCCGACGACCGTCGACGTCCACGCCGCGCCCGTCGTCGCGAACCGGGCCGGCTCCACCGTGCCGTAGCACGACGGGCACCACGGGATCCCGTTCTGCGCCACCGGGTACCGGCACACCGTGCACCGCACGCCGACGACCGCGTCGCCGTCGAACACCGGGCGGGAGTCGGCGACGGGCAGCCCACCGACCGCCGACCCCGGGCGCCGTTTCGTCGGGCGGCCCTCTCCGAGCGCCATCAGTGGTCCCCCTCCAGGGTCAGCTCGAAGCCCGGGCCGTCGATGTGCAGGTACGCCCCCACCGACGTCTCCACGAGCTCACGGATGAAGCGGGCCTGCTTCGTGGTCGGGGCGAAGTCGCGGTTGCGCTGCGGGGTGGCCCGCATGGCCTCGACGTCGGCCTCCGGGACGAGCAGCCGCAGGATCAGCTCGTCGTCGGAGATGTTGCCGCCGAAGCGCGTGCGCAGCTCGTCCAGCGACGGCTGCGGCGGCTGCCAGTCCGTGTAGCTCTTCGCCTTCGCCGAGCCCATGATCGTGTCGAGGACGTTCTGGTCGAGTGGCGCCACGGGCGTCCCGTAGAAGCCGTGCGCGTAGATCATCACCTCGTCCGGGACGACCGAGTACCGCTTGCCCGTGACGATGTTCAGCACCGCCTGCGTGCCCACGAGCTGCGAGAACGGCGTCGCCATCACGGGGTAGCCGAGCTCCTCGCGCACCCGCGACATCTCGTCGAGAACCTCCTCGAACCGGTCCTCCATCCCACGCGCCTTGAGCTGGTCCTTGAACGTGCCGGTCATGCCGCCGGGCAGCTGGTGGCGGTAGAGGAACAGCGAGTACTCGGCCGGCTTGCCGACGGGCAGGTTCTCGTACTCCGCCACCCGCAGCAGGTGCTCGGCGACGGGCGCGAACCGCGTCTCGTCGAGATCGACGTCGTATCCCGCGTAGCGCAGGTTGGCGACGGTGTTCTCCGTGCTGGGCAACGACACCCCGGCGGCGAGGGGCCCCGACGCGGTGTGCACGACGTCGGCGCCCGCGAGCACACCCTCCTGGTAGTTGATCGGGGCGAGCGCGTTGTTGCTGTGGAAGTGGATCTCGACGGGGATGTCCGGCGCGGCGGCCTTGATGGCACGCACCAGGGTCCGGGTCCGCTCGGGGGTGAGCAGCCCGGCGGCGTCCTCCAGCTCGATGCCGTCGGCGCCGAGCGCGACCAGCTCACGGGTGCGGGCGGCGTAGTACTCGTCGGTGTGGAACGGGCTGTCCGCGTAAAGGATGCACGGGATCGCCCGGGCGCCCTCGGCCTGCGCGGTCTTGACGAGGCGACCGATCTTGTCGGTGTTGAACAGGCCGTCGTAGATCCAGAAGCTGCCGATCCCGTGCGCGACGAGCCGCTGCACCCACAGGTCCATGACGCTGTCGGCGGTGAGCCCGAACGTCACGATCCCGTTGGAGCGCGTCCCGGCCCGGACCGTGGTGCGCGGCATGGCCCGCGACAGCGAGATCAGCTGCTCCCACGGGTCCTCCTTGCAGTGCCGCGCAAGGACCTCGAAGATCGAGCTGCCGACGAGGTCGATCGTGTGGAAGCCCGTCCGGTCCAGCTCGCCCGCGATGGGCAGGCCCATGTCACGGCGCAGCTTCATGCCCCACCAGCTCTGCGGGCCGTCGCGCAACGTCTGGTCGATGATCTCGATCTTGCGCTTCTCCGGGGCGACGTTCAGATAACTCATCGACGAGTCTCCAGGTAGTGGGGCAGGCCGTGCTCGGCGATCCAGTTCGTGGTGACGCGCCCGGCGCGGAAGTCGGGATGGTCGAGTGCCGCGCGGCAGAACTCGCGGGTCGTGGGCACGCCCTCGACGCGAAGCGCGTCGAGCGCGGCGAGCATCCGGTCGATCGCGGTGTCGCGGTCCGGCCCGAAGGCGATGATCTTGGCGAGCAACGAGTCGTAGTACGGGGTCACGACGTACCCGGGCTCGCAGTGGCTGTCGACGCGGATGCCCTCGCCCGTCGGCGGCTCCCAGACCGACACCGTGCCGGGGTGCGGCACGAAGCCGCGCGCGGGGTCCTCCGTCGTGATGCGGACCTCGACGGCGTGGCCTGTCACCTCGACGTCGTCCTGGGTGAACCCGAGCGGCGCGCCACCCGCGACCCGGAGCTGCGCGGCGACGAGGTCGATGCCCGACACCAGCTCGCTCACCGGGTGCTCGACCTGGATGCGCGCGTTGAACTCCAGGAACGCGTACGGCTGCCTGCCGGCCGGGCCGGTTTCATCAGAACTGCCGGCCGGGCCGGTTTCCTCAGAACTGCCGGCCGGGCCGGTTTCATCAGAACTGTCGGCGTCGTAGATGAACTCGACGGTCCCCGCGCTGTCCAGCTCCAGCGCCCGCGCGAACGCGACGCCGCTGCGGCGGATGTCGCGCCGCACGTCGTCGGGGATGTTCGGGGCCGGGGACTCCTCGACGACCTTCTGGTGCCGGCGCTGCAGCGTGCAGTCCCGCTCGCCGACGTGCACGACGGTGCCGTGCTTGTCGCCGAGCACCTGCACCTCGATGTGGCGGGCGTTGCGCACGAAACGCTCCAGGTAGACGCGGCCGTCGCCGAACGCCGAACGGGCCTCCTCCGCCGCGGCGACGAACCGGCTGCGCAGCTGCGCCTCGTCCTCCACGACCGACATACCGCGCCCGCCACCCCCGGCCGCGGCCTTGACGAGAACTGGATAGCCCAACGCGTCGGCTGCAGCGACGGCGTCCGCCGTCGTTTCCAAGATCGGCGATCCGTCCAGCGTCGGGATGCCGGCGGTCCGGGCCAGCTCACGGGCCCGGGCCTTGTCCCCCGCCTGCGCGACCGCCTCCGGCCGCGGCCCGACGAACGTCAGCCCCTCGTTCACGCACGCCGCCGCGAACTCCGGATTCTCCGACAGAAACCCGTACCCGGGATGGACGGCGTCGCAGCCGGTGCCGAGCGCCGCGCTGAGCACGGACGGGATCGCGAGATAGCTCTGGCCCGCGGAGGGAGGGCCGATGCAGACCGCCCGGTCGGCGAGCCGCGCGGCCATACCGTCCCGGTCGACCGTCGAGGTCACGACGACCGACTCGATCCCCAGCGACCGGCACGCCTTCACGACCCGCACCGCGATCTCCCCGCGGTTCGCGACGAGCACCCGGCGCAGCGGACGGGCCTCGACCTGCGTCGCGGAAAGCGCCGGGCTAGCCATCGGCCGGCCTGATGAGGAACAGCGTCTGCTCGAACTCCACGAGGTCCGCGTTGGCCGCACACACCTGCACGACGGTCCCCGCCACCGGCGCGACGACGGGGTTCATCAGCTTCATGACCTCGACGATCGCGAGCTGCTGGTCGTGGGTCACGGTGTCGCCGACAGCCACGAACGGCGGCTGGCCGGGGCTCGGCGCCACCCAGAACGCCCCCACCGCGGGCGAGCTGACGGCCACACACCCGGTGGTGTCGACGCCCCCGCCCACCCCCGGCGTTGCACGAACGACACTGTCACGCGACTGAGTTGCGCCACTGTGCCGTTCGTTCGCCGGGGGTGCCGCCGCGGGTGCCGCCGGGGGTGCCGCCGCGGGCGCCGCCTCCGGGGCTGCACGAACGGCACTGTCACGCAACTCAGTGGCGCCACTGTGCCGTTCGTTCGCGATCGGGGCGGGCGCGGCGGGGG
>NZ_BJVJ01000020.1 GCF_007989085.1 Pseudonocardia sulfidoxydans NBRC 16205
CAGTCTGCATCGGGACTACCAAAACCCGGAGGGGTTTGCCGGAATCTTGCAGCTCATAATGGACGCCAATATGCGAAAGCTGGCCCTCGGCTAAGTCCATACTTCCCGTGGAAGATCGGCATCGATTAGCAAACATGCAAACGAGTTGACTGCCATCGTCAACCGACTTTGCAAAGTATGCTTGCAGCGCTGTCTGCCGGTGAGCTCCGCGACTCAGATCGGATTGGAGGCCTCGCGTCAACGCCATCCGCTAAGCGTACTTCTGATCCCGCGTTACGATGATGCGAGGTGCCGCCTCTGTCTCGAATGCCCACACCCCGTTCGGGGTGGCCTAGCCCGCGCCACCGATACGATGCGGCAGGTTGGTGAGTGTGATTCGGAAGGCTCCTGCGCGCAGGAGGGCATGGCTGCGGCGATCGCCGGCGGACAGCTCTGAGTGACTAGCTGAGCGGCAATTGCGGCGGGAGTGTCGACGGGAGTGTCGACACGGTGCCGGACACCGGCTCACTCCTGCCGCGTGAGTCTGGGCACGGGGGGTGTGGTCACGTGGGTTGAGACATGTAAGCGAGCCGCTGGAAGTGCCTAGAGCCCAAGTGTTCGCCCGCATCTTGATGCGCTGCGGCGTACCGGTCGGCGGATGCCGCACAGTTCAGGGCGCAGAGGTGCCCGTCGTGCAATCAGCGCCCGGCTAATCGGGGTCACCGCGGGTCACGACGCGCCGGCCGCTTTACATTAGAGCTCAACTCAGGGCGGACAGCGACTTCCACGCAGACTTCGAACTGGGGTCCCCGGCTTCAGTTCGTCAACGCCCATTCCCATCCCGCGGTAGTGGCCACCGCCCGATAGATCAGCGCCCCGTCCTGCTCGGGAACGTCTACGACGACCCGGAACTCGTACACGCGGTTGGGCCCGAGATTCGACGGTGCTTCGTATGAGCAGCTAGCCGCTGCCGTGGTCGATGCCTTAACTGAGCGCCCGTCAGTGCCAACAAATTCCCAGCCTGCGCCGAAAGGAACGAAGGTTAGACGCTTTTCTGGATCGTCATGAGTTGTGGCGACGATCGGTAGCTCGACGAACTTTCCGTTCGTAGGCTGCGAAGCAAAGGAGTTACATTTCGCTGCCCGCGGTTCACTGACGACAAAATCAAGCGGCGAGTGATCGCCGACAACTCCATAACTGGCCGTCTCGCCGAACTTCTTTGGGACGTTCCCGAGGGCAGTGAGTGAGCCTTTGCCAACCTGATCATGTGCTGGCGATCATGAGTGTCTGAACTGCGGCGATGAGCGTGTCCGCCCGGTTGGGGCTGGAACGGATTTTGCGCAGCACTCGCCAGTTCTTCAGCTCGGCGTTGGCTCGCTCACCGGGTCCGCGGCGCCGGGCGTGGGCGGTGTTGACGTCCTTCTGGAACCGAGAGAGCTTGCGGTATCGGCCGGTGTCGGGGTCCTTGCGGCGGCGACGCTGTGGGACGGCAACTGTGGGCCCGGAGCCCTGGTAGGCGGTGTCGGCCGCCGCCGGGATGTCATGGGCGGCCAAGGCGTCGATGATCCCGTGATCGCGGGCCGCGCCCATGTCGTGGCGTGCGCCGGGCAGCGGTGGGGAGATCCACACCAGCCTGCCGACCGGGTCGGCGATGACCTGCACGTTCAGGCCGTGGGCCTTGTGTTTTCCGGAGTAGAACGCGCGGTCGTACCCGGATGCCATGCCGACTCTGTCGATGCGCAGCAGGGTGCCGTCGAGGATCACGAACGCCTTGCGCTTGGCGACCCCGATCGCCTGCTCAAGGGTGGGTGCCTTCGCGGCGAGCAGGTCGAGGGCCTCGCGGATGTAGCGGTACACGGTGGAGGTCCCGACGCCGAACCCACAGGCCAGTTCGGCGTAGGTGTCGTTCTTGCGCAGGTGCGCCACCACCAGCAGCGCTTGGCGGCCGGCGGGGAGCTTGCGCCAGCGGGTGCCGCGGTCGGCGCGGCGCCCGCGCAGCAGGTCGGCGAGGAGCTTGAGCGCGCGACTGGACACGGTCATCGCGGACGGGTAGGACAGCACGTTGAAGCTCCTGGTTTGGACGGTCTGGTCTCAGCAACCGCCCGTCTACCAGGAGCTTCACCCATTCGAGGTCACGCCACGCCGCACCAACCCTGACCTGCCCGTCCAACAGGTTGGCAAAGGCTCAGTGTCTGGTCGGAGGTCGTGCTCGATCCAGCCGGACGTTCCGTGCCCGATGCAGCAGAGGGTACGTTCCGTGGCGCGGGCGAGGCGGATGTCGGCGCCGCAACGAAGAGGGCCCCGAGGGTCGCGAGCGCCGCGACGGCGCTTCCAAGAACAACCATGCTGGTCGAGCCAGAGCGAGGTGGGCCCGCAGTGAGGCCCTGCGCGCTGAGTCGCTGCACCTCCGCGCGCCAGTATGCGGCTGAGGTCGGCATCCCCTCGATCTCAGCTTGCTTCGCGAACGCCTCCGCTTCGGCGACCTGTGCCTTGGTCTGAGCGACAGTCGCCATCGTCGAGGACGTCCGCTTGATGGTCATTCGGTTGAGAAGCAACGCACCAACAGCAACCCAAAGGGTCACGGGCCACAGCACACCACCGACGGCTCCGACGGCGACGCCGATGCCGAGGCGTCCGTCATGCCGGACGTTGATCCAGACCAGGGCGATGACTGCCGCGGTGAGTACCCATCCACAGACCAGGGCGAACCAGAACATCAGCTTCCTCGCGTGCGTGCTAGCCCATCGGCGGTCCGACGGTGCTGATCTTCCTTCGCTCCCATATGACCGATTGTTACCGCCTACGCTCTGACTCAGTCTGTCCGCGATGCGGGGGCACATCTGGGGCACTTGAGGGCCGGAACAGACCAGCACCCGCTGACACGAGGCGGCAGCCGGTGGGCTGGTGATCGCGGGTCCCGAGACGGAGGCGCAGGCAGTGATCTTACCTGGTTCGCGTTAGGAGAGCGGTGCTCCATCCCCTGAGCTACGAGGGCCTGCGGCGAACCTGCCCGGGATGCTCCGTGTTGCCGGAGGACGGTCAGTCGCCGGCAAAGCCGTCGAGGGCGTTCGCGCACCGCCACGATCTCACGGGGCCACACCCCGAGCTCGCAGCGTCAGCAGCGTGATCTCGGGCGGTGACCCGACGCGCACGGGCGGCCCCCAGAACCCGACGCCGCGGGTGACGTATAGCCAGGTGTTGCCGACGCGGGTGAGGCCGGCGAGGACGGGCTGGTCGAGGAGCGCGGTCTCGGTGAGCGGCCAGAGCTGGCCGCCGTGGGTGTGCCCGGAGATCTGGAGGTCGACGTCGGCGCGGGTGGCGTCGTCGACCATGACGGGCTGGTGGGTGAGCAGGACGACGGGCTCGTCGACGCCCCGACCGGCCAGCGCTGCCGCCAGGTCGAAGCCGTGGCCGGGGACGCCGGAGCGGGCGGCGGTGCGGTCGTCGCAGCCCGCGATGTGCAGGACGGCGTCGCCGCGTCGCAGGGTCACGTGTTCGTTGCGGAGGACGCGGACGCCGAGCGTCGGCAGGTGTTCGATCCACTGTTCCGCGCCGGAGTAGTACTCGTGGTTGCCGGTGACGAAGTAGGTGGGTGCGCGCAGGTCGCGCAGGGGTTCGGCGTAGGGGCCGAGGGTGTCGACGTCGCCGTCGACGAGGTCACCGACGACGGCGACGGCGTCGGGTGCGGCGTCGTTGATGGTGGCGACGAACCCGGCGAGGTCGGCGCGGTCGACGAGTGGTCCGAGGTGGATGTCGCTGATGGCGGCGATGGTCCAGCCGTCGAAGGCGGGGTCGAGACGGTCGAGCAGGACGTCGCGACGTTCGACGCGGATCCGTCGGGCGGCGATGGCGCCGTAGGTGACGGTTCCGGCGGCGGCGACGACGGCGGTGCCGGCGAGGACGCCCGACAGGAACCGGCGACGTTCGGGGTCGGCGGTGCGGCCGACGGCGCGCAAACCGAGCCGCACGAGTTCGCCGACGAGCAGCAGCAGCGACGCGTACAGGGCGACGGCCAGCCACAGGTAGCCGGTGAGCGCGAGGGGGCGCGCGGTGTCGGGTGCAAGGATCCGCTGTGTGGTGAAGGCGGCGGCCGCGACGAGCCCGAGCAGGACGATCACGGCCGCGCCGATGCGGCGGGCCCGGCGCGTGACGACCACGTCGTGCACCGCGCGCTTGTAGAGGTAGAGGTGCGTCACGAGCAGGAGCACCAGCGACAGCACGGCGAACACGGGACGATCCTCGCCCACGGGGCGCGGTCCGGCGCGGGCGGCGTGCGCCGAATAGCCTCGGGCCCATGACGACAGTGGCGTTGTTGGGCACCGGGATCATGGGTGCGGGTATGGGGCGCAACATCCTCGCCGCGGGGCTGGACCTGCGCGTCTGGAACCGGACCGCCGAGAAGGCGCGCCCGCTCGTCGACGCCGGGGCGACCGCGAGCGAGGAACCCGCCGACGCGGTCCGCGGTGCGGACGTGATCGTCACCATGCTCGGCGACGCCGGCGACGTGCGCGCCGTGATGGAACGCGCCGCTCCCGGGCTCGTCGCAGGGCAGGTGTGGGCCCAGATGACGACGGTCGGTGTCGCTCCGCTGGCCGGTCTCGCGGGGTTGGCCCGCGAGCACGGGCTCGTGTTCGTCGACGCCCCCGTCCTCGGTACGCGTGCCCCCGCCGAGAACGGGCAGCTGCAGGTCTTCGCGGCCGGCCCGGCCGAGGTGCGCGACCGCGTCGCCCCGGTGTTCGACGCGGTCGGCCGCGAGACGGTGTGGCTGGGCGACGACGGTGCCGGGGCCGCCGCGAGCCGGTTCAAGCTCGTCGCCAACAGCTGGGTGATGGCGGTGACCGCCGCGACGGGCGAGACGATGGCGCTCGCGAAGGGTCTGGGCGTCGACCCGGCGGTGTTCCTCGACGCGATCGAGGGCGGTCCGCTCGACCTTCCCTACCTGCGGGTGAAGGCGCAGGCGATCCTCGCCGGCGACTGGAGGCCCAGCTTCTCCGCGGCCAATGCGGCCAAGGACTCCGGGCTGATCGTCGACGCCGGGGCGGCGGCCGGGGTCCGCCTCGACGTCGCGGCCGCGGCCCGGGACCGGCTGCGCCGCGTCTCCGACGCCGGGCACGCCGACGACGACATGGCCGCCGCCTACCTGGCGTCGTTCCTGCACGAACAAACGGAGTAGTGCACAGCGACCTCTCAGGCGCCTCTCAGTCGTCGGGGACAGACTGGGCACATGCGAATCCTCGTCGTGGACGACGACCGGGCCGTCCGCGAGTCACTGCGGCGCTCGCTCGCGTTCAACGGCTACACCGTCGAGCTGGCGGGTGACGGCCAGGCCGCGCTCGACGCGCTCCAGACCTCGCGCCCCGACGCGATGGTGCTCGACGTGATGATGCCCCGCCTCGACGGCCTCGAGGTGTGCCGACGGATGCGCGCGGCCGGCGACGAACTGCCCATCCTCGTGCTCACCGCCCGCGACGCGGTGTCCGACCGGGTCGCCGGGCTCGACGCCGGCGCCGACGACTACCTGCCGAAGCCGTTCGCCCTGGAGGAGCTGCTGGCGCGGTTGCGCGCCCTGCTGCGCCGCCGCACCCCCGACGAGATCGCGGCCGCGGCCGCCGGGGCGAGCAAGCCGTTGGAGTTCGCCGACCTCTCCCTCGACCCCGACACCCGCGACGTCCGCCGCGGTGAGCGCGCGATCAGCCTGACGCGCACCGAGTTCTCGCTGCTGGAGCTGCTGCTCGCGCACCCGCGCCGGGTGCTCACCCGCGCGCAGATCCTCGAGCAGGTCTGGGGCTACGACTTCCCGACGACGGGCAACGCGCTCGAGGTCTACATCGGCTACCTGCGTCGCAAGACGGAGGCCGACGGCGAGCCGCGGCTCATCCACACGGTCCGTGGTGTCGGGTACGTCCTGCGGGACACGCCGCCGTGAGCCGCGCCGGGGCCACCGAGCGGGTCGCCCCGGCCACCAGGAATGCTGCGTCGATGCGCTCCCGGCTCCCGGCGCTCCGACACATCTCGCTGCGTGCGCGCATCGGGATTCTCGCCGCGCTCGTCGCGGCCGTGGCGGTCGTCCTGGTGTCGGTCGCGGCGTTCCTCATCGTGCGCGCCAACATCCTCGCCACTCTCGACGACAACCTCCTGCAGCGTGCCTCGGCGGCGGCGCAGAGCGAGCTGTCGGATCCGGCGTCGCTGGCCGGCATCCCGCCGGAGGTCCTGGGCGCCGCCGACATCCGCATCGCCTTGCTGCAGGCCGGTCCCGCCGGTCCGCCGCGCGCGCTGTCGGCGGAGGGTTCGGCGTCGGCACCGCCGTTGGGGGACGAGGAGGTCGAGGTCGCCCGCGGCGCCGAGGACTACTCGGTCCGCACCGCCGCGTCGGCGGCCGGCCCCTATCGTGTCGTCGCCGTGCAGGCAGGTCAGGGGCGCGCGCTCGTCATCGCGCAGCGGCTCGCGCCGACGCAGGAGGTCCTGACCAAGCTCGGCGTCGCCCTGCCGATCATCGGGGGGATCGGCGTCGCCGTGGCCGCGATCGCGGGTGTCGCCGTGGCGCGTGCGGGTCTGCGCCCGGTGCAGCGGCTCACCACCGCCACCGAACGCATCGCCGCGACGGGCCAGCTCGACCCCATCCGGGTCTCCGGGTCCGACGAGCTCGCCCGCCTCACCCACAGCTTCAACGAGATGCTCGGTGCCCTCGCGGCGTCGCAGGAGCAGCAACGCAGGCTCGTCGCCGACGCCGGGCACGAGCTGCGGACGCCCCTGACCTCGTTGCGCACCAACCTCGAACTGCTCGCCTCCGCCGACCTCCCGGGTGCCCCCACGTTGCCGGAGTCCGACCGCGCCGAGATCCTCGACGACGTCCGCGCCCAGGTGGGGGAGCTGTCGCAGCTGGTGGGCGACCTCGTCGAACTGGCCCGCGACGACCCGCCCCGCATGATGGCCGAGCCGGTGGAGCTCACCGACGTCGTCGACCGGGCGCTGGAACGGGCCCGTCGCCGCGCCGGGGACGTCGAGTTCGACGTGCGGATGGTGCCGTGGACGCTCGTCGGCGACTCGACGGCGCTGGAACGCGCGGTGCTCAACCTGCTGGACAACGCGGCGAAGTGGAGCCCGCCGGGCGGCCGGGTGCGCGTCGACGCGACGGTGCTCGACGACTGGACGATGGTGTTGGAGGTCGCCGACCAGGGCCCGGGCATCGCCGACGAGGACCTGCCGCACGTGTTCGACCGCTTCTACCGGGCCGACCAGGCCCGCACCATGCCCGGCTCGGGGCTGGGCCTGGCGATCGTGCGTCAGGTCGCGGGCCGCCACGGCGGCGCGGTGTGGGCGGAGCGCGCCCCCGAGGGCGGCGCGCTGCTGGTCCTGCGGCTCCCCGGAAGTCGCCCGTCCGAGTGAACCCCTGCGCTGCCGCGATCGAGGACGGCGACAGCGCGCACCGCGGGCGTTGCTCATAGGCTGTGCCGAGGGGTTCGCGACGTGGGGGCGGCAGACATGGCGAATGACGGGTCCGGCACGCCCGGGCACGCCGACGACGGCACCGCGACGGATCGGGCCGAGCCCGACCGTCCGGTGGTGCCCACGCCGCCCGGCGGGCTGCCCGCCGAGGGCGGTGGGTCCGTCGAACCGGTTGCGGCACAGCAGGATTCGGGTGTCGAGCATTCGCCGGCGCACGCCATGGGGGTACCGCGGCCCGACACCGACCCGGTGACGCCGCCGGCAGGGAACCCGGCGGCGCCGCTCGATCAGGGTGGCGACCCCGCTGCCGACGCCGCTGCCGACGCCGGGCCCGACGGGTCCGGGCCGCCCGCCGTCGACCCGGCCGCCGTCGCCGAGACCGCTCTCGACGCGCCCGTCGTTCCGGCGGCCCCGACCCTGCCGGCGACCGTCCACCCCGGGGGCGAGCCCCGCGTCGGGACCCCGCCCGCGGGCGTTCCCGCGGCGGCCGGACCGGGGCAGCAGCATCAGCCGCAGCACGCGCAGCCGTCCGGTCAGTGGGTCGTCCCCGGGGCGCAGCAGCCTCCGCCCGGCTGGCGTCCCGCCGCGGCGGGCGGGTGGTCCGGCGGGGGCGCCACCGCGCACCTCCCCGGACAGCAGCAGGGCCGGCCCGGGCCGCAGCACAGCCAGTCGACCGGGCAGCACGCCCTCCACCAGCCGACGGGCCAGCACACCGCGCAGCAGCCCTGGTCCCACGGCCCACCGCCCGACCGCACCGTCACCGCCCCCGCAGCGGGCGAGGGCAGGCCCCGTCGCCGCGGTGGCCTCGTCGGCGCGATGATCGCCCTCGCGCTGGTCGCGGCACTGGTCGGAGGCGGTGTCGGCGGGTACGTCGGCTACCGGCTCGCCGACCGCGGCCAGCCCGCCGCGTCCTCGGGCAACGTGCTGAACGAGCCGTTGCCCGACGTCGACCAGAACCCCGCCGCCCAGGGTCCGGTCGAGGCCGTGGCGACGCGGGTGCTGCCCAGCACCGTCCAGCTGCGCGTCAGCGGCGCCCGCAGCGAGGGCGAGGGCTCCGGCATGATCCTGTCCGCCGACGGGCTCATCCTCACCAACAACCACGTCGTCGCCGGTGCCGCCAACGGCGGCAGCGTCACCGCGGTGTTCCAGGACGGCCGCAGCGTCCCGGCCACCATCGTCGGCCGCGACCCCAGCTCCGACCTCGCCGTCGTCCGCGCCACCGACGTCAACGGCCTCACGCCGATCGAGCTCGGCAACTCCGACAGCGTCCGCGTCGGCCAGCCCGTCGTCGCGTTCGGGTCGCCGCTGGGCCTCGGCGGCACCGTGACCACCGGCATCATCAGCGCGCTCGACCGCGCCGTCGGTGTCGGCGACGAGCTCGCCGGCTCCGACCCCACCGTCTTCAGCGCCCTGCAGACCGACGCCGCCATCAACCCGGGCAACTCGGGCGGCCCGCTCGTCGACATGCAGGGCCGCGTGGTCGGCATCAACTCCGCCATCGCGACGACGGGCTCCCAGGGCGGGTCGATCGGCGTCGGCTTCGCCATCCCGATCAACTCCGCCAAGCGCATCGCGCAGGAGCTGGAGCAGACGGGGCGCGCCACCCGCGCCGTCCTCGGCGTCGGGGTCGCCGACGACCAGACGATCTCCGGGGCCCGCATCCAGAGCGTCGTCCCCGGCGGCCCCGCCGACGCGGCAGGGATCACAGCGAACGACGTCGTCCTCAAGTTCGGTGACAAGCGGATCAACACAGGTCTGGACCTGCAGGCACAGATCCGTTCGGCCGCCCCCGGGGCCACCCTCCCGGTGCAGCTCGCCGACCGGACGGTGCAGGTCACCCTGGGTTCGGCGACCGGATGACCGGCACCCGACCCGGCCCGCGGACGTTGCGCGCCGCCGGATCCGGTGAGCGCGGAGCGGCCCACTACGGTGACTGTATGGAGATGGCGCCACCCCAGATCGGCCGTGCTCTCGTCGTGATCGTCGACGACCGGGCGAGCCACGGCGAACGGGAGGACGCTACCGGCCCGCTCGTCACCGAGCTGCTCGAAGAGGCGAACTTCGTCGTCGACGCGGTCGTGATCGTGCCCGGCGAGTCCGTCGCCATCCGCAACGCGCTCAACACCGCGGTGATCGGCGGTGTCGATCTCGTCGTGACGGTCGGCGGCACGGGTGTCTCGCCGCGCGACGTCACCGCCGACGCCACCGCCGGTGTGCTCGACCGTCCGATCCCGGGCATCGCCGAGGCCCTGCGCGCCTCGGGTCTGGCCGCCGGGGCCGTCGACGCGGGGCTGTCCCGCGGGCTGGTCGGCGTCTCGGGCAGCACGCTGGTCGTGAACCTGGCGTCGTCACGGGCGGCGGTGCGCGACGGCATGGCCACGCTGACCCCGCTCGTCACGCACGTGATCGCGCAGCTGTCGGACCTCGACCCCGACTAGCCGACCCGGCCGCGACGGCCGCCGCCGAGTTCGACTTCAGACTGGTTCGATCATGGTCGGGACCAGTCGGGTGTCGAACTCGGCGGGGTGGTCCTCAGGCGCCCGGGCCCTTGTCGGGATCGGTGGGCGCCGCCGTCGGAGTCGTGGGCGTCGTCGGCGCTGGTCCGGGGGCCCCGGCGGTGCCGGGCGCGGTCGGTGCTGACGTCGGTGTGCTCGTCGGCGGCGTCGTGGTGGCGACCGTCGGGGCATCGGCGGCGGCTGCGTCCTTCGCGGCCTCGCCGCCGGTCCCGCCGCGGCGGGCGGCCGCGGCGGTCCGGTCGATCACGTCGCCGACGACGCTGCCCACCGTGTCGAGCTGGTCGTGGAACCGCCCGCCCGTGGCCTTGTCGACCTTCTGTTTCGCCTGGTCGAGCACCGGGCCGGCTTTCCTGCTCGCCTGGTCGAGGTAGGGCGAGGCCTTCTCCCGGGCCTGCTCCAGGTACGGCCCGGCCTTGCGCTTGGCGTTCTCGACGTGCGGCGCCGCTTTCTCGGCGGCCCCCTTCGCGTACGGCGTGGCCCGCTCGATGACGTCCTCGACGATCTCGACGGCCTTGTCCAGCAGTCCCATGTGGTCCCCCGATCCCTGGCCGGGCGCGACCGGGCCCGGTTCGTCCATGGTGGCACCGTCGAGGGTGTTCCCGCAGGGCACGGCGCCGTCAGGCAGCCGGGTGGCACCATGGACGGCATGGCGGAGCTGTCCGAGCAGATGCGGCGTCGGATCGAGGAGATCTTCGGCGACACGCTGCCCGTGACCACGAGTGACGAGCGCGGCGACGACGAGCCGCGCTCCGGCGACCCGTCGGGCGACGAGTGGCTGCGCGCCAACCGCCCCCCGCACCACGACCGGGACTGAGAGTCCTCCGTTACTTGTCGCTCGACGGCGAGTGCTTGCCGTCGGACGCTCCGGCCTGGGCGGCCAGCAGGTCGCGGATCTCGGCGAGCAGCTGGACGTCGGTGGGATCGGCCGGGCCCGGCTCCTCGCCGCGCTTGCGGCGCTCCTTGAGGGCCTTGAGCGGCAGCACGATGATGAAGTAGACGACCGCGGCGACGATCAGGAAGTTGATCGCCGCGGTGATGACGGCGGCGAAGTCGATGTAGGTGCTGGGCTTGTCCGCGATGATGTAGACGCCGAGCCCGGTCGAGGTCGGCGGGGTGATCGCGTTGAGCAGCGGCCCGATGATCTTGTCGGTGAACGACGTGACGATCGCGCCGAACGCGGCACCGATGACGACGGCGACCGCGAGGTCGACGACGTTGCCGCGCAGAATGAAGTCCTTGAACCCCTTGAACACTGTGTTCCCCCGTTCGATCACCTGGTTTGCTGTCGGAGGGTAACGGCGACCTGCTGGGTCAGCCCGGCGGCGGCGAGGCGTGTGGCCTGTGTCGGGGGCAACGCGACCAGCACGATCCGGCCACGTGACCCGGCCGTGGCACCGCCCGGATCGCCGGGCAGTACCGCGGTGACGACGGCTCCTTCGGCGAGGACGATGGCCTCGTCGGCGCCCGCCCCGGGGGTGACGACGTCGACGACGTTGCCCGCGACGAGCAGGCCCGCGACCCCCGGATCGGCCAGCCGGACGGGGACGGCGACGGCGTCGGGCAGCCCGGTCGCGGCTGCGGCGAGGGCGGGCCCGGCGAGCCGGAGATCGGTCACGGGTTCACCCGACCGGGCGGGCCCGGCGAGGACGCGCCCGGTGGCGTCGGCGCTGTCGCGCAGCACACCCGCGGGGGCCAGTGCTTGCGGCCAGGGCCGGACGGTGACGTCGGCGGGGCCGAGGACGACCCCGGCCGGGAGGTCGCGGGCGGCGACGAGGACGGGGTCACCCGCGGCGGCGGCGGGCCGGAACGCCAGCACCGCCGCCGTGACGACGAGTGCGCCCGCCAGGACTCGGCGCGCGAGGACGCCGCGGCGCCAGCGTGTGGCGGGCAGCCGGGCGAGCAGGGCGTCCCAGGGGCGGGACGGTGTTGCGGAGGGGGTGGGCATGCGGGCCTCCCGTCGAAACCATGATCGGTTCCGACGCTAGGCGCGCCTACTGTCCCGCGGGGCCCTCACCTGCGGACCTGTGGATGGTTCCGCAGGATGTGGACAACTCAGGCGGCCGGCGTGGCCCCGGACGATCCGCTCGACTTCGACGGGCCGGAGGTCTTGACCAGCTCACCGTGCTTGGGCGGCTTGCCCGACACCGTCTGCGGGGTGGACGAGCCGGAGTCCGACGACGAGCCCGACGACGACTCCGAGGAGGCCGACGACGTCGACGAGTCGGCCTTCGACTCCGACGACGCGGCGACGCCGTTGCTGCCGCGGCTGTCGGTGCGGTAGAAGCCGCTGCCCTTGAATACGATCCCGACCGACGAGAACACCTTGCGGAGCGGGCCGCTGCACTCGGGGCACACGGTCAGCGAGTCGTCGGAGAAGGACTGCACTGCCTCGAACCGGTGGTCGCAGGCGGTGCAGGCGTACTGGTAGGTCGGCAAGGGATCCTCCGGAGCTGGCACTCCCATACAGGGACTGCCAAGTTTAACCCGCGGGATCAACCGGCTGTTCCGAGCGTCGTCACACCGGAGCCCGGGCGCAGCACGCCCGCGACGCGCATGTCGTGCGGGTCCGCGGGAACGGCGTCGAGCAGCTCGTCGTCGTCGACCACCGCGATGACCAGTGCATCCGCGCGCGCGAGGGGCAACGTCCGGTCGTAGTAGCCGCCGCCACGGCCCAGCCGGTTCCCGGCACGGTCGACGGCGAGCGCCGGGACGAGCACGAGGTCCGCCGCTGTGATACCTGCCACACCGAGCCGTGGACCGGTGGGTTCGCGCAGGCCGAGAGGCCCGTCGGCCAACGAGTCGGGCCCCTCGTAGGCGGCCCAGTCGAGGCTGCCCGGTTCGTCGGGGACCACCGGCAACAGCACGACATGTCCGGCTGCGCGCAGCGCGTCGAGCATCGCGACGGAGCCCGGTTCGCTCCCCACCGGCAGGTAGGCGCACACGACGAGCCCGGCACCCCGTGACGCCGCCAGCGCCACCACGCCGTCGGCCAGGGCGGCGGCCCGGACGGCCCGCCGGCCGGCGTCGACGGCCCTGCGCGCGTCGAGCAGCCCGCGTCGCAGCGGGATCTTGGGATCGACGTCTCCGTGTGCCGTCACGCGGGCACGTTACCGGCGCCGATAGGCTCGCCGACCATGAGCGAGTCCCGTGCGTTCCGCTCCGCCGTCGTGCCCGCCGCCGGTCTCGGCACCCGCTTCCTACCGACGACGAAGACGGTCCCCAAGGAGCTGCTGCCCGTCGTCGACACCCCGGGCATCGAGCTCGTGGCCGAGGAGGCCGCCCGTGCGGGCGCCCAGCGGCTGCTCGTCGTCACCTCACCGGGCAAGGACGCGATCGCCGCGCACTTCGCCCCGCAACCCGATCTGGAGAAGACGCTCGAGGAGCGCGGCAAGGACGCGTTGGTCGCCAAGGTCCGCCGGGCGGCCGAGCTGATCGAGGTGCAGACCGTCACCCAGCACCAGCCCAAGGGTCTCGGGCACGCGGTCGGCTGCGTGGCCGACGTCCTCGGCGACGACGAGGGTGCCGTCGCCGTCCTGCTGCCCGACGACATCGTCCTGCCCGATCCGACCGGCGACGTGCTCGACCGGATGGCCGCGGTCCGCGCCGAACACGGCGGAACCGTGTTGTGCGCCTTCGACATCCCCGGCCCCGAGATCTCCGCCTACGGCGTGTTCGACGTCGCCGACACGGCGGACGCCGACGTCAAACGGGTGCACGGGATGGTCGAGAAGCCCCCGGCCGACCAGGCGCCGTCGACCTACGCGGCCGCCGGGCGCTACCTGCTCGACCGCGCGATCTTCGACGCGCTGGACCGCATCACCCCCGGCGCAGGCGGCGAGCTGCAGCTCACCGACGCCGTCGCGCTGCTGATCGAAGAGGGTCACCCCGTGCACGTGGTCGTGCACCGCGGCGGCCGCCACGACCTGGGCAACCCGGGCGGCTACGCGAAGGCGTTCGTCGACTTCGCGCTCCAGCACCCCGACTACGGCGACGACCTGCGCAGCTGGCTGGCCGCGCGGCTGGAGGGTTAGGCGACGGTGCGGTCGGTCGACGAACAGCTCGAACGGGTCCTCGCGGCGGCGGTGGGTCCGGCACCGGTCCGCGTCGCGATCGCCGACGCCCACGGGCTGCGCTCCGCGGAGTCGGTCAGCGTGTCGCGCCCGCTGCCGGGCTTCGACCAGGCGGCGATCGACGGCTACGCGGTCCGCAGCGTCGACCTCGTCGGCGCGTCGGAGGCCGCGCCCGTGTCGCTTCCCGTCGTGGGGGAGATCCCCGCCGGGTCGCGGCAGCCGCTGCGGCTGCAGCCCGGACAGGCGGTCCGGGTCGTCGCGGGCGCGCCGCTGCCCACGCTGGCCGACGCCGTCCTGCCCTCGGACCACACCGACTCCGGCTCGGCCCGCATCGCGGTGCACCGCGCCGTCCCGTCGGCGGTGTTCGTGCGCCGCATCGGTGAGGACGTCCAGCCCGGCGACGTCGCCGTGAACCGCGACGAGATCATCGGCACCGCGCAGGTCGCGATGCTCGCCGCCGCGGGCCGCGGCCAGGTGCTGGTGCACCCCAGGCCGCGGGTGTCGGTGCTCGCGGTCGGCGACGAACTGGTCGACGTCTCGCGCGGCGCCGGGGCCGGGCAGGTGCCCGACGTCTGCACCCACGCGATCGCCGCCGCCGCCCGCGAGGCCGGTGCGGCCGTGTCCCGGCTGCGGCTCGTCCGTGCCGACGTCCGCGAGGTCCGCTCCGCGCTCGAGGACATGTTGCCGTTCAGCGAGATCCTCGTGGTGTGCGGCGCGGTCGCCGGACGGCCCGGCGCGGAACTGCGGTCCGCCTTCGACGGCATCGGCGAGATCGACGACACCCGCGTCGCCATGCACCCGGGCTCGTCGCAGGGCTTCGGCGTCGTCGGCCGCGACGCGGTGCCGACGTTCCTGTTCCCCTCGCACCCGGCCACCGCGCTGCTGCTGTTCGAGGTGCTCGCCCGGCCGCTGGTCAGGCTCGGGCTCGGCCTGGAGGACCCGCACCGCCGGGTCCTGCAGGCGCGCCTCACGTCGCCGGTCGTGTCCCGCAAGGGCCGGCGCGGCTACGTGCGGGGCCGGCTGCTGCGCGAGCAGGGCAGCGGCGACTACCTGCTGCAGCCCCTCGGCACCTCCGGCACGCACCTGCTGACGTCGCTCGCCGAGGCCAACGGGCTGCTCATCGTCCCCGACGACGTCGAGGACCTGACCGTCGACGAGCAGGTGTCGGTCGCGTTCCTGTCCAACAGGCGCTGACCGGCAGCGATGTCACACGCGGTCCCCGAGCGACTCGGCCGCCATCCCGGCTGGCCCGCGCGGACGGGCGGGCTGCGCACCGCGGCAGGTGTCGTCGCGCTGCGCCCGGTTCGCCTGCGTGACGCCACCACCTGGTCGGCGATCAGGATTCGCGACGAGGCACACCTCGCGCCCTGGGAACCCAGCGCACCCGGCAGCTGGGCGCAGCGCCACTCCGCCGCGGAGTGGCCGGCCCGCTGGATGCTGCTGCGCTCGGCCGCCCGTCGCGGGGCCGCGCTCCCGTTCGCGATCACCGTCGACGACCGGCTCGCCGGCCAGGTCATGATCGGCAACGTCGTGCGCGAGCCGCTGCTGTCGGCCTACGTCGGCTACTGGTGCGACGCCGCCGTCACCGGCAAGGGGGTGACGACGGCCGCCGTCGCCCTCGCGCTCGACCACTGCTTCGACGCCGTCGGGCTGCACCGGGTCGAGGCGACCGTCCGCCCGGAGAACGTCGCCAGCCTGCGGGTGCTCGCCAAGCTCGGGTTCCGGCACGAAGGTCTGTTCCGTCGCTACCTCGACGTCGACGGCGACTGGCGCGACCACCTCTGCTTCGCCCTCACCGTCGAAGACGTCCCCGCAGGCGGGGTGGCCGCCGCGCTCGTCCGACACGGGCTCGCCCACACCGTCGACCACGAGGCGTAGCCGGTCGTCCACATAATGTGACCCTCCCGGTTCACACTCGTCACACCCGCATCCGAGGAAACGTTCCTCGATCTGGGTGGCAACGGCGCGTCGCTTCCGGGATCCCACGATCGCGCTGGCTACCGTTGTCGTGGGCGCGATCTTGCTCGGGGGAGCAGGACCACGCTCGACTGCGCCGATCGGGGGAGAGGAGCGGCCGTGCCGAGCTCGATGATCTTCGTGAGCCTGGTGGCGATCTGGCTGCTGATCCTCGTACCGACGGTCGCGCGACGCCGGCAGGAGGTGGCGCGGCCCTCAGCGGCCGCCCTGTCCGGCCGGGTGCTCGCGCGACCGGGCCGCGAGCGCCTTGACCAGGAGGTGGCACTGATGGACCGGACCGACGAATGCGTCACGACCACGGTCGACGGGGTCGACGCGGCCGACGGGGTCGACGCGGCCGACGGGGACGCCGACGGCGCCCCGCAGCCCCGGACGTCCGAGGACCCTGCCGAACTGCGGGTCGACGACGACCCCAGCCGCCTCGACGGCTGGGACGACACCGACGAGCAGAGCTGGGAGCGTCCGCCCGCGCGGTTTCGCCCCGGCCGTGGCGGGTTCGACCCCGAGGCCGCCGCCCTCAACGCCCGCGCCCGCTACGCCGCCCGCCAGCGCATCGTGCTCGGCCTGCTCGGCGCCATCGTCGTCTCCGCGCTCCTCGCGCTCTTCCTGTCCTCCGGCATCTGGTGGCTCACCGGACTCGTCGGCGCCTCCCTCGCGGGCTACCTCGTCTACCTGCGCCGCCAGGTCCGCATGGAGGACGCCATCCGCGCCCGGCGGGCCGCCCGCGCCGCAGGCACCCGCCGCCCGCCCGCCGCCGACGACCCCGCGCTCGACGAGTGGGCCGCCCGGGGTCGCGCCGCCGGACGACCCGACGACGATCGCGATGCCGACCTGGACGACACCGGCGCCGACCTCGGGACCGACGACGGCTGGGTCGACGCCGCCGCCTCCTCGGGGGAGGAGCCCGACGAGCCCGACGCCGGCCTCGACGACGACGGCGACCCCACCCGCGTCAAGGGCGTCGGCGAACCACTCGGCATCCTCCCCGCCAAGCGCCGCACCGTCCGCCCCGACGGCGACACCGACGAGGACACCGAACCGGAGACCGCGCTGCCCCGCATCGCCCCCACCCCGCCGCCCCCGCTGCCGGCCGGGACCAGCCTGGTCGAGGTCGACGAGGAAGAGCTGGAACTCGGGGAACTCGACAGCCGCGAGCGGCCGGGGTACCGCCGTGCGGCCGGTCAGTAGGCCCCTGCTAGGGTTTTGACGTCCCGCCGGAGACGGCGGTACGGGGCTGTAGCGCAGTTGGTAGCGCGTCTCGTTCGCATCGAGAAGGTCAGGGGTTCGATTCCCCTCAGCTCCACTCCACTTTCCTGGCTCGTGTTCGCGGCCCTCTGCCGCTTCCCTCTCGCGTTCCGTCGAACTTCTGGGGGCGCAGCCCCCAGGCCCCGCCCGGCGGGGCGTCGCCCCCGGGACCCCCTCGCCTTCGGCATCGAGTCCCTGTGAGTGGCGATAGTCGCTATAGCGACTATCGCCACTCACAAGGATGCGGAGGTCTCCTCGGTGACCCGGCCGCCGGGGTGGAGCAGGGCCGCGGCGAGGGAGATCGCCAGGGCGACGGCCATGCCGATCAGCACCGCCCGGGTGGCGACGGCGAAGTCCGCGGCCACGGCCGCCTCGATCTGGGTGCGCAGCCGCTCGGGGACGTTCGCGAGCGCCGAGGAGTCGCCCCCGCCCGACGACGCCAGCGACGCCGCCTCCGACGGCGGCACCCCGAACGCGGCGAGGCTCGTCTGCATGCGGGAGGCGAACACGTTGCCCAGCACCGTGCCGAGGACGGCGAGGCCGAGCGCGGAGCCGTAGTTGCGGACGGTCTGGGTGATGCCGGTGACCTCGCCGTAGGAGGCGTCGATGGCCCGGTTGGTGGCGTCGGTGCTGGCCGGGCCGAGCAGCAGCCCGATCCCGGCGCCCGCGAGCACGATGCACCACCACTGCGCACCGAGGCTGAGGTCGGTGATCTTCCACGCCCAGCAGAGGAACCCGACCATCGCCACCACACAGCCGACGACAACCGACGGTTTCGCGCCCCGCCTGTCGAGGATCCGCCCGCCGATCTGCGCGGCCGGGGCGAAGCCCGCGAAGAACACCAGCAGGTAGAGGCCCGCGCTGCTCGCGCCGTAGCCCAGCGACACCTGCGAGTAGATGCTCGCGAAGAAGAACACCGGGACGAACGCGATCATGGAGAAGAACAGCACGAGGTTGTCGGACAGGAACGCCCGCCCCCGGAAGATCCCGATCGTGATCAGCGGCACCTCGGTGCGCTGCTCCAACCACACGAACACGCCCAGCGCGATCAGTCCGCCGACGATGCACAGCCACGTCAGCGGGCTGTCCCAGCCCCAGTTGCGGGCCTGCTCGAACCCCAGCACCGACAGCGCCATGCCGACGGCGATCACCAGTGCGCCGCGCCAGTCGATCCGCTCCCGCCGCACGGACGGGGCGATGCCGGCGGCGATCGTCAGGACCAGGGCGACGACCGCGACGGGCACGTTGATCCAGAAGATCGCCCGCCACGTCCACTGTGTGAGGTAGCCACCCGCGATCGGTCCGATGGCGGTGAGCCCGCCGCTGACGCCGAAGAAGATCGCCAGCGCCTTGCCGCGCTCGCTCACCGGGAACGACGACACCACGACGGCGAGCGCCGCCGGGATCATCAGCGCCGCCGAAAGGCCCTGCAGCGCGCGGAAGACGATGATCCACGCCTCGGCGAGCGGGCCGCTCGGGGTGAGCCCGCACAGCGTCGACGTCACCGCGAACCCGACGATGCCGACGACGACGATGCGGCGGGAGCCGAGGACGTCGGCGAGCCGCCCGCCGAGGGCGAACCCCGCGGCCAGGGCCAGCAGGTAGCTGTTGACCACCCACGTGACGCCGCTGCTGGTGAGGCCCAGCTCGGACTGGATGTTCGGGGCGGCGATCGCGACGATCGTCTGGTCGATGAACGTCATCGCGACGGCGAACATCATCGCCGTGAGCGCGAGCCACTTCGACCGGGCCGCGAGCTTCCCCGAGCCCACCGACCCGCCTGCGACCGACTGCTCCGCCATGCCGCTCTCCGATCGTCACCGATGACGCGAGGTGTGTCACCGGAGATGTCGCTCGGACGAGCCAGGACGTGACGCCGCGCGCAACCTCACGGTCGTCCGGAATCGCCTGGACAGCAGTGAGGTTGCGCGCGGTGGGCCTACTGGATGCCGGTGGCCTCGCGGACCCGGCCCAGCACCTCGCGGGCGCGGACGCGGGCCTTGTCGGCGCCCGCGGCGAGCAGATCGGTGAGCTCGCTGCCGGGGAGCATCAGCTCGTCGTAGCGGGCGCGCAGCGGGCCGAGCTTCTCGTCGAGCACCTCGAAAAGGGTGTTCTTCAGCTCGCCCCAGCCGACGCCGCCGGCCTCGAGGCGTTTGCGGACGTCGGTGGTGACGTCGGGGGTGGCGAACTGCTCCAGGATCTGGAACACCGACGAGCTGTCCGGGTCCTTCGGGTCCTCGACGGGGGTGGAGTCGGTCGGGATGCGGCGCACCAGCTTCTTGAGCTTCGCGCTCTCCAGGAACAGCGGGATGGTGTTGTCGTAGCTCTTGCTCATCTTGCGGCCGTCGGTGCCCGGCAGGGTCTTGCCGGTGTCGGCCTCGGGGACGACCAGCGCGGGGATCTTGAGGACGGGCTTGCCGCCACCGAAGAGGTGGTTGAACGAGCCGGCGATGTCGGCGGCGTACTCGACGTGCTGCGACTGGTCCTTGCCGACGGGCACGACGTCGGAGTCCATCAGCAGGATGTCGGCGGCCATGAGCACCGGGTAGTTGTAGGTGCCCATGTTGACGCCGGCGTCGAGGTCTTCCTTGCCGGACTCGGCGTTGCGGTCGCGCGCCGCCTTGTAGGCGTGGGCCCGGTTCATCATGCCCTTGGCGGTGACGCAGGACAGGATCCAGGTCAGCTCGAACGTCTCGGGCACGTCGGACTGCAGGTACATCGTGATGCGCTCGGGGTCGAGCCCGGCGGCGAGCCAGGTGGCCGCGACCGACCGCGAATAGTGGCGCAGCAGCTCGGGATCGCGCACCGTGGTCAGCGCGTGGTAGTCGGCGATGAAGTACATGGCCTCGTACTGCTCGGCCAGCTCCAGCGCGGGCTTGATGGCGCCGATGTAGTTGCCGATGTGCGGCTCGCCGGTCGGCTTGATGCCGGTGAGGGAGACCTTGCGGCCGGACGTGGTCATCGGGCAATCCTAGGGGAACGGAGCGGGCGCGGAGCGTCGCGGTACGCTGCGGGAACCCTGGTCAGAGGGGTCGTGGGCCGTCGGACGGCCCGGCCCGGGCCGGAACCCCCGAGTCGACGACATGGACGGACGATGCATCGATACCGGTCTCACACCTGCGGCGAGCTGCGCGCGACGGACGTCGACACCGACGTCCGGCTGTCGGGCTGGCTGCACAACCGGCGGGACCTGGGTGGTGTCGTCTTCGTCGACCTGCGCGACAACTCCGGGGTCGTGCAGCTCGTCGTCCGGTCGGACTCCCCGGCCTACGAGGCGCTGGGCAGCCTGCCGCGGGAGACGGTGCTGCGCGCCGACGGCCGCGTCCTGCGCCGCGACGCCGAGAACGCCAACCCCGAGCTGCCGACGGGCGAGATCGAGGTCCAGGTCGGCGACATCGAGGTGCTCGGCACCTGCGACCCGTTGCCGTTCAGCGTGTTCCCCGAGGAGAAGGTCAACGAGGAGACGCGGCTGACCTACCGCTTCCTCGACCTGCGCCGCGCCCGGATGCATCGCAACATCCAGCTGCGCTCGGCGGTCGTCGCGAGCATCCGCCGCAAGATGACCGAGCGGGGCTTCCTCGACCTGCAGACGCCGATCCTGTCGGCCACCAGCCCCGAGGGCGCGCGCGACTTCCTGGTCCCGTCGCGCATCCACGCCGGCAAGTTCTACGCGCTGCCGCAGGCGCCGCAGCAGTTCAAGCAGCTGCTCATGGTGTCGGGCTTCGACCGCTACTTCCAGATCGCGCCCTGCTTCCGCGACGAGGACAGCCGCGCCGACCGCTCGCCCGGCGAGTTCTACCAGCTCGACATGGAGATGAGCTTCGCCGAGCAGGAGGACGTCTTCGGGGTCATCGAGGGCGTGATGACGGAGCTGTTCACCGAGTTCGCACCCGAGCGGGAGACGACGTCACCGTTCCCGCGCATCGCCTACCGCGACGCGCTGGCCCGCTACGGCACCGACAAGCCCGACCTGCGCGCCACCCTCGAGCTGGTCGACGTGTCGCACCTGTTCGCCGACAGCGACTTCCGCGCCTTCGCCGGCAAGCACGTCCGCGCCCTGCCGGTGCCGGGCTGCGGCGGGCGGCCCCGCTCGTTCTTCGACCAGATGGGCGCGTTCGCCGTCGAGAAGGGGGCGCAGGGCCTGGCCTGGGTGCGCATCGCCGACGACGGCACGCTCACCGGCCCCATCGCCAAGTTCCTCACCGAGGACGTCACCACGCGCCTGATCGCCGACGTCAAGGGCGAGCCGGGCACCGCGATCTTCTTCGGCGCGGGTGAGGAGTCCGAGGTCGGCAAGATCATGGCCGAGGTCCGGGTCGAGGCCGCGAAGCGTGCCGACCTGTTCGAGGAGGGCCCGTTCCGGTTCTGCTGGATCGTCGACTTCCCGATGTACGAGCTCGACGACGACGGCAAGGTCGAGTTCAGCCACAACCCGTTCTCGATGCCGCAGGGCGGCATGGAGGCGTTGCGCACCAAGGACCCGCTCGACATCCTCGCCTGGCAGTACGACATCGTCTGCAACGGCGTCGAGCTGTCGTCCGGCGCGGTGCGTAACCACAGCCCCGAGGTCATGTACGAGGCGTTCCGCATCGCCGGGTATCCCAAGGAGCGTGTCGACGAGGAGTTCGGCGGCATGGTCCGCGCCTTCCACTACGGCGCCCCGCCGCACGCCGGGATCGCCCCGGGGGTCGACCGCATCGTCATGCTGCTGGCCGACGAGCCCAACATCCGCGAGACCATCGCGTTCCCGCTCAACGGCAACGCGCAGGACCTGCTCATGGGCGCACCGTCGGAGGTCGACGAGGCGCGGCTCAAGGAGCTGCACCTGAGCGTCCGCACGCCTCCGGCGAAGGCCCCGAAGCCCTGATCACCGGGCCGGACCCGTTGCGTCGCAGCGGGTCCGACCGGGTGTAGGTTCGCCCGGCGGCGCCCCGGGGCGTCGCCTGCACGTGGGGGGTGTTCGAGGTCCGACGGCGCTCGGTGGTCTGCGCGGTCTGTGCGTTGGTGACGGCGTTGCTCGCCGCGTTCACCGCGGTCAACCCGTTCCACCTGGCGTGGGGCGGCCCGGCGACGGCAGTTCTCGTCGGTGTGACGATCGCGCTCATCACGGTGGCCGCGGCCGTCGTCCCGCGCCGGCGCGCCAACCGCATCTTCACCGCCCTGATCGGCGTCGTGCTGCTCGCGGCGTGGTGCGCGGTCTCCATCGTCGGACTGCGGTTCTCCGGACCGCAGCGCGACCTCACCGTCGTCGAGGGCGGCGGCTACCGGCTCGTCGTCGTCGAGGGGCACGCGTTCGTCGACGTCGTGTACTCGGTCCACCTGCGCCGCGGCTCCGGTCCGCTCACCCAGGACTCGCTGGTCTGGCAGGGCCTCGCCGAGGGCGCCCCGCCCGCGCAGGTCCGCTTCGCCGGCGACCCCGCCACCGACCGTGCCGTCGAAGTCGTCGCCGGGCCCGGCTGTGGCTACCGGTCGACGTTCGATTCCCTTACCCTCGGCGTCGATCCGGTACACAGACCGTTGCGACTCGACGGCTGCTGACCCGACAGGTCTACCCCTGTCGGGTGATACCGGCCGACCGTACCGACGATGCGCGATCGGGCAGGATGATCGCGAACGCGGGCACGACAAGAACGGCGGGGTGCGCACGTGGGGGGCACCCTGGCGGGGCTGGACCGCCGCATCGTCGGTGCACTGCAGGTCGACGGCCGCGCCTCCTGGCCGCGGATCGCCGCCGCACTCGGTGAACCCGACGGCGTCGTCGAACGCCACGGCACCGAACTCCTCGCCCGCGGCGCCGTCCGCGTGACCGGCGCCCCGGCCCCCTCCGCCGGCGCGATCGTCGCCCTGCGCTGCGAGCCCGGCAAGGAACGCATCGGTGCCCTCGCCCTGGCCAACCGCCGCGACACCCGCAACGCCCACGTCCTCGCCGGCCCCTACGGCTGCCTCGCCGAGATCGACTGCGACCCCGCCCGGCTCGCCGCCTTCACCCTCGACGAGCTCCCGCTGCTGCCCGCCCTCGCCGGGTCCGGTGTCTGGACGGTGCTGCGCTACGTCCGCACCTCCGCGCACTGGCGGCCCGGCCTGCTCACCGACGCCGAACACGACGCGCTCGTCGACGTCGAACCCCCGCCCGAGTACGCGCCCTTCGGCGAGGCCAAGGACGTCAACCGGCCCGACGCGCTGCTGCTCGCCGCCCTGGCCCACGACGGCCGCCGCGACGTCGACGAGCTCGCCGGCGTCACCGGCCTGTCCGCCTCCGCGGTGCGCCGCCGCGTCGAACGGCTACGTCGCGAAGGGGGCCTGCGGCTGCGCGTCGTCGTCGACCCGGCACTGCTCGGGTTCGCCGTCCGCGCCGTCGTCTCCGTGCGCTGCGCCCCACGCGACACCGCCGCCGTCGCCACCGCGCTCACCCGCGAACCCGCCGTGCGCCACGCCGCCTGCGTCACCGGCGACCGGCAGCTTGTCGCCGAGGTCGCCGTCGCCACCGTCGACGCCCTCCACGACCTCCTCACGTCGGCCGCGTGGCTCGACCGGGTCGTCGAGGCCGAGGCGTCGCCGGTCGTCAGCACCCTCAAACGCGACGGGCTGTTCACGCTCCCGTCGGAGGACTGACACTCACCGCCAGGACGGCAGCCACAGCTCCGCCTGCCACTGCGCCTGCGTGATCGGCACCCCGTTGAGGATCGGCCACAACCACGCGAAGTTCGCGACGACCAGCCCCACCCACAACGCCACCACCAGCAGACCCGTCTGCCTGCGCTCCGGATGCGCCCGCGCCCGCCCCAGGAGCTCGCCCATCACCAGCACCGTCGCGATCACCAGGAACGGCACCACCGGCGCCATGTAGAAGAAGTACATCTGCCGGTTCAGGTTCAGGAACCACGGCAGGAAGCCCGCCCCGTAGCCCACCAGCACGGCCGCGTAACGCCAGTCGAACCGCGTCACCGTGCGCCACAACGCCCAGCCCAGCACCAGCGGCGCCGGCCACCACAGCGCGGGCGTACCGACCAGCATCACCGCCGACACACAGTCGGCCCCGCCGCAGGTACCGACGTCATCGCCGCCCGCGTAGTAGTACAGCATCGGGCGCAGCCCCATCGGCCACGTCCACGGCTTCGACTCCCACGGGTGCGGGCTGCCCGCAGGCGTGTCCAGGCCCTCGTGGAACGCCAGCACGTGGCCGCTGTAGTACCAGAGCGAGCGCAACGCGTCCGGCACGAACGAGAACGGCCCGCCCGACCCCACCATGATCCCCACGGCGTGCCGGTCCACCGACGTCTCGCTGCCGAACCACGCCCACCACGCCGACAGGTACGCCAGCACCGGCACCACGGCCAGCGCCCACACCCCCGGCAGCAGGTCCCGCCGGATCGTGCCCACCCACGGGCGGCGCACCCCCGCCGCCCGCCGCGCCGTCACGTCCCAGAGCACCGTCAGCACCGCGAACGCGACGACCCAGTAGATGCCCGACCACTTCACCGCACAGCCCAGGCCCAGCAACACCCCGGTACCGAAACGCCACCAGCGGAACCCCAGCCGCGGCCCGTACAGCGTGTCGTCGACCCGGCCCTCCGCCATCACGACGGCCATCCGCTCCCGGACGTCGTCACGGTCACGCACCATCGTCGTGAACGCGGCCAGCACGAACAGCGCCGCGAAGATGTCGAGCATCCCGATCCGCGACTGCACGTGCGACAACCCGTCGCAGATCAGCAACAGCCCCGCGACCGCGCCCAGCATCGTCGACCGCGTCAACCGCCGCGTCACGCGGACGACCAGGACGATGCACAACGTCCCCGCCGCCGCCGCCGCCACCCGCCAGCCGATCGCGTCGTAGCCGAACAACCACTCGCCCAACGCGATCAGCTGCTTGCCCAGCGGCGGGTGCACCACCAGCTCGTAGCCGGGGTTGTCCTCGACACCACCGTTGCGCAGCATCTGCCACGCCTGCGGGACGTAGTGCTTCTCGTCGAAGACGGGGGTGCCCTGGTCGGTGGGGAACCGCAGACCCGCGAACCGCAGCACCCCGCCCAGCAGGCCCACCGCGATCGTCAGGACCCAGCCGCGGAGCCTGTCGTCGAGACCGCCGAGACCCAGCATGCGCCGCGGATCCGTCCGTTCCGGCGGACGCAGCGGCGGCGGCGTGCCGACGACCTCCGCGACGGGCGCCACCACTTCACCGCGAACCCCCACGCGGGCCGATCGTAGGCTCCCGACATGAGCACCGACTCCCCGGCGGGCCGACTCGTCCTCGCCGCGACCCCGCTGGGCGACGCCCGCGACGCCTCGGTGCGACTGCGCGACGCCCTCGCCGAGGCCGACGTCATCGCCGCCGAGGACACCCGCAGGCTCCGCTCCCTGGTCGCCGCACTCGGCGTCACCGTGACCGGGAAGGTCGTCAGCCACTACGACTCCGTCGAAGCAGCACGCCTGCCCGGGCTGCTCGACGCCGTCCGCGGCGGGTCGATCGTCCTCGTCGTCACCGACGCCGGGATGCCCGCCGTCTCCGACCCAGGATTCCGGCTCGTCGCCGCCGCCGCGGCCGAGGACCTGCCCATCACCTGCCTGCCCGGCCCCTCCGCCGTGACGACCGCGCTCGTGCTCTCCGGGCTGCCGTGCGAACGGTTCTGCTTCGAGGGTTTCGCCCCCCGCCGCTCCGGCGAGCGGAAACGGTGGCTCGCCGAGCTCGTCGCCGAACGCCGCGCCGTCGTCTTCTTCGAGTCGCCCCACCGGCTCGCCGACACCCTCCGCGACGCCGTCGACGTCCTCGGCCCCGACCGCGATGCGGCCGTCTGCCGGGAGCTGACCAAACGCTACGAGGAGGTCGTGCGCGGCACCCTCGCCGAGCTGGCGGAGTGGGCGACGGGCGAGGTCCGCGGCGAGATCACCGTCGTCCTCGCGGGCTCCGACCCGGCGCAGGCCCCGTCGATCGACAGCCTGCTGCCGGAGGTGGAGTCCCGGGTGGAGGCCGGCGAACGTCTGAAGGACGCGGTCGCCGCGGTAGCAACAGCAACGGGCACCTCGAAACGCGACCTCTACAACGCCGCCCTGGCCGCCCGCAACGCGTGACCCCCACCGCCGAGTTCGACGTGAGACTGGATCCGACCATGATCAAACCAGTCAGGCGTCGAACTCGGCGGGGTCGTGGAGGCGCAGGCCGGCGCGCCGCAGGATGCTGCGACGTTCCGCCAGCACCTCACGGACCACAGCGACCGTGCGCGGCCGCGTCCGGACGAGGTCGTCGCGCGTGAACCGCAGTGTCTGCCATCCGAGACGACCCGCTCGTGCATCCCGCACCCGGTCGTCGGCCGACAGCACGCTGAAGTGGTGCTCACGGCCGTCGTACTCGATCGCGAGCCGGGCGTCGGGGTAGGCGAGATCGAACCGGGCGACGACGACGCCGTCCTCGTCGCGCAACACGTACTGCACCTGCGGCATCGGTAGCCCGCTGCGGACCAACAGCACCCGCAGCCGCGACTCCATCGGTGACTCGGCCCGCCCGTCGGCCAGCTCGACCACCCGGTCGAGCTGCCGGCAACCCCGCGCGCCCGGCTGTTCCTCGCGACGTTTCAGCAGCTCCACGGGGTCGATGCCGTGTGCTCGGGTCAACGCGTCGAGAGCCACGACCGCGTTCTCGACGCCTCGTCGGCGCCCGAGGTCCCAGGCCGTCCGCAGCGGCGACGTGACCCGGCAGCCTTCGACCTCGTACACATCGTCACCGGTCGCCGAGCCGCGCCGGACCGCGAGGCCGGCGTGGCGGCGGAGGTCATGGTCGACGAGGACCTCGGCCGGCGCGTCCAACGGCGCCCCTTCCGCCCCGAGGAGCCTCACCGCTGACCAGCCCGCCAGCAGGCCGCCCCGACACCCGACGAGCAGGTATGCCGCGCGGGAGCGGACGTCGAGGTCGAGCGGGAGGCCTGCCGGGACGTACACGTCCGGGAACACCCGAACGAACCGCGGGCCGAGAAGGTGGTTCTTGCTCAGCAGCCCGGCGTGGACGGCGTCGCTGCCGCGGAAGGGTTGATCGATCATGGCGCGATCGTTGCGACCTTGTCGTGCCCGCGAGGCGGATTGCGCGTCACCGTTCGCACTCCGCTGCACAGCTCCTCGCCGAGTTCGACACGAGCCTGGTCCGATCATGATCGAAACAAGTCTCGTGTCGAACTCGGCGGGAGGCTGTCCCGCAAGGGCTCCGCCGGCGGTGGGTCAGGTGGCGGGGGCGGCGGGGGTGCGGACGAGTTTGCGGGCGACCGGTTCCACGTAGCGGGCGACGATCGGGCCGAGGACGGCCATGATCAGCACGTAGGCGGTCGCGAGGGCGGCGAGGTCCGCGGGGACGGCGGTGTAGCTGACGGCGAGGCCGGCGATGACGATCGAGAACTCCCCGCGTGCGACGAGGGCGGCACCGGCGCGGGCACGGCCCAGCTTCCCGATGCCCTGGCGCCGCGCGGCCCACCAGCCCGTCCCGACCTTGGTCAGGGTCGTCACCACGGCGAGACCGACCGCGAACGCGAGCACCGGGGGGATGGAACGGGGATCGGTGTTGAGCCCGAACACGACGAAGAACACGGCGGCGAACAGGTCGCGCAGGGGCTCGAGCAGCTTGGTGGCGTTCTCGGCGGTGGAGCCGGAGATCGCGATGCCCAGCAGGAAGGCGCCGACCGCGGCGGAGACCTGCATCGCGGACGCGAACCCGGCGACGAGCAGGGCGGCGCCGAGCACCTTGAGCAGGAAGACCTCGCGGTCGGGGCTGTCGACGAGGGCGGAGACGAAGCGTCCGAACCGCAGCGCGATGACGAGCACGACGGTGATCACGGCGAGCGAGATCCCGACGGCGCTCAGCCCGCCGTAGAAGCTCACTCCGGCGAGGAACGCGGTGAGCGTCGGCAGGTAGAGGGCCATGACGAGGTCCTCGAACACCAGGATGGAGAGGACGACGGGGGTCTCGCGGTTACCGAGGCGCCCGAGGTCGCCGAGGACCTTGGCGACGATCCCCGACGAGCTGATGTAGGTCACGCCGGCCATGACGGTGGCGCCGACAGGTCCCCAGCCGAGGATCAGCGCGACGGCGGCGCCGGGGGCGGCGTTGAGGATGATGTCGAGCAGGCCGGCGGTCCAGGACCGGCGCAGCCCGGTGAGGAGCTCGGAGGCGGAGTACTCCAGCCCGAGCAGCAGGAGCAGCAGGACGACGCCGACCTCGCTGGCGAGCGCGGTGAAGTCACCGATGTCGCCGAGGGGAACGAGGCCGCCGGAGCCGAAGGCCAGGCCGCCGAGCAGGTAGAGCGGGATCGGGGAGAGGCCGATGCGGTTCGCGAGACGGCCCAGCAGGCCCAACCCGAAGAAGATCGCACCGAGCTCGAGTAGTTCGAGTGCGGTGTGGTTCATCAGCCCCGCTTGAGGATCTTGACGGCGTTCTCCAGTCCTTCGGAGGTTCCGACGGTCACGAGCAGGTCGCCCGCGGTGAGGGTGAAGTCGGGCGTGGGGGAGGCGTGGATCTGGCCGGCGCGCATGACGGCGACGACGGAGACGCCGGTGCGGGTGCGCAGGGCGGTGTCGCCGAGGGTGCGGCCGTCGAAGGGACAGCCGGCGTTGATCGGGAGCTGCCGGGTGTGGATGCCGGGCATGTCGCGGTGTTCCTCGGTGAGCTGCGCGACGAGCTGCGGGGCGCCGAGGAGGTTGGCGAGTGCGCTGGCCTCCTCCACCGTGAGCGGCAGGGAGGCGAGGGCGGCGTCGGGGTCGTCGGACTTGGAGACGATCAGTTCGATCTTGCCGTCCCGGTGGGTGACGACGCCGATGCGTCTACCGGCCCGGATGGCGAAGTCCTTGCGGACACCGATTCCCGGCAGGGGGGTCACCTCGACGTTCACGCTGACACCGTATGTCGGGGCCCCCGCGGTCGCGACGGGTAGTCCCCTCGATGTCAGGTGCAGGGCGGGCGGACCGCGCGGGTGGGGGCGGTGAAGGTGCGGCCACCGGCCGACCACGTCCCGGTGACCTCGATCGAGGCGATGTGGTCGGGGTCGGCCGTCCACGGGTCGGCGCCGAGGGCGACCAGATCGGCGGGCGCTCCGACCCGCAGGATCCCGGCGTCGGACCGCAGGACGGCGGCGGCGTCGCGGGTCCAGGCGGCGACGGCCTCCTCGACGGTCAGCGCCTCGTCGGCGTGCACGACCTGCCCGCTGCGTGTCCGCCGGGTGACCGCTGCACCGATCCCGACCAGCGGCGACATGGTGCCCGCCGGGTAGTCGGTGCTGAGCGCGACGTGGACACCGGCCGCACGCAGGGTCCGCAGCGGAACGAGTCGCAACGGGTCGGGCAACGGGAGCACGGTCAGTTCGTCGCCGAGGTCGTGCAGGAACGACGGCTGTGCGACGACCTGCAGTCCGGCGTCTCCGATCCGGCGGGCGAGCGCGGCGTCGCACACCATCGCGTGCTCGACGCGCAGTACCTCGTCGACGCCGCGCGTCGCGTCGAGCAGATCGGCGACGGCGCCGTTGCCGACGGCGTGCACGGCGGGGGAGAGGCCGGCGGCGACCGACGCGTGGACTGCGCGGCGCAGCCCGTCGGCGTCGAGGACGCGGGTCCCGTTGTGCCACCGGCCGTCCGCGCGCCGCGCCGGGGTGCCGCCGCGGCGGGCGAGTGCCAGGGCGCGGCGGCCGTGCCGGGCGACCGCTGCGGGG
The DNA here is from genome assembly GCF_007989085.1 of Pseudonocardia sulfidoxydans NBRC 16205. GTDB lineage: Bacteria > Actinomycetota > Actinomycetes > Mycobacteriales > Pseudonocardiaceae > Pseudonocardia > Pseudonocardia sulfidoxydans. The sequence goes on from NZ_BJVJ01000020.1 coordinate 29,914, forward strand.
AGCGACGCCGTCGACCGCCACAGCTGGCGACGATCGAGGCACAGGTCGCAGCGTTCCCCGCCGTCGGCGAGGATCTTGAACCCGCCCAGCGGCGCCCGCGGGTGCCCGTCGGCGGCCAGGGCCGGGACGGCGGGGTCGCCGATCTCGGCGGTGCCGACGTGCCAGCGGTGAGCGACGACCGCCAGGTCGGGTGCCGCCGTGGCGTACCGGGTTGCGCCCGCGGGCGGGACGGCCATGTCGCCGATGCGGGTCACGCCGTGGCGGGCGAGCTCATGGGAGTGCTCGACGGCGCGCCGCACCCAGCCGTCCGGGTCGTCGGTGGCGCGCCGGGTCGCCGACTCCGCCGCGAACGAGGCCTGCTCGACGAGCACACCCGTCGGCCTCCCGCGCCGGTCCCGCTCGATGACGCCGCCCGGGGGGTCGGGGGTGCCGGCGCCGATGCCCAGCGCCGCGAGGCCCGCGGAGTTGACCGTGGACTCGTGGTAGCTGATCGACATCACGTGCAGGGGCCGGTCGGGGCACACGGCGTCGAGCTCCGCGGCGGTCGGGAGGCGGCCCTCGGTGAGCTGGAGCGGGCGCACGCCGTGCAGCCGCAGCCAACCGGACCCGGTGCCGCGCAACGCCGAGATGCGGTCGAGGAGGGCGCCGAGATCGCGCAGCGCGACGTCGAGGGCGCGGGTGTGCACGTCGGAGGCGACGAGGTAGAGGTGGTGGTGCGGGTCGACGAACCCGGGCAGCAGCGTGTCGCCACCGATGTCGTGGACCGGTCCGCCGACCGCGGCGCTCACCGCCGCGAGGGTGCCGACGGCCGCGATCACCCCGTCACGCACCCCGACGGCCTCGGCGCGGGGCGCCGCCGGATCCATGGTGCGGATGGTGCCGCCGGTGACGATCACGGTTCCTCCAGTTGTCGGACGAGGCCGTCGACCCAGGCGGCGACGAACCGCTCGCGGTCGACACCACCCGGTGGGCGGCCGTAGGCGAGCTCGCTGACCACGACGTAGCAGAGCGACGAGAGCGCGACGGACGCGACCGCGGCGGCGTCGAGTCCGGGGCGGTCGCCCGCGAGGTGCGCGAGCCAGGCCGCGACCTCGTCGAACCCGGGCTGGAACAGGCGGTCGTAGGTGTCGTCGAGGTCGATCGGCAGGTCGCCGCCGCGCAGCAGCAGGCGGTAGAGGTCGCGGTCGGCGTCGAAGGTCGCGAGCGCGCCGTGGGCGGCGGCGGTGACGGCGGTGCGCAGGTCGCCTTCCGAGAGTGCCGGGTCCGTCTGGGCGGCGCGCCGCGTCGTGAGGGTCCGTTCGAGGGCGAGGTCGAGCAGTTCGCGCTTGGACCGGACGTGCCGGTAGAGGCCGCCCGCGCCGGGGGTGAAGCCGGCCGCTTCCTCGATCGCGACGATCGTCGTCGCCGCGTAGCCGCGCTCGGCGAAGAGCCGGAGGGCGGCGTCGACGATCTCGTCCCGGCGGGTCATGGCGCAAGTAAACACTTACTGACGACGGCCCCGCAACCTCCGTCGTGACGGGGAATACGCTGGCCACATGAGCTCCCGCGTGCTGACCGCCGTTGCGTGGCCCTATGCCAACGGCCCGCGGCACATCGGCCACGTCTCCGGTTTCGGTGTGCCCTCCGACGTCTTCTCCCGCTACCGGCGGATGGTCGGCGACCAGGTGCTCATGGTGTCCGGCACCGACGAGCACGGGACCCCGATCCAGGTGCAGGCCGACGCCGAGGGGCTCACCCCGCGTCAGCTCGCCGACAAGTACAACGAGGTCATCACCCGGGACCTGCAGGGCCTCGGGCTGTCGTACGACCTCTTCACGCGGACGACGACGTCGAACCACTACGAGGTCGTGCAGAACCTGTTCCTGGCGCTGCACAAGAACGGCTACGTCGTGTCGAAGACGGCGATGGGCGCGATCAGCCCGTCGACGGGCCGCACGCTGCCCGACCGCTACGTCGAGGGCACCTGCCCCATCTGCGGCTACGACGGCGCCCGCGGCGACCAGTGCGACAACTGCGGCAACCAGCTCGACCCGGCCGACCTGATCAACCCGCGGTCGAAGATCAACGGCGAGGTCCCGCAGTTCGTCGAGACCGAGCATTTCTTCCTCGACCTGCCGGCGTTCGCCGAGTCGCTGGGCTCGTGGCTGTCGACCCGCACCGACTGGCGGCCCAACGTCCTCAAGTTCTCGGCCAACCTCGTCGAGGACCTCAAGCCGCGCGCGATCACCCGCGACCTCGACTGGGGCGTCCCGATCCCGCTCGACGGCTGGCGCGACCTGCCGATGAAGCGCCTCTACGTCTGGTTCGACGCCGTCATCGGCTACCTGTCGGCGTCGGTCGAGTGGGCCCGGCGCGGGCCCGACGCGGACGCCTGGAAGCAGTGGTGGACCGACCCCTCGGCCGAGGGCTACTACTTCATGGGCAAGGACAACATCGTCTTCCACTCCGTGATCTGGCCGGCGCTGCTGCTGGGCCAGAACGGTGCGGGCGACCGCGGTGGCGAGCCCGGCGCGTTCGGGACGTTGAACCTGCCGAGCGAGATCGTGTCGTCGGAGTACCTGACGATGTCCGGCTCCAAGTTCTCGACGAGCCGCGGCCGGGTGATCTACGTCGGCGACTTCCTGCGCGAGTTCGGCCCCGACGCGCTGCGCTACTTCATCGCCGTCGCGGGCCCGGAGAACCAGGACACCGACTTCACCTGGGACGAGTTCGTCCGCCGCACCAACTTCGAGCTGGCCAACGAGTGGGGCAACCTCGTCAACCGCTCGATCTCGATGGCCCACAAGAACGTCGGCGCCATCCCGAAGCCGCTGGCCCCGGAGGCGGCCGACGCCGAGCTGCTCGCCGTCTCCCGGGCCGGGTTCGACACCGTCGGCGGGCTGCTCGCGCGCAACCGGTTCAAGCAGGCCGCGGGGGAGGCGATGCGCGTCGTCACCGCGGCGAACCGGTACCTGTCCGACCAGGAGCCGTGGAAGCGCAAGGACGACCCGGAGCGCCGGGACACGATCCTGCACACCGCGCTGCAGGTCGTGCAGGACGCCAACACGCTGCTGACGCCGTTCCTGCCCCACGCCGCGCAGCAGGTCCACGAGGCCCTCGGCGGCACCGGGGTGTGGGCGGCGCAGCCGGAGATCCGCGACGTCGACGACCTGGGCGACGGCCCGGCCTACAAGGTCCTGACCGGCGACTACGAGACGCAGTCCGCGCGCTGGGAGTCGACGCCGATCGAGGCCGGCCGGCCGCTGGCCAAGCCGACGCCGATCTTCGCGAAGCTCGACCCGGGGCTGGGCGAGGACGGGCCGTCGTGGGCCCCGATCGAGCGCCTGTGAGTGCCAATAGTCGCTATGGCGACTATTGCCACTCACGAGCCGCGTGAGCGGCCCGTACGGACGGCGGCCCCGGCCCGAGCCGCCGGAGCCGTTGCCGGCGCCGACCGTCGACGCCCACACCCATCTCGACGCGTGCGGCTGCGTCACGGCGTCAGACGTCGCTGCGGCCCTTGATCGGGCAGCGGCCGTCGGGGTCACGCGGGTCGTCACGATCGCCGACGACCTCGACGCCGCACGCTGGGCCGTCGCCGCTGCGAACTCGGACTCCCGGGTGGCGGCGGCGGTCGCGTTGCACCCGACGCGCACGGCCGCCGTCTCCGAGGACGACTTCGCCGAGATCGAGCGCCTCGCCGCCGACCCGCGCGTCGTCGCCGTGGGGGAGACGGGCCTCGACTTCTACTGGGACCACTCGCCGCCCGACGCGCAGGAGACCTGGTTCCGACGCCACGTCGACCTGGCCAAACGACTCGGCAAGCCGTTGATGATCCACGACCGCGACGCGCACGCCGACGTCCTGCGCGTCCTGCGTTCGGAAGGGGCGCCCGAGACCGTGGTGTTCCACTGCTTCTCCGGCGACGCCGCGATGGCGCGCGAGTGCACCGACGCGGGATACGTGCTGTCGTTCGCCGGGCCGGTGACGTTCAAGAACTCGCACGACCTCCGTGAGGCCGCCGCGCTCGTGCCCGAGGACCAGCTCCTCGTCGAGACCGACGCCCCGTTCCTGACCCCGCACCCGCATCGCGGTCGCGCGAACGAGCCGTACTGCCTGCCGTGGACGGTGCGTGGGTTGGCCGCCGTTCGAGGTGTGTCCGACGAGCGGCTCGCGAGCGTCGCCGGGCGAAACGCCGAACGGGTCTTCCGGCTCGCCGAACTGCCGCCGATCGTGCCGGACCTCGCTCTCGGCGCGGACGGCCGTCGCTCGGCGTAGCCGGGAGGCCGTTCGGCGCTCACAGCGTGTCGTGGCAGGAAGTGGATCACCTGTGCCCGTTACGGTTCCGTGATCGCCGGGATGGGGTAACGCTCCCCAGCACACGCGGCAACGGTGGCTCGGGGCGCTCCCCTGACCTACTGCCTTCGGGCCACCGTGACCGCAGCAGCCCCTGCCCGGTCCGTCGAGGTCTGGATTGCAGTGGTCGACGTCTCCTCGCATCTGCAACGGCGTGCCGCCCGTGCGCGTCACGGGTACGCCTCCGACGACTTCCCCGCCCCGGGCAGCCCCCTCGACGAGGAACTCGATCCCCGCGCACGCGCCGACGCGCTGCTGGCGCGCCTGACCGCGACCGACGCCCCGGCCACCGGTGGCTGGTTCGCCGAGCCACGCCGCGAGCCCTACCTGGGCTACCTCGACGACGAGCCGGACGGCTCCGGCGTCCTCGACGACCACGACGACCACGACGACATCGAGTCGTTCTGGGCCGACCAGCGCCCCGCCGCCGACTCGCACGCCCACCCGGCCGCCGTCGACGAGCCCTCGTACGACCCCGACGAGCCCGCGACGCGCTGGTTCCCCGTCGTCGGCTCCGAGGGGCCCACGTACACGGCCCTCGACGACGCCCACGCCGCCTACCGCACCGACTGGTTCGCCGTCCCGGCCCAGGCGGGCCCGGTCGACGCCCCGGCGCGCACCGACCGCCTCCCGGTGATCCAGCCGAGCCCCGCGGTCCGGCCGAGCCCGGCCGTCGAACCGCTCACCGGCCGCAACCGCCTCGTCGACCCGCCTACCGTCGACGGGCTGTCCGCCCTCGCCGGGCTGCCGCCGGCGGGCCGGGTCGCCGACACCGTCACGCACGAGCCGGTGGCCGACACCGATGTGCAGGACGCCCGGTCCGCCGCCGCGCCGGCCGTACCCGAGGCCCCCGAGGCCGGCCCGCCCGCCGTCGACGAGTCCGCCGCCGAGGTCGAGACGCCCACCGACCCGGCGCCCCGCACCCGCGCCGCGCGCCGGTCCACCGCGCCCGCCGGGCTCACCGAGGCCGACGCCGCCGGGCTCGACGAGGCCACCCGCGGCCGCAACCGCACGGTCGTCCGCGCCACCGCGCTCGCCGCGCTGGTCACCCTCACCGCCGGCAGCGGCACCGCGCTCGCCATGGACAAGACCGTCACGGTCACCGTCGACGGCAAGTCGCAGGTCGTCCACACCTTCTCCGGCGACGTCGCGGGCGCCCTCGAGGCCGCCGGCATCGCCACCAACCCGCAGGACCGGGTCGCCCCCGGCCTCGGCAGCGAGGTGTCCAGCGGCGACGAGATCGTCGTCGACCGGGCCCGGCAGATCACCCTCATCGAGGGCAGCGAGCGTCGCCAGGTGTGGACCACCTCCGACGTCGTGTCCGAGGCACTCGCCGGCATGGGTCTCGACGCGCAGCCCATCCAGATGTCGGTGTCGCCCGACTCGGAGATCCCGCTGTCCGGGATGTCGCTGATCGTCAACGTGCAGCGGACGGTGTCGCTGGTCGACGGTGCCGGAACCCCCACACAGGTCACGACGATGGCCGGCACCGTGGGCGGCCTGCTCGCCGAGCGGGGCGTCCAACTCGGGTCCGACGACGTCGCCGCTCCGGGCCTCGACGCCCCGCTGACCGACGGCATGGAGATCCGCGTCGTCCGCAACGCGGTCAACGACATCGTCGTCACCCGCAAGATCCCCCCGCCCGAGCAGACCGTCGAGGACCCGACGATGGCGCAGGGCAAGAAGGTCGTCGTCGACCCGGGCAAGGCGGGCGAGCAGTCGTCGGTCATGCGCGTCTTCACGGAGAACGGCAAGGAGGTCCGGCGCGAGCAGGTCAGCGCCGGGTCGACGGTGCCGCCGAAGCCGAAGATCGTGAAGGTCGGCACCAACAAGGACATCCCCGCCGCCCCGGCCGTCGCCGGCGGTGGCGCGTGGGACTCGCTGGCCAAGTGCGAGTCCGGCGGCAACTGGGCCATCAACACCGGCAACGGCTACTACGGCGGCCTCCAGTTCGACGCCCGCACCTGGGCGGCCTACGGCGGCACCCAGTACGCGCCGCTGCCGCACCAGGCCACCCGGGAGCAGCAGATCGCCGTCGCCACCAAGATGCGTGACGCGCGCGGCGGCTACGGTGCGTGGCCCGCCTGCTCGCGCAAGCTGGGTCTGTGAGTCCCGGCCGATCCTTCCCGGGCATGATCTGCGGGTGAACGACGCGAGGCTGCTGGGCCCTGCCGAGGTCCGCGGCCTCGCCGAGGACCTCGGGATCCGGCCGACGAAAAGGCTCGGCCAGAACTTCGTGCACGACCCGAACACTGTGCGGCGCATCGTGAAGTCGGCGGAGCTGACCCCGGACGACGTGGTCGTCGAGGTCGGCCCCGGGCTCGGGTCACTCACGCTCGCGCTGCTGCCCGCGGTGGCGGCGGTGCACGCCGTGGAGATCGATCCGGTTCTGGCGCAGCGGCTTCCTGCGACGGTCGCGCAGTTCGCGCCCGCGCTGGCCGACCGGCTGAGCGTCACACCCGCCGACGCCATGCGCGTCCACGCCGCCGACCTGCCCGGCCCGCAGCCGACGGCCATCGTCGCGAACCTGCCCTACAACGTCGGCGTCCCGGTGCTGCTGCACCTGCTCGCCGAGCTGCCGGGAATCCGTCGCGGGCTGGTCATGGTGCAGGCCGAGGTGGCCGACCGGCTCGCCGCCAAGCCCGGGTCCAAGACCTACGGGGTGCCCAGCGCGAAGCTGGCGTGGTTCGCCGACGCCCGCCGCGCCGGCCCCGTGCCGCGCGCGGTGTTCTGGCCGGTGCCCAACGTCGACTCCGGGCTGCTGTCGTTCACGTGCCGCCCGGCGCCGGCGTCCGCTGTTGCGCGAGCCGAGGTCTTCACGGTGATCGACGCCGCGTTCGCGCAGCGGCGCAAGGCGTTGCGGTCGGCGTTGGCGGGCTGGGCGGGCTCGCCCGCGGCGGCGGAGGAGGCGTTGCGAGCCGCGGGGATCGACCCGCTGACCCGGGCCGAGCGCCTGGGGGTCGCCGACTTCGCCCGCGTCGCCGCCGCCCGCCCCACCTGACTTCGCGCAACCTCACGGTCGTGTTCGCGCCAGCGGACAGCCGGCACGTTGCGCGCCATCGGTCGGGCGCAACCTCACGGTCGGAGTTTCGGCGCCGGACGACAGTCAGGTTGCGCGCCGGGGTGGGGTCGACGCAGGCCGGAGCCTGTCGATTCCTGGAGTGCTCAATCGTCGTCACCGTAGGCGGGCCCTCGAGCGTGTCCGGTTGGTCCGCAATGCCCGTGAGCTGCGGAGAACCGTCCGTGAACTGTCGGTGTCGTGTGCCACCGTCGGGTGACGCGGAACGGGATCCGACCTATATTCCACACGGAATAGTTCGGCTGGAACGATCGGAACGGAGTGGGAGCGATGACGATGACGCCGCTCGGCACCTCCGTGCTCGCCCTGCTGTGCGAGAAGCCGATGCACCCCTACGAGATGTACCGGCTGATGCTCGACCGTCACGAGGACCGGATCGTCAAGGTCCGGCCCGGATCGCTGTACCACACGGTGGCCCGGCTGGCCGACGCGTCGCTGGTCGAGGCCGTCGGCACCGACCGTGAGGGCGGGCGCCCCGAGCGCACCACCTACCGGGTCACCGCCGCCGGCCGCGAGGCGCTGCGGTCGTGGATTGCCGAGAACCTCGGCGCCCCCGTCAACGAGTATCCGCGCTTCCCCGTGGCGCTCGGCGAGGCCCACAACCTGCCGCGCGCCGAGGCGATCGCGCTGCTGCGGACGCGGATCGACGCGCTGCAGACCGACGTCGACACGGCGGCGCCCCTGATCGCGGCGGCGACGAGCCGCACGCACGAGGCGCACCTGCTGGATTCCCTGTACCTCATCGAGATGGCGCGAGCCGAGATCGGCTGGTTGACCCGGCTGGTGGAGCGGCTCGAGACGAAGGAGCTGACGTGGCCGTCGGAGGATCGGCTGTGACCGCGGGGAAGCCGCTCCCCGCAAGCCCGTGGCCGGCCCTGTGGGCGATGGTCATCGGGTTCTTCATGATCCTGGTGGACTCGACGATCGTGTCCGTCGCGACGCCGGCGATCATGTCCGACCTGGGCGCCGACGTGGACGCGGTCGTCTGGGTCACGAGCGCGTACCTGCTGGCCTACGCGGTACCGCTGTTGATCACGGGCCGCCTCGGTGACCGGTTCGGACCGGGCCGGGTCTACCTGGTCGGCCTCACGATCTTCACGCTGGCGTCGCTGTGGTGCGGGCTCACGGGCTCGATCGGCATGCTGGTCGCGGCCCGGGTGGTGCAGGGCATCGGCGCCTCGCTGATGACGCCGCAGACGATGGCGGTCATCACCCGGACGTTCCAGGCCGAGACCCGGGGCCGGGCGATGAGCCTGTGGGGTGCGGTCGCCGGCGTCGCGACGCTGGTGGGCCCGATCCTGGGCGGTGTCCTGGTCGACGGCCTGGGCTGGGAGTGGATCTTCTTCATCAACGTGCCCGTCGGCGTCATCGCGTTCGTGTTCGCGGTGCGGCTGGTCCCTGCGCTGGAGACGCACGTCCACAAGTTCGACATCGTCGGCGTCGTGCTCAGCGCGATCGGCATGTTCCTGCTGGTCTTCGGGCTGCAGGAGGGCCAGGCCTACGACTGGGGCACGATCGCGGGTCCCGTCTCGGTGTGGTCGCTGATCATCGCGGGCGTCGTCGTCATGGGGGTGTTCCTGTGGTGGCAGGCGCGCACCAGGAGCGAGCCGCTGGTGACGCTCGCGCTGTTCCGCGACCGCAACTTCAGCCTGGCCAACGTCGCGATCACGACGGTCGGTTTCGCGATCACCGCGATGGCGTTCCCGCTGATGTTCTACGCGCAGGGCGTGATGGGTCTGTCGCCGACGCGGTCGGCGCTGCTGCTGGTGCCGATGGCCGTGATCTCCGGGGTGCTCGCCCTGTGGGTGGGCCGCAAGACCGACCAGGTGCACCCGCGCTGGCTCGCGGGCTTCGGGATGGTGTGCTTCGCCGCGTCGCTGTTCTGGGCGGGTGCGATCCTGCGGCCGGGGCTGCCGGTGTGGGAGCTGCTGCTGCCGATCGCCCTGCTCGGCGTCGCCAACGGGTTCATCTGGGCGCCGATCGCCACGACGGCGACCCGCAACCTCCCGATGTCGAACGCGGGCAGCGGCGCGGGCATCTACAACACGACGCGGCAGGTCGGCGCGGTGCTCGGCTCCGCGGCGATCGCGACGTTGATGGCCTCCCGCATCGCGGCCAACCTGCCCGCTGCCGCCGGTGGCGCAGGTGGGGGCAGCGCCGAGGCGGGTGTCGCGGCGCTGCCGCCCGCGTTGCACGAGGGCTTCGCCACCGCGATGGGGCAGTCGCTGTACCTGCCGGCGGCGGTGCTGCTGATCGGGTTGGTCGCGGTCGCGTCGTTCGCGATGCCGCGGCACCTGGCGGCGCGGCGGGCCGCGGCGGCCGAGCCCGACCCGGCGCCGGCGCCCGCCTGAACCCCGGTGGGGCGCGCCGGTCCGCGCGTGTCGCACGCGAGCCCGGCGCGTGCCGCACCCGGCGTCCACGGACGGTCGCGCGCTCGGGCACGTAGTGTTGTCAGGTGCTCGCCGCCGTCCCCGTCCCGGTCACCGTGCGTGTCCCCGGGAAGATCAACCTGCATCTCGCCGTCGGCGACGTGCGCGACGACGGCTACCACGAGCTGGTCACCGTGTTCCACGCCGTGAGCCTGTTCGACGAGGTCACGGTCGCGACGTCGGATGTCCCGGGCGTCGAGGTCACCGGTGACACCGCGGCCGAGGTCCCCACCGACGCCACCAACCTCGCGTGGAAGGCCGTCGAGCTGCTGGGCCGGCATGCGGACCACGACACCGACGTGAAGGTCGTGCTGCGCAAGGGCATCCCTGTCGCGGGCGGTATGGCGGGCGGCAGCGCCGACGCCGCCGGCACCCTCGTCGCACTCGCCGGGCTGTGGAAGCTGGACCTCACCCGCGAGGAGCTGGCCGTCATGGCCGCCGAGCTGGGCAGCGACGTCACGTTCGCGCTGCACGGCGGGACGGCCGTCGGCACCGGGCGGGGGGAGCGCATCGTGCCGGTCCTGTCGCGGCACCCGCAGCACTGGGTGATCGCGCTCGCACGGCAGGGCCTGTCCACGCCGACGGTGTTCGCCGAGCTGGACCGGCTGCGCGCCGCGTCGGAGACCGAGTCCCCGGTCCGCGCCGTCGAGCCCGTCCTGGAAGCGCTCGCCGGGGGCGACCCCCGCCAGCTCGCGTTGTCGCTGGGCAACGACCTGCAGGCCGCCGCCGTGAGCCTCGCCCCCGATCTGCGCCGCACCTTGCGCGCCGGCGTCTCCGCGGGCGCGCTGGCGGGGCTGGTGTCCGGGTCGGGGCCCACCTGCGCGTTCCTGTGCGACAGCGCCGACTCCGCGGTGGAGGTCGCCGCCGAGCTGGCCGGTGCGGGGGTGTGCCGGACCGTCCGTGTCGCCCACGGGCCCGTCCCCGGGGCCCGGATCGTCGACGAGAACGAGCCGCCGTCGGGCCCCCCGACCGGCTCCTGGCCGAAAGTGCGTGCCTGATGCCCCCGGTTCGGCAGAACCTGGTCAACCTCGAGTCCGTCACCGCCCACGTCCCCGGCGACGCCTCGCGCGTCCTGCTGAACTCCGTGTCGCTGGGCGTGGAGCGCGGCGAGCGGATCGGCGTCGTCGGCCTCAACGGCGGCGGCAAGACCACGCTGCTCGACATCCTCGCCGGGCGCCGGCAGCCGCAGTCGGGGCGGATCAGCCGCGTCGGCGGGCTCAAGCTGTCCCACCTGGCGCAGGGCGATCCGCTGCCCGCGGGCGCGAGGATTCGCGACGTCGTGCTCGCCGACTACGGCGCCGAGCACGAGTGGGCGTCCGACCCGCGGGTGCGCGACGTCCTCACCGGGCTCGGCGTCACCGACCTCGACCGCACCGTCGACGGGCTGTCCGGCGGCGAGAAGCGCCGCGTCGGGCTCGCGGCCACGCTCATCGGCGAGCCCGACCTCGTCGTCCTCGACGAGCCGACCAACCATCTCGACGTCGAGGGCGTCGGCTGGCTGGCCCGGCACCTCATCGGGCGGCGCTGCGGCGTCGTCGTCGTGACGCACGACCGCTGGTTCCTCGACGCCGTGTGCACCCGGACGTGGGAGGTCGCGAACGGCAACGTCGAGAGCTACCTCGGCGGCTACGCGGACTGGGTCTACGCCCGCGCCGAACGCACCCGGCAGGCCGACGCGGCCGAGGCCCGGCGGCAGAACATGGCGCGCAAGGAACTGGCGTGGCTGCGCCGTGGCGCCCCGGCGCGGACGTCGAAGCCGCGGTTCCGCATCGAGGCCGCCGAGGCCCTGATCGCCGACGTGCCGCCGCCGCGTAACTCCGTCGAACTGCTCGGCTTCGCGACGAACCGCCTGGGCCGCACCGTCCTCGAGCTGGAGGACGCCACCGTGCGGATCGGCGACCGCACGCTGCTCGACGACGTCACCTGGCGGCTCGGGCCGGGCGATCGGATCGGGATCGTCGGCGTCAACGGCTCCGGCAAGACGACGCTGCTGCGCTCCCTCACCGGTGAACGCCCGCTCGACGGCGGCAAGCGGGTCCAGGGCACCACCGTCCAGCTGGCGGAGCTCACCCAGGAGATCGTCGACCTGCCCCGCGAGATGCGGGTGCTCGAGGCGACGGAGGACGTCGCCAAGTTCGTGCGGCTCGGGAAGCTGGAGCTGTCGGCGTCGTCGGTGCTGGAACGGCTCGGTTTCCCCGCCGCGCGGCAGTGGACGCCCGTCGGGCAGCTGTCCGGTGGTGAGCGGCGCCGGTTGCAGCTGACGCGGCTGCTCATGGCCGAGCCCAACGTCCTGCTGCTCGACGAACCCACCAACGACCTCGACGTCGACACCCTGTCCAACCTCGAGGACCTGCTCGACGGCTGGCCGGGCACGCTGATCGTCGTCAGTCACGACCGCTACCTGGTGGAGCGGGTGTGCGACACCGTCGTCGCCCTGTTCGGCGACGGCCGCATCACGCACCTGCCCGGCGGGATCGAGGAGTACCTGCAGCGTCGGGCTGCGTCGGGCGACGCCGTCGCCGCGATCGCGATGACCGGCTCCGGTGCGGCGAAGGCCGCTCCGGCGGTGTCCGCCGCCGACCAGCGCGCCGCCCGCAAGGAGGCCTCGCGGCTGGAGCGGAAGATGGAGTCGTTGTCGGCCAAGGAGTCCCAGCTCCACGACGCCCTCGCGGCCGCGGCCACCGACCCCGCGAAACTGATGGAGCTCGGCGCGCAGCTCAAGGCCGTCACCGCGGAACGTGAGGCCGTCGAGCTGGAGTGGCTGGCCGCCGCGGAGCTCGCCGAGTCGTAGCCCTGTGAGTGGCGATAGTCGCTATAGCGACTATCGCCGCTCACAGGCTGGTGTGGTGTCACCGTGACGTCAGCGGTCGGCTGAAGTGGTGTCAGCGTCGTGTCAGCGCGGCGTCAGCGGTGGGGATCAGAGTCCTCCCCATGGACACCGTCATTCACGTCGAGGGGCTCGAGAAGTCCTTCGGCACTACGAAGGCCCTCGCCGGGGTCGACCTGACCGCCCGGCGCGGCACGGTGCTGGGCCTGCTCGGCCCCAACGGTTCGGGCAAGACCACGACCGTCCGCGTCCTCGCCACCCTGCTGCGCCCCGACGCCGGCCGGGCCACGATCCTCGGGCACGACGTCGTCGCCGAACCCGCGGCCGTCCGCGCCCGCATCGGCCTCACCGGCCAGTACGCGGCCGTCGACGAGGCCCTCTCCGGCACCGACAACCTGATGCTCATCGCCCGGCTGCTCGACATGCCGCGCCGCGCCGCCCGCGTGCGGGCCGCGGAGCTCATCGAGCGCTTCGGGCTGGCCGACGCCGCCACGCGCCGCGTCCGCACCTACTCCGGCGGCATGCGCCGCCGGCTCGACCTGGCGGCCAGCCTCATCGGCCGCCCCGACGTCCTGTTCCTCGACGAACCCACCACCGGGCTCGACCCGCGGCACCGCAACGAGGTGCTCGACCAGGTCCGCGCCCTCGCCGCCGACGGCGTCACCGTGCTGCTCACGACGCAGTACCTGGAGGAGGCCGACCAGCTCGCCGACGACCTCGTCGTCATCGACACCGGTCGGGTCATCGCGAGCGGCACCCCGGCGTCGCTCAAGGCCGACGTCGGCGGGCAGCGGTTGCACGTGCGCCCGTTGCACCGCACCGACATCCCGGCGGTCTCGACGATCCTCGCCGGGCTCACCGACGAGGCCCCGGTCGTCGACGCGTCCGGTGAGCTGACCGTCGCCGCGCACGAACCGGGCCTGCTGCATGTCGCGGGCGGCCGGTTCGACGAGGCCGGGCTCGCCATCGCCGAGCTCGGGCTGCGCTTGCCGAGCCTCGACGACGTCTTCATGACCCTGACCGGCCGCACGGCGGAGGACGCCGAGAAGCAGGCCACGACCGACGAGGAGGTGGCGGCATGACCACCACTGCTGTCGCACCCGGAACGACGCCCCGCCCGCCCATGCCGATACCCGACATCGAACGCAGCAGACACGGGCCGTCCACGATCCGCCACGGCCTCACGCTCGCGTGGCGTGGCGTCGTCAAGACGATCCACTCGCCCGAAGCCCTGATCGACGTGACGCTGCAGCCGGTCATCTTCCTGCTGCTGTTCGTCTACGTCTTCGGCGGCGCGATCGCCGGCAACACCACCGAGTACCTGCAGTTCGCGCTGCCCGGCGTGCTGGTGCAGACCGTGGTGTTCGCGTCCGCGGGCACCGGCGTCGGGCTCGCGGAGGACCTGCACACCGGCATCTTCGACCGGTTCCGCAGCCTCCCGATCTCCCGGTCGGCACCGCTCGTCGGCGCGATCATGGCCGACCTGGTGCGCTACCTGACCTCCGGCGTGATCATGCTGGTTCTCGGCACGATCCTCGGCTTCCGGATGCACACCAACCCGCTCAACGTGATCGCGGCGATGGGCCTGGTCATGGTGTTCGCCTTCGCCCTGTGCTGGGTGTTCACCGCGCTCGCGATGCTCGTCCGCCAGCCCCGCTCCGTGCAGGGCATCGGCGCGATGATCATGCTGCCGCTGACCTTCGGCAGCAACGTGTTCGTCCCGTCGGACTCGATGCCCGGCTGGCTGCAGGCGTTCGTGAACGTCAACCCGGTCTCGAAGGTCGCCGACGCCGTCCGCGGCCTGCTCACCGGCGGTCCCGTCGCGGCCGCGGCCACGACGGCGCTGATCGCCGCCGCCGTCGTCGTCGCCGTGTTCGCGCCGATCGCGGTGACGCTCTACCGCAAGCGCGCCTGATCCGTCCTCGACGACACGGTCCGCACGAGGTCCCGGACGGCTGCGAGGCCGTCGGGACGGGGGAGGCCCCGGCCCCGCCGCAGCGCATCGTCCGCCGCGGCGGGGCCGAGGGCGTCCCGCACCCCGTCGACGACCGCGACGACGTCGGGGTTGCCGTGGTCGAGCGTGCCGCGCTGGGCCAGCGCGACCCCGAGCATCAGCCCCGCGGCGTCGGCGTCGCCACGGGTCAGTGCGAACTGCGCGCCGTACTCGACGACGAGCGCCGCGACCGGGCCGTCGTGGCTCGCGATCGCCTCGTCGAGGGCGCGATCGAGGGAGGCCGCGGCCGCGTCGACGTCCCCGGCCGCGACCTCGACCCGGTACCGCACGATCTCGACGAGGGCCCGCCGCTGCTCGCGGGCCAGCCCGTGCCCGGCGTCGCGTTCGGCCGCCGCGAGGTGCCGGCGCGCCGCGGTGAGGTTGCCCGCCACGCGTTCGATGTCGGCGAGCGCCGCCCGCGCCATCGTCTGCACGCCGAAGGGGCCCGACGCGATGTCGGCGGCGCTCTCGGCGAGCTCCCGGGCCCGGACGGGATCGCCGCGCCGCAGGCACAGCCCGGCCTGCTGCAGCATGAACTGCGGCAGGTCGTCGTCGTTGCCCAGCTCGGTGGCCAGTGCGAGGGCCTCGTCGTAGGCCGCGGCGGCGGCGTCGAGGTTGCCGGCCAGGTCCTCCAGCTCGCCCAGCGTCCCGATCGTCATGCCCAGCCCGAAGCGGTCCCCGGTCGTCGTGAACAGCTCGTGCGCGGTCCGGACGAGGCGTCGCTGCAGCTCGATGTCGCCGTCGTTCTCCGCGAGCTGCGCCCGCACCTGGGTGGCGAACGCGCGAACCCACGGATCGTCCGACGTCACGGACACCTCCTCGAGCAACGTCGGGTCACCGGTGAACGCCCGGCCCAGCGGCGCGACGAGCTGCAGCGCGGGATGGCGCGGTTCGGGTGTGGCCGCGGCGGCGGTGACGGCCTCGTCGAGGCGGGCGACGGCCGCGTCGACGTCACCGCGCGCGACGAAGGTCAGCAGCAGGTAGGCCAGTGTGCGGGCGGCGACGGCCGGTAGATCCGGAGGGGGCAGCGCCACGGCCTCCGCGACCCAGGTGATCGACTCCTCGTAGCGGCCGCGGATGAACCACGACCATCCCATGGCGGCGACGATCCGGTGCGCGGTCGCGCCGTCGCCGCGGTTCACGGCCCTGCGCAGCGCCACGGCGATGTTGTCGTTCTCGGCGCGCAGCGGCACGAGCCAGCGCAGCTGGTCGGCGCCGCGCAGGTGCGGTTCGGACGTCTCGGCCAGGTCGACGACCCAGGCGGCGTGCGCGGCGACGACCGCGTCGGCCTCGCCGGCCTCGGCGAGCCGCTCGGCGGCGTAGTCGCGGATCGTCTCCAGGAGCCGGTACCGCGTCGGGTCCGGGCCACCGGACGGCACCGCCACGACCAGTGACTTGTCGACGAGTGCTGCCAGCAGGTCGAACGCGTCGGCCGGGTCGGGGCCGCCCGCGCCGGCGCAGACCCGTTCGACGGTCGCCGCCGTCGCGCCGCCCGCGAAGACCCCCATGCGGCGCAACAGGATCCGCTCGGGCTCGACCAGCAGGTCCCAGCTCCAGTCGACGACGGCGCGCAACGTCTGGTGCCGCGGCAACGCGGTGCGGGCGCCGGAGGTGAGTAGCCGGAAGCGGTCGTCGAGACGCGCGGCGATCTCGGTGAGCGACAACGTCCGCAGCCGGGCCGCGGCGAGCTCCAGGGGCAGCGGCTGACCGTCGAGGCGCGCGCAGATCTCGGCGACGACGGGTTGGGTCGTCGTGTCCACGACGAACCCGGGGGCGACGGCGGCGGCGCGGTCGGCGAACAGTCGGACCGCGGCGGCGGTGTCGAGCGGCTCGACGGGGTGCAGCACCTCACCGGGCACGGCCAGCGGCTCACGGCTGGTCGCCAGGACCCGCAGCCGCGGCGCCGCCTCGAGCATCCGCTGGGTGAGCACCGCGACGTCGTCGACGAGGTGTTCGCAGTTGTCCAGCACCAGCACGACGTCGCGGTCCCCGAGTGCGGTCAACAGCCGGCCGGTGAGGTCGGGCGGACCGTCGTCAGGGTTGCGCATCATCAGCTCCGGCTCGCCGACGGCCGCCAGCACCGTGCCGGGGAGCTGCTCGGCACCGGTGAGCGGCGCGAGCTCGGCGACCGGCGCCTCGGCGCGGCCGTCGACGATCTCCCTGGCCAGCCGGGTCTTCCCCGCTCCGCCCGGACCGAGCAGCGTCACGAGCCGGGCGGTGCTCAGCAGGCTGCGCACCCGGCCGACGTCGGCGTCGCGACCCACGAAGCTGGTGAGTGCGACGGACCTGTGCACCGGCTCCTTGCGGGCAGGGGCCGGCGCGGGCGTCCCGCGCAGCACGTCGAGCCGGGCTCTCGCCAGCTCCGGGCCGGGGTCGACGCCCAGCTCGCCCGCCAGCCGCTCCCGCGTCCGGTCGAGCACGGCGAGCGCGTCGGCCTGCCGGCCCGTCGCGTGCAGCCCGCGGGCCAGCACTACCGCGGCGCTCTCCCGCAACGGCTGCGCCGCAAGGAGATCGCTGACCGCATCGAGACCTGCACCGGGGTCGCCCGCGACAAGGCCCAGTGCGGCGCGCGTCTCGACGGCCACCGCCCGCTGCTCCTCCAGCCGTGCCGCGACGGCGTCGGCGAACGGGAGCCGGCGCACGTCGGCCAGCGCCGGTCCGCGCCAGAGCCCGAGCGCCTCCTCCAACGCCGACGCCGCGACCGCCGCGTCGGTGCCCGCCCTCGCGGTCGCGACGAGGTGGCCGAACCGCCCGGCGTCGACGGCATCGGGGGCGAGGTCGAGCAGGTAGCCGCCCTGGACGGTCACCACCAGCCGCGCGCCGAGCGCCCGCCGCAGCCGCGACACCAGCGACTGCAACGCGTTGGCCACCGCGTCCGGCGGCTCCTCGCCCCACAGGTCGTCGACCAGCGCCTCGGTGGTGACGGGGCGACCGGCGTCGAGCGCGAGGCGGGCCAGCAGCCCGCGCAGCCGCAGGCCGGGTGGCGCGGCGTCGGTGTCGGCGGGCGCGACGGTGCCGTTGGCCGACGGCCACGCCGCCACGCTCCCCAGCACCCCGATCCGCACGCCGTCAGTCTGCCGTGCGCGATCGCGTGGCTGCAGCGAATACCCCGGTGACCGGGCGGTTCAGGCCCTCGTGGGCGATTCCGACGTCCCTGGTGAGTGGCGATAGTCGCTATAGCGACTATCGCCACTCACAGGCTGTTCAGGAAGTAGGCCTCGGCCAGGACGCCGCGGCCGAACATGGCGAGGTCGAGGCTCTCGTCGATGCCGTGCCAGCGGCTGGCCGGGTCGCCGACGCCCGTCACCAGCACCGCGGCGCCCGGGAACGTCCGGGCGAACTCCGCGATGAACGGGATCGAGCCGCCGATGCCCATCTCGACGACGGAGTTGCCGTACGCGCGCGAGTACGCGGAGCGGGCGGCGTCGTAGGCGGAGCCGGTGCTCTGCAGCGCGAACGGCTCCGCGACACCGCTGCCCGGCTCCACGGAGACGTGCGCGCCCCACGGCACGTGCGCGCGCAGGTGCTCCGCGAGGGCCCGCTGCGCGGCGAGCGCGTCCTCACCCGGGGCGAGCCGCATGCTCACCATCGCCCGCGCACGCGGCAACAGGACGTTCGACGCGTCCGCGACCCGGGGCGCGTCGATGCCCAGGACGGCGATCGCGGGCTTCAGGTTCGTCCGGTCCGGGATGGTCCCCGACCCCAGTAGCTCGACGCCGTCGAGCAGCCCGGCGGTCGAACGGAACGTCTCCTCGTCCATGTCGGGGGCCTCGGACTCGGTGCGCACCAGCCCGGGGACGGCGACCTCGCCCTTGTCGTCGTGCAGCGAGGCCAGGGCCTTGCAGAGCGCGGTGAGGGCGTCGCCGACCGGGCCGCCGAAGACGCCGGAGTGCACCGGCTGCTCCAGCATCGACACCTCGACGACGACGTCCACCAGCCCGCGCAGCGTCGTCGTCAGGGCGGGGACGTCGGTCGCGGGGTTCGCGGCGTCGGCGATGACGATCACGTCGGCGGCGAGCAGGTCGCGGTGCTCGGCCAGCAGCGCCGTCAACGTCGGCGAGCCCGACTCCTCCTCGCCCTCCACGAACAGCGTGACGCCGACGGGCGGCGTCCCGTCGAACGCGCGCAGCGCCGCCAGGTGGGTCATGACGCCGGCCTTGTCGTCGGCGGCGCCGCGCCCGTACAGGCGGCCGTCGCGCTCGGTCGGCTCGAAGGGCGGGCTCGTCCAGTGCTCGTCGCCACCGGTGGGCTGCACGTCGTGGTGGGCGTAGAGCAGGACGGTCGGCGTCCCGGCCGGGCCGGGGAAGCGGGCGACGACGGCCGGTGCGCCACCCTCGGCCTGCAGGATCTGGACGTCGGCCGCACCGGCGTCGCGCGCCAGCGAGGCGACGGCGTCGGCGCTGCGACGGGTGTCGTCGGCACGCGTGGGATCAGCCCAGATGCTGGGAATCCGCACGAGGCGTTCGAGGTCGGCGCGCGCCGGAGCGAGCTGCGCGTCGACGGCGGCGGCGAGGGCGTCGTTCGAGAGCGGGTCGGCCACGGAGCCGGATGCTACGCGCAGGTCGTAGTCTCGGCGGCATGTCGCGGTTCCTCCAGATGCTGACGGACAGCGCGGCCCGGTCCGCCAAGGCAATGATCACCGGGGAGCCGAAGGAGCCCGTCCGCACACCGTGGCGTGACGTGCACGAGAAGGCGCGCAGGCTGGCCGGGGCGCTGGTCGCCGAACCCGTCCTCGAACGGGGCGTCGCCGTCGCGGTGCTCGCCGCCGAACCGGCCCAGATCGCCCCCGCCGCCCAGGCCGTGTGGCTCGCAGGCGGCAGCGTCACGATGCTGCACCAGCCCACCGCCCGCACCGACCTGGCCGTCTGGGCCGAGGACACCGTCACGGTGCTCGGCATGATCGGCGCGAAGCTCGTCCTGCTCGGGGCGCCGTTCGACGCGCTCGCCCCGGTGCTGGCCGAGCGCGGCATCGCGTACCGGCTCCTGTCGGAGCTCTCCGACGGCGGGGAGCCGATCACCGTCGACGTGGCCGTCGCCGACGAGGACGACACCGCGCTGCTGCAGCTCACCAGCGGCTCGACCGCCGAGCCGAAGGCCGTGCGGATCACCCACCGCAACCTGTTCGCCAACATCACCGGCATGGTCACCGCGGCCCAGCTCGACGCCGAGCGCGACGTGATGGTGTCGTGGCTGCCGCTGTTCCACGACATGGGCATGGTCGGGTTCATGACCGTCCCCATGGTCACCGGGCTGGAACTGGTGACGGTCACGCCCGTCGACTTCCTGTCCCGGCCGCTGCTGTGGGCCGAGCTGATCTCGAAGTACCGCGGCACCGTCACCGCCGCCCCCAACTTCGCCTACGCGGTGCTGGCCCGCCAGCTCGCCCGCGCCGAGGAGGGCTCACTCGACCTGTCGTCGATGCGGTTCGCCCTCAACGGGGCCGAGCCCATCGACCCCGACGCCGTCATCGCCCTCACCGACGCCGGGGCGCGCTTCGGCCTCGGCGCCGACTCCGTCGTGTGCGCCTACGGCATGGCCGAGACCGCGCTCGGGGTGTCGTTCGCGCCGTGCGACACCGGTATGGTCATCGACCACGTCGACGCCGAATGGCTCGAGGAGAAGCGCCACGCCCGGCCCGCGCTCTACGGGCCCACCCGCCGCTTCCCCCGCCTCGGGCCGCCGCTGCCCGGTATCGAGGTGCGCGTCGTGGGCGACGACGGGACGGTCCTGCCGGAGCGGGGCGTCGGCATCCTGCAGC
Organism: Pseudonocardia sulfidoxydans NBRC 16205; assembly: GCF_007989085.1. Lineage (GTDB taxonomy): Bacteria > Actinomycetota > Actinomycetes > Mycobacteriales > Pseudonocardiaceae > Pseudonocardia > Pseudonocardia sulfidoxydans. Next base: position 50,335 of record NZ_BJVJ01000020.1, read on the forward strand.
TGCGCGGCGAGTCCGTGACGCCCGGGTACCTGACCGTCGACGGGCCGCGCCCCGCCCAGGACGCCGACGGCTGGCTCGACACCGGCGACGAGGGCTACCTCGCCGGGGTGGAGGTCGTTGTCTGCGGGCGGCGCAAGGACGTCATCATCATGGGCGGGCGCAACATCTACCCGACCGACATCGAACGCGCCGCCGCGCTGGCCGCCGACGTGCGGGCGGGCAACGTCGTCGCCGTTCGGCTCGAGGCCGGTGCCGGCCGCCACCGCGAGTCGTTCCTGGTGGCCGTCGAGTCGCGCAAGGCAGGCGACCCGGCCGCGGAGGACGTCATCCGCAAGGACGTCACGTCGAAGGTCGCCGCGGCCTGCGGGGTACGTCCGGCCGATGTCGTCGTCCTCGCGCCGGGGACGTTGCCCAAGACGCCGTCGGGCAAACTGCGCCGCTCCGCGACGGGCGACCTGATCGCGGCGCGGGCCTGACCCCCGGGAACGTATTCCTGCAGAAGGACGGGACGCTCAGCCCGACAGCGCGTGGAACCTGTTCTGCGTCGGCTCCAGGCCGTCGGCCAGCAGGGCCTCCGCCGCGTCGGCAGCCAGGTCGACCGCGAACTCCAGCTCCTTGTTCTCGACGGACGAGAACCGCTTGAGCACGAAGTCCGCCGGGTCCTGGCGGCCGGGCGGGCGCCCGATGCCGAAGCGGACCCGCAGGTAGTCGCGGGTGCCGATCGACTGGCTGATCGAACGCAGCCCGTTGTGCCCGCCCTCGCCGCCACCCTGCTTGAGCCGGATGACCCCGAAGCCGAGATCCAGATCGTCGTGCACGACGACCAGCTCCGTCGCGGGGACGGAGAAGTAGCGCAGCAGCCCGGCGACCGGCCCGCCCGAGACGTTCATGTACGTCCGGGGCTTCGCGAGCACGACCTTGCGGCCGGCGAGCCGACCCTCCAGCACGTCGGCGTTGCTCTTGTGCTTCGAGAACCGGCCGCCGCCGGCCCGCGCCGCCAACAGCTCGACGACGCGGAAACCGACGTTGTGCCGGGTCTCGGCGTACTCGGGGCCGGGGTTGCCGAGCCCGACCACCATGGCGGGGCCCGGCACGGCCGTCAGCCCTCGGAGGACTCGGAGCCGGCCTCGGCGGCCGGGGCCTCCGCCTCGGGGGCGTCCTCGACCACGCCGGCACCCTCGGTGTCGACCTCGGACTCGAGGTCGGCCTCGGTGGGCGCCGCGACGACGTTGACGACGAGGGCCTCGGGGTCGGTGCGCAGCTCGACACCCTCGGGAAGCGTGAGGCCACCGGCGAGGAACTGGGTGCCGATCGCGGCCTCCTCGACCGAGACCTCGATCGACTCGGGGATGCTGAGGACGTCGGCCTCGACCTCGATGGTGTTGAGCTCCTGGGTGACCAGGCTACCCGGCTGCGCGTCGCCGGTGACGACGACCTGCACCTCGACGACGACCTTCTCGCCACGCTTGATGACGAGCAGGTCGACGTGCTCGATGTACGGGCGGATGGGGTGGACCACGACGGTCTTGGTCAGGGCGAGCTGCGGGCTGCCGCTGATGTTGAGCTCGAGCACGGCGTTGCGGCCCTGGTCGCGCACGACGCGGGCGAACTCCAGCGACGGCAGCGCGAGGTGCTGCGGGTCGGTGCCGTGCCCGTAGAGGACAGCGGGGATCTTGCCGGCGCGGCGGGTGCGACGGGCGGCGCCCTTGCCGAACTCGGTGCGGGTCTCGGCGTCGATGCGGGCCTGGGCCACGGGACTACTCCTCGATACGAACGCGGTGTGTGTGAGCGCGCGGCGAGGAGGGGCGTGGAACCGGTCGGACCGGTCCAGCGTCGATCACGGCGGGCTCACTGACCGCCCGCCCTCGCCGCGGAACTGTCGACGAGAGTACGCCGGGTCCGTACGGCCCCGGCCCCGGGGTCGGGCCTGCTGACCGGCAGCGCGCCGCAGCGACCCCTGTGAGTGGCGATAGTCGCTATAGCGACCATCGCCACTCACAGGGCTCGTCACGAGCCCGTCACGGACGACGCAGACGCGCCGCCAGCAGCGTCGCGCCCAACAGGACCAGCGTCCCCAGTCCCTCGACGACCAGCGTCGTCGGCACCAGCTCGGCCGAGATCTGCTCGCGCACGCCCAGGAACCCGCCCGGCAACGTCAGCGACAACACCAGCGCCAGCAACGTCCCCGCGGTGAACAACAGGCTCAGCAGGCTCGTGAGCGTCAACAGCCGGTCCGGGACCGCGACCATCGCGACGGCCAGCACGAGCGCACCGATCGCGTTGATCACGAACAGCGTTCCGACCAGCCCGTCGAAACCGCTGAACAACACCAGGTAGAGGTGGATCCCGCCCATGACCAGCAGCAGGATCGCCGACACCCACCGCCAGGCGGCCAGCGACCGCGTACTGCGGCCCGTCGTGACGTCCCCGGTCCGCGATGACATGTCGACCTCCCGGCCCCACCGGGCACCGGCCGCTCCGATACCCCTCACCGTCAGACGGATCCTGGACCGAACCGGTTCAGCACAGAACCCGACTGATCGGGCGATCCGAACAGCCGGGTCCTTTCGGGTGGTGCCGCGTCAGGCGTTACCGTCGAACAGGCTCGTCACCGACCCGTCCTCGAACACCTGATGGATGGCCTCCGCCAGCAGCGGCGCGATCGACAGCACCGTCATCCCCGGAAAGCGCTTGTCCTCCGAGATCGGCAGCGTGTCGGTGAAGATCACCTCGGTGGCACCGCACGTCGACAACCGCTCGACCGCCGGCCCCGACAGCACACCGTGCGTGGCCGCGATGACGACCTCCCGCGCACCCTCGCGCAGCAGCACCTCAGCCGTCTTCGCGACCGTCCCGCCGGTGTCGATCATGTCGTCGATCACCACACAGGTGAGACCGTCGACATCACCGACCACCCGGTTCGCGACCGCCTCGTTCGGCTTGCGCGGATCACGCGTCTTGTGGATGAACGCCAACGGCGTGCCCCCCAGCGTCTCCGCCCACCGCTCCGCCAGGCGCACACGGCCCGAGTCCGGGGAGACGACGGCCAGGTCGCGGTCGGCGTACTTCTGCTTGATGTGCTCGGCCAGCACCGGCAACGCGAACAGGTGATCGACCGGGCCGTCGAAGAAGCCCTGGATCTGGGCGGTGTGCAGGTCGACCGTCATGATCCGGTCGGCACCCGCGACGAGGAACATGTCCGCGATCAGACGGGCCGAGATCGGCTCACGGCCGCGGTGCTTCTTGTCCTGGCGGGCATAGCCCCAGAACGGCATGACCACGGTGATCCGCTTCGCCGACGCACGCTTGAGCGCGTCGACCATGATCAGCTGCTCCATCACGGCATCGTTGATCGGCGCCGAGTGCGACTGCAGCACGAACGCGTCGCACCCACGAACCGACTCCTCGAACCGGACGAAGATCTCGCCGTTCGCGAACGTGTAGGCCGACTGCGGGGTGATCGTGACGTCGAGCTCCTTGGCCACCTGGTCGGCCAACTCCGGATGCGCCCGCCCGGAGAAGAGCATCAGGTTCTTCTTCGGGGTCGCGAAGATCGCGCTCACCGTCGTGTGCCTCCTCGGCCGGGTCGGCCGGCATCGTCCGTGGCGGGTGCGGCGGTGGCCGCTCCGTCGAGCTGGGATGCGGCCGCCTCGGCACGCTCGGCGGCCTCGGCCGCGGGCGTCCCGGGGCGTTTGCGCCGGACCCACCCGTCGATGGTGCGCTGTGACCCGGCCGACACCGCCAGCGCCCCCGGCGGCACGTCGTCACGCAGGACCGTGCCGGCGCCCGTGTACGCACCGTCCCCGACCTGCACCGGGGCGATGAACATCGTGTCGGACCCGGTACGGACGTGCGAGCCCACGACCGTGCGCCGCTTCGTCACACCGTCGTAGTTCACGAACACCGACGACGCGCCGATGTTGCTCATCTCACCGATCGTCGCGTCGCCCACATAGGTCAGGTGCGGCACCTTGCTGCCCGCACCGATGTCGGCGTTCTTCACCTCGACGAACGTGCCGATCTTGCCGCGCTCGCCCAGGTGCGCGCCCGGCCGCAGGAACGCGAACGGCCCCACCGACGCACCCGCACCGATCACCGCGCCGCTCCCGTGCGTGCGCACCACGCTCGCGCCCGCGCCGATCTCCACGTCGGTCAACGTCGTGTCCGGCCCGACCTGCGCGCCACCCGCCACCGACGTCGTCCCGTGCAGCTGCGTGCCCGGATGCACCGTCACGTCGGCCTCGAAACGGACCTGCACGTCGATCCACGTCGTCGCCGGGTCGACCACCGTCACCCCGTCGAGCATCCAGCGGCGCACCACCCGGCGGTTCAGCTCCGCGCGGGCCTCCGCCAGCTGCGCCCGGTCGTTGACCCCCCGGGCCTGCCACACGTCGGTCGACACCAGCGCCGACACCCCCGCGCCGTCCGCCGCCGCGATCGCCAACAGGTCCGTCAGATACAGCTCGCCCTGCGCGTTGTCCGTGGTCAGCCGGCCGATCGCCGCCAACAGGAACGCCGCGTCGAACGCGTACACACCCGAGTTGACCTCGGTGATCGCCCGCTGCTCCGGCGTCGCGTCACGCTGCTCCACGATCCCCGTCACCGCGCCCGACGCGTCGCGCACGATGCGCCCGTACCCCGTCGGGTCCTCCAGGACCGTGGTGAGAACGGTGACCGCCACGTCCTTGGAAACGTGCGCCGCCTGCAGAGCCGACAAGGTCGCCGTGTCGAGCAACGGCACGTCGCCGTAGGTGACCAGCACCGTGCCGACCAGCCCACCCGGCAGGCCCGCGAGCCCCGACCGGACCGCGTCACCCGTGCCGTTCTGCTGCTCCTGCACCGCCGTCGACACCGGACGTGCCAGCTCGTCGGCCATCCCCGCGACGGCCTCGGCGACCCGCTCCCGCGCATGCCCGACGACCACCACCAGATGCTCGGGCTCCAACGCCGCCACCGCATGCACCGCGTGACCCAGCAGGCTCCGCCCACCGATCTCGTGCAGGACCTTCGGCGTCGCCGACCGCATCCTCGTGCCCTCGCCCGCGGCGAGGACGACGGCCGCAGCGGGCCGTGCGAACGATGCGGGCGGGGCGTCCCCGGCGGGACGATCGGGCATGAGCCGTACTCCTCGGTCGTCGCTCTCGGCTGTCGCGCGGCCAGGCCGTTCGTGCAGGACCGGCGCCCGGACGGCCGAATCCTACGGGGTGGTGACCACCGGCCCCCGGCGCGCACCGACTCGCCGCAGGACTCCCCGCCCATCCCCGACGACCGGTTCGTAACCCCCGCCCCGGACCGTCGTTGGATCACTCGGTCGGGTGAGACGGTCCGCGGGCCCGTCGGCCCGCGAACGGCGAGGCAGGAGTACGGGCGTGGGCAGGCACAGAGCGTCGTCGGCTGCAGGCATCCTCGGCAGGAAAGCGCGAGCCGTCGCCGCCGCAGGCCTCACCGGCCTCGGAACCCTCGCCGGAGCCGGCGTCGCCCACGCCGAACCCCTGCGACCCGTCGAAGCCCCCCTCGCCGACGGCACCCCCTGCACCATCGCCGCCCGTGCCTGCGTCTCCATCGACGGCAAAAAGGCCTGGCTGATCGACGACGGCGCCGTCGTCCACGGGCCCGTCACCATCAGCACCGGCGGACCCGGCAAGGAGACCCCGCGCGGCGCCTTCGGCGTCGAATGGAAGAACCGCGACCACCGCAGCGCCGAGTTCGACAACGCGCCCATGCCCTACGCGGTCTTCTTCGCCCCCGGCGGCATCGCCTTCCACGAGGGCAACACCGAGACCTCCTCCGCCGGCTGCGTCCGCCTCCCCCGCGCCGAGGCCGCGCACTTCTACGAGTACCTGCAGGTCGGCGACCGCGTCGAGATCGTCTGACGTTCGGCCGCCGCCCCCTGCACGCGGTCCGGTCGGCGCGGCCTCGTGATCTGCGCCTCGCTCGGTGGCGGGCCGCGCAGGCTGAGTCGCGCCGGCTGAGCCGAACGGCGGCGCATCCGGCTGCTGCCCTGCTGTTCGTGATGGCTGTTCGTGATCGCTGTTCGTGGTCCTCCAGCGACGCGGGCGACGCTCATGCACCACAAATGGCGATCACGGGGTTGGGGGTGCTCCGCGTGAGCGGGGCGAGCTGCGTCGGATCCGTGCCGTGCCGACCCCGGCCGGGGTGTGCCAGGCCTGGGCATGCCCGGGTGTGCCGGGTTGTGTTACGCCGGGCCGGCCGCGTTGGACCGGGCCGGGCTGGGCTGGGCTGAGGGGCGTCGGGGTGCGTCACGTCGGGTCGTCGGGGCGAGCCGCGTCGGATCGAGCCGCGGTGTGCAGGGCCGTGCCGAGCCGCGCTGTGCCGGGCTGGGCCGGGGTGCGTCTCGCCGGGTCGTTGGGCGAGCCGCGTGGGATCGAGCCGCCTTGTGCCGGGCCGGCCGGGCTGGGCTGGGGTGGGCCGGGGTGCGCCACGCGGTGGGCCGTTGGGCCGAGCGCGTTGGACCGAGCGGCGCTGTACCGGGCTGGGCCGGGGTGCGTCACGCCGGGTCGTCGGGGCGAGATGTGTCGGCTCGAGCCGCGGTGAGCAGGGCCGCGCTGTGCCGGGCCGGCCGGGCTGGGCTGGGGTGCGCCGGGTGGGCCGGGGTGCGCCACGCGGTGGGTCGTCGGGGCGAGCGCATTGGACCCAGCCGCGCTGTGCCGGGCTGGGCCGGGTGCGTCACGCCGGGTCGTCGGGGCGAGCAGCGTCGGATCGAGCTGCCTTGTGCCGGGCCGGCCGGGCCTGGGACATGGGCGTCAGTGGTGTCGGCGCGTCCCGGCGTCGATGATCTTGCGGGCTCAGGTGGCCGGCGACCTCGGCCGTCGGCCCCTGACAGCTCCACCCACATGATCACTGTTCCCGGCGCATGAGCGACGAGGATGACGCTCATCCACCAGAAGCGACGATCATGGGCAGTGGGCCGCGCGGTGATCGCCATTTCTGGCTCATGAACGACACCTGCGTCGCCCATGACTCCGAAACGATGATCATGCCGAGCGGGCCCGGGTCGCGGACTGCCGCGTTGCCGGGGTGCCGCGCTGCTGGGTCGCGGAGCTGCCGGGGGCGGGGCTGTGGATCCCGGCCGGGTCACGCCTCGCAGCCGCCGGGCTGCCGGGTCGTCTGGCAGCCGGGGCGTCGGCTGCTGCGCTGCCGTCACTGGGTGCGCGCCGCGGTGGCGCGGTGCATCGGCGCGGATGTGGGCAGCGGCCGAACCAGCGGGGGGTGGATCATCGCTGTTTGCGGGTACTGAGCGACGCATGGGGCGCTCACGCACCAGGGACGATGATCGTCGTCGGGACTACCGGGGGACCGGTGGCGGCACGTTGCGTCGGGGTGCTGCTCCGCCGCCAGGATTCGAACCTGAACCATCGGAACCAAAATCCGAGGTGCTGCCATTACACCACGGCGGACAGACCTCCATCCTGGCACGACGCCCACAGCGGCCCCGCCCGGGCGGGCATGGGGTCGCCGCGGTGCGTTGTTCGTGTCTGGTTCACGGACTTCGCGCCGGTTCGGCGTTCGGGGGGCGCGCCGCATTCGTTATTCTCGGGCGGCAACGGTCGTCGCCGACCGATCCCGACCCGAGAGGTGACGCATGACCGCAGAGGCCGCCGACGCGCGCGCGACGGGCGCTCCCCCCAGTGTTCCGGAGGCCGAGGCGAGGCCCCGGCCGGGCGTCGCGAAGCCGATCCTCGGCGAGACCCGCAGCGGCTGGCAGCAGATGCTGGTGTGGCTGTTCGTGGTGGGGCCGATGTTGGCGTTGCTGGCCACGGTCCCGGTGGTGTGGGGCTGGGGTCTGGGCTGGCACGACGTGGTGATCGGGGCGGTGTTCTACACCGTCGGGATCCTGGGTGTGACGGTCGGCTATCACCGGCATTTCACGCACAGCTCGTTCAAGGCCAAGCGGTGGCTGCGGGTGGTGCTGGCGATCGGTGGCGGCCTGGCGGTGCAGGGGTCGGTGTTTGCGTGGGTGGCGGATCATCGTCGTCATCACGCGTTCTCCGACAAGGAGGGTGACCCGCACTCGCCGTGGCGCTTCGGTACGTCGCTGGCGGGTGTGGCGCGTGGGTTCTTCTGGGCGCACACGGGTTGGCTGTTCGACCGTAGGAAGACGAACTACCAGCGGTTCATCCCGGATCTGCTGGCGGACCGGGCGATCCGCACCGTGAGCAAGCTGTTCGGGGTGTGGGTGTTGGTGAGTCTGGCGCTGCCGGCGTTGATCGGCGGTCTGGTGACGTGGTCGTGGGCGGGCGCGTTGACGGGCTTCTTCTGGGGCGGTCTGGTGCGGATGGGGGTGTCGCACCATGTGACGTGGTCGATCAACTCGATCTGTCACATGTTCGGGGAGCGGCCGTTCAGGTCGCGGGACAAGTCGCGGAACTTCTGGCCGTTGGCGATCTTGTCGATGGGCGAGTCGTGGCACAACCTGCACCACGCCGACCCGACGTGTGCGCGGCACGGTGTGTTGCGGGGGCAGATCGACATCTCGGCGCGGGTGATCTGGTTCTTCGAGAAGTTCGGGTGGGCGACGGATGTGCGCTGGCCGACGCCGCGTCGGCTGGAGAAGCTCAAGACGAGCTGAGTCGTCACTCGTCCGGGTGGGCCAACTGACCCGGACGCGACGCGCCGTCGTCACGTCCGGTGTGCGGGTGTGGCGGGGTCGTCCGTGGAACACTGATCGGGCGCTGGTCCTCCCGTCCCGTTCGTTCGAGGTGGCCCGAGGCGTGCGCGCCGTCCCGCGCCCCCGGGTCGGCGTGTGTCGCCCGGTCGGTCACCGGAGAGGTGGCCCCTGATGCTGAGCCTGCTCCCGGAGCGTCTGGACCGGATGTTGTTGCTCGGCGTCCACTGCAACGAGATCGCGATCGGGGCGGGTGGGGCGCTGCTGGAGCTGTGCCGGGCGCATCCGGGTGTGCAGGTGAGCGCCCTGGTGCTGACGGGTGGCGGGTCGTTGCGCGAGGAGGAGGAGCGCGCGGCGTTGGCGGCGTTCTGTCCGGGCGCGAAGCTCGAGGTCACGGTGTTGGATCTGCCTGATGGCCGGTTGACGACGCGGTGGGAGCGGGCGAAGCAGGCCGTCGAGGACATGGGCGCGCACGGTGACCCGGATCTGATCTTCGCGCCGTCGCCGTTGGACACGGATCCGGATCTGCGGACGTTGGCCGACATCGTGCCGACGGTGTTCCGGGACCATCTGACGTTCTGTTACGAGATCGTGAAGTGGGAGAACGACCTGACGGTGCCGTCGGTGTACCTGCCGTTGGCGGAGCCGGTGCTGCGGGAGAAGGTCGCGAAGCTGCACGAGCACTACGGGTCGCAGCGGGACCGGGCGTGGTTCGACGGGGAGACGTTCGGGGGGCTGGCCCGCATCCGGGGTGTGCAGTGCCGGGCGCGGTACGCGGAGGCGTTCCACGTGCCGCGGATCGTGCTGGCGGTGGCGCCGTTGACCGGCGGAGATCCCGTCCTGTAAGTGACCGGGCCGGTGACCTGGGGGCCGAAACCGGGGAGTATCGGGCGCATGTGCCGCAACATCCGGACCTTGCACAACTTCGAACCGCCCGCGACCGACGACGAGGTGCACGGCGCCGCGCTGCAGTACGTGCGCAAGATCAGTGGCGCGGCGAAGCCGTCGAAGGCCAACGAGGAGGCGTTCGCGGAGGCCGTCGCGGCGGTGGAGCACGCCACCCGGCAGCTGCTGGACGCGCTGGTGACGACGGCGCCGCCGCGTGATCGTGAGGTGGAGGCGGTCAAGGCCCGCGCCCGCGCGGCCGCCCGTTACGGGAGCTGATGCGCTGACTACCGTCTGCGTGTGCCTCGCAGCTACCTCCGGTTTCCCCATCTGCACGGTGACACGCTGGTCTTCACGGCCGAGGACGACGTGTGGACGGCGCCGCTGGCGGGGGGCCGGGCGTACCGGTTGACCGCGGACGACGTGCCGGTGTCGCGGCCGCGGTTGTCGCCGGACGGTCGGCTGGTGGCGTGGACGTCGGCGCGTGAGGGCGCGCCGGAGGTGTTCGTGACCGATCTCGACGGTGGCGGGGTGCGTCGGCTGACGTTCCTGGGCGGCGCCCGCACGGTGGGTTGGCGCGGCTCGGGCGACACGGCTGAGGTGGTCGCGGTGAGCGCGTCGGGGCAGGCGTCGGCGCGCCGGACGTGGGCGTACGCGATCCCGGCGGCGGGTGGGGCGCCGCGTCGGCTGGGCTTCGGGCCGGTGTCGGATGTGGCGACGTCGGCGGACGGTCCGGCGGTGTTGCTGGGGACGACGATGTCGCGCGAGACGGCCTGGTGGAAGCGCTATCGGGGTGGCACGGCGGGGAAGCTGTGGTGGGACCGGGAGGGTTCGGGGGAGTTCCGCAGGCTGGCCGCGGAGCTGGACGGGCAGATCGACTCGCCGACGCTGGTGGGTGATCGGATCGCGTTCCTGTCCGACCACGAGGGCTGGGGCAACGTGTACTCGCTGCCGCTGGACGGCGACGTGGGCGGGTTGCGCCGGCACAGTGACCACGGCGCGGACGGCTCGCCGGCGTTCTACGCGCGGCACGCGGCGACGGACGGGTCGCGGATCGTGTTCGAGTCGGCGGGGGAGCTGTTCCTGCTCGAGGACCTGGCGTCGGACTCGCAGCCGCGCCGGATCGACGTCGCGCTCGCGGGGCCGCGTACCGACCGGGAGCCGTTCCGGGTGCATGCCTCGAACTGGCTCGGCCGGGTCGCTCCGGACCGGACGGGCCGGGCGAGCATCGCGCAGGTGCGGGGCACGGTGCACCGGCTGACCCACCGCGACGGTCCGGCGCGGACGTTGTTGGCGGAGCCGGGGGTGCGGGCGCGGCTGGCGCAGCCGTTGGGTGAGGACCGTGCGGTGTGGGTCGACGACGCCGAGGGTGAGGACGCCGTCGTCGTGGCGCCGCTGGACCCGCGGGCCGAGGGCGTCGCGGCGCTCGTCCGGTACGGGGTGGGTGAGGTCGGGCGGGTGCTGGAGCTGGAGGCGGCGCCGGACGCGTCGACGGTCGCGATCGCCACCCATGACGGTCGGCTGTTGGTCATGGACACGGCGACGGGGGCGTTGCGGGAGCTGGCCCGGGGTGCGGACGGCGAGGTGTCGGGGGTGTCGTACTCGCCCGACAGCGCGTGGCTGACGTTCGCGGACCCGGTGGAGACGGGGCTGTCGCGGATCATGATCGCCCGGCTGGCGGACGACACGCTGGTGGAGGTGACGCCGCCGCGGTTCGTCGACCGGCATCCGGTGTTCACGACCGACGGGAAGTACCTGGCGTTCCTGTCGCTGCGCACGTTCGACCCGATCTACGACGAGCACTCGTTCGATCTGACGTTCCCGGCGTCGTGGCGGCCGTTCCTGGTGCCGTTGGCGGCGCGGACGCCGTCGCCGTTCGGGGCGACGCCGGACGGTCGCCCGACGACGAGTGCGGACGAGGGGCCGGAGGACCTGCCGGCGACGGACAGCGAGGGTGCCGAGGACGCCGAGCCGGCGGCGGAGGACGCGGCCGGGAAGACCGAGGAGAAGGGCACCGACGAGGACGCGGTCGTCGTCGACGTCGAGGGTCTGGCCGCGCGCGTGGTGCCGATCCCGGTCGCGGAGGGTCGCCTGGGTGGGCTGGGTGCGGCGAAGGACTGCCTGTTGTGGTTCCGCCGGCCGATCTCGGGTGTGCTGGGCGAGGGCCGCGAGCTGACCGGCGACCGTGGGCCGCGTCCGGTGCTGGAGCGCTACGACCTGGTGCGTCGCAAGCTCGACGTGATCGCCGATCCCGCCACGTCCTACGAGGTGAGCGGTGACGGGAACCGGCTGGTGGTGCGCGACGGGTCGACGGTGCGGGTGCTGCGCTCGGACCGGTCGGGGTCGTCGGCGCCGTCGGAGAACGACGCCGACGAGTTCGACATCGACCTGTCGCGGATCACGGTGACGGTCGACCCGGCCGCGGAGTGGCGGCAGATGTTCGACGAGGCGGGCCGGTTGATGCGCGACCATTTCTGGGTCGAGGACATGGCCGACGTCGACTGGGCCGCCGAGCTGGCCCGGTACCGGCCGCTGGTGGACGCGGTCGGCAGCAAGGACGACCTGGTCGACCTGCTGTGGGAGCTGCAGGGCGAGCTGGGGTCGTCGCACGCGTACGTGATCGGTGGCGGCGGCGCGGGTGACTGGTCGGGTCGTCCGGGGCTGCTCGGTGCGGACCTCGAACGCGCCGACGACGGCTGGCGCGTCGCCCGGGTGCTGCCGCCGGAGACGTCGGCGACCCGGGCGCGCAGCCCGCTGGCCGACCCGGGTGTCGACGTGCGTGAGGGCGACGTGCTGCTGGAGGTCGCGGGGCGGCGGGTCGACCCGGAGCTGGGGCCGGCGCCGCTGCTGGTGGGGACCGCGGACCAGCTGGTCGAGCTCACGGTGCGCACGAGCGACGGCGAGGTGCGCCGGGTCGTCGTCAGGCCGTTGGAGGACGATCTGCCGCTGCGCTACCAGGACTGGGTGGCGACGAAGCGCGCGTTCGTCGCGGAGGCGTCGGGTGGGCGGCTGGGCTACCTGCACGTGCCGGACATGGTGGCCAGCGGCTGGGCGCAGCTGCACCGCGACCTGGGCCGGGAGACCAGCCGCGACGGCCTGGTGGTCGACGTGCGGGGCAACTCGGGTGGGCACACGTCGCAGCTGGTGATCGAGAAGCTCGCCCGCAAGGTGATCGGCTGGGACGTGGTGCGCCACCGCCAGCCGCAGACCTATCCCGGCGATGCGCCCCGCGGCCCGCTGGTGGCGCTGGCCGACGAGCACTCCGGTTCCGACGGCGACATCGTCACGGCGGCGTTCAAGCGGCTGCGGCTGGGCCCGGTGGTGGGCACCCGGACGTGGGGCGGGGTGATCGGGATCGACAGCCGTTACGGCCTCGTCGACCGGACCCGGGTGACGCAGCCGCGGTACTCGTTCTGGTTCGACGACGTGGCGTGGGACGTGGAGAACCACGGGGTGGAGCCGGATGTCGAGGTCGTGATCACGCCGCAGGACTGGGCTGCGGGCCGCGACCCGCAGCTGGAGACGGCGGTGCGGCTGGGCCTGGAGGCGCTGGAGCGGACGCCGGCGGTCCGCCCTCCGGACCCGGGGACGCGCCCGTCGCGCCGCCGCCCGGACCTGCCGCCCCGCTGAGCGTCGCTCACGTGCTCGGCCCTGCGCCCGTCGTCCAGCCCATCGACCACACGGCCCGGGCGAATCCGTCGTCGGCGGCGTCGGCGAGGGCGGCCAGGGCGGGGACGAGCGCGGCCCGGTCGGACGGGGCCATCCGTGACAGCAGCCGGTCGATGGTGGTGCGGCGGGTGCCCATGACCTCGTCGACGAGCGCCTCGCCCTTCGGGGTGACCTGCAGGACGAGCTGGCGGCGGTCGGCGGGGTCGTCGGTGCGGTCCAGGAGACCGGCCACGACGAGCCGGTCGCACGCGCGGCTGGCGTTGGAGGGGTGCACGCCGAGCCCTTCGGCGACCGCGGCAAGGCGCAGCGGCCCGCGGCTGGCGACCATCACCAGCACCCGCAGCTGCGGCAGGGTCAGCCGGTCCTCGACGACCGCGAACGACTGCGCCGATACGCCGACGAGGACCCGGGCGGCCCGCATGACGGACTCGATCTCGGTCTCGGTCGGGCCGGCCTGTTGTGCGTCGCTCACGAGGGCATCGTCGCGCGTCGGCCGAGGAGACGCATGGGGCGCTCCCGATGGTGCTCCTCGGCGAGGTCGCGCAGCCGTCCGTCGAGGAGCTGCTCGACGGTGACGATCCCGGCGAGGCGGGTCGCGTCGTCGCGGTCGACCACGGGCGCGGCACCGACGGCGGCCTCCGCGAACCGGGACGCGACCGCGCGCAGCGTGTCGTCGGCGCGGACGACGAGCGGGTCGTCGACGAGGAGGTCGGCGACGGTGCGGGCGCTCGCGGGCGGGTCGGTGAGCGCGCGGTGGGGGACGACCCCGGTGAGCGCGCCGTCGTCGTCGACGACGGGGAAGAGCCGTTGCCGGGGTGGGTCGTCGCAGGGCCGGCCGCGGCGGGGGACGCCGGCGGTGAGGGTCGTCGTGGGGACGGGGAGGGGGTCGGTGGTCCGCAGCGTCGCCGGGTCGGCGTGCATGACCTCGTCGACCATGAGTACCTCCAGCGGGTCGACCTCGTACTCACGCGTGAGGTGGTACCCACGCCGGGCGATCTTCTCGGTGAGCACGGATCGGCGCAGCACCAGGGCCGAGGTGCCGTAGGCGGCGGCCGCCGCGATCATCAGCGGGAACAGCGCGGACCAGGCGTGGGTGAGCTCGAGGGTGAACACGACACCGGTGATCGGCGAGCGCATGACCCCGCCGACGACGGCGGCGAGCCCGACGATGGCCCAGAACCCGGGCGCGGTCTGCGGGAACACGAGACCTTCGAGCGCGCCGAGGGCGGCGCCGATCATGAAGACGGGCGCGAGCACCCCGCCGGACGTGCCGGAGCCGAGCGACAGCCCCCAGATCAGGCTCTTCACGACGAGGATCCCGATGATCAGCGACATCGTCGCCCTGCCGGTGAGCAGCTCGTCGATGACGTCGTAGCCGACGCCGAGGGCCCGCGGCTCGATGAGACCGCCGATGCCGATGATCAGCCCGCCGATGGCCGGCCACCACATCCAGTGCAGTGGGAGCCGGGCGAAGGTGTCCTCGGACAGGTAGACGAGCGCGGTCACGGCGACGGCGAGCAGCCCGCCGACGATGCCCGCGGCGACGCACAGCGCGTCGACGGGGGCGCTCGGGGTGAAGGTGCCGAGGTCGACGGGGAAGATCGGGGCGCTGCCGAGCAGCGGGGCCCGCACGACGGTGGCGACGGAGACGGCCGCGACGACGGGCAGGAAGCTGCGCGGGCGCCACTCGAACAGCAGCAGCTCGACGGCGAGCAGCACCGACGCGAAGGGCGCGTTGAACGTCGCGGCCATGCCGGCTGCGGCGCCGGAGACCATGAGTGCCTTGCGTTCGTCGGCCGACAGGTGCAGGTGTTGGGCGAGGATGGAGCCGACGGCCCCGCTGGTCATGATGATCGGCCCCTCGGCGCCGAACGGCCCGCCGCTGCCGATGCTCACGGCGGCCGACACGGGCTTGAGGACGGCCACCCGCGGCTCGACGGTGCTGCGCCGCAGGAGGATCGCCTCGATGGCCTCGGGCATGCCGTGGCCGCGGATCTTCTCCGAGCCGAAGCGGGCCATCAGGCCGATGACGAGGCCGCCGGCGACGGGCGCGAGCAGCACCAGCCAGGCGGGATGCGGTGCGGCGCCGGGCGCGACCAGTGCGGTGTCGACGCGTCCGTAGAAGACGAGGTTGGTGATCAGCCCGATGAGCCGTAGCAGGGCCCAGGCGGCGACGGCGCCGAGCGCGCCGATGGGCAGCGCCCACGCGATCGTGACGAGGACGCGCGGGGTGAGTGTGAAGTCGCCGAGGTGGCGGGCGCGGTCGCGGACGGGTGGGGCGGAGCGGGACACGACCGGGATCATGCACGTCACGCAACGATTGCGCACCCACACAGATTGCGTCGTTCGGGGTCGTCCCTGACTCCTTCCAGGGATGACCCGGTGCCCCGACCGGCGGATTCACGGTGGAATGGGGCGAACCGAGCAGGAGGACGTCCATGATCGAGGTGAGAGGTCTCACCAAGCGGTACCGCTCGACGCTCGCCGTCGACGACCTGACCTTCGAGGTGCGCCCGGGCGTCGTGACGGGGTTCCTCGGACCCAACGGCGCGGGGAAGTCGACGACGATGCGGATGGTCCTCGACCTGGACCGCCCCGACGCGGGCGAGGTCAGGATCGACGGCCGCCCCTACCGCGACCACGCCCGTCCGATGCGGACGGTCGGTGCGCTGCTCGACGCGAAGTGGGTGCACCCCAACCGCTCCGCCCGCCGGCACCTGCAGTGGATGGCCGCCGCGACCGGACTGCCCGCGACGCGTGCCGACGAGGTGCTGGAGCTCGTCGGGCTGACGGCTGTCGCGGGCAAGCGGGCGGGGACGTTCTCGCTCGGCATGGCGCAGCGCCTCGGCATCGCGGGCGCGCTGCTCGGCGACCCGCCCGTGCTGATGTTCGACGAGCCCGTCAACGGCCTCGATCCCGAGGGCATCCGCTGGATCCGCACGCTGATGCAGGGCCTGGCCGCCGAGGGCCGCACGGTGTTCGTGTCGAGCCATCTGCTGTCGGAGATGGCGCTGACCGCGACGGAGCTGGTCGTCATCGGGCGCGGCCGGCTGATCTCCCACGGCCCGACCGCGGCGTTCGTCGACGGGGCCTCGGGGTCGTCGGTGCTGGTGCGCAGCCCCGCGATCACCGACCTCGTGCCGGTCGTGCAGGCCGCCGGGTTCGGCGTGACGCCCGACCCGTCGGGCGGCGCCCGCGTCACCGGGGCGTCGACGGAACAGATCGGCGAGCTCGCCGCGGCCGCCGGGATCGTGCTGCACGAACTGACGCAGGTGCGCGGCTCGCTGGAGGAGGCGTTCATGCAGATCACCGGCGGGGACGTGGAGTTCACGGCGGGCGGG
Source organism: Pseudonocardia sulfidoxydans NBRC 16205 (assembly GCF_007989085.1). Taxonomy (GTDB): domain Bacteria; phylum Actinomycetota; class Actinomycetes; order Mycobacteriales; family Pseudonocardiaceae; genus Pseudonocardia; species Pseudonocardia sulfidoxydans. The sequence continues at coordinate 66,856 of NZ_BJVJ01000020.1, forward strand.
CCGCCACCCCGGCCGCCGGTCCCCGGTGCCCCGGCGCCGGGTCCGGCCGGCACGCACCGGTCGGAGGTGCAGCGATGAGTGCCGTCGCCGCGGAACGGATCAAGCTGATGTCGACGCGCTCGCCGTGGTGGACGAGCGCCGTCGCGGTCGTGATCGTCATCGGGCTGACGGCGGTCGTCGTCGCCACCTGGAGCCCGGCGGACGGGTCGGTGCCGTTCGCGGTCAGCGGCTACTTCGCGACGTTCGGCATGGTCGTCGTCATGGTCATGGCGACGGTCTCGGTGACCTCGGAGTACCGCTTCGGGACGATCCGCACGACGTTCCAGGCCGTCCCGAACCGGACGGCGGCGCTGCTGGCCAAGGCTGCGGTCGTGGTGCCGGTGGCGGGCGTCGTCGGGCTGCTCGCCGGGTTCGGCTCCTGGGGTGTGGCGTGGCTGATCTCGCCGACGTCCATGAGCCTGTCGACCGGGGCGGAGTGGCGGGTCGTCGCGGGGATCGCGCTGGTGTGGGCGGTGGGCGCGGTGATCGCGCTGGCCGTCGGCGTCCTGGTCCGGCAGACCGCGGGCGCGGTGACGCTGCTGCTGGTGTGGGTGCTGCTGGTCGAGAACCTGATCGGGCTGATCCCGCGCGTCGGCGCCGACATCCAGAGCTGGTTGCCGTTCGTGAACGCGACGAACTTCCTCACCGGCGGGGGTGGCGACGCGGGCGCGGTGCCGTCGATGTCGACGATGCACTTCGGGCCGTGGGGCTCACTGGCGTGGTTCGCGGGCGTCGCCGTCGTCCTCATGGCGATCGCGCTGGCGGTGGCGAACCGACGCGACGCCTGACCCCCTGTGAGCGGCAATAGTCGCTATAGCGACTATTGCCGCTCACAGGGTCTGCGCTCACAGGGTCTGGGGGGCGGCGCGTAGGCTGGGTGACAGGCCCCGACCCGGGTGCGATTCCCGGGGGAGGGTCTGTCTCGCGTGCTCTGCCCTCTTCGAGGAGTTGCCCCGACGTGTCCGCGGCCCCGCTGTCCGGCCTGCTCACCGCCACTGTTCCCGCCCTGGTCGGGGTCCTCGACTCCGTCGCCACGCTCGACCCCCGCGCGGCCGACGTCCCGGCGCTCGCCGTCGAGGGCCCCGCCGCGCTGCGCCCGTTCCTCGCCTCGGCCGTCGTCGCCGAGGGCGGCCGGACCGTGCTCGCGGTGACCGCGACCGACCGGGAGGCCGAGGACCTGGCGGCCGCCGCGTCGGACCTGCTGGGTCCCGACGCGGTCGCGGTCCTGCCGTCGTGGGAGACGCTGCCCCACGAGCGGCTCTCCCCGCGCCCCGACACCGTCGGCCGCCGGCTGACGATCTTCCGGGCGCTCGCGGGCGGCGACTCCCCGGTGCGGCTGGTCGCGGCGGCGGCGCGCAGCCTGATCCAGCCGATCGCGCCGGGGCTGGGCACGCTCGACCCGGTCCGGCTGCGCGTCGGCACCGAGTACGGGTTCGATGACCTGCTGGAACGGCTCGTCGAGCTGGCGTACACGCGCGTCGAGATGGTCACCGAGCGCGGCGAGTTCGCCGTCCGCGGCGGCATCGTCGACCTCTTCGTGCCCACGGCCGACCATCCGGTCCGTATCGAGTTCTGGGGCGACGAGGTCAGCGAGATCCGCGCGTTCGCGGTCGCCGACCAGCGCTCGGTCGAGGCCGTCGAGGAGGTCGTCGCGCCCGCGTGCCGGGAGCTGCTGCTCACCGCACCGGTCCGGGCCCGCGCCACCGCCCTCGCGAAGACGCACGAGAACACCCCGCAGCTGCGCGAGCTGCTGGAGAAGCTCGCGGAGGGCATCCCGTCGGAGGGCATGGAGTCGCTGGTCCCGGCCCTGGTGGGCGACGAGATGCAGCTGCTGACGGACCTGCTGCCCGCCGGGTCGATCGTGCTGGTGGCCGACCCGGAGCGGATCCGCACCCGCGCCCACGACCTCGTCCGCACCGGCCAGGAGTTCCTGGAGGCGTCGTGGCTCGCGGCGTCGCTGGGCAGCGACGACGCCGCCGCCGGCGCGGCCGCCCCGATCGACCTCGGCGCGTCGGCCTACCGCGACCTCGGCGAGGTGCTCGCGCACGCGGCGACGTCGGGGCGGCCCGTCGTGACGCTCTCGCCGCTGCTGTCGGGGTCCGACGAGTCCCTCGTGCCCGCCGTGCACGAGATCGAGTCCTACCGCGGCGACACCGACCGCGCGCTCGTCGACATGCGCGCCCACGTCGCCACCGGCGGTGCCGCGGTGCTGGTCGTCGCCGGGCAGGGCACCGCGCAGCGGTCGCTGGAGCAGCTGCGTGAGGCCGAGGTGCCGGCGTCGCTGGTCGAGGCCCTCACCGACGAGCCCGAGAAGGGCCTGGTCACGGTCACGTGCGGGCGGGTCGCCGACGGGTTCACCGCGGCGGCGATCGGGCTGGTCGTGCTCAGCGAGGCCGACCTGACGGGCAGCCGCGCCGGGCTGGAGGCAACGGCCCGCAAGATGCCCGCGCGCCGGCGCAACGCCGTCGACCTCGCGGTCCTGCAGCCGGGCGACTTCGTCGTGCACAACCAGCACGGCATCGGCCGGTTCGTCGAGATGCGTGAGCGGACCGTGCAGGGCGCGACGCGCGAGTACCTGGTGCTGGAGTACGCGTCGTCCAAGCGCGGGCAGCCCGCCGACCGGCTGTTCGTGCCGACGGACGCACTCGACGAGATCAGCCGCTACGTCGGCGGCGAGCAGCCCGCGCTGAACAAGCTGGGCGGCGCCGACTGGTCGAAGACGAAGAGCAAGGCGCGCAAGGCCGTCCGCGACATCGCCGCCGGGCTGGTGCAGCTCTACGCGGCGCGGCAGGCCTCGCCCGGGCACGCGTTCGCCACCGACAGCCCGTGGCAGCGTGAGCTGGAGGACGCGTTCCCGTTCACCGAGACCCCCGACCAGCTGGCCGCGATCGACGAGGTCAAGGCCGACATGGAGCGGGCCGTCCCGATGGACCGGGTCATCTCCGGCGACGTCGGGTTCGGCAAGACCGAGATCGCGGTGCGGGCGGCGTTCAAGGCGGTGCAGGACGGCAAGCAGGTCGCCGTGCTCGTCCCGACGACGCTGCTGGCCACCCAGCACCTCGCGACGTTCTCCGACCGCATGCGCGCCTTCCCCGTCACGGTGAAGGGGCTGTCGCGGTTCACCGACGCGGCCGAGGCCAAGCAGACGATCGAGGGGCTGGCGGACGGGACGGTCGACGTCGTCGTCGGCACCCACCGGCTGCTGCAGACGGGCGTGCGCTGGAAGGACCTCGGCCTGGTGATCGTCGACGAGGAGCAGCGGTTCGGCGTCGAGCACAAGGAACACATCACCGCGCTGCGCGCGCACGTCGACGTCCTGACGCTGTCGGCGACGCCGATCCCGCGCACCCTGGAGATGAGCCTCGCCGGCATCCGCGAGATGTCGACGATCACCACCCCGCCCGAGTCGCGCCACCCCACGCTGACCTACGTCGGCGCCTACGACCCGAAGCAGGTCGGCGCCGCGATCCGCCGCGAGCTGCTGCGCGACGGGCAGGTCTTCTACGTCCACAACCGGGTGTCGAGCATCGACCGCGCGGCGAAGACGATCCAGGACCTCGTGCCGGAGGCGCGGATCGCGGTGGCGCACGGCCAGATGAACGAGGAGGTGCTCGAGCGCACCGTCAACGGCTTCTGGCACCGCGAGTACGACGTCCTGGTCTGCACCACGATCGTCGAGAACGGCCTCGACATCTCCAACGCGAACACGTTGATCGTCGAGCGTTCCGACACGCTCGGGCTCTCGCAGCTGCACCAGCTGCGCGGCCGGGTCGGGCGTGGCCGCGAGCGCGGCTACGCGTACTTCCTCTACCCGGCGGAGAACCCGCTCACCGAGACGGCGCACGACCGGCTGGCGACGATCGCGCAGCACTCGGGCCTGGGCTCGGGCGCGGCCGTCGCGATGAAGGACCTGGAGATCCGCGGCGCGGGCAACATCCTGGGCGCCGAGCAGTCCGGGCACATCGCGGGCGTCGGCTTCGACCTCTACATCCGGCTGGTCGGCGAGGCCGTCGCGGCATTCCGCAAGCAGGCGGGCTCGCAGGGTTCCGACGAGCCCGAGCCGCTGGCCGAGGTCCGGATCGACCTGCCGATCGACGCGCACGTCCCGCACGACTACGTGACGGGCGAGCGGCTGCGCCTGGAGGTGTACCGCAAGATCGCGGAGTCGCCCGACCAGGCGGCGCTCGACGCGATCGTCGACGAGCTCACCGACCGCTACGGCGAGCCGCCGGAGCCGGTCCGCAACCTGCTCGCGGTCGCGGCGTTCCGGCAGGCGTGCCGCGAGCTCGGGGTGGGCGAGGTCGCGGTGGCGGGCAACGCGGTCCGGGTGGGGCCGGTCGACCTGGCCGACTCGGCGCAGATGCGGCTCAAGCGGCTGTACCCGAAGGCCGTCTACAAGCCGGCGGCCCGGTTGGTGACGGTCCCGCGCCCGGCCGAGGGCAACCGGATCGGTGGCGCGCCGCTGCGCGACGTCGAGCTGCTGGAGTGGGCGAAGCGGCTGCTCACCGACCTGACGGGCACGCCCGCAGCGGTCGCGGCGGGCTGAGCGGGCGGCCGCACATGACCCTCGGCGGGGTGTGGAAAGCCACGTGAGAGGGTGGGCCCGTGCGCAGCAGGGTGATCCGGGCCATCGCCGTCACGTCGATCCTCGGAGCGGTCGTCGCGGGATGCGGCAGCGGACCGAGCCAGGTCGGGTCGGCCGTCATCGTCGGCGACTCGTCGGTCGGGCTGTCGAGTGTCGAGTCGCAGCTGGGCACGCTGCTCGCCTCGCCCCGGCTCACGGCGCTGATGGCGCAGTCCGGGGTCACCCCCGATCTCGTGGCGCGTGAGCTGGTCAGCCGCGCGGTGCTGCACGACCTGATCCGCGCCGAGGCGGCCGAGACCGGTCTGACGGTCACCGACGCGCAGGTCGACGAGACCATCGCCGCCGACGACCGGACCACCGACGACAACCAGCCCGCCGCGGCGACGCTGGAGTCGCCGATCGCGCAGTACGGCGACCCGGCGCTGCGCCGCGAGGCCGTCCGCGACGACCTGCTGATGGTCGAGCTGGGCCGCCGCGAGCTCGACCGGCTCAACGTCGCCGTGCAGGTGGGGCAGACGTCGTCGGAGGCCGACGCGCAGGCGAAGGCCCGGGCCGCCCTCACGGGTGGTCCGGCGGCCGACCAGTTCTTCGGCGGCCCCGCCCGCGCCGTCCCGGCGTCGCAGATCGTGCCCGGCTTCGCGCAGGCCCCGCCGTACGCGTGGTCGCTGCTCGGCACCCCGCAGGGCGGCGTGATCATCGTGAAGCCGCAGCAGGGCGACACCACGTGGACGATCGCGAAGGTGCAGTCGCGCACCCTCGCCGACCCGCCGCCGCCCGCGCGCGGCCAGGACGACGGCCAGTCGGCCGACCAGGTGGACCGCACCCTGCTGCTGACGTTCGGCACGCACCTGCTGCAGCCGCGTGCGATGGCCACCGACATCCGCATCAACCCGCGCTACGGCGTGTGGGACCCGCTGTCGATGGGCGTCCTGCCGGCCGACCAGGTGCCCGGCACCATCCTCGCCCCGCCCGCCGCCACCCCCTGACCGGCTCTCGTGACGACCGTCGTCCTGCTCTCCGCGCGCCTCGGCGCGGTCCTGCCCGCGGCGGCCGTGGGCCCGCTGCGCACGGCCACCGCGGTCGTCGCCACCCCCGACGTCACCGACCCGGCCTCGTGGGGTGCCGTGCCGCTCGACGGTGACCCGCCCGCGGGATCGGTCGTGCTCACCACCGATCCCGCGCACCCGCTCGTCGCGGCGGCCGACGCCGTGATCACGACGCCCGAGCCCACGGGCGCGGCCCTGCTCGACGCGGTGGCCGTCATGGACCGGCTGCGCTCGCCCGGCGGCTGCCCGTGGGACGCCGAGCAGACGCACGACTCCTTGCTGCAGTACCTGGTCGAGGAGGCCTACGAGCTGTACGAGGCGATCGAGGACGGCGACCGGACGGCGATGCGCGAGGAGCTCGGCGACGTGCTCCTGCAGGTCCTGTTCCACGCCCGGGTGGCGGCCGAGGACGCCGCCTCGTTCGACGTCGACGACGTCGCCGGTGATCTCGTCGCCAAGCTGGTGGGGCGGCACCCGCACGTCTTCGCGGGCAGCGAGCGGATCGACACCGCGGAACGCCAGGAGCACCGCTGGGAGGAGCTCAAGCGGGCCGAGAAGCAGCGTGAGTCCAGTGTCGACGGGGTGCCGATGGGGCAGCCCGCCGTCGCGCTCGCGGCCAAGCTCACCAGCCGCACCGCCCGGGCGGGCTTCCCGGCCGAGCTGCTGCCGTCGGGGCCGGGGGTGGGGGAGGAGCTGTTCGCGCTCGCGGCCCGCGCCAAGCTCGCCGGGGTCGATCCGGAGGCGGAGCTGCGCACCGCGGCGCGCCGGTTCGCCGACCGCGTCCGCGCGGCCCAGCGCGCGGCGACCGCCGAGGGCGCGGACGCGCACGCCCTCGACGGCGACGCCTGGCGTGCGGCGTGGACGGCTCAGGAGAGCAGCGTCGTTCACGAGAGCAGCGTCGTTCAGGCGAGCAGCGTCGTTCAGGAGAGCAGGGCGCTGCCCCAGTAGTCCGACCCGGCCAGCCCCGGCGGGCACGCGAACATCGCGGACCCGGTGTGCTGCAGGTACTCCATCATCGGGTCCTGCTGGGCGAGCACGCGCTGCATGGGCACAAACTGCGTCTGCGGGTCGCGGACGAACGCGATGAAGAACAGTCCGGCGTCGAGGCGGCCGCGGCCGTCGGTGCCGTCGACGAAGTTGTAGCCGCGCCGCAGGATCCGCACGCCGTTCAGCGTCTCGTGCGAGGCGAGCCGGATGTGGGCGTCGGTGGCGATCGCGGGCTCCCCGTCGGCGCCACGGGCGTTCAGGTCGGCGACGTCGAACTCCGCCGTGCCGCTGAGCGGGTTGCCCTCACCCTTGCTGCGCCCGACGATCTGCTCCTGCTCCTGCAGCGACGTCCGGTCCCACGTCTCGATGTGCATCCGGATGCGCCGTGCCACGAGGTAGGTGCCGCCGGTCATCCAGTCGGGGCCGTCGCCGGGCTGGACCCAGACGTGGTCGTCGAGCTGGTCGGGCTCCTCGGCCTTGACGTTGTTGGTGCCGTCCTTGAAGCCGAACAGGTTCCGCGGGGTGGTCTGCGCCGTCGACGTCGACGAGGTGCGCCCGAACCCGAGCTGCGACCAGCGCACCGACGTCGTGCCGAACCCGATGCGGGCCAGGTTGCGCACGGCGTGCACGGCGACCTGGGGGTCGTCGGAGCAGGCTTGGATGCACAGGTCGCCGCCGGAACGGGCGGGATCGAGGTTGTCGCCCGCGAAGGGCGGCAGCTCGGCCAGCGCGGGCGGGCGGCGGTCCTGCAGCCCGAGCTTGTCGAAGAACGAGCCGCCGAACCCGACGGTGATCGTCAGCGACGCGGCCGGGAGCCCGAGGGCTTCGCCGGTGTCGGCGGGTGGGGCCAGGGGGTTGCCGCCGACCGCACCGTTCGCGGCCGTCTCCTCGCCCGCGGTCATCCGCTCGGCGGCGGTGGCCCAGCGGGCGAGCAGGCGCGCGACGGCGACGCGGTCGGTCGTCGTCAGGTCGAGGGCCACGAAGTGCAGCCGGTCCTGCGCGGGGGTCGCGATACCGGCCTGGTGCACGGCGCGGAACGGGACGACACCCGTCGCCGGTGTCGACGACGCGTTCTCGCCCACCGCCCAGCCGACAGCCGCGCCGCCACCGGCCAGCGCGACGCCGGCACCGGCCAGACCGAACAGCGCCCGTCGTGAGAGCCCACCACCGGTCTCCTCGGAGGGGGGTGGGGGGACGGTGCGTTCGGTCCGGCCGGTGTCGGTCATTCGGTGTGTCCGATCAGCTGGTGACGACGGCGGCGACCTGGCTGATGGGCTCGCTCAGGGCGTCGACGGCGTCGGTCATCTTCTTCTTGTCCTCGTCGGTCAGCTCCGTGTAGAGCTTGTAGCTGTCACCGACGCGGTACTGCTCGAGCAGGGTGTCGACGGCGGCGAAGCGCTCGTCGAGCAGCGGGCCGAGTGCCTTGTCCTTCTCGTCGATCACCGGGCGCAGCGCGGCGACCGCGGCCTGCGAGCCCTCGACGTTGGCCTTGAAGTCCCACAGGTCGGTGTGGCTGTAGCGGTCCTCCTCACCGGTGATCTTGCCGGTGGCGACCTCGTCGAGCAGCTCCTTGGCGCCGTTGGCGAGCTGGACCGGGGTCAGTTCGAGGGTCTTGACGCGGGTCTGCAGGTCCTTCATGTCGGCGACGAGCGCGTCCGCCATCGCGGCCGAGTCGGGCTGCAGGCCGGTCTCCCACAGGTCCTTCTCCAGGCGGTGGTAGCCGGTGAACGGGACGCCGGGCTCGCCGTCGTCGCGGCCGTCGACCTTGGGGTCGATGTCGCTGAACGACTCGGCGACCGGCTCGATGCGCTCCCAGTAGGTGCGCGACACCGGGAACAGCGCCTTGGCCGTGGCGACGTCGCCCGCCTTGACGGCGTCGGCGAACTCCTGGGTCTTGGGGACCAGGGCCTCGATCTGGGAATTGACGTAGCGCGTGTAGCCGGCGGTGGCCTCGGCGAGGAGGGTGTTCTGGTCGACGGAGCGCTGGGCGTTGCCGGTGACGGTGAACGCCGCGCGGATGCCGTCGCCGACCATGCCGGGCTTGCAGGCGGTGGTGTAGGTGCCGCCGTCGGGGACCTCGACGATCAGGTCGCGGGTCAGGCCGGGTCCGATGTTCTCGACCTCGCCCATGATCCGGTCGCCGGTGGCGTAGAGGTAGAACTCGGTGACCTTGCTCCCGGTGTTGGTGACCGTGAACGAGATCTTGCCGGCGGGTGCCTCCGTGACCGCGACGTCGCACGACGAGTCGGCGGCCGCGACCTTGATGGGCCCGCCCTGTCCGCCGGAGGCGTTCTCGGCCGGTGGGGCGGTGCTGGTGCATCCGGCGAGCACGGCGGCTGCCGCGGCTGCGGCGAGCACTGAGGCCGCGGTCCTGCGTGACATGGTTCTCCTCGGGGTGTTCAGCGCGGTTTCTCAGCGCGGTGTTTCTCAGGTGGTGGCGACAGCGGCGCGGCGTCGGCCGGGAAGCAGGAAGAGCGTCAGGACCACGGCGACGTAGGCGACCCAGACGATCGACTCGAGCACGGTGGTCTGCGGCGAGAAGTTGAAGATCCCCTTGAGCAACGTGCCGTACCAGGAGTCGGCGGGGACGGCGGCGCTGACGTCGAAGGCCAGGGTGTTGAGGCCGGGCAGGATGCCGGCCTCCTGCAGGTCGTGGACGCCGTAGGCGAGGATCCCGGCGGCGACGAAGATCAGCAGCAGGCCGGTGACGGTGAAGAACTTGCCGAGGTCGATCTTCACGGCGCCGCGGTAGATCAGGTAGGCCAGGGCGATCGCGATGGCGATGCCGATCAGGAACCCGATCAGCGGTTGCAGCGTCTCGCCCGCGGCCTCTGCGGCGGAGAAGAAGAACACCGCCGTCTCCAGGCCCTCGCGGCCGACGGCGAGCGCGGCTACGACGACGACCGCGACGGGTCCGATCTTGAGCGCGTCCTCGAGCTTGCCCTGCAGTTCCGACGACAACGCCCGCGCGTTGCGCCGCATCCAGAAGATCATCCAGGTGACGAACGCGACCGCGACGATCGAGAGTGTCCCGCCGAGCGCCTCCTGGGCCTCGAAGGTGAGTGCCTGCTGGGTGAGGGTGAGGGCCAGCGTCACGCCCACCGAGACGGCGACGGCGATGCCGACGCCCAGCCACACCTTGGGCAGTTCCGAGCGCCGGTCGGTGCGCACGAGGAAGGCGACCAGGATGCTCACGACGAGCGCGGCCTCCAGGCCTTCCCGCAGTCCGATCAACGCGTTGCCGAGCACGTTTCCGACGTCTCCAGTCTGTTTCGTACGGCTTCTTAGGCCAGCCTGCGCAGGTGCGCAGCGAGGCTAGCCTCTGTCGTGTCCGCGGCGGTAGTGCCGTTTCGTTACCAAGTGCCGGTTGATCTCCGGCGGGGTGCTCGTCGTATTCGCGAATCGGACTTTTCCGGCACAGAGAACGCAAGATCGGACGTGGCGTCCACCACCGGCGGAAGCATCCGAACGGGACCGTCCACCCATTCGGCGAGTCTTTTCGGACGACGTCGTCGGCAATTCTCGAAAAGCGCTCCACGCGCAATTCGGCGGGGTTATCCGAGCCTATTGACAGGCAATCCCAGGAATACCTAATTTCGTCTCGCCCGGTCGTGAGAATGCTGCGGAGCCGGTGTCACGGAAAGTGGGTCCCGGGTGCTCGCCACGTTCATCATCGGACTGCGCGAAGGGCTCGAGGCCTCACTCGTCGTCGGGATCGTGGCGAGTTTCCTCGTCGCCCGCGGCCGCCGCGACGCACTGCGATCCGTCTGGATCGGCGTCGGGACCGCCGTCGTCATCTGCATCGCCGTCGGCGTGGTCCTGGAGATCGTCACCGCCGACCTCCCACAGGCCGCCCAGGAAGGGCTCGAGACCGTCATCGGCCTGCTCGCCGTGGCGATGGTCACCTACATGGTGATCTGGATGCGGTCGCACGCCCGCGACCTGCGCGCCGAGCTCGAGTCGTCGGCCGGTGCGGCGCTGGCCGCGGGCTCCACGACCGCACTCGTCGCCATGGCGTTCCTCGCCGTGCTCCGCGAGGGCTTCGAGACGGCCGTCTTCCTGCTCGCCGCGTTCCAGGCCTCGACGTCGCCGCTGCTCGCGGGCCTCGGCGCCCTGCTCGGTGTGGTCGCGGCCGTCGCCCTCGGCTACGGCATCTACCGCGGCGGCGTGAAGCTGAACATGGCGCGGTTCTTCCGGGTCACCGGCGTCGTGCTCGTCGTCGTGGCCGGCGGCCTGCTGACGACGGCCGCGCACACCGCCCACGAGGCCGGCTGGATCGACATCGGCCAGACCCGAGCCCTCGACCTGTCCTGGCTCGTCCTGCCCGGCACGCCCGTGTCGTCGCTGCTCACCGGCGTCCTCGGCATCCAGCCCTACCCGGTGGTCCTCGAGGTCGTCGTCTGGCTGGTGTACGTCGTCCCACTCCTGATCTACGTGCTCGCTCCCACCACGAAGCGGCGCACGCCGGCCCCCGCGCCGGCCGCCTGACCCCCCACCGGATCCATCGAGGAGCACGACTCGTGACCCCCACCCGAACCCGCGCCGCCTGCGGTGTCGCCGCCCTCGCCAGCGCGGGGCTGCTCGCCTCCGCCTGTTCGGCGAGCTCCCAACAGGCCTCGCCCGGCGACCCGCCCGCGTCCGCGGTCACGATCGAGATCAGCGACGCGGGCTGCGGCCCGAACCCGGCCACCGTCCCCACCGGGCCCGTGACCTTCGCCGTCACCAACGCGGCGTCGGCGAAGGTCACCGAGGCCGAGGTCCAGGGCGGCGGGAAGATCCTGGGGGAGAAGGAGAACATCACCGCCGGCCTCGACGGCACCTTCTCGCTGCGCATGGAGCCCGGCACCTACAGCGTCTACTGCCCGGGCGCGGCCAAGGACACCTGGACGTTCACCGTCGACGGCGCCGCGGCTGGCGCCAGTTCCGCGCCTGCCGCCGCCGGCAACACCTCGCTCACCGCCGCCACCCAGGGCTACCACGACTACGTCGTCACCGAGGTCGCCCAACTGCAGACGGCCACGAAGACATTCACCGACGCCGTCCGCGCCGGGAACATCGACGCCGCGAAGAACGCGTTCGCCCCGGCCCGCGTGCACTACGAGAGCATCGAGCCCGTCGCCGAGAGCTTCGGCGACCTCGACCCGGCCATCGACGCCCGCATCGACGACGTCACCGACCCCACCCGATGGACAGGTTTCCACCGCATCGAGAAGGCACTCTGGGCCGACGGGACCCTGAACGGCATGGCGCCGATCGCCGACGAGCTCGACGCCGACGTCGCGACCCTCAAGACGAAGGTCGCGACCAACACCTACCAGCCCGCCGAGCTCGCCAACGGCGCGTCCGACCTGCTCACCGAGGTCTCCACCAGCAAGGTGACCGGCGAGGAGGACCGCTACTCCCACACCGACCTCTGGGACTTCGCCGCCAACATCGACGGCGCCCGCAAGGCGTTCGAGCTGCTGCAGCCGGCGCTGGCGGCCACGGACCCCGACCTCGCCCAGCAGCTCGAGGCCCGCTTCACCGACGTCGCGCAGGGTCTGGCCGAGTACAGGACCGCCGACGGCGGCTACCAGGACTACGGCGCCGTGACCGACACCGACAAGCGTTCGCTCGCCGACTCCGTCAACGCGCTCGCCGAGCCGCTGTCGCAGGTCGCGGGGAAGGTGGTCTGACCCGCATGGAACTGTCCCGGCGCCGGCTCCTGCAGGGGATCGCGGGAGCCGGCGCCGTCGGTGCCCTCGCGGGCTGTGCACCGTCCGCGGCCGCGGCGGCCGACGTCGTCGAGTTCCACGGCCCGCACCAGGCCGGCATCGCCACGCCGGTGCAGGACCGGCTGGCGTTCACCGCCTTCGACGTCACCACCACCCGACGCGAGGACCTCGTCGCGCTCCTGAAGACCTGGACCGCCGCGGCCGAGGCCATGACCCGCGGCGTGCCCGTACCCGGGCCGGCGCCGTCGGACGCCCTGCCGCCCGCCGACACCGGCGAGGCCGACGGGCTGGCCCCCGGACGGCTCACGATCACGATCGGCTTCGGGCCCGGCCTGTTCACCGCCGCCGACGGCACCGACCGCTTCGGCCTCGCCGCCCGCCGCCCCGCCGCCTTCGCCCCGCTGCCGGCCCTGCCCGGCGAGCTCCTCGATCCCGCCCGCAGCGGCGGTGACGTCGCCGTGCAGGCCTGCTCCGACGACCCCACCGTCGCGTTCCACGCCGTCCGCAACCTCACCCGGCTGGGCCGCGGGACCGTCGTCGCCCGGTGGGCGGAGCTGGGGTTCGGCAAGACGTCGTCGACGGGGAACTCCGGTGGCACGCCGCGGAACCTGTTGGGGTTCAAGGACGGCACCCGCAACATCGAGGGCGCCGACGACGCCGCGCTCGGACAGCACGTCTGGGTGGCCGACGGCGACGGCGCCGGCTGGCTCGGCGGCGGCAGCTACCTCGTCGCCCGCCGCATCCGGATGTTCGTGGAGCCGTGGGACCGCGACCGGCTGTCTGACCAGCAGGCCGTGTTCGGCCGGTTCAAGACCTCCGGCGCGCCGCTCACCGGCACCGACGAGTTCGACACGCCCGACTTCGGCGCCGTCGGCCCCGACGGGCCCGTCATCGCCGAGGACGCCCACGTGCGGCTCGCGGCCCCGGAGAACAACGGTGGGCTGCGCATCCTGCGCCGCGGCTACTCCTACACCGACGGCATCGACGCCCGCACCGGCACGCTCGACGCCGGCCTGTTCTTCCTGGCCTACGTGCGCGACCCGGACCAGTTCGTGACGTTGCAGCGCAAGCTCGGCAGCAGCGACGCGCTCAACGAGTACATCCGCCACGTCGGTTCGGGCCTCTACGCCTGCCCACCCGGGACGACGGGCCCCGACGACTGGTGGGGCCGCGCCCTGTTCACCTGATGACCCCTGTGAGCGGCAATAGTCGCTATCGCGACTATTGCCGCTCACGACCGTCTGTGCGGGCCGCGCCCGGGTGGGCCCGAGAACCGGGCGCAACCTCACGGTCGTCCCGGCGCCCGACCACGACCGTGAGGTTGCGCGCGGGTGGTGTCAGGCCGGTTCGGCGCGGTCCATCGCGACGCGGGCCCGCAACTCGCCCAGGGCCTCCTGGTACTCCGGGCGCGGGTCCATGGCGGCGGCCATCTTGTACTGCGCCAACGCCTCCGGGAGCCGGGCCTGACGTTGCAACGTCTTGCCCAGCGCGAAGCGCGCGTAGTGGTCGGCCGGGTCGAGCTCCAGGACGCGGGTGAACGCCTGCTCCGCGCGGTGCAGCTGCGCCGAGTCGAAATAGGCGCGGCCCGCGAGGAGCTGCACCGAGACGTCGTCGGGTTCGCAGTCGAGCACCGGGCCGAGCGCCTGCAGCGCGTCGAGCGGCCGGCGGTCCGACAACAGCCGCTCCGCGCGGCGGAACGAGGCGAACACGTCGGGGCCGGTCCCGGACCGGGCTTCGTCGGGCTCCTCTGCGTGTGATCCGTGCGGCGTCGTCATGGTCGCTCCACGGTAGGCCCCGGCACGCGGATCCGCGAGGCTTGACAGGACGGCCCGGGGCGGGTGACGGCCACGACACCTCGCCCGCGGTGCGCGGCCGGGGGCCCGCCGGCGGCTAGGGTGACGCACCGGGTCCAAGTGTCGAATCCGGAACGGGAGCTGTGGTGGCGGTCATCGAGCAGGTCGGCGCGCGCGAGATCCTCGACTCGCGAGGAAACCCGACGGTCGAGGTGGAGGTCGCCCTCGACGACGGGACGCTGGCCCGGGCCGCGGTCCCGTCCGGCGCGTCCACGGGTGAGCACGAGGCCGTCGAGCTGCGCGACGGCGACGCGAAGCGCTACGGCGGCAAGGGTGTCGAGAAGGCCGTCGCCGCGGTGCTCGACGAGATCGGTCCCGAGCTGACCGGCATGGAGGCCGTCGACCAGCGCCTGGTCGACCAGCGCCTCGTCGACCTCGACGGCACCAACGACAAGTCCCGCCTCGGCGCGAATGCGCTGCTGGGTGTGTCCCTGGCCGTCGCGAAGGCGGCCGCGGAGTCGTCGGGCCTGGAGCTGTTCCGCTACGTCGGCGGCCCCAACGCCCACGTGCTGCCCGTCCCGATGATGAACATCCTCAACGGCGGCGCCCACGCCGACACGTCCGTCGACGTGCAGGAGTTCATGATCGCCCCGATCGGTGCGGAGTCGTTCCGCGAGGCCCTGCGCTGGGGCACCGAGGTCTACCACGCGCTCAAGTCCGTCCTGAAGAAGAACGGGCTGGCCACCGGCCTGGGCGACGAGGGCGGCTTCGCTCCCGACGTCAAGGGCGGCACCCGCGGTGCGCTGGAGCTGATCTCCACCGCGATCGAGACCACCGGCTTCTCCCTCGGTTCCGACGTCGTCCTCGCGCTCGACGTCGCCGCCACCGAGTTCTTCGACAAGGGCACGTACTCCTACGAGGGCCGCTCGCTGTCGTCGGCGGAGCTGTCCGCGGTCTACGCGGAGCTGGTCGACGCGTTCCCGCTCGTCTCCATCGAGGACCCGCTGTCCGAGGACGACTGGGACGGCTGGATCGAGCTCACGAAGACGTTGGGCGACAAGGTCCAGCTCGTCGGCGACGACCTGTTCGTCACCAACCCGGAGCGGCTCGAGGACGGCATCCTGCGCGGCGCCGCCAACGCGCTGCTGGTCAAGGTCAACCAGATCGGCACGCTGTCGGAGACCCTCGACGCCGTGACGCTGGCGCAGTCGGCGGGCTACCGCTGCATGATGAGCCACCGCTCCGGCGAGACCGAGGACACCACGATCGCCGACCTGGCCGTCGCCACCGGCTGCGGCCAGATCAAGACCGGCGCGCCCGCCCGCTCCGAGCGGGTCGCGAAGTACAACCAGCTGCTGCGCATCGAGGAGGCCCTGGGCGACGCCGCGCGTTACGCCGGCGAGCTGGCCTTCCCGCGGTACGCGGTGCCGCAGGGCTGACGTGCCCGCCGCGGCCGACGAGCGCGCGCGGACCCGGGGCGACCGGGGCCGCGGCGCCTCGTCGGCCCGGCCGGGTGCCGCGGGGCGGCGCACCCGCACCCGCGAACCCCAGCTGACGCGCACCCGGTCCCGCGCGGCCGGTGTCGTCGCCGCGACCACCGGGTTCCTCGGCGTCTCGTCGACGCGGCGTGCCGCCGTGCTTGCCGTCGTCGTCTGCGCGCTGGCGCTCACCGTGGCGGTTCCGTTGCGCAACTTCGTGGCCCAGCGTCAGCAGCTGTCCGACCTGACCCACGAGCAGCAGCAGATCGCCGCCGAGGTCGACCGGCTCGACGAGCAGCGGGCCCGCCTCTCCGACCCGTCGCAGGTGGAGGCCGACGCCCGCAGCCGCCTCGGCTACGTCAAGCCCGGCGAGGTGCCCTACATCGTCGAGCTGCCCGTCCCGCCGCCGAGCCCCGAGGAGCTCGCCGCCGGGCAACCGTGGTTCGAACGCCTCTGGACCACCGTCTCGGAAGGTTCCCCCGCACAGTTATGACCGCACAGTGACGTCCGCACAGTGACACCCGCTCCGGGGAACACTCCCGCGCCGACGATCTCCGACGCCGATCGCGCCGCCGTCACCGCCCAGCTCGGGCGCGCGCCGCGTTCGGTACGGGAGGTCGCGCACCGCTGCGAGTGCGGGCTGCCGACCGTCGTCGCGACCTCGCCGCGCCTCGAGGACGGCACCCCGTTCCCGACGCTGTTCTACCTGACGTGCCCGCGGCTCGCGTCGCGGCTGGGCACGCTGGAGGCCGACGGCCGGATGCGGGAGATGACCGACCGGCTCGCCGACGACCCCGAGCTGGCCGCCGCCTACCTGCGCGCCCACGAGGCCTACCTGGCCGAGCGCGACGCGATCGAACCCCTCGGTACCGACGTCTCCGCCGGTGGGATGCCCACCCGGGTCAAGTGCCTGCACGTCCACGCCGGGCACGCGCTGGCCCGCGGGCGCGGGGTCAACCCGTTCGGCGACGAGGCCCTCGACGAGGTCGGCGAGTGGTGGAAGGCCGGCCCCTGCGTCTGCGTCAACGACGAGGGCTGACCCGCCCCAGCAGCGCCTCGGTGTGCGCCGCCGCCGGCAGCGTCCCCGCGGTGCGCCACGGCCCGTCGGGCAGGAACCGCGAGGACACGAACGCCGTCGACACCTCCTCGGGGGCGTGGCGCAGCAGCAGCGACCCCTGCAGGCACAGCGCCAGCAGCTCGGCGAGCCTGCGCGCGGTGCGCTGCTCGCGTGAGCGCAGCTCCGTCCGCAGCTCGGTGCGGGCCCGGTCGAACCACGAGTCGACGCCCGCGGCCGCGTCGATCTCCTGCAGGACGGCCTCGACGGAGTCCGGTTCCTTCGTGACGGCGCGCAGCACGTCGAGGGCCGTGACGTTGCCCGAGCCCTCCCAGATCGAGTTCAGCGGCGCCTCGCGGTAGAGCCGCGGCAACCCTGACTCCTCGACGTACCCGTTGCCGCCCAAGCACTCCATGGCCTCGGCGACGACCGTCGGGGTGCGCTTGCACACCAGGTACTTCGACGCTGGCAGCGCCAGGCGCAGCAGCTCGGTCTCGCCCCGGTCGACCGCCCCGGCCAGCCGCAGCGCGAGCGCCGTCGCCGCCTCCGACTCCAGCGCCAGGTCGGCCACCACCGACTGCATCAGCGGCTGGTCGGCCAGCC
>NZ_BJVJ01000021.1 GCF_007989085.1 Pseudonocardia sulfidoxydans NBRC 16205
ATCGGGCCGGTGACGGCGAGTCGATGCCGTACCCGGGAACGATCCGCGCCGCCCCGCCGCCCTCTCACTCAGGGGCGGCGGCCTTCCGCACCGCCGCGGCGAACACGTCCGGCGCCTCGACCGGCACGAAATGCCCCACACCGTCGACGGGCCGGACCTCGACCGCAGCGAACCACTCGCCGACCCGGTCCGACCACGCCCGCGGGAACAGCGGATCGTGCTCGGGCCACAGGACCGTCGTCGGGGTCGCGACCCGGACCTCCGGCGGCTGCTCCACCAGCGCCCGCGCCGCCGTCCCCGACCCGCCGCGGTACCAGCCGATCGACGCCGTGAACGCGCCCGGCACCGCATACCGGCCGGTCAGATGGTCGAGCCGGTCCGGGGTGGGGGTGAACGCCGGCCCGCTCCAGTGGTTCCAGAAGTGCGCGAGGTAGGCGCGGACCGCGTCGGGGCTCCCGTCGACGAGGCGCTCCGCCAGGTCGAGCTGATGGAACGCCTGGTACCAGAACTCGCGCTGGGCCTCCGGTTCCAGGACGCGCCGCCCCGCCCCGGGCAACGGCGGCGTCACGACGAGCGCGCGCACCCGCTCGGGATGCTCCACCGCGAGCTGTTGCGCCACACGGCTCCCCACGTCGTAGCCGCCGACCACGGCATCGGCGAGCCCGAGCTCGTCCATCAGCTCGACGACCGCGCGCACCTGCGAGGCCATCGCGTGGTCGCCGCCCGGGTCGCGATCGGACTCCCCGAACCCGCGCAGGTCGGGCACCACCACGTCCGCCGTGTCCGCGAGCAGCGGGACGACGTCGGCGTAGTCGGTGCGGTCGCCCGGCCAGCCGTGCAGCAGGAACGCAGGGGTGCCGGTTCCGGCGCGGTCGTGGGCCAGCATCATCGCCCTCTCGTCAGCAGAGCCTTCTGGACCTTGCCCATCGCGTTGCGCGGCAACGACTCCACGACCCGCACCTCGCGCGGGCGCTTGTGCGTCGACAACCCGCCCGCGACGTGCCCGATCAGCTCGGCGGGCACGACGTCGTCGCCGACGACGTAGGCGACGATCCGCTGCCCGAGGTCGTCGTCGGGCTCCCCGACGACCGCGCACTCCCGCACCGACGGATGGTCGAGCAGTGCGGCCTCGATCTCCCCGGCGCCCACGCGGTAGCCGCCGGTCTTGATCAGGTCGACGGAGATGCGGCCGACGATGCGGTGCCGCCCGTCCTCGGTGATCACGGCCGCGTCGCCGGTGCGGAACCAGCCGTCGTCGGTCCACGACGCGGCCGTCGCCTCCGGCAGGCCGAGGTAGCCGTCGAACATCGTGGCGCCACGAACCTGCAGGTCACCGACCGTGAGACCGTCGTGCGGGACCGGGTCGCCGTGCTCGGTGCGCAGCCGCGACTCGACGCCCGCCACCGGCGTCCCGACCCACCCGGTGTGGACGGGCGCGTCCGCCCGCGCGGCCACGGTGATCAGCGTTTCGGTCATCCCGTAGCGCTCGACGGGCGACTTCCCGCTCAGCGCCGTCAGGGTCTCGGCGACCCGGTCGGGCAGCCCGGCGCTGCCGGACACGAGCAGCCGTGCGCCGGAGAGCGCGCGGGCGGCATCGGGGGAGTCGGCGACGCGGGACCAGACCGTCGGGACGCCGAAGTAGAGGGTGCCGCCCGCGGCCGCGTAGGCCTCGGGCCTGGGGCGCACCGTGTGCACGAGCGGGGAGCCGTGCCGCAACGCCCCCACCATGCCCAGGACCAGCCCGTGCACGTGGAACAGCGGCAGGCCGTGGACCAGGGTGTCGTCGGCCGTCCAGGCCCAGGCGTCGGCGAGGGCGTCGAGGTCGGCCGCGATGGCGCGCCGCGACATCACGACGCCCTTCGGCTTCCCGGTCGTCCCCGACGTGTACATGATCAACGCGGTGGTGTCGGGGTCGGGTTCGGCCTCCTGAACACTGCCGCTCGCGGTGACGTCGACCGCGACGCGCTCCAGCGTGACGCCCTCGGTCGGGGGCCCGAGCCACAGCGTCGCGCCCGAGTCCGAGAGCACGTGCGCGCGTTCGAGTGTCCCGGAATCGGACGGCACCGGAACGACCGGCACACCCGCCAACAACCCGCCCACGACGGAGACGATCGTCGCCAGGCTCGCGTCGCCGTGCACCGCGACCGCCGGCGCCCCCGCGATCCGCTCGGCGACCGCACCCGCCGCCGCCCACAGCTCCTCACGGCGCAACGACGTGTCGCCGACGGTGACGGCGGGCCGGGCGTCGTCACGGGCCGTTCCGAGGAGGGGCGGGTGGGCGGCATCGTCGCGTGCAGGCACGGAACCAGCATGCACCCCGCGCTAGGGTCGGCCGGTGGCCACCACCGACACGCAACCGCGCTGTTCCTTCTGCGGCAAGGGTGCCGACGAGGTGCACCGGCTCGTCGTGGGTGTCGACGTCGCGATCTGCGACGACTGCGTGCGCCTCGCCTCCGACGCGGTCGACGAGGCCGACGCCAACCCCTGTGAGTGGCGATAGTCGCTATAGCGACTATCGCCACTCACAAGGTCTGAGCTGCTGCGCCGCCGGTCCGGCCCGAGGTCGGTCAGCGGCGGCCGGCGGGCTTCACAGCGGTCATGCGCGGGCCGGGGTCTCGTTGCCGACGCGGCTCATGTCCGGGTACCGCTGGCCCGCCGGGCGGATCGCGTCGAGGCGGGCGAGGTCGTCGTCGGTCAGCGTGACGTCGACCGAGGCGGCGTTCTCCTCCAGATAGGAGATCCGCTTGGTGCCGGGGATGGGGACGACGTCGTCACCCTTGGCCAGCAGCCACGCCAGCGCGACCTGCCCCGCCGTCGCACCGTGCGCCTGTGCGACGTGTGTGACCGTCTCGACGGCGGCGAGGTTCTGCGTCAGGTTGTCGCCCTGGAACCGGGGCATCGTGCGCCGCATGTCCTTGTCGCCCAACGCCGTGTCGCCGGAGACGCGGCCGGTGAGGATCGCGCGGCCCAGCGGGCTGAAGGGGACGATTCCGACGCCCAGCTCGCGGGCGGTGGGCACGACGTCGTCCTCGAGCTCGCGGGTGAACAGCGACCATTCCGACTGCAGGGCCGCGATCGGGTGTTCGGCGACGGCGCGGCGCAGCGTGGGCGCCGTGGCCTCCGACAGTCCGAGGTGGCGGACCAGGCCGGCCTGTACGAGCTCGGCCATGGCGCCGACGCTGTCCTCGATCGGGACCCGCGGGTCGGGGCGGTGCAGGTAGTAGAGGTCGACGTGGTCGACGCCGAGGCGACGCAGCGACGCCTCGCAGGCCTCGCGGACCCGCTCGGGGCGGCCGTCGATCCCGCCGGGCCGACCGTCGGCCCCGGCGACGAGGCCGAACTTGGTGGCGAGGACGACCTCGTCGCGACGGGTGCGCAGGACCTCGGAGAGCAGCTCCTCGTTGTGGCCGCTGCCGTAGACGTCGGCGGTGTCGATGAAGGTCACCCCGATGTCGATGGCGCGGTTGACGGTGGCGAGGGAGGTGTCGCGGTCGGCGTCGCCGTAGGCCGTGCTCATGCCCATGCAGCCGAGGCCGAGGGCGCTGACGGTCAGAGGGCCGAGTTTGCGGGTGGGAAGGGCCACGTCCCACGACGTTAGACCCGAGCACCCGGCGCGCACCCTCGGCCGCCCCGGAGCCGGTTACGCTTACCCATGCTCGTCGACCGGCCGGCGGAGGACGCTGCGTGACACCGACCGTCCCCTCCGACGACGGTGAGCCCGGCGGTCGCCGGATCGTGCTCAGGCTCGATCGTGCGCAGGTCCGCGGGCACGTCGTCGACGCGAACGACGGCATCATCGCCACCGCGGGGGTCGTGGAGGGTCTGCTCGGGGCCGGGGCTGCCGGCAGCACGGTCGTCCTCGGGTCACTCGCCGCGATGGTCGGCGGCGCCATCGCGCTGGGCGGCATGAAGTACTCCGAGGCGGCCGACGAACGCGACGCCCGATCGGCCACCATCGAGGCCGAACGCCACCAGCTCGACAGCGCGCCCGAGGAAGAGCTCGCCGAGCTCACCGGCATCTACGAAGCCAAAGGACTCTCGCCCGACCTCGCCCGAGCGGTCGCCGAGCAGCTCAGCGAACACGATGCCCTGGCCGCGCACGCCGAGATGGAGCACGGTATCGACGTCGGTGGCCGTGACCTCACCCCGCTGTTCACCGCGACCCTCGCCGGGGTGGCGTTCGTCATCGGCTCGGCCGTGCCGCTGCTCATGATCCTGGTGGCGCCCGCGGGGGTGCGGATCCCGGCGACATTCGTCGCCGTGGTCCTCGCGCTGGGCATCACCGCGACGATCGTCGCCACCCTCGGCGGCGCCAGGATGTGGCGCACCATCGTGCGCACCGTCTCCCTCGGACTGGTCACGATGCTGCTGACGCTCGTCGGCGGCACTCTGATCGGTCTGTGACCGGCGCCGACGCACGGTACGGACGGCCCGGCGTCCTCGAACGGTTGCACCGACCGGCCGGTCGGGGGTCAGAATTGGACACAGCCGAGGTTCGAGGAGGAGCCACACATGGGGCTGACCACGTTCGACATGCCGCGCATCGACCGGGTCGTGCAGGGCCCCGGCGCCGTGCACGCGATCGGCGAGGAGCTGCGACGCCGCGGGCTGTCGCGGGCCTACCTGGTCACCGGACGGTCCGTCGGGTCGAGCGCGCACTTCCGCGACCTCGTCGACGAGCTGGGCGACTCCGTGGCCGGCGTCTACGACCGCGTCCTCGCGCACAACCCCGTCGACAGGGTCGTCGAACTGATCGGTGAGGCCCGCACGTCCGGCGCCGACGTCCTCATCGCCGTCGGCGGCGGATCGCCCATCGACGCCGCGAAGCTCGCCGCACTCGGTGTGGCGCACGGGATCACGACGACCGCGGGCCTCGCCGAGTTCGCCGTCGTCTTCGAGTACCCCGACACCGTGAGGATCCGCCCGCTCGACACTGCGCCGCTGCCGACGTTCGCCGTCCCCACCACGCTCTCGGCCGCCGAGTGGGACGGCTTCTGCGGCTCGGTCGACCACGCCCGCGACACCAAGGACCTCACCGCCTACCTGGAGCTCACCCCGCAGGTCGTGTTCCTCGACCCCGAGTTCGCCGCCCACACCCCGCGCGACCTCTGGGCCCAGACCGGCGTCCGGGCCCTCGACCACGCCATCGAGATCGGCTACGCCAAGAACGCGCACCCGTTCTTCTCCGCACTCACGACGGGCGCGCTGCGGCTCCTCGCCGCGAACCTGCCCCGCTCCGTGAAGGACCCGCAGGACCTCGACGCTGCGCTCAACTGCCAGATCGCGGCCTGGATGTCGATCATCGGCGTGCACAACGTGTCGCTCGGCCTCTCGCACGCCATCGGTCACCAGCTCGGCGCGCTCGGCATCCCGCACGGCGTGACCTCGTGCATCATGCTGCCGCACGTCATGCGCTTCCTCGAGCCCGTCACGAAGGACGCTCAGGCCCGCATGGCGACGACCCTCGTCGAAGCCGGCGTCGCCGGCCCCGGCGAACCCGCCGCCGACGCCATGGACCGGCTCCTCGACGACCTCGGCGTGCCCCGGCGCGTCTCCGACTTCGACATCCCGAAGGAGAAGATCCCCGTCGTCGCGGCCTCGTCGATGGGCGACATCGTCGTCCGCGAGTCGCCGCGCCCCGTCGACGAGGCCACGATCACCCGGCTGCTCGAGACGGTGTGGTGAGCGCTCCTGCGTCCAGTTCCAACGCGCGCTCCAGGGCGTCGAGAGCCTGCTGCTCGCCCGTCACCTTGATCGCGAGCATGCCCAACGCGGCCGCGGGCTTGCAGTTGATCCCCAGGTCGTCGAGGTAGACGCACTCGTCGGGCCGGACCCCCAACGCGGCACACGCCAACGTGTAGACGCGGGGGTCCGGCTTCCGGACGCCCACCTTGCTGCTCTCGACGACGTGGTCGAACCGCGCCATCACCGCGGCGATCGCGTCGGCCTTCTGCGCGGTCGGCGACATCTGCGCGCCGTGGCCCGCCGGGACGTTGTTGGTGATGCAGCCCAGCCGGTAACCCAAGGCGCGCAGGCGGTCCAGGGCCTCGACCATCCGCGGGCGCAGATCGCCCGACAGCAACGCCAGCACGTCGCGACCCGGAAGGTCGTACCCCAACTCGCGGGCCTCCTCGGCGAACAACGTGTCGAACCGCGCCTCGTCGATCTCCGCCCGCTCGAACAACGCCCACGCGTTGCCGTCCGGGTTCACGGTGTTGATGCGGCGCACCAGATCGTGGGGCAGCCCGCGTTCGGCCTCCATCCGGTTGAACGCGTCGAACGGGGACGACGTGATCACCCCGCCGAAGTCGAAGACGACGGTCGTGCGGTTCAACCCTGCTCCTTCGCTGCCTGCTCGCGCGCGCGTTTGCGCCGCTTGCCCTCGTGCATCGCCTGCACCCGCGGCACCGGGATCGTGTGCCCCTGCTCGACCAGGTCGGCCGGCAACGGCTGCGGCTCCGGCATCGCATCACGCCACGGGTCCCTCTCACCCAACAGCTCTGCGACGTTGCGCACCGTGAAATCCCGCGGATGCACGTCGTCGAGATCCGACCAGGCCACCGGGAACGACACCGGCAACCCCGGCCGCGCCCGCGGACTGTAGGCCGCGACGATCGTCGCCCCACCCACCCGCGTCGGATCCAGGAACACCCTGCCGCCACGGTCGTCCTTGATGAACGCCGTCGTCGCCGCGCCCGGGTCGACCGCCTCCGCCCGCACAGCCAGCGCCCGCGTCGCCGCGGCCGTGTCGTCGAACTCAGGCTCGCCCGACAGCGGGACGACGACGTGGATCCCCTTGGCCCCGCTCGTCTTCACCGCCGCCGCCAGCCCCGCGTCGGCCAACGCCTGCTCGACGAGCCGCGCCGCCCGCACCACCGCCGCGAAGTCGTCGCCCTCCGGGGGGTCCAGGTCCAGCACCAGCTCCCGGGCCCGCGTGTCCCCGATCCGCATCAGCGTCGGGTGGTACTCCACCGCCCGCTGGTTCGCGAACCACAACAGGCCGCGCCTGTCGTCGACCAGCGCGTACGACACCTCCCGGTGCGACGTCTGCGCCCACACCGTCGTCGACCGCATCCACTCCGGCGCGTACTTCGGCAGGTTCTTCTGCATGAACGGCGGCGACCCCGGCCGCGCGCGGATCACCGACAACGGGCGATCGCGGAGCTCGGGAAGGATGCGGTCTGCGACGGCATCCAGGTGGTCGACGAGGTCGCGCTTCGTCGCCTCCGCCCCGTCGAACAACGGCTGGTCGAGGTTGCTGAGCTCGACGCCCTCGCGCGTCTCCGTCGTGCCCCGGGGCATCGCCGCTCCTCCTGTCTCGGACAGGACTGTCCTACCAGGCGGCCGCCGTCGGGCCGCAGACCTGCCCCGAACAGCGCTCGATCGGGCCGAATCCCGGGTCGGATCCGAACGATTGGGTGCCAGCCCCGATTGTCGACCCTGACGATGAAATGCCTGATCAAGTCTGCACGCTGCCGGCTCCCTTTCCGGGTCCAACGACCCGCCGCCATTCGGATGCTCCACACCGACTGATCGGAGTCTTGGCTGGTCAGGGCGGTCCAGAATGGAGCAGACGTGTGACCGCTGCCGAGGTTGCGACAACTTCCGATGAATCTGTGCAGCCGTACGGCCGAACTTTTCACAGGCTCGTAACAGCTGATTCCCAGGAAACGACCGGCTGGGAACGGAGCAACGCGACTCCTCTCGACTTCCCCGAATCTCATTCGACCCCGGCCCCCGACCGGGCGTCACCTCCGGAAGGAACACCGGTGAACAAGAACCTTCGCCGCGGCGCGTACGTCGTCGCGCTCTCCAGCAGCCTCCTGTTGATGGGTGGCGCGGTCGCTCAGGCCGCCGGCCCCGGCGGACAGGGCGGTGGCGGCAACCAGGGCGGTGGCGGCAACCAGGGCGGTGGCGGCAACCAGGGCGGTTCAGGGCGGTGGCTCGCAGACGCCCGCCCGCACGGGCGGTCAGCACGGGCACGGTCAGCACGGGCACGGTCAGCACGGGCACGGTCAGCACGGGCACGGTCAGCACGGGCACGGTCAGCACGGGCACGGCCAGCACGGTGGCGGTTCGCAGAACCCGACCCGCACGGGCGGGCAGCAGACCCGCCACGTCGTCGACATCAACCACCTCGTCGACGGCATCTTCGGGCACGTCACGAAGGCGGCGGGCAACTTCCGCTTCTGAGCTGTTCCGGTGACGCCCGCGGCCCCCGTCTTCTCGAGGCGGGGGTCGCGGTCATCGCTGGACCGTTGCGGGGCGGGGCGTCATCCTGGGGCGAGCCGACACGGAGGAGCGACGTTGACCCTCGCCGAGAAGCCCACGCCGTCCGATGCCGCCGCGCTCGGCCGTTCCGCCGCCGACCACCTGTGGATGCATTTCTCGCGGATGGGTCGGTACGCGGACTCGCCGGTCCCGGTGATCGTTCGCGGGGAGGGCGCGTACGTCTACGACGACCGTGGTCGTCGGATCCTGGACGGGCTGTCGGGCCTGTTCGTGGTGCAGGTGGGGCACGGTCGTCGCGAGCTGGCGGAGGTGGCAGCCCGGCAGGCGGAGACGTTGGCGTTCTTCCCGGTGTGGGGGTATGCGCATCCGTCGGCGATCCAGCTGGCGGAGCGTCTGGCGGATCTGACGCCCGGCGACCTGAACCGCGTCTTCTTCACGACGGGTGGTGGTGAGGCGGTCGAGACGGCGTGGAAGGTCGCGAAGCAGTATTTCAAGCTGCGGGGCAAGCCGGCGAAGCACAAGGTGATCAGCCGGATGTCGGCGTACCACGGGACGACGCAGGGGGCGTTGTCGATCACGGGGCTGCCGGCGATGAAGCAGGATTTCGAGCCGTTGACGCCGGGCGGGCACCGGGCGCCGAACACGAACATCTTCCGCGCCTCGGTGCACCGTGACGACCCGGAGGCGTTCGGCCGCTGGGCCGCGGACCGGATCGAGGAGGCGATCGTGTTCGAGGGGCCGTCGACGGTGGCGGCGGTGGTGATCGAGCCGGTGCAGAACTCGGGCGGGTGTTTCACGGCGCCGCAGTCGTACTTCGCGCGGGTCCGGGAGATCTGCGACCGGCACGACGTGTTGCTGGTGTCGGACGAGGTGATCACCGGGTTCGGCCGCCACGGCACGACGTTCGCGTGCGAGAAGTTCGGGTTCGTGCCCGATCTGATCACGTGCGCGAAGGGCATGACGTCGGGGTACAGCCCGATCGGCGCGATGATCGCGACGGACCGGGTGATGGAGCCGTTCCTGGCCGACAAGGTGACGTTCCCGCACGGCTACACGTTCGGCGGGCACCCGGTGTCGTCGGCGGTGGCGCTGGCGAACCTGGACATCATGGAGCGCGAGGGGCTGAACCGGCGGGTTCTCGACAACGAGGGCGCGTTCGGGGCGACCCTCGACGGGTTGCGCGATCTGCCGATCGTCGGTGACGTCCGTGGTGACGGGTACTTCTGGGCGGTGGAGCTGGTCGCGGACGCGTCGGGGACGACGCTGGACGCCGACCAGCGGGAGCGGATCGTGCGTGGTTTCCTGCCGTCGGCGCTGTTCGAGGCGGGTCTGTACTGCCGCCCGGACGATCGTCAGGACCCGGTGGTGCAGCTGGCGCCGCCGTTGACGTGCGGGCAGGCGGAGTTCGACGAGATCGAGCAGGTCCTGCGGGGTGTGCTCGCGGAGGCGTGGTCGCTGCTGTGACTCGCGATCCGTTGTTCGACGATCTCGACCTCGCCGACCTGGCCCGCCGGCCGGGCATCAAGTGGCGTCATGCCGGGCCGGGGAACGTGGCGGCGTGGGTGGCGGACATGGACTTCGCGCCGCCGCAGCCGGTGACCGACGCGATGGTGAGGTTGATCGAGGGCGGGGACCTCGGCTATCCGGAGTGGCTGCTGGTGGGGACACCGTTGCGGGAGGCGTTCGCGGCGCGGATGGGGGCCCGGTACGGCTGGGACGTCCCGGCCGGCGAGGTCCGCGAGCACACCGACCTCATCCAGGGCGTGCAGATGGTGCTGCACCTCGCGACGTCGCCGGGGGACGGTGTCGCCGTCCACACCCCGTGCTATCCGCCGTTCCTGGCGACGGTGGAGGAGATGGGGCGCAAGCGTGTCGACGTCCCGGTCCGCCGCACGGCCGATGGCTGGGATCCGAACCTCGCCGCGCTCGACGACGCCGCGTCCGGCTGTCGGGTGCTGCTGCTGGTCAACCCGCACAACCCGACCGGGCGCGTCCTGACCCGCGACGAGCTGGCCGCGGTCGCGGACATCGCGCACCGGCACGACCTGCTGGTGATCTCCGACGAGATCCACGCCGAGCTGGTCCATGCGCCGCACCTGCACGTGCCGTTCGCGTCGCTCGGCGCCCACGTCGCGGCACGGACGGTCACGCTGAACTCGGCGAGCAAGGCGTTCAACCTGGCGGGGCTGCACTGCGCGGTGGGGCACTGGGGTCCGCCGCAGCTGCGGGCGAGGTTGGATGCGCACCCGTCGGAGCTGTTCGGTGGGGTGTCGTCGCTGTCGGTGGTGGCGACGTTGGCGGCGTGGGAGCACGGTGACGAGTGGCAGCGCAGGCTGCGGGAGGTGTTGCGGCGCAACCGGGACCGGGTCGCCGCGTGGCTGGCCCGTCGTGGTGGCGACGATCCATTGCCCGAGGCCACCTACCTGTACTGGTTCGCCGCGCGCACCCTCGAGCTGCGGGCCGACGACGTCGTGGGGGTGGTGACGCGTGACGCCCGGGTCCGGCTCGACGGCGGTCCCGGGTTCGGGTCCGGGCACGAGGGGATGCTGCGGCTGAACCTGGCGACGGCCGAGCCGGTCCTCGACGAGCTCTTGCGCCGCCTCGACACCCTGCGTGGCTGACGAGAGGTCGTGAGCGGCAATAGTCGCTATAGCGACTATTGCCGCTCACAGGGTTTCGGCACCTGCGAGGAACTGGGCGTTGTAGAGGCGGAAGTACGCGCCCTGGGCGGCGAGCAGCTCCTCGTGGGTGCCCTGCTCCACGATGTGGCCCGCCTCCATGACCAGGATCAGGTCGGCGTCGCGGATCGTCGAGAGGCGGTGCGCGATGACGAAGCTGGTCCGGTCGCTGCGCAGGGCGGCCATGGCCCGCTGCACCAGCACCTCGGTGCGGGTGTCGACGGAGCTGGTGGCCTCGTCGAGGATCAGCAGGGACGGGTCGGCGAGGAAGGCGCGCGCGATCGTCACGAGCTGCTTCTCGCCCGCGCTGATGTTGCTGCCCTCCTCGTCGATGACGGTGTCGTAGCCGTCGGGCAGGCTGCGCACGAAGCGGTCGACGTAGGTCGCGGTGGCGGCGGCGAGGATCTCGTCCTCGGTGGCGCCCGGGCGGCCGTAGGCGATGTTGTCGCGGATCGTGCCGTTGAACAGCCAGGTGTCCTGCAGGACCATGCCGATGCCGGAGCGCAGGTCGGCGCGTTCCATTTTCGCGATGTCGACGCCGTCGAGGGTGATGCGGCCGCCGTCGAGCTCGTAGAAGCGCAGTACGAGGTTGACGAGCGTGGTCTTGCCGGCACCGGTCGGGCCGACGATGGCGACGGTCTGCCCGGGCTCGGCGACGAGGGACAGGTCGTCGATCAGCGGGGCGTCGGAGACGTAGCGGAACGACACGTCCTCGAACGCCACCCGGCCGCGACGCTCGGTGCGCCGCAACGGGTTCGCCGGGTCGGGGGACTGCTCGTCGGCGTCGAGGAGCTCGAACACCCGCTCCGCCGACGCCACACCCGACTGCAGCAGGTTGGCCATCGAGGCGACCTGCGTGAGTGGCTGGGTGAACTGGCGCGAGTACTGGATGAAGGCCTGGACGTCGCCGAGGCTCATCGCGCCCGACGCGACCCGCAGTCCGCCGATGACGGCGACCAGCACGTAGTTCAGGTTCCCGATGAACATCATCGACGGCATGATGATCCCGGACATGAACTGCGCCCGGAAGCTCGCCTGGTAGAGCTCCTCGTTCTTGGCGCTGAACGAGCCCTCGACCTCGCGGCGGCGCCCGAAGACCCGCACGAGCTCCTGGCCGGTGAAGGCCTCCTCGATCTGCCCATTGAGCGCGCCGGTGTGTTTCCACTGGGCGACGAACTGCGACTGCGAGCGCTTCGCGATGACCTTGGTGAGCCACAGCGAGACGGGGATCGTGATGAGCGCGATCACCGACAGCAGCGGCGAGACCAGGAACATCATGATCAGCACGCCGACGACCGACAGCAGCGACACGAGCAGCTGGCTCATCGTCTGCTGCAGGGACTGGGAGATGTTGTCGATGTCGTTGGTGACGCGCGAGAGCACCTCGCCGCGCTGCTGGCGGTCGAAGTAGCTCAGCGGCAGCCGGTTGAGCTTGTCCTCGACCTCGCGACGCAACACGAACACGGTGCGCTGGACGATCGTGTTGAGCAGGTAGCCCTGGACGTAGCCGAACACCGACGAGCCCAGGTAGATTGCGATGACGCCGAGCAGCACGAGGCCGAGGGCGTGGAAGTCGATACCCACGCCCGGGATGACGTTCTGTGCCTCGATAACGTTGGCGACGGTGCCGTTGCCCCGCTCGCGCGCGGCGGCCGCGGCCTGCTCGGTGGTGAGACCGGCGGGGAGCTGGCGGCCGATGACGCCGGCGAAGATCAGGTCGGTGGCGTGACCCAGGATCTTGGGGCCGATCACGTTGAGTGCGACGCTGATCACGCCGAGGGCGACGACGACGGCGACGCCGACCCGGTGCGGCACGAGCAGCCCGGCGAGGCGTTTGGCCGACGGCCCGAAGTTCGACGCCTTCTCCGCGGGCATGCCGGCGCCCATCCACGGCGGACCGCCGCCGCGGCGTGCGTTGGCCATGCCGCGGGCGGCCTTCCCGGTCTCGGCGTCCTGCTTCGGCTTGCCCCCGGGGGCGCCCGGGGTGGGGGTCGTGGTGGTCATGCGGCCGCCTCCGCGGACAGCTGCGACTCGACGATCTCGACGAACGTCGGACAGGTCTGCAGCAACTCGTCGTGGGTCCCGCTCCCGACGACGACGCCGTCCTCGAGGACGAGGATCTGGTCGGCGTCGGCGATCGTCGACACCCGCTGGGCGACGATGACGACGGTCGCGTCGGCCGTGACCGGGCGCAGCGCGGTGCGGAGCCGGGCGTCGGTGGTGAGGTCGAGGGCGGAGAAGGAGTCGTCGAACAGGTAGATCTCGGGTCTGCGGATGAGGGCGCGGGCGATGGCGAGGCGTTGCCGCTGACCACCGGAGACGTTGGTGCCGCCCTGCGAGATCGGCGACTCGAGCTGCTCGGGCATGGCGCGGACGAAGTCCTCGGCCTGCGCGATCGCCAGGGCGTCCCAGAGCTCGTCGTCGCTCGCGTCGGGGTTGCCGTAGCGCAGGTTGGTCGCGACGGTGCCGGTGAACAGGTAGGGGCGCTGCGGGACGATCCCGATGCGTCCCCAGAGGTCCTCGGGTTCCATCTCGCGGACGTCGACGCCGTCAACACGGACGACGCCACCGGTCGCGTCGAACAGCCTGGGCACCATGGAGATCAGCGTGGTCTTGCCGGCGCCGGTGCTGCCGATGATCGCCGTGGTGCGGCCCGGCCGCGCGGTGAACGTGATGTCGCGCAGGACGGGGGAGGCGGCACCGGGGTAGGCGAACGTCGCGTGGTCGAACTCGAGGACGCCGGCCCGGTTGTCGGGGGTGACCGGTGCGGACGGCGGGGCGACGGACGACTCGGTGTCGAGGACCTCGGTGATGCGCTCCGCGCAGACCGACGCGCGCGGGATCATGATCGCCATGAACGTCGCCATCATGACGGCCATGAGGATCTGCAGCAGGTAGGCGAGGAACGCGGTGAGCGCGCCGATCTGCATCTCGCCGGCGTCGATGCGCCCGGCGCCGAACCACATGACGGCGACGCTCGACAGGTTCAGCACGAGCATGACGATCGGGAAGATCAACGCCTGCAGCCGGCCCGCGGCGATGGCGACGTCGGTGACGTCGGTGTTGGCCCGGCCGAACCGTTCGGTCTCGACGGGCTCGCGCACGAAGGCCCGCACGACGCGGATGCCGGTGATCTGCTCGCGCAGCACACGGTTGACGGTGTCGATGCGGGTCTGCATCACGCGGAACTTCGGGACCATCCGGACGATGACCAGCCCGATCGCGACGATCAGGACCGGCACGCACACCGCCATCAGCCACGACAGGCCGACGTCCTCGTTGAGCGCCATGATCACGCCGCCGACGCACATGATCGGCGCGGCGACCATCATCGTGCAGGACATCAGGACCAGCATCTGGACCTGCTGCACGTCGTTCGTGTTGCGCGTGATCAGCGACGGCGCGCCGAACCGGTTGACCTCGCGCGCGGAGAACTCCCCGACGCGATGGAACACGGCGGTGCGCACGTCGCGGCCGAAGCCCATCGCGGTGCGCGAGCCGTACCAGACGGCCGCGATCGAGCAGGCGATCTGCACGAGCGTGACCAGCAGCATCCAGCCGCCGGTGCTGAGGATGTAGCCGGTGTCGCCGAGGGCGATGCCCTTGTCGATGATGTCGGCGTTGAGGCTCGGCAGGTACAGCGAGGCCATGGTCCCGATCAGCTGGAACAGCAGGACGAGCAGCAGCGGCCGGGAGTAGGGGCGCAGGTGCGTGCGCAGGAGGCGGACGAGCATCTTGTCAGACCTCGATCGTTCGGGCGTGGTGGTCCGCGGCAGGGGTGCCGGCCGGGTCGTCGTCGGGGTTCGCGGGGTGGCGTGGGCTGCGCATGCCGTCGAGGACGACCGCGACGATCGCCTCCGGTGTCATCGGCATGCCGTCGGAGATGCGTGGGTGGGTCGCCGAGAAGGTGAGCAGCCGCAGGACGCGGGCGAACTCGGCCGCGTCGACGCGCAGGAGATCGGCGTCGGGCGCGACGATGTCGGCGATCGCCGCCCGGAACGCGTCGTTCATCTGCTCGTTGCGGCGCTTGTGGTCGTCGGTCGGTTCCGGCGGCTGCTGCAGGCCGAGCGCGCCGATCAGGCCGAACGCGCCGCGCAGCCGGTCCTGGAGCACGGCGACGACCGCGACGAGCCGCGCCCGCAGCGGCAGCTCACGGTCGACGGCGGCGAGGGCGTCGAGGGTGGCCTGCGGGTCGAAGCCCTTCTCCAGGACGGCGCGCATGAGCGCGTCCTTGTCTCCGAAGACGCGGAAGATCGTCCCTTCGGCCACACCGGCGGCCTCGGCGATCTGCCGGGTGCTCACCGAGGGGCCGTCGCGCAGGACCAGGGGCAGCGTCGCCGCGACGATCGCCGCGCGGCGGTCGTCGGGTGCCATTCGGCCGGCGCGGCCGGACCTCGTCACGGCGCCGGACACTAACTGAGTGGCGACTCATTAACAAACGAGTTTGCGTGCGGCGGAACCCGCCCAGGTCAGGCCGTGGACACCGCCAGACGTCGCGGCTTCTCCGCCGGGATCAGCTCCTTGGAGCCGACGACCGGCAGCCGGTCGAGCAGGCCGTCGACATCGTGCGGCAGCAGCGCGCGACGGCCCTCGAGCCTCGTCAGGCACAGGCCGACCCCGGCGGAGCGCGCCCGGCCGTGCGCCCGGCGCAGTGCCTCCACCCCGTCGGTGTCGAAGGACCGGATCTGTGCCAGATCGATGACGAGCGCCCGCGGGCCCGCCGGGCGCGGCGTGCCGTCGACCAGCTTGTCGACGAGCCGGACCAGTCGTCCGCCGGTACGTGCGCTCAGCTCCCCGGCGGCCCGCACGACATGTCCGCGCGGTGACCGCTCGACGGCGAGCTGGATCGTGAACGTCGAGTGCATGCCTCCCCCGTCTCGGGTGGCCGCCCCCGATGGCGGTCTCCCGGGGCATCGTCGCCCGCTCGGGTGAACGCCTCGACGCTAAGAAGTGAGCGGTGCGCACGAGGGCCGAAGGTCCCGCCGTCCGGCCCGGATCGCCCCCTCGGTGACCCGGACCGCACGTGCTCGGGAGCCGGCGACGACGGACCGGGTGCGGGCCCGACCTCCCGCACCCGGACCCCCCGGATCACGCCGCAGGTCCCGAGTCCCGTGCGGTGCCGCACGACTGGGTCGACCATACCCCACTCACTTCGCGTGACCGGCCGCTCGTCCTGGGGTCTGCGTCCGATCAGTCGCGGGCCGGCTGCTCCTGCACGGCCCAGGAGTTGCCGTCCGGGTCGTCGAAGAAGCAGAAGGAGTTCCACGGACCGCCCTTCCCGGACGCCCACGTGCCCGTCTCGTCGACGTGACGGACCTCGGTGACGTCGACCCCGCGCTCGACGAGGAACGCATGCGCCTCCTCGATGTCGGCGACGACGAGCTGCAGGCCCTTCACCGAACCGGGCTCCGACTCGCTCAGACCGGTACCGAACGTCACCGAGCACGCCGACCCGGGCGGGGTCACCTGCACGATGTGCGTGCCCTCGCGGACCTCCCGGTCGACGTCGACGGTGAAGCCCAGCCCGTCGGCGTAGAACTTCCGGCTGCGGACGACGTCGGCCACCGGCAGCACGATGACCTCCAGTTTCCAGTCCATGACGGGTCCCTCCTGGTCTCGGCGCCGCACCGCGCGACACACACAGGAGAACGACGGCGGCGGCCGGAACTCATCGATGCCCGCGAAGTCCTTCTGAGCGGGGCGTGAACCCCGGGTCGCGGCCGATCGCGCCGAGGAGACGGTCCTGCAGCGACGCGTCGGCGGGCACGAGCACCTGCGGCCCGAACACGACGATCCCCGGCCCGAAGGCGCCGGGCGTGCGCATCGCCTCGGGCATCGTCGACACCTCCGGCCACAGGCGCGCCACCTCGTCGGGGTCGATCGTGTCGTCCTGGCCGGTCGCGCGGGCGAGGTCCCAGCGGTGCAGCACCATGTCCTGGCTGACCACCCCGTCGACGTGCGCGGCGGCCGTCGACCTCCCCATCGGGGTGTCGACGACCCGCTCGGCCACGTCGTGGTCGGCGAGCATCGCCTCGACGTCGGCGCGGGCGGCACGGAACGCGGCGAGCGGGTCCTCGCCGACCGACGGGGCGGGGGACAGCGCACGACCGACCGGCCGGAGGACGGCCTGATGCATGTCGACGACGTGCCCGACGACGTCGCGCGCCGTCCACTCCGCACACGGCGACGGATCGGCCCAGCGGCCCGGCGGCACCCCGGCGACAGTGGTGTCGAACGCGTCGGCGCGGCGCCGGAAGCGGGCCGCGATCTCGTCGACCTCGATCACGTCGTACACCTCGCTCGTCGGTCTCCTCGGATCGACGCGCATGGTGCCACCTCCCGGCCGCTGCGCGGAACGGGTCGGACGGCCCGGGGCGACCCGCCGCCCCGCCCGCGGACTCGGGCACCATGGATCGCGACGGCCCCGTCCCGCGGGCCGATCCGTCGAGACGAACCGGGAGCGCGAGTGCGGAAGGGCCCGGCGGTCCTGCTGGTCGTCGTCCTGGTGATCGTCGTGGGGATCGGTGTCGTGGTCTGGCAGGCGGTGAACAAGCCGAAGCCCGGCTGCATCGTCTCGGGCGACCGGGAGATCACGCTGTCGATCGAGCAGGCGGAGAACGCGGCGACGATCGCGGCCGTCGGCTACGCGGAGGGCCTGCCCGAGCACGCGGTGACGGTCGCGCTCGCGACGGCGTTGCAGGAGTCGGGCCTGCGCAACCTGCAGGGCGGCGACCGCGACTCGGCGGGCCTGTTCCAGCAGCGGCCCAGCCAGGGCTGGGGCACGCACGCGCAGGTCACCGATCCCGTGTACGCGGCGACCGCGTTCTACCGGGTGCTGCACGAGCAGCCCGACTGGCAGGACATCAGCGTCACCGAGGCCGCGCAGGTGGTGCAGCGGTCGGCGTTTCCCGAGGCGTACGCGCAGTGGGAGCCGCAGGCGCGGTCGATCGCGATGGCGCTGACGGGCCAGTCGCAGGCCGCGCTGCGCTGCCAGGACGTGCCGCTGCGGGTCCCCGGCGACGACGTCGCGACCGTCGCGGCCCGCGAGCTCGGCACCGCGAAACTGTCGGGACCGCAGCCGCAGCAGCGGGGCTGGGCGATCGCGTCGTGGCTGGTGGCGCACTCGGCGCGGTTCGGGCTCGACACCGTGACCTACGACGGCCGCACCTGGACCGCGGACTCGGGGGAGTGGAAGTCGACCGGTACCCCCGACGGCCGGCTGGCCCTGCGCCGCGCGACGAGCACCGAGTAACCCTGTGAGTGGCAATAGTCGCTATAGCGACTATTGCCACTCACGAGGTCTCGGTCGGCCACATCCCGACGGTCAGCGCCAACCGGCGCGGGGCGCCGACCCAGGGGCGGAACCCGGGAGGATTCCGGGTGGAGGCGCTCAGTGCCGGATCAGCGTCGTCACCCGCACGACCGACGGTCCCGGCGGGGTGGAGCCGAACCCGAACCGCACCGGCGGGTCGACGGGGGCGAGCGCGCCCTGGCCGGCGCCGTCCCAGCGGACGTCGCCGCTGCTCACCCGGTGTATGTCGCGGGCACAGTAGAACTCGTCGCGGCCGTTGCCGGCGCTGCCGCGGGTCCGGACCGCGGGCAGCACGCGGCGGGCGACGACGTCGATCGCCGAGACCCAGGGGATCGACGTCGCGACCCGGCCGGGGACGGCGGCGAGCAGCAGACCGAGCGGGGGGCGGCCCCCGGTGCGGAAGGTCGCCTCCAGCGGGCCCGCGCGCACGGTCCAGCGCGGCCCGTCGACGGCGGCGAACACCGGCAGGATCCGCACCTCGTCGAACGTGTACGTGGCGGAGACGAACTCGGCGACCGCGGGTGTGGGCGCGAGCAGCAGGCGGTGGCCGTCGGGGCGTTCGGCCATGACGTCGGTGAAGGTGCCCAGCGGGGAGCGTTCCCAGCGGCCCACCACGACGCGCAGTCCCGCGGCGGTGCCGAGACCGGCGATGTGGCCGTCGAACCGGTCGATCACGTGTCTCCGTCCGTCAGGCGTTCGACGCCGTCGAGCAGCAGTCCCAGTCCGAATTCCCAGGCCTCGTCGGAGTACTCCTCGTCGAAGCCGCCCTGCTCCCAGATGCGCGTCATCGTCGGGAAGCGTTCCGGGGAGTAGTAGGTGCCCCAGAAGCCGGCCCGGGACTCCCAGTAGTCGTCGTAGCCGACGCCGGTGCGGGCGGAGACACTGGTGTCGGTGACGGCGGAGCGGGCGGCGCCGAACACGTGGGACTCGACGAGCCCGGCGACCCGGCTGACGGTCCCCGCGGGCAGCCCGGTGAGGGCGACGGCGCGGTAGAGGTCTTCCTGGGCGTCGAGGACGTGCGGGCCCAGCGGCATCCGCCACAGGTTGGAGCGAATCAGCCACGGGTGGGCCTGGTACATCCGCCAGGCCTCGCGGGCGTGGTACTCGACCTGCGCGCGCCACGGGAGGTCGGGGTCGGGCATGGCCCGGCCGGCCCAGGCGCGGTCGATCATCAGCTCGAACAGTTCGTCCTTGCCGGGGACGTAGGTGTAGAGGCTCATCGCGCCGACGCCGAGGTGTTGGGCGACCTTGCGCATCGACAGCTCGTCGACGCCCTGGGTCGCGGCGACCTCGATCGCGCCCGTCACGACCTGGTCGAGCGTGAGCTTCTGCCGTGGGCCGCGCGTGGGTGGCGGGGGTGGGTCCCACAGCAGCCGGATCATGGCGCGGCCCTCGGCCGTGCCCCACTCGGCGCCCGGCTCGCCGCCTGGTCCGCCGCCTGGTTCGTCCATTTCGCCGCCTTCCTGGCGAGACTCTCTCCGTACGGTGTACTGTATCGCTCGCCAACGTGGTACGCCGTACGGAATTCGGAGGACGGATGATCCACACCGAGTCGCTCGCCAGGACCTTCACGGTGGGCAAGGAAAGGATCGAGGCGGTGCGCGGCATCGACCTCGACGTGGCCGAGGGTGAGCTGGTCGCCTTCCTCGGCCCCAACGGCGCCGGCAAGTCGACGACGCTGCGGATGCTCACCAGCCTGCTGCCGCCCACCTCCGGCTCCGCGAGCGTCGCGGGTATCGACGTCCTGGCCCGGCCGGCCGAGGTCCGCAGGCGCATCGGCTACATCGGCCAGAAGGACGGCGCCGGCCACAACTACCGGGTCTGGGACGAGCTGCTCATGCAGGGCCGCTTCTACGGCATGAGCAAGGCCGACGCCGCCGAGAGCGGGGAGGAGCTGTTGCGCACGCTCGACCTCGACGCGTTGCGCATGCGCAAGGTCAGCTCCCTGTCGGGCGGACAGAAGCGCCGGCTCGACATCGCGCTCGGCCTCATCCACGCCCCCGGCCTGCTGTTCCTCGACGAGCCGTCCACCGGGATGGACCCGCAGAACCGGGCCAACCTGTGGGAGCACATCATGCGGATCCGCGAGCAGCGCGTCACCACGATCGTGCTCACCACCCACTACCTCGACGAGGCCGACGCGATGGCCGAACGGGTCGTGATCATCGACCACGGCACGATCATCGCCGACGACACCGCCGAGACCCTCAAGGCCAAGCAGGCCGGCGACAGGCTGACCGTCGTCGTCCGCCCCGCCGACGCCGCGGCCGCGCGCACCCTGCTCGGCACCGAGGGCAGCGAGCTGTCCGAGCGCCCGGACGACGACGGCACCGCCCTGTCGATCCGCGTCGACGCCGCCTCCCACGCCATGCCCGGCGTCCTCGCCCGGTTGCGCGACGCGGGTGTCGACGTCGTCGCCGCGGCCGCCCGCCGCCCCACCCTCGACGACGTGTTCCTCAACCTGACCGGTCGCTCGTTGCGCGAAGGAGAGTCCTGATGGCGGTCCTGACCCTTCCGGCACCGGCGCGGACCAACGTGGTCACCGACGTCGGCCACGTGTGGTGGCGCGAGACGCTGACCATCCTGCGCGACCCGTTCTCGCTGATCTTCTCGCTGCTCCAGCCCCTGGTCTTCCTGGGACTGTTCGGGCCCCTGCTCTCGGGTCTCGCGGGCAACGGCGAGCTGTTCGGCGGGTCGTCGCTGCAGTGGTTCCTGCCCGGTGTCGTCGTGATGATCACGATGTTCGGGACGTCGATGACCGGGTCGACGCTGCAGTTCGAGATCATGACCGGCGCGTTCGAACGCATCCTGGCGACGCCGCTGTCGCGGTCGGCGCTGATGATCGGGCGGGCGCTCAAGGAGCTCACCCCGCTGGTGGTGCAGGCGGCGA
Source organism: Pseudonocardia sulfidoxydans NBRC 16205 (assembly GCF_007989085.1). Lineage (GTDB taxonomy): Bacteria > Actinomycetota > Actinomycetes > Mycobacteriales > Pseudonocardiaceae > Pseudonocardia > Pseudonocardia sulfidoxydans. The sequence continues at coordinate 21,113 of NZ_BJVJ01000021.1, forward strand.
TCATCACGCTCGTCGCGATCCCGTTCGGGTTCGTGCTGTACCCGCTGCACGTGCTGGTGGGGCTGCTGATCCTGGGGGTCTTCGGCGTCGGGGTCGGGGCGCTGTCCTACGCGCTGGCGATCGCGGCCCGCAAGAGCGAGTGGATCTTCTGGGCGGTGCAGCAGGCGTTGCTGTTCCCGCTGCTGATCCTGTCCGGGATGATGCTGCCGCTCGAGACGGGTCCGGGCTGGATGCAGGTGGTGTCGAAGTTCAACCCGCTCACCTACATCGTCGACGCGGAGCGGGTCCTGTTCGCCGGTTCGTTCGGCGACGTGACGATCCTCCGGGGCCTGGTCGCGGCGCTGGTCACCGCGGCGATCGGCCTGTGGGTCGGCATCCGGTCGATCCGCCGCGCCACCCTGTGAGTGGCGATGGTCGCTATAGCGACCATCGCCACTCACGACCGCTCACAGCGCCAGCGCCGCCCGTGCTGCGACGGACGTGAGACCGGATCGGGCGGCGCGGGCGGTCGTCCAGCCGCGCGCGTCCCACTCCGGTCCGGCCAGCGAATCGGCGGCCAGCAGCAGCTGGGCGAGGCGGATACCGCGGAACCGCGCGACCGCGATGAACGCCGACGCCTCCATGTCGACGGTCACGCATCCCTCCTCGCGGCGCCGCGCCACCCGGGCGCGGGTCTCGCGGTAGACGGCGTCGGTGGTCCAGGTCCGGCCGGTGACGTGCGGCAACCCCGCGGCGTCGAGCGTCCGCCGCAGGACCTCGGCGCCCTGCGGGTCGGCGTCGACGACCCGGCCCGGACGCAGGTAGTGCGCCGACGTGCCCTCGTCGCGCAGCGCGCTGCCGACGACGACCGCGTGCCCCATCACCAGGTCCGGCACGAGCACCCCCGCCCCGCCGACGGCGACGACCTGCGTCACGCCCATCGCGATCAGCTCCTCCAGGGTCATCGCCGCGAGCGGAGCGCCGATCCCGGGGTGGACGATCGCGAGCGGCCGGCCGTCGACCTCGATCTCCCACACCACGGACTCGCGTTCCGACGACAGCCGTGCGAGCCGCCGGGCCCCGGCCTCGACGAACGCGGCCACGACCTCGGGGAAGAAGCACAACACCGCGGCCTCGGGCAGCCGTGCGCGGCGGGCGTGCAGCGCCGGGTCGAGGACGCCGGGATCGGCGAGGTCGTCCTCGTGCAGGGGTTCCACGGAATCGTGCAGGGGGTCCACGGGGTCGATCATGCACACAGTCACTCGAACGTGTTCCACGTGGAACCACCGCGGTCGTACGGTGGGTGCCCCGGGTGCCGCCCGGGACGTCGAGGCAAGGAGCCGACCGTGCCACAGCCCACCGGAGCCGAACTGGACGCCGTCCGCGAGCGGCGGAAGAAGCTGCGCGACACGTACCTGCGGCCCGCGGCCGACCGGCCGCCGACGACCGTCCGCGGCGTCCACCACCTCGCGCTCGTCTGCAGCGACGTCGAACAGACCATCCGGTTCTACCAGGACACCCTGGGGTTCCCGCTGGTCGAGCTCGTGGAGAACCGCGACTACGCCGGCTCCGGCCACTTCTTCTTCGACATCGGGAACGGCAACCTGCTGGGGTTCTTCGACTTCCCGGGCCACGACCACCGCGACTGGGAGGAGACGATCGGCGCCGTCCAGCACCTGGCGCTCTCCACGTCGCCGGAGGAGTTCGACGCGGCCAGGGCCCGGCTCGACGCCGAGGGCATCGACTACCTCGGTCCCGACCGCGGCGTCGACAACAGCCTCTACATCCGCGACCCCAACGGCGTCGGTATCGAGTTCTACCGCGAAGAGCTCGGCAAGTTCGAGGGCGAGCCTCTGTTGTAGACGCGGGGGGCTGCCCCTACCGACCTCTTCGCCCGGCCCGTGGCACTCTGGTCCGAGGTCTGCAGGGCCGTACGGAGCACGCGTCGACGGGGTGAGAGCACAGCATGGACGGTGGGTACCAGGGGCCGACGCGTCCTGTCGGCCGGGGCGGCCCACCCCCGCCGCAGCAGCAACGTCGTGGTCCCGCCCAGGGGCCCGGCTGGGGCCAACCCCAGCGGCCCCGGCAGAACGTGCCGCCGCGCCCGCCGCAGGGAGGTCGTCGACCACCGCCCGCACGCACCTCGGTACTCCCGACGACGCCCGCGGGCGACCGGCCGCCGGTCCGGTTCGACCCGCCGGGCGGCGGTCCGCCCCGGCGGAGCCCACGTCCGCGCCGCAGGGGCAGCTGGCGGCGTCGGATCCTGGCCTTCGTCGCCGTCCTGCTCCTGCTGGTCATCGGCTTCGCGGTCTACCTCGACGTCAACCTCCAGCGTGTCGACGCCCTGCCCGCCGACAGCGCCACGACGTCCGACGGCACCAACTGGCTGATCGTCGGCTCCGACAGCCGCGCAGGCCTCACCGACGAACAGCAGCAGGAGCTGGCGACGGGCGGTGACGTCGGCCAGCGCACCGACACGATCATGCTGCTGCACAGCGGCAGCTCGGGCCCCGTGCTCGTGAGCATCCCGCGCGACTCCTACGTGCCCATCCAGGGCCACGGCAGCGGCAAGATCAACGCCTCGTACGCGATCGGCGGCCCACAGCTGCTGATCGAGACCGTCGAGGCCGCCACCGGCCTGCACATCGACCACTACGCCGAGATCGGCTTCGGCGGGTTCGTCGGCGCCGTCGACGCGGTGGGTGGCGTCGACATGTGCATCCCGCAGGCCATCAAGGACCCGAAGGCGGGCCTCGACATCAAGGCCGGCTGCCAGGAGCTCGACGGCGGCACCGCGCTCGGCTACGTCCGCACCCGCGCCACGGCCGGGTCGGACTTCGACCGCGTCGCCCGCCAGCGCGCGTTCCTGTCCGCGCTGATCAGCAAGGCCACCAGCCCGGCGACGCTGCTCAACCCGTTCCGCATCGTGCCGCTCGGCACCGCCATGACCGGGACGATCACCGTCGACAGTTCCGACCACATCTGGAACCTGGCGAGCCTGGGCCTGTCGATGCGCGGGGTGTCGGGTGGCGACGGCGTCGCCACCACCGTGCCGGTCGGGGGCACGCCGACGATCGGCGGCGAGTCCGTCGTCCGCTGGGACAGGACGCGGGCGCAGGCACTCTTCGGCGCGCTGGCCAAGGACGAGGCACCGCCCAAGAACGCCCTCGGGCCCTGATCCGTCAGGCGGGCTTTCGGGTCCGCCTGCGTGGGGCCGCGGCCTCCTCGGGCGAGTCGTCCTTCGCGGCGTCCTTCTTCGTGGTGCGACGGCGGGTCTTCGGCTTCTCGGCCTTCTCCTCGGCAGGCTTCTCCGGCGCCTTCTCGGCCGCCGTGCCCGAGGACCCGCGCGCCGCCTCGACGCTGCGCTGCAACGCCGTCAGCAGGTCGGTCATGCTGTCGCCGTCGTCGGACGGCTTCTCCGGCGCCGGGGCCGGGCGGCTGTCGCCGCTGGTGCGCTTGCGCTCGATCATGTCGGCGACGGCGTCGCGGTACTCGTCGTGGAAGTCCGACGGGTCGAAGTCGGCCCCCAGGCTCTCCACCAGCGACGCCGCCATCTGCAGCTCCTGCGGACGCAGCTCGACGTCGAGGTCGAGGATGTCGAACTCGGGCTCGCGGACCTCGTCGGGCCACAGCATCGTCTGCAGCACGATCGCCTTGCCGCGGACACGCAGCAGCGCGATGCTCTCCCGCTGCCGCAACGCCACCTTGACCACGGCCATCCGGTCGGTGTCGGTCAGCGCCTCCCGGAGCAGGGCGTAGGGCTTGGCGGCCTTCGTCTCCGGCTCGAGGTAGTAGCTCTTGTCGAACAGCAGCGGGTCGATCTGGTCGGACGGCACGAACTCGATGACGTCGATCTCGTGGCCCGTCGCGACCGGCAACGAGTCGAGGTCGCCCTCGTCGAGCGTGATGAGCTCGCCGTCCTCGGTCTCGTAGCCCTTGACGATGTCGGCGTACTCGACCTCCTCGCCGTCGATCGAACACGTCCGCTTGTAGCGGATCCGGCCACCGTCCGTGGCGTGCACCTGATGGAACCGGATGTCGTGGTTGGTCGTCGCGGAGTACAGCTTGACGGGCACGCTGACCAGCCCGAACGAGACCGCACCGCTCCACATCGCTCGCATGGTGCTCTTGTACCCAGCCTTCCCCGTCTGCCGTCCGGTTCGCGCCGACCCGCCCCGTACGGCGCAGCGTGACGACTTCTGGTGACAGCATGGCGGCGTGCAGCCCATGCTCGCCACCCCCGGCGCGCTCCCGACCGGCCCCGGATGGGTGTTCGAGGTCAAGTGGGACGGCATGCGGCTGCTCGCCGACGTCCGCGACGGCGCCGTCCGGCTGCACACCCGCAGCGGCCGCGACGTCACCGGCAGTTTCCCCGAGCTCGCCGGTCTCGACGCTGTCGCGCCCGACCTGCTCCTCGACGGCGAGGTGGTGATCGTCGACCGCGGCGTCCCCAGTTTCGCCGCCCTCGCCGAGCGCATCCACGGCACCGTCAGCGCCGCCCGCGCGGCCGCGCGACCCGTCACCTTCATGACGTTCGACGTCCTGCGCCTCTACGGCGTCGACCTCACGGCGCGGCCCCTGCTCGAACGCCGCGCCACCCTCGAACGCCTCGACCTGTCCGGGGTGCCGGCACTGTCGCTGTCGCCGTCCTACACAGACGGCGCGGCCCTGCTCACCGCGACGGCCGAACAGGGCATGGAGGGTGTCGTCGCCAAACGGGCCGACGGCCCGTACACACCGGGGCGCCGCGGCGCGTGGATCGAGGTGACGCACCGGACGTCGACGCCGTGCCTCATCGCCGGCCGCCGGGCCGAACGGTCGACGGCCTCGCGGATCGCGGCGCTGCTCGTCGGTCTCCCCGGGCCCGGCGGGCTGCGGTTCGCCGGGCGGGTCACCGCGGGCCTCTCCGGAGACGCCGTCCAACGCGTCCTGCACAGCGCACTCGACGGCCTGACCCGGATCGCCCCTCCGTTCGGGGAGGACATCCCGCGCGTCGACAGCGCAGGCGCCCAGTGGTGCGAGCCGGTCGTCGTCGCCGAGATCGCGCACGCCGGCTGGTCCGACGACGGCCGGATGCTGCGCCCCGAGTTCCGCGGCCTGCGCGACGACCTCGCTCCCGGCGACCTCGATCCCGCCCCGGTGACCCGCCCCGGCGGGGGTTGAGCCCACCCGGGTGCTGACACCTGATCGTGTCACGGGCCAGGATGTCTCCCGACAGCTCGAGAAGGGGGCTCAACATGGTGGACTTCGACGCACTCAAGGGCAAGGCCGAGGAACTGCTCAATGAGCACGGCGACAAGATCGAGGACGGCGCCGAGAAGCTCGGGGAGGTCGTCAAGGACAAGTTCGGCCACGACGAGCAGGTCGACATGGTCGTCGGGAAGATCAAGGACTTCGTGCCCGACCCCGAACAGCCCGCGCCCGGTCGGTGACCAGGCGTGATGACGTGACGGTGACCGCTCCTGCCGGGTTCCCCTCGGCAGGAGCGGCCGCTCCTCACCGACTACCGTGTTCACGATGAGCGAGCCTCGGCGAGCGATCTCCCGACACAGCGCCTGCGCGCAGCGCCGACCGAGCTCAGGCGAGGGAGTGCGAGTGCGATGAGCGGCATGGTGACGTGGCAGGCCGAGGACGAGGTCGGCCTGGAGGGTGCCCGGGTCCTGATCGGACAGACCGGTTTCCGCGCCCTCGGCCGGATCGTGCGGACCGGCCCGAACGGTGAGCTCACCTCGTCGTACCGGTTGGCCGTCAACGAGGACCGGGTCGTGGAGCGGCTGTCGGTCACGGCGGCGACGGCCGACCGGGAGCGGCACCTCACGATGAACCGCACCGAGGACGGCTACTGGCTGCTCGACGACGGCTCGGGCAGCACCCGGTCGGACTACGACGGCGCGGTGGACGTCGACCTCCAGCGCAGCCCGCTGTTCAACACGCTGCCGATCCGCCGGCTGAACCTGCACCTGGAACCGGGCGACCACGTGATCCCCGTGCTGTTCGTGTCGTTGCCGTCGTTGTCGGTGGAGCTGGTCGACAGGCGCTACCGGACGGTCTCGGTGTCCGACGGGACGTCACCCGCTGTGGTGAACGTCAGCTCGGGTGACTTCAGCGCCGATCTCACGGTCGACGCCGACGGCATCGTGGCGCACTACCCGGGGCTGGCCCGCCGGGTCGGGGCGATCGAGCCGGTCGCCTGAGAGATCAGGCCCAGCCGACGATCACGTCGCCGCGCCGGCCGAGCTCCCGCAGCTCGGGAAGGATGCCGGGGCGCAGCGTCACGTGCTCGGTGAGCGGCTCGCGCGTGGCCGACCAGCGCTGCCGCGCGAGGTAGCCGGCCTGCACGGTGGCGGCGAGCCCACCCGTCGACGCCAGTGCCCCGCGCATGGCGCCGAGCCGGCCGAGGGCCTCGTCGACCGCGGCGAGCAGGGCGTCGCGGTTGCCCTCGCACATGGCGAGCACCAGCTCGGGCCGGGTGCCGGCGACGCGGGTGCCGTCGGCGAACGAGCTGGCCGACAGCGCGAGGGGCAGGTCGTCGTCGGGTTCACCGGCGCCGACGGCCGCCAGCACCGCGGCGAGCAGGTGCGGCAGGTGGCTGATCCGGGCGACGGCGAGATCGTGCTCGTCGGCCGCCGCGGGGACGACGTGCGATCCACACGCCCAGGCGAGCTCGGCGACGTCGGCCCACACGTCGAGGTCGGCGCCGTCGTCGGAGACGACGACCCACGGGGCACCGGTGAACAACCCGGCCGTGCCGGCGGCCCAGCCCGACTCGGCGGTGCCGGCCATGGGGTGGCCGCCGACGTAGCGGGCCCGCGGCGCGTACCGCGCGACCTCGTCGGCGACCGCGACCTTGACGCTGACGGCGTCGGTCAGCCGCACCGTCGGAGCGACCTCACCGACGCGGCGCAGCACGTCGGGAAGGGCGGGCAGCGGGGTCGCGAGCACGACGAGCGCATCGGCCTCGGCGGCCCGGCGAAGGGCGGCGTCGAGGTCGGTGGTGACGTCGTAGCCGTCGGCGCGGGCCTGCTCGGCCGTACCCTCCGACGCGCTCGTGCCCCACACCGTCCGCCCGGCCTTGTCGGCGGCCCGGATCAGCGAGCCGCCGATGAGCCCGGTCCCGATGACGCACAGCGCACGCTCACCCATGCGGCGGAACGGTACGCGGGGGGTCAGGCGCGCTCGATCGCGGCCGCCACCCGCAGCACGCCGCGCTCCTCCAGCCGGACGCCGACGACCTGGACGCCCACGGGCAGGCCCGCGAACTGCCCGTCGGTGGCCGGCGACGGGCCGGGGACCGACACCGCGGGCCAGCCGGTCACGTTGAACGGCAGCGTCAGTTCGAGCAGCCCCATCCGGACGGGCGCGTTCTTCCCCTCGATCTCCACGGTGGTGGCGTGCAGCGGGGTGGCGGGCTGGCGGGTCGTCGCCAGGACGAGGACGTCGACGGCGTCGCACGCCTGCCGCATCGCGGTGGTGAGCCGCAGCCGGGCGCGCTGCGCGTCGACGTACTCCGACGCGGTGATGTGGTCGTTCGGCTCGAGCCGCTCCAACGTGGCGGGCTGGTAGTCGCCGCGGCGCGTCGCGAGCCAGGCGCGGTGCGTCGCGTAGGCCTCTGCGTTGCAGATGTCGAAGTAGGTCTTGGGGATCCGGTCGATCATGGGCGTCGAGATCTCGGTGACCTGGGCGCCCTGCTTCTCCAGCAGCGCCACCGCCTCGGCGACGTTGGCGCGGGTGTCGGGGTCGGCCGCCTGCCAGTACGGGTCGGTCAGGACGCCGACCCGCACACCCGACACGCCGGGCAGCTGGATGCCGCCACCCGTCCCGCCGGAGCGGCTCAGCACGTCCCACGCGACGCTCGTCGAGTGCGTGTCGCCCGCGAGGAGCCCGACGTGGTCGTAGGTGTCCGACAGCGGGAACACGCCCTCCGTGGGCAGCACCCCGCGGGTCGGCTTGAGGCCGACGACCCCGCACAGCGCCGCCGGGGTGCGGACGCTCGCGCCCGTGTCGGTCCCGACCGTCAACGCCAGGTGTCCGGCCGCGACGGCCGCCGCCGGGCCCGACGACGACCCGCCGGTGATGCGGGTCGGGTCGTGCGGGTTGAGCGCCGGGCCGGACGCCGAGGTGTCGCCGGTGGGCCCGTAGGCGAACTCCTGCGTGTGCAGCTTCGCGACGACGATCGCACCGGCCTCGCGCAGCCGCGTCACGATCGGCGCGTCGGCCGCGGCGGGCGGCGAGTCGGCCATGACGTCGGACCCGCACAGCGTCTGCAGGCCCTCCACGTCGACCAGGTCCTTCACCCCGACGGCGACGCCGTGCAGCGGGCCGCGCCACTCGCCGCGGGCGATCTCGTCGGTGGCCGTGGCGGCGTCGGCCAGCGCGCGCTCCTCGTCGAGGGTGACCACCGAGTTCGTGGTGTCGCCGCGGAGCCGCTCCAGCGTGTCGCGCAGGTGCTCGGTCGGGGAGAGCTCACCGGATCGCAGGGCGAGCGACAGGTCACGGATCGAGAGGGCCACCCCGCAAGCTTGCTACTCGGGCCCGCAGGACCCGAGCGGGGGTAGCGCGGGTCACGCGCGGGCCAGCGTCTCCAGCGCGAGGCCGGCGTAGAGCGCGACGCCGGTGGCCATCGCCGCCTCGTCGAACACCACGCGGTTGGAGTGGTTCGACGCCGCCTCCGACGGGTCGATCCCCGGCGGGCAGGCCCCCAGGAACGCCAGCGCGCCCGGCACCTCGCGCAGCACGTAGGAGAAGTCCTCGGCGCCCATGATCGGGTCCGGCATCTCGACGCTCCGCCGCGCCCCCACGAGCCGTCGGCCCAGGTCGGACACCTTCGCCGCCGCCTGCCGGTCGTTCGACGTGACCGGATAGCCCGAGCCGATCCGCACCTCGGCCTCACAGCCGTGCGCCATCGCCGTGTAGCGGCAGACCCGACGGACCTCCTCGTGCAGCATCCGGCGGACGGGCTCGGACATCGTCCGCAGCGTGCCCTCCATCTCGGCGGTCTCCGGGATGACGTTGTTCGTCGTGCCCGCGGTGATCCGCGCGATCGTCAGCACCGCGGGCTGGTGGGTGTCGACGCGACGGGTCAGCATCGTCTGCAACGCCCCCACCATCGCCGCCGCCGCCGGTACCGGGTCGACCGCGTCGTGCGGCGCCGACGCGTGCCCGCCACGCCCCGTCACCGTCACGTGCAGCGTGTCGGCCGCCGCCATGATCGGCCCCGGCCGCGTGTGCACGTCGCCGCTCGGCACCGTCGCGCTCACGTGCAGCGCGAACGCCGACTCCGGCATCCCCGCCGGCCCACCCGGACCCAGCAGCCCCTCGTCGATCATGTGCCGGGCGCCGTGGAAGCCCTCCTCGCCCGGCTGGAACATGAACAGCACACGACCCGCCAGCTCGTCGCGCGACTCCGCCAGCAGCCGCGCCGCCGACGCCAGCATCGCGACGTGCACGTCGTGCCCGCACGCGTGCATCGCCCCCTCGATCGTCGACGCGAACTCCACCCCGGAGTCCTCGTGCAGCGGCAGGGCGTCCATGTCGCCGCGCAGCAGCACCGTCGGCCCCGACCGCGCACCCTCCAGCACCGCGACGACCGACGACACCTCCCGCCCCAGGTGGACCCGCACCGGGAGGTCGGCCAGCGCACCCAGGACGGCCTCCTGCGTCCGCGGCAACCGCAGCCCGATCTCGGGGTGCCGGTGCAGTGCGCGGCGCAACGTCACCGTCCGCGGCTGCACCGCCCGGGCACGCCGGTGCAGCTCGGCGAGACGCGCGTCGGCCGGGGACATGCGCCGATCCTCGCACTGCCGGGACCTGATCGGGTGCACTTCCACCGGGTGACGGAACGGCGAAGATATGGCTGTGGCGTGGACCACACAGGGTGACGCGCCTACCGTAGAGGGATGGCGGTGCAGAGCGTCCAGTCGCGCGACGACACGCGTGACCAGGCACTTCCCGGATACGCGGTCGCCGCGATCCGGGAGGAGGGCCGCTGGCGCTGCGCCCGGCTCGACGCTGCCGCCCTCGTCGACCTCGACGCCGCCATCACCGAGCTGCGCGCCCAGCGCTCCACCGGTGCCGTCGTCGGCCTCCTCGACGTCGACGACGAGTTCTTCGTCCTGCTGCGCCCCGCCCCGGGCGGGGTGTCGCTGCTGGTGTCCGACGCCGTCGCCGCCCTCGACTACGACGTCGCCGCCGACGTCCTCGACCTGCTGCGGATCGACCTGCCCGCCGAGGGCGAGGACGCGCTGTGGCCCGAGGGCGACCTCGGCATCCTCGCCGACCTCGGCCTCCCGGCCGAGGAGCTCGAGGTCCTCGTCGGCGAGCTCGAGCTCTACCCCGACGAGCAGCTCGCCACCATCGCCCGCCGCTGCGGCTTCGCCGATGCGCTCGACGAGGTCGTCGGCGGCCGCTGAGCCCTCCCGGTGATCCCCGCCCCTTCCGACGAGCAGCTCGTCCGACGCGCCCTCGACGTGGCCCGTGGTGCCCTCGCGACCGGTGACGTCCCCATCGGTGCGGTCGTCGTCGACGCCTCCGGTGCCGAGGTCGCGGCGGCCTGCAACGCCCGCGAGGCACTCGGCGACCCCACCGCGCACGCCGAGGTCCTCGCCCTGCGCGCCGCCGCCGCGGCCGTGGGGGAGTGGCGGCTGGAGCAGTGCACCCTCATCGTGACCCTGGAGCCCTGCACCATGTGCGCCGGCGCGATCTGGCTCTCCCGCGTCCCCCGCGTCGTGTTCGGGGCGTGGGAGCCGAAGACGGGCGCCGTCGGATCCCTGTGGGACGTCCTGCGCGATCGTCGGCTCAACCACCGCCCCGAGGTCGTCGCCGGGATCCTGGCCGACGAGTGCGCCGCGTTGCTGCAGGATTTCTTCACCGAACACCGTCGATAGGGTTGCGGGGTGCCCGCCACCCGCGTGCAGCGAGCCGCTGCCTACGTCGTCTGCGTCGAGGACGGGCAGGTCCTGCTCAGCAGGCTGACGCCCCGCCTCGGATCGCGCTGGACCCTCCCCGGCGGCGGTATCGAACACGGCGAACACCCCGCCGACACCGCCGTCCGCGAGGCCGAGGAGGAGACCGGCCTCGATGTGCGCGTCGACGACCTCCTCACCGTCGACTCCCTCCACCTCGTCCGCGACCACGTCACCGGCGCCGAGCTGGACCACCACGCGATCCGGATCGTCTACTCCGGAACCGTCGTCGGCGGGACGCTGCGCAACGAGGTCGGCGGCTCCAGCGACGCCGCCGCCTGGGTCCCGATCGCGGCCCTCGACACCCTCGACCAGGTCAGCCTCGTCAAGATCGGTATGGACGCCTGGCGTGCCACGCAACGGGACCTCCCCGGCGCCGGGGTCGTGGAGGGGGCCGGGTAAGCTCGTCGGCGGTAGCGTGTCCGAGCGGCCGAAGGAGCACGCCTCGAAAGCGTGTGAGGGTTCACGCCCTCCGTGGGTTCAAATCCCACCGCTACCGCCAGCCTGAACAGGCGAAACGCCGGGCCTCCCGCACAGGGAGCGCCCGGCGTTTCTGCGTGCGCCGTCGGCTGCCGCACGCCTTGTGTACGCGCCGCACCCGTTGCAGCCGGTGCGGCGCGTACGAAAGATGTGCGCCGATAGCGTGGGCCGGTGCCGCAGACGCGCCTCGACACCGACCGCATCCGGGCCGCACGCCGGGTGATCGACCCGGTCTTCCTCGACAGCCCGCTCTACCGGTGCGACGCCCTCGAACCCGAACTCGGCTGCGCGGTGAGCATCAAGCTGGAGACGGCGAACCCGGTGCGCAGCTTCAAGGGTCGCGGCACCGAACTGATCGCGGCCGGCCTCGGCGCCGGGTCGGTCGTGTGCGCGAGCGCGGGCAACCTCGGCCAGGCCCTGGCCTGGTCGGGGCGCAAGCGAGGTCTCGACGTCACCGTCGTCGCATCGCGTGCCGCGCCGGCCGCGAAGCTCGACCGCATCCGCGCCCTCGGTGCCCGGCTGGAACTGGTCGACGGCGACTTCGACGCCGCCCGGGAGCGGGCGTCGGACATCGCGCGCCGCGACGGCATCCGGCTGGTCGAGGACAGCCTCGACGTCGAGACCTGCGAAGGTGCGGCGACCATCGGCCTGGAGATCGCGCGGCAGGCGCCGTCGGCGGAGGTCGTGCTGATCGCCCTGGGCGGCGGCGCCATGGCCACCGGCATCGGGCACGTGCTGACCGAGCTCGCGCCCGGGGTCGAGGTCGTGTGCGTGCAGCCCGCAGGTGCCCCGGCGATGACGCTGTCCTACCGGGAGCGGCGCGTCGTCACGACGGAGTCGACGAACACGATCGCCGACGGCGTCGCCGGCCGCTGCCCGATCCCCGAGGTACTCGACGACCTCCTGCAGGTCGCCGACGACGCCGTCCTCGTGGAGGAGGACTCGATCGTCGCGGGCGTGCGGATGCTGTTCGAGCACGCGGGTCTGGTCGTCGAACCCTCGGGGGCGCTGGGCGTCGCCGCGCTCCTGGAGAACAGGGAGCGCTTCGCGGACCGGCGGGTGGTGACCGTGGTGTGCGGCGGCAACGTCGACCCGGCTGCGCACCGCTGCTGGGTCGCGCCGAGACCGACGTGAGTGCTGTTCCCAGGCCTGCGGACAGCCCTCCTGTTGGTCTCGGCGCTCAGCTCGCCAGCTTCAGCCCCACGACGCCGCCGACGATCGCGGCGAGGCACAGGAGCCGGACGGTCGTGGCGGGTTCGCCGAGGACGACCATCCCGTAGAGGGCGGTGCCGACGGCGCCGATCCCGACCCAGACGACGTACGCGGTGCCGATGGGCAGCGTCCGCAACGCCCAGGCCAGCCCGGCCATGCTCGCGATGAGCGCGATGCCGAACACGACGGCCGGCAGCGGCCTGCTGAAGCCTTCGGAGCGGGCGAGCGCCGCGGCCCACACGGTCTCCAGGACGCCCGACACGATGAGCACGATCCACGCCATGACATGCCTCCCCAGGGCGCCGTCTTGTCGTTCCGGGTACGACGCGCTCGTCCGGGGTGGCCGCGGTGGGCGGCTCCGGTTCCAGGGTAGCAACTCCCGTCATCTGGACCGTGGCGACGAACAGGGCCGGTAATGTACGGTCATTCCGTCGGCAGTGAGGGGGCGTCATGGCACAGCGCATGCTCAGCCTCGTCCGGTCCACGGTGGCCGGGCTGCCCCCGATGACGCGCGCCGACGCGGTCCGTGTGCAGGGCGTCGGCGCGTTGGTGCTCGACGTCCGGGAGCCCGCCGCGTTCGCCGCGGGCCACCTCCCGGGCTCGGTGAACATCGCCGCCGACGACGACGTCTGCTTCTGCGTGCTGCGCGACGCGCTGCTCCCGTCGGGGGTCGACGTCGTCGTCGCGGGTCCGGCGGGGATCGCGGCCCGCGCCGCGGAGCTCCTCGCGGACCACGCGCCCGTCGTGGGCCATGTCGCCGATCCGGGTCGCGGTGCGGTCTCGCGTCGGGTCGCCGGCGTCGAACGGGCGGTTGCGCGGCAGGTCCTCGACGTCCGGTCCGAGGGCCCCGTCGTCGACGGAGCGGTCCGGATTCCGGTGGCCGACGTGCTGGGCCGGCTCGCCGAGCTGCGTCCCGACGTCGCGACCGCGGTGCTGGACACCGACGGCCGGGCCTCGTCGGCGGTGGCCTCGTTGTTGCGCGCCTGCGGTTTCGGCGACGTGAGCGAGATCGTCGAGGTGGCGGTGGTGCCGCGCCCGCGGTTGCGCCTGCTCGCCAGCGCCTGACGTCCGTCCCGCAAGCATCCTGGCGTGTGAGCCAGATCCCGTCTGCCCGCGTGGTCCGAAACAGACGACTGTGGCAAGGTCATTGCTTGCGGTGCACTAAATAAACTTGCCCGGTCGCCCGGGCGGGGGACGGACGGTGACGTGACCACGCACTCCGAGCGCCCCACGGAACCCGTCGACCCCGAGCCCCACGACACCGAGCGTTCCGGCGCCGCCGTGCTCTCGCCGCGTCAGCTGCGCCGCATCCTGCCCGCGGCAGTCATGTTCACCTGGCTCGGGCCGTTCGCGATGGACGCCTACAGCCCGGCCTTCCCGGCGATCCAGGCGGAGTTCGGCACCTCCGACGGCCTGGTCCAGGCCACGCTCGCGACGACGTTGATCGGCCTGGCGGTGGGGCAGCTGATCGTCGGGCCGCTCAGCGACCGGTTCGGTCGCCGGCGCCCGCTCGCCGTCGGCCTCACCGGTTACGTCGTCGCGTCCGTGCTGTGCTCGTTCGCGTGGTCGATCGAGGTGCTGATCGGCGCCCGGTTCCTGCAAGGTCTGGCGGCCGCGGCAGGTATCGCCGTGGCCCGTGCCGTCGCCCGCGACGTGCACGCTGGCCCCCAGCTCGCCCGCTTCTACTCGCTGCTCACCGCGGCCACCGCGCTCGCCCCCATGCTCGGGCCGATCTTCGGCGCCGGACTGCTCGAAGCTGGTTTGACCTGGCGGTACATCTTCGGGCTGACGCTGCTGCTCGGCGTCGTCGGCCTGGGGCTCGTGGTGTTCGTCCTGCCCGAGACCCACCCCGACCGCATCGGGGGCCGCACCCCACCCACCCCCGCCGAACGCGAACGCCGCGCCACCGCCGACGGCCCCGAGCTGACCCTGTGGAGCCTGCTGCGGCGCAGGCACGTCGTCGTCAGCGCGCTGGTGCTCGGCTTCGTCGGCGCCGCGATGATCGCGCACCTCGCCGGGCTGTCGTTCTTCCTGCAGACCGAGCGCGGGCTCAGCCCGGCGGGCTACAGCATCGTGTTCGCGGTCGACGCGGTCGGCATGATCCTGGCCAACAACGTCAACCGGTACCTGCTGCGCCGGTTCACCGCGCAGCGGCTGCTGTCGGTCGCGGTCCCCGTGATGCTGGCGCTCACGATCGTCTTCGCGATCCTCCTGCGGTTCGACGCGCCGCTGCCCGCGGTGCTGCCCGCGCTGTTCGCGTTCGTCAGCTGCTGGGGTTTCGTGATGCCCAACGCGATCGCCGTCGGCATGTCGGTCGAGCGGCACGCCGCCGGGCGCGCGTCGGCGGTGCTCGGCGTCGCCCAGTTCGGCTTCTCCGCCTTCAGCGCGCCCCTCGTCGGCATCGTGCCGCCCGCATTCGGGGTGCCGCCGATGGCGACCGTGATCGTCGTCTGCCTCGCACTCGCGTTCGCCGTGCAACTCGTCGCCCGGATCAGGCTCCCGCGCCGCGCGCGCGTCGACTCACCGTCCGCGACGGCGCCGGCGCGCTCCGCCGACGAACCCGGGTGCGGACAGGCGTGTCGCGCCGCGGGGTGATGGGGCCAACCGTTCGCTGCGGGAGTTCTTACCGTCTGTTGGCCTGCGGCACAGGTGGAATCCGTAGCCTCGCGGTCGAGCCTGCGGACGAGGTGAGGAGCCCGCGATGACTGCCAGGACGGCCACCCTCGCGGTGCGCGCCGCCGGGGTCGTCCTCGCACTCGTCGTCTGGTCGATCACCCACACGGTGACGCACCTCGCGATCGTCCACCCCGACGCCGGGGGCACGGTCCTGCCCGGGACGTTCGCCGCCCGGCTGGCGCTCGGCGCCGCCGCGCTCACCCTCGTCGCGTTCGTCGCGGCCGCCGTCGCGGGCCGCCCGGGTGCGGGGATTCCGACCCGGGGCGCATCGCTCGCCGCACCAGTCGCGTTCGTCGGCGCCGAGTTCGTGACGCACATCGGTACCGAACTCGCCGCCGCACGGTTGGCGCTGATCGGCGTCGCGCTGGGGGTGAACGCGCTGGTCGGTGCCGCCTACCAGCAGCTGTGGTCCGTCGGCCTCGGCAGCACCGATCGCATCCTCGCGCTCCTCGCGGGAGTGCCCGTGCCGTCGACCCCGACGGGGCCGGCACACACGGCGTTCCACCGGACCTTCGCCGCCGCCGGCCGCACCGGCCGGGTCACGACCAGGGGACCACCACGCCCACCGTGTGCCCCGTCCCCGTTCCCCACCACGCGGCTGCTCCCACTCCCGGCCTGATCCTGGGATCAGCGCCCCCGCACGCCGCGCGCCCCGAGAGGCCCACCCGTGCTCACGTCGTCCACCACCCGGTCCCGTCCACTCCTGAAGGCCCTCAGGCACAAGCTCTGGGACGCCGTCCACGAGCCCGACACGCCCGGCGAGTCCGGCGTCCACATCGACCCGCTCGACAGGCCCCCCGTCGACATGTCGACGCGCAGTACCTGGCACCGCGAGGCGTTCGCGAGCCCGGAGATGGCGGCGTTCCGGCGCGGCCTCACCCTGGGCGACGCCGACGTCCGCACCTCGATCCTCGACGACCTCGCCACCTGGTACGACACCACCCCCGACGAGGCGCGGCGCCGTGCGCTGCACTGGGAGGAGATCAGCGTCCAGGAGTGGGCCGACGCGAACGGCGACGACGGCGACGACGGCCGCGTCGAGTTCTACCGGACCCAGATCTCCTGGGCCTACGACCTCATGTGGTGGGCCTACCTGCAGTCGGAGGGCCACGGCGACCCGTCGAACGTCGTCGCACTGCGGTTCCTGCAGCAGTGGGCACCCGGGCGCCGCCACCTCGACTTCGGCTCCGGCGTCGGTGTCACCAGCCAGGTCTTCCTCGAGACGGGCTGGACCTCCACGATGGCGGACCTGTCGTCGACACTTCTCGACTTCGCCTGCTTCCGCCTCGAACGCCGCGGCCAGTCGGCGACGACGATCGACCTGCTCGACCACGGGCTGCCGGCGGGTGCCTACGACGCGGTCACCGCCATCGACACCCTCGCCCATGTCCCCGACGTGCACGATGCGGCCCGCACGCTGCACATCGCGCTGGGTCGCGACGGCGTGCTCGTCGCCAACATCGACGTCCGCTCGGCCGCCCCCGAGACCGTCTGGCACCTGCAGGACGACGAGAAGCGCGCCACCTACGACGTGCTGCGCGCCGGGTTCGTCCACATCGGATCCCTGGGCTACGGGCTGCAGGCCTACCGCAAGGTCCGCGCGTCCGGGCTCCGGTTCCGGGCGCGGACCCTCGCCCAGTGGGTCGTGATGGCCAGCCCGATGCGACGTGTGGCCGCGCGGGCGAGCCGGCGGGTGCTGCGCAGGCTGTGGAGCGTGCGCGAACGCCTGCGCTGACCCCGGTGCAGGCGCGGCCGTCGCGGGAAATGCTCGGCGAGATCACCGTCGACGGGGCGCAGCCGCCTCACATCAGGTGCCTGCCGAAGAACCGACCCGCGTCGTCGCCCTCGAACCCGGGGACGCCGGTGTGGCCGCCCGTGTTGGCGTGCAACGTCTTCTCCGTCGAGCCGAGAGCGTCGAACAGGTCCAGCGCCAGCTGCCGGTCGTTGCCCTCGTCGTCCCACTGCAGCAGCATCAGGAGCGGGATCGTCACGTGCCGGGCGTCGTCGAGGATCGCGCGCGGCACGAAGCTCCCGGCGAACAGCAAGGCGGCCGCGATGCGTGACTCGACCAGCGCCAACCGGACCGCGACGGAGACGATCCCGCCCGAGAACCCGACCGGGCCTTCGATGCCGGGCAGTGCGAGGAGGGCGTCGAGGGCGGCGCGCCACTCCGGGACCGCCGTCTCGACCAGGGGGAGGACGAGCCGGTCGACGACCTCCGCCGGGACCGGCTCGGCGGCCTCGATCGCCCGCCGCAGATCGGCGCGGGCCTGTTCGGCGGGAGCCGACCGCGGCCGGTCACCGGCGCCCGGGAGCTCGATCGTCGCCGTGGCGAAACCCGACGCCGCGCAGTGCCGCGCCCGGCCCAGCAGGCGCGGGTACATCCGGTCGAGCCCGCCGGGGTGCCCGAGCAGGATCAGTGGGGTCGCGGCGGGCGGGTTCTCGGGCGTCCACAGGATGCCGGGGATGCCGTCGAGGGTGAACCGGCGTTCGAGGACGTCGTCGTCGAGACAGTGGTCGGAGGTGAATGTCAACGTCATGGTCGTGCCTCTCGGGAGTCCGCTGAACGGCGCTCCCGGACGACCTACCGCCCGACCGTGACCCCTGAGGGGAGCACCCACGTCGAATCGTCCACGGGTCCCACCTCCTCGATCACCTGCACGGTTGCCAGGAGGCTAGCGCCGGGCCCCGGCGGGCCGCCAGCGGTTTTCGCGGCCGGGACGACGAACGCCGGGCCTCCCACGAGGGGCGGCCCGGCGTCGCGGGTATCGGGTGGCGGAGGATAGGGGATTCGAACCCCTGAGGGATTGCTCCCAACACGCTTTCCAAGCGTGCGCCCTAGGCCACTAGGCGAATCCTCCGTCGACGAGCATAGCGACCACGTTCTGCCCGCCCCGCGGCGGGACCGTCGTCGTGGAAGGGGCTACACTCGTCCACGGACTCCGCGCGGCGCGCATCCTGTGAACTCCCCCAGGGCCGGAAGGCAGCAAGGGTCAACGGGCTCTGCCGGGTGCGCGGAGTCCCCTTTTTGTCCGGATGCCGGTCCGGACGCCCGGGCTCCCGCGTTGTCGGTCGTGGTGGGTAGCCTCGCGGGCGTGGCGCTGGCTCTGTACCGGAAGTACCGCCCGGCCAAGTTCGCCGAGGTGGTCGGCCAGGAGCACGTCACCGAACCCCTCGGCGTCGCGCTCACGGCCGGCCGGGTCAACCACGCCTACCTGTTCTCCGGGCCCCGGGGCTGCGGGAAGACGTCGTCGGCACGGATCCTCGCGCGGTCGCTGAACTGCGAGCTGGGCCCGACTCCCGACCCCTGCGGCGTCTGCCCCTCGTGCATCGCGCTGGCCCCCGAGGGCCCCGGCTCGATCGACGTCGTCGAGCTCGACGCTGCGTCCCACGGCGGTGTCGACGACGCCCGCGAGCTGCGCGACCGGGCCTTCTACGCGCCCGCCGAGTCGCGCTACCGCGTGTTCATCGTCGACGAGGCGCACATGGTCACCACGCAGGGCTTCAACGCCCTGCTCAAGATCGTCGAGGAACCGCCGGACCACCTCGTCTTCGTCTTCGCGACGACGGAGCCCGAGAAGGTGCTGCCGACGATCCGGTCCCGCACCCACCACTACCCGTTCCGGCTGATCCCGCCCGGCACGCTGCGCGCCCTGCTCGAACGCATCTGTGCCGACGAGGGCGTCACCGTCGCGCCCGCCGTGTACCCGCTGGTCATCCGCGCGGGCGGCGGCTCGGCGCGCGACACGCTGTCGGTGCTCGACCAGCTGCTCGCCGGCGCCGGCGACGAGGGCGTCACCTACGAGCGGGCCGTCGCGCTGCTCGGCGTCACCGACGTCGCACTGGTCGACGACGTCGTCGACGGTCTGGCCGCGGCCGACTCGGCGGCCGTCTACGAGGCGGTCGACCGGCTCGTCGAGGCCGGGCACGATCCGCGCCGATTCGCCGCCGACCTGCTGCAGCGCCTGCGCGACCTCACGCTCCTGCAGGCCGTGCCCGGCGCGGCCGGCCAGGGGCTGGTCGAGGCCTCGGCCGACGAGATCGACCGGATGGTCGAGCAGTCCGGCAAGCTCGGCGCGGCCACACTGGCCCGCTACGGCGACATCGTCCACACCGGACTCACCGAGATGCGCGGGGCCACGGCGCCCAGGCTGCTGCTCGAGCTGCTCTGCGCCCGCATGCTGCTGCCCGCGGCCACGACCTCCGACGCCGCGCTGCTCGAACGTCTCGAACGGCTGGAGCGCAGGGCGTCGATCGAGGGGCCGCCCGAGCCGGGCGCCTCGTCCGAGCCCGCGACGGGCGGCGGGGCGAAGAAGTTCGAACGGCCCTCGCAGCGTCGCGGGGACGCGCCGGCCGCACCCACTGCGTCGGCGCCGCCTGCCCCCGCGCCCGCTGCGTCGGCGCCGGCCGCGCCCGCTGCGTCTACGCCGGAGGCGCCCGTCGAACCGGCGGCCGATGCGGCTGCGGCCGCCGAGCCGGCTCCGGTGCCGGTCGCCGACGAGCGGCCCGCGCCTCCCGTCGAGGAGCGCACGGAGCCCGCGGCTGCCCCCGAGCGCCCGGAACCTGTTGCGCCGCAGCGCCGCGCACCGGCCGCGCCGCCGCGTGAACCCGCCGCGCCCGCACCCTCGCGTGAGGCTGCCCCGCGTGAGCCCGCCCCGGCGCGTGACCAGGCCAGGCCGCCGCGGCGTCCGGAGCCCGAGCGCGCCGAACCGGCCGCGCCGGCGCGTCCGACCCGTCCAGAGGCCCCGGCCACGAGCAACGGACGACCGCCTGCCGACCCGCCTCCCGCCGAGCCCCCGGCCACGGAAGCCCCCGCCGCGCCCGCGGCGCGCGGCCTCGACGCCGCCGCGGTCCGGCGGGTGTGGCCCGAGGTCCTGTCGGCCACCAAGCAGCGCAAGATGCGCACGCACGCGCTGCTGGTCACCGCCACGGTGCGGACCGTCGCCGACGACACTCTCGTCCTCGCCGCCGGTACCGCAGCCCTGGCGCGGCTGCTGTCGGAGCAGAGCAACCTCGACATCATCGCCGACGCCCTCAACGCCGTCCTCGGCGTGCGCTGGCGGGTCCGCTGCGAGTTCGGCGACGCCGCACCGCCCGCCCAGGCCGCTGCGCCGCGGCGGGAACCGGCCGCACCGCCGGCCCGTCGCGAGCACACCCGGCCGTCGGCCGCCGAGCGTTCGGCGCCGCCGCGTCGACGTTCCGCCCCCGACGACGGCATCCCGCTCCCGCCCGAGCCGCCGTCGGACGAGCCTCCACCTGACGACGAGGAGGCGATGATGGCCGAGGCCGCCGCCGACTCGAGCAACGGACCGGTGGAGCGTCGCGACCCGGAGGAGGCGGCGATCGAGCTCCTCGCCGCGGAGCTGGGTGCCAAGACGATCGACCGACCCTGAGAAACCCTGAGTCGGGAAAATGGGTGAATCGGGCGTGATCGGGGTGCTGGCACCCGGGTACACGGGTCCCAGGGCTGCGTAGGCTCCGCCGACGTGAGCACCATCGAGTCGCCGCCAACCGACGTCACGACGGGGCTGACGGCCGCCCAGGTCGCCGAACGGGTCGCCGCCGGCCGAACCAACGACGTCCCCGCCCGCGCCAGCCGCACGGTCGGCGAGATCGTGCGCGCCAACGTGTTCACGCGGTTCAACGCGATCGTCGGCGTGCTGTTCGCGATCATTCTGGTGATCGGCCCGATCCAGGACGGCCTGTTCGGCTTCGTGATCATCATCAACACGGGCATCGGCATCTTCCAGGAGCTGCGCGCCAAGCGGACCCTGGAGCGGCTGGCGATCGTCGGCGAGGCCCGGCCCCGGGTGCGGCGCGACGGGACGACGGCGGAGCTCACGCCCAGCGGCGTGGTGCTCGACGACGTCATCGAGCTCGGCCCGGGCGACAAGATCGTCGTCGACGGGATCGTGCTGGCCGCCGACGGGCTCGAGGTGGACGAGTCCCTGCTGACCGGCGAGTCCGACCCGGTGCACAAGCAGGTCGGCGACCAGGTGCTGTCGGGCAGCTTCGTCGCGGCGGGCGGTGGCGCGCAGCAGGCCACGAAGGTCGGCCGGGAGGCCTACGCGGCGAAGCTCGCGGAGGAGGCCAGCAAATTCACGCTGGTCAACTCGGAGCTGCGCTCGGGCATCGACAAGATCCTGAAGATCATCACCTACCTGCTGGTACCGGCGGCGGCGCTGATCATCTGGAGCCAGTTCCGCACGGTCGGCAACGACCTGCCGGAGGCGTTGCGCGGCATGGTCGCCGCCCTGGTGCCGATGGTCCCCGAAGGTCTCGTGCTGCTCACCAGCATCGCGTTCGCCGTCGGCGTCATCCGGCTCGGGAAGCGCAACTGCCTCGTGCAGGAGCTGCCGGCGATCGAGGGCCTCGCCCGCGTCGACACCGTGTGCGCGGACAAGACCGGCACCCTCACCGAGAACGGGATGCGGCTCTCCCGCGTCGCAGCCCTCGGCGGCCACGCCGAACAGGACGCCCGCGTCGCCCTCGGCGCGCTCGGCGTCTCCGACAAGCGTCCCAACGCCAGCCTCGTCGCGATCGCCGAGGCCTGCCCGTCGCCGGCGTGGACGGTGTCGGCGACGCAGCCGTTCTCGTCGGCACGCAAGTGGAGCGGCGCGAGCTTCGGTGACCGCGGCAACTGGGTCCTCGGCGCCCCCGACGTCCTGCTCCCCGAGGGCAGCCCTGACGCCGTCGAGGCTGAGCGCATCGGATCCGAGGGCCTGCGCGTCCTGCTGCTGGGCAGCTGCACCGGCCAGGTCGACGACCCCGCCGGCCCCGGCGCCATCGACCCTGTCGCCCTCGTCGTCCTCGAACAGAAGGTGCGCCCCGAGGCCGCCGGCACGCTGGCCTACTTCGCCGAGCAGGACGTGGACGTCAAGGTCATCTCCGGTGACAACGCCCTGTCCGTCGGCGCGGTCGCGTCGTCACTCGGGCTGACCGGCGCCCACGCCCCCATCGACGCCCGCGAGCTGCCCGAGACCGACAAGGAGCTGCTCGCCGACGAGGTATCCGGCGGCACCGTGTTCGGCCGGGTCACCCCGGCGCAGAAGCGCGCCATGGTCGGAGCGCTGCAGTCGAGGGGGCGCACCGTCGCCATGACCGGTGACGGTGTCAACGACGTCCTCGCCCTCAAGGACGCCGACATCGGCGTCGCCATGGGCTCCGGCAGTCCCGCCACCCGGGCTGTCGCCCAGATCGTGCTGCTCGACGACTCCTTCGCGACGTTGCCGCACGTCGTCGCCGAGGGCCGGCGCGTGATCGGCAACATCGAACGCGTCGCCAACCTGTTCCTGACCAAGACCGTCTACTCGGTGCTGCTGGCCATCGCGATCGGCGCCATCGGGGTGCCGTTCCCGTTCCTGCCCCGGCACCTGACGTTGATCGGCTCGCTGACCATCGGCATCCCGGCGTTCTTCCTCGCGCTGGCGCCCAACACCGAGCGCGCCCGCACCGGCTTCGTGAAGCGCGTCCTGCGGCTCGCGGCGCCGTCGGGGATCATCGCGGGCGTCGGGACGGTCGTGACCTACCTGATCGTGCGCACCGACCCCGGGGCGACCGAGATCCAGCAGAAGACCGCTGCCGTCCTGACGCTGTACCTGATCGCGACAGGTGTGCTCGCCGTCGTCGCGCGGCCCTTCGCGATGTGGAAGGTCGCGTTGATCCTGGCCTCGCTCGCCGCCTTCGCCTACGCCCTGCTCACGCCGCTGCCCTTCGGCCGCGACTTCTGGCAGCTGGACGCCGGCGACACCCGGACGATGCTGGTCGGCCTCGCGGTCGCCGTCGTCGGCATCGTGCTGGTGGAGATCGCGAACCTGGTGATCACCCGGCGCCTGGCCCGCGCCACCCCGGAGCACTGACCCACCTCACCGGACGCAACCGCCCGACACCGAGCGTGTGATCAGTGCTGTGACGGCGCGCTGATCACACGCTCGGCGACGGGTTCGGGTTCGAGGGAACCGGGCAGCGCTCGGCGCCGTCCAAGCGCCCGTGGAGATCGGGAGCACGCCGTTCCGCGGATCGAGCGCGGTCGCGGCCGGGCACGTCGGCAAGGGTGCGTTGCGGGGGCCGCGGTTCGTGAGGCTGTTCCCGGACGTGTACGTCGGTGCGGGTGTTCCGCTCGACCTGCGGGCACGGGCGACCGCGGCGTACCTCAACGCCGACGGCAAGGGCGTCGTCGCGGGCTGGGCAGCCACCGAACTGCTCGGGGCGTCGTGCTCGCCGGCCGACGCCGCAGCCGAGATCGTCCTGCCCGACAGCGACCGACGTCCACGACCAGGGCTGCGGGTGCACCGGTTCCGGCCGCACGTCGGCGAGGTCCGCCAGGTCGACGACATCGCTGTCACGTCACCGCTGCGGACCGCGTACGACCTCGCGCGCAGGGAACCGCTGACTCGTGCGGTGACGGCGGTCGACGCACTGGCCCGCATCGGCAGCTTCACGCGGACGCGGTGCTCGCGCTCGCGCGCCGCCACCCCGGGGTGCGGGGGACGCGCCGGCTCCCGCGGGTCGTCGCGCTCTCCGATCCGCGGGCCGAGTCGCCGGGGGAGAGCCGCATGCGGCTGGCGATCGTGCTCGCGGGTCTCCCGGCTCCGGTGCCCCAGTTCCGGACGGGCCGCTACCGGCTGGACCTCGCCTATCCCGATGCGATGCTCGGGGTCGAGTACGACGGCGCCCACCACCTGACCCCGGGCCGGGCCAGGCGCGACCTGACGCGCGAGGCCGAGCTGACACGCGCGGGCTGGGAACTGGTGCACGTCGGTGGCGACAACTCGATGAGGGAGATCGCGATCCTGGTCGGCCGTGCCCTCGCCGCGCGCGGCGTCCCCACGCCGAACGTGTCATCGGAGTCGATCGCGGCGCTCCCCTGACACGTTCGGCGTGGACCCGTGTGCCGAGCGTGTGATGAGAGTGGCCGACCAGCTCGGATGACACGTTCGGTCGGGCGGTGTCCGGCCTCGGCGGCGGCCTCACCTTCCGAACGTGTCGTGAGCGTCAGCCTGGCGCGCTCAGCACACGCTCGCGGGCGGGGTGCGGTCAGGCCGGAACGGCCACGCCGGAAGGCGCCTCGGCCCGGCGGGACAGGCGGGCCGCGATCGCAGCGCACGCCATCAGCTGGATCATGTGGAACAGCATGAGCGGCAGCACCAGCAGGCCGACCTGGTCGCCCGCGAACAGCACGCCCGCCATCGGCAGGCCCGTGGCCAGGCTCTTCTTCGACCCGCAGAACATGATCGTGACGCGGTCGGCCCACGGGAAGCGGCGCGGCACGAACCAGGTGATCGCCAGGACAGCGGCGAGCAGGACGACGCAGACGCCCGCCAGGATCAACAGCGAGCCCGCCGACAACCGGCCCCAGATGCCCTCGGCCATGCCCTCGCTGAACGCGACGTAGACGACCAGCAGGATCGAGCCGCGGTCGACGACCACCAGTCGCTTCTTGTGCCGGGCCACCCAGCCACCGATCCAGCGCCGCGCGAGCTGCCCCGCCACGAAGGGAGCGAGGAGCTGCAGGGCGACGTCGAGGACCGCGCCCCCGGTGATGCCGCCGTGCGAGGACAGCAGCAGGGCCGCGAGCAGCGGGGTGACGACGATCCCCAGCAGGTTGGACAGCGACGCCGCGCAGATCGCGGCCGGGACGTTGCCCCGGGCGAGTGAGGTGAATGCGATCGACGACTGGACCGTCGACGGCAGACAGCACAGGAAGACGACGCCCAGGGCGAGGTCGCGAGGCAGGACCGACGTCGGCAGCAGGGTCACCGCGAGGCCGAGCAGGGGGAACAGCACGTACGTCGCGGCCAGGACGGTGCCGTGCAGCCGCCAGTGCCGCAGCCCGTCGATCGCCTCGCGGGTCGAGAGCCGCGCGCCGTAGAGGAAGAACAGCAGTCCGATCGCGACGGTCGTGGCGTGGCCGAAACCGGTCGCGACGACGCCACGCGCCGGCAGCAGCGCGGCGATCCCGATGACGACGAGCAGCGCGACGATGAACAGGTCGGGCCGGATGCGGCGGAGACGGTCGAGCACCCGTCCATGGTCACCGGGGCCGTCGTCATTCGGAAACATGCGTACCGCGCTGTCTGTGATTGCACTCTATGATGACCGACGTGCTAGAACCCGTGTTGCTGCGCTCCTTCGTCGCCGTGGCGCAGACGCTGAGCTTCACCCGCGCCGCCGAGCGGCTCGGGGTGCGGCAGGGCACGGTCAGCCAGCACGTCCGCAAGCTCGAACAGGCCGTCGACAGGACGTTGTTCACCCGCGACACCCACACCGTCGCGCTCACCGCCGACGGCGAGGCGATGGTCGAGTTCGCCACCACCATCCTCGACGCCGGCGACCGCGCATTGGCCCATTTCCGCAGCGTGCAGGTACACGGCCGGTTGCGGATGGGACTGTCGGAGGACCTCGTCGTGACCAGGTTGACGACGATCCTCGGCGGTTTCCGGCGTCGGTATCCCGGCGTCGATCTCGTCCTGACCGTCGGGCTGAGCGAGGCCCTGGAATCGGCGCTCGACACCGGCGACCTCGACCTGATCTTCGCCAAACGCTCGCCGGGACGGCCGCGGGGGACGACGGTGTGGCGCGACCGCTTCGTGTGGGTCTCGGCGCCGGGGTTCCGGCTCGACGGCGGCCCCGTTCCGCTGATCGCCTACCCGCGGCCCAGCCTGTCGCGGGCATCGGCGATCGCCGCGTTGGAGGGGGCCGGGATGCAGTGGCGGATGGCCTGCACGAGCTCGTCGCTGTCGGGGCTGCGGGCGGCCGCGCTGGCCGGGCTCGGGGTGGTGGCGCACGCCGAGACGCTGGTACCGGACGGTCTCGTTCCTGTCGCGGGCCTGCCCGATCTCGATGCCTTCGACTTCACGCTCCAGACCTCACGTCGCTCGGCGTCACCGGCCGCCGACGCGATGGCGCGGGCGATCCTCGACTCGGCGGCGACCCTCAGGTCGGGCACCTGACTCCCACTCGGGGTGTCACCAGAATCTCCGAGCGGCGCTGACGACACGTTCGAGGTCGAGCGGGCACGCGGGACGGGGCCGCGGCCGTCGAACGTGTGATCAGAGCTTCTCGTCGGCGCTGGCAACACGCTGGACAGTGCAGGAGCTGGCGAACGTGTCACCAGAGTTCGAGGGCAGCGCTCACGACACGTTCACGGGATGGAGTTGGGGGCGGGCCGGGCGCGGCGGGTCTGGTGACCGAGCGTGTGATCAGGGTTGGCGGCCGACGCTGACGACACGCCGGACGGCGGGGACGTCGGCCAACGTGTCGGCAGAGTCCGTGAGGAGCGCTGATGACACGCTCGGCGGCGGACGGGGTCAGCGCGACAGGAACGTCTCGATGCCGGCGGCGATGGCGGTGGCGTAGCGCTCGCGGCCGTCGGCGGAGGTCATCAGGGCCGCCTCGCCCGCGTTGCGCATGTTCGCGCACTCGACGAGGGCCGTCGGCCGGGTCGAGTGGTTGAGCCCGGCCAGGTCGCGGCGGGGGGACAGGCCGTCGCGACCGATGTAGTCGGAGACGGGGAAGCCGCCGGTGCGCAGGGCGTCGCGCAGGTCGGCCGAGAGCACGAGGGCGGGGCCCGCCTGGGCTGGGTTGAGCGGTGGCTGCGAGTAGGCGACGTGGAAGCCCGTGTTCGTGGGCGCGGAGCCGTCGGCGTGCAGGGAGATCACGGCGTCGGCGTTCGCCTTCTCACCCGCGGCGCCGCGGACGTCGACACAGGGTCCGACGCCGGTGTCGCTGTCGCGCGTCATGACGACGGTGACGCCTTTCGCGGTGAGCTTGTCGCGTACCCGCTCGGCGAGGTCCCAGGTGAAGGCGTGCTCGGTGTAGCCGGCGTCGGTCTGGGTGCCGGTGGTGTTGCAGGGTTTGGTCCCGCCTCGGCCGTCGGGCACAGGTTTGTTGACGGCGGCGAGGTTCCGGGAGTTGCCGCCGTTGTGGCCCGGGTCGAGGACGACGACCTTCGCGCGGGCCGCGGGCGCGGTCGTCGGCACAGGGGACGCCAGGGCGGCGGGCGTGGTCACCGCGGGAGGGGTGCTGCTGACCGGCGCGGCGGTGGCGCACGCGGTGAGCACGGCTGCCGCCAGCACCAGGAGTGCGCTGCGGCTCGGGGCGGACACGGCCGACAGCTTCGCACGGCTACCCTGGCGACCGGGCGCGGTCCGCAGCGGACACGCGGCGAAGCGACGGGAGAGCGCTGTGCAACCGGGTCAGCCCGACATGTCGATGATTCTCCAGCAGGCGCAGAAGATGCAGGAGCAGCTCGTCGCCGCGCAGCAGGAGCTGCAGGTCCTCGAGGTGACCGGCCAGGCGGGCAACGGTCTCGTCGAGGTCAGGATGACCGCGGCCGGCGAGGTACGCGGCGTCACGATCGACCCGAAGGTCGTCGACGCCGACGACGTCGAGACCCTGCAGGACCTGGTCGTGGGCGCGTTCCAGGACGCGAGCGCGGCGGCGTCGCAGGCGCAGGCCGAGAAGATGGGCCCGCTCGCGGGTGGTCTCGGCGGTGCGGGCGGCGGCCTGGGCCTGCCCGGCTTCTGACGAGCGGGACGCAGTGTTCGAGGGGCCGGTCCAGGACCTGATCGACGAGCTGGGCCGGTTGCCGGGTGTCGGGCCGAAGAGCGCCCAGCGGATCGCGTTCCACCTGCTCGCGGCGGATCCGGCGGACGTGACGCGGCTGCAGGAGGTCCTGCAGCGGGTGAAGCAGGGTGTGCGGTTCTGCGACGTCTGCAACAACGTGTCGGAGAACGAGCGCTGCCGCTACTGCGCGGACGCGCGTCGCGACCCGACGGTGTTGTGCGTCGTCGAGGAACCCAAGGACGTCCTCGCGGTCGAGCGGACCCGGGAGTTCAAGGGCCGCTACCACGTGCTCGGTGGCGCGCTGGACCCGTTGGGGGGCATCGGCCCCGACTTGTTGACGATCCGCGAGCTGCTCGCCCGCCTCGGTGGGACGGGTCCGGCGCCCGACGAGACGGACATCGCCGAGGTCATCATCGCCACCGACCCCAACACCGAGGGGGAGGCGACGGCGACGTACCTGGTGCGGCTGCTGCGCGACTTCCCGGGCCTGACGGTGACGCGGCTGGCGTCGGGGCTGCCGATGGGTGGCGACCTCGAGTTCGCCGACGAGCTCACCCTCGGCCGGGCGCTCGCCGGCCGCCGGGCTCTGTAGGAGGCACCGGCGGGCGGGGTGGGCCGCCGCGCGGTGCGCGGCGGCCCGTCCGGTGTCGACCCCCCGTCGGTACCGGACCGTTCAGTCGTCCTCGTCGCCCCAGCCGGACGCCGTTGCCGAGGCGCGGCGGTGCTGTTGGCGACGTTCCCATGCGAGGCGGCGTTCGGACGCGACGAAGCGCCGGTCCGCGGCGCGGGCGGCGTCGACGATGCCGACGACGACCGCGATGACGACGAGTGCGCCGAAGCCGATGAGCAGCAGGGTGATCATGGCGACCACCTGCCGTGACGGCGGGCGGCGCGGACCGTGCGGTCAGCCGTGCGTGTCTTCTTCTTCATGGTGAAGCCCTTTCCCGTTGTGTCCTGACCCGGCCGGTTGCCGGGAGGTCGGTGTGCCCGGCAGGTGCCGGGACGGGTGCGGAAGCCGGGACGCCCGGTTTGCGGGCGCGGTTCCGTCAGGCTGGTGAGGCGCGAGTCGGGAGGCGCTCCGGTCGTTCTTCACGACGCCTCCTCTCCCCGGCACGGGTTCCGCGGGAGCGGAACCGGATCGTGCGGGCAGAATGAGAATGCCGCATGAGAGCCCCTCATGCAATTGCAAGCCGATGAGATTGCACCGCGAATTCTCATGTCGTACCCTTCCCCGGTCGCGCCACGTCCCCCGCCTGCCCAGCCCCGCACTCCCAGGAAGCCTGTGATGGCCGAAGCGCATGGTCCCGCCGGTCCGAGGCGTCGCCTCGGCGCCGAGCTGAGACGACTGCGGAACAAGTCGGGGCTGCACCTGGACGACGTCGCCCGCGAGATGTCGTGCTCGACGTCCAAGATCTCGAGACTCGAGAACGGCAAGGGGATACCCAAGCTCCCCGACGTCCGGGAGCTGATGCGCATCTACGGCGTCACCTCCGACACCGAGCGCGACATGCTCCTGCGCCTTGTCCGGGACGGACGCCGGCAGGGCTGGTGGGAGCCGTACACGGAGGGTGTTCAGGCGGAGCGGTTCGTGCTCGACGATCCGGGCCGCTACCCCGCGTTGGAGACCGAGGCGGTCGCCGTTCGGCTGTTCACCGGGATGATCATGCCCGGCCTGCTGCAGACGGCCGACTACGCACGGGAGATGCTGCGCGCGCTGCTCCCGCACCGGCCGCGTGGTGACATCGAGAGCTTGGTGACGCTGCGCCTGGAACGACAGAAGGCGCTGTGTCGCGAGGTGTCACCGCTGCAGTTGTCGGCGGTGCTCGACGAGGCTCTGCTCCGGCGTGTCGTCGGTGGACCGGAGCTGATGCGCGAGCAGCTGCACGCGGTGCTCGACAGGTCTGATCTGTCCACTGTGGATGTCCGCGTGCTGCCGTTCGCAGCGGGGTTCCACCGGGGGCACCTCGGCCAGTTCACCCTGCTGGAGCTGCACGAACCCCTCGGCGATCTCGTGTTCATCGAGGGGCACGGCGGAGACTCCTACCTGGACTCCGCTGACGACGTGACACTGTACAAAGAGGTCTACGCCGATGTGGTGTCCAAAGCGTTGTCACCCGCGACGTCGGCGGAGCTGATCCGTGAGTATCTTGTGCGCTACGAATCCGGGGAGGGTGGGCTGTGATCGAGTTCGTCACGAGTTCTTTCTGCAACTACGGCGACTGTGTCGAGATCGGGCGCGGCCCCGACGGCGCGATGCTCGTGCGGGACACCAAGAACCGTGACCACGGGACCCTGGAGTTCACCCGCGAGGAATGGGACGCCTTCGTGAAGGGCGTGAAGGCCGGAGAGTTCGACCCCGCCTGACGGCAACCCGACCGTCACACGGAGTCACCACAGACATACAGCGGCCCGGGAGGGCGGACCGATCGTCCGCCCCTCCCGGGCCGTCGGCCGTTCCGGGTGAGGTCGTCACCCGGCGCTCGGCCGTGGAGGACCGCCCGCCCCGCGGATCGCGCGGGGTCGGCGGCCACGTCAGGGGGTCAGCGCATGGCCCGGTTCACGGCCGAGACGACGGCCTTGAGCGAGGCGCTGACGATGGAGCTGTCGATCCCGACGCCCCAGAGGACCTTGTTCTCGATGGTGCACTCGACGTAGGCGGCGGCGCGGGCGTCGTCGCCGGAGGAGAGCGCGTGCTCGTGGTAGTCGAGGACGCGGACGTCGAAACCGATGCCGGCGAGCGCGTCGACGAACGCGGCGATCGGGCCGTTGCCGCTGCCGCTGATCTCGTGGACGTCGGACTCGACGCGCACGGTGGCGACGATCTCGTCGCGGCCCTCGCCGTCGCTGGTCAGCTTGTGGCGCAGCAGCTTCAGCGGCGTGGCGCGGTCGAGGTACTCGACGTCGAACGCGTCGCGCATCTCCTTGGGGGAGACCTCGCCGCCCTCGGTGTCGGTGTAGTTCTGGATGACCTTGGAGAACTCCATCTGCAGCCGGCGCGGCAGGTCGAGCTGGTGCTCGGCCTTCATGATGTAGGCGACGCCGCCCTTGCCGGACTGCGAGTTGACGCGGATGACGGCCTCGTAGCTGCGGCCGATGTCCTTGGGGTCGACGGGCAGGTAGGGGACCTCCCACCGGTAGTCGTCGACCGGGACGCCGGCCTCGCCGGCGTCGGCCTCCATCGCCTGGAAACCCTTGTTGATGGCGTCCTGGTGGCTGCCGGAGAAGGCGGTGTAGACGAGGTCGCCGCCCCAGGGGTGACGCTCGGCGACGGGCAGCTGGTTGCAGTACTCGACGGTGCGGCGGATCTCGTCGATGTCGGAGAAGTCGATCTGCGGGTCGATGCCCTGGGTGAAGAGGTTCATGCCCAGCGTGACCAGGTCGACGTTGCCGGTGCGCTCGCCGTTGCCGAACAGACAGCCCTCGATGCGGTCGGCACCGGCCTGGTAGCCGAGCTCGGCGGCGGCGACACCGGTGCCGCGGTCGTTGTGGGGGTGCAGCGACAGCACGATCCCGTCACGACGGGCGAGGTTGCGGTGCATCCACTCGATCGAGTCGGCGTAGACGTTGGGGGTCGCCATCTCGACCGTCGCGGGCAGGTTGACGATCATCGGCGACTCGGGGGTGGGCTGCCAGATCTCGCTGACGGCGTTGCAGACGTCGACGGCGTACTGCAGCTCGGTACCGGTGTAGGACTCGGGGGAGTACTCGAAGCGCCAGTCGGTGCTCGGGTACTTCTCGGAGAAGCGCAGGACGTCCTCGGCGCCGTCGGTGGCGATCTTGGAGATGCCGGCGCGGTCGGAGCGGAAGACGACGCGGCGCTGCAGGATCGACGTCGAGTTGTAGAGGTGGACGATGGCGCGGGGCGCGCCCTCGCAGGCCTCGTAGGTGCGTTCGATGAGCTCGGGCCGGGCCTGGGTCAGCACCTGGATGGTGACGTCGTCGGGGATGGCGTCGCCCTCGATGATCTCGCGGACGAAGTCGAAGTCGGTCT
Organism: Pseudonocardia sulfidoxydans NBRC 16205; assembly: GCF_007989085.1. Classification (GTDB taxonomy): domain Bacteria; phylum Actinomycetota; class Actinomycetes; order Mycobacteriales; family Pseudonocardiaceae; genus Pseudonocardia; species Pseudonocardia sulfidoxydans. The sequence continues at coordinate 52,979 of NZ_BJVJ01000021.1, forward strand.
GGCTGGCGGCGGGGAAGCCGACCTCGATCTCCTTGTAGCCCATGCGTACGAGCAGGTCGAACATGCGGCGCTTGCGCGTCGGGCTCATGGGGTCGATCAGGGCCTGGTTGCCGTCGCGCAGGTCGACCGCACACCACAGGGGCGCGGTGGTGATGCGGGTGTCGGGCCAGGTGCGGTCGGGCAGCGAGACGGGCTCGACCATCTCGTGGAAGGGCCGGTAGCGGTGGAACGGCAGATGGGATCCGCGCTGCGGGTTCCACGGGGCCTGCTCGTCGGGCGCGGGGTTCGACGGCGTACGGATGCGGCTCGTCGTGGACGAGGTGTACGCGTCGGGGGAGATGCTCATGGTGCGGGGTGCTCCTCTGTGCCGGGGCGTGGTGACCGGCAGGCACGCCAAGACCCCGCGACGAGGGGCCGGTCGGTCAGACCCCGCCGCGGCGGCGAAGGAGCAGGTGCGCCATGACAGCGACTGTAGACCCTCGTGCGGCCCCGACGGCAGGTCCCTCCCGCATCGCGGGATCCGACTCACAGCGCGATCGGGACGGCGTCGGAGTGCGAGCGGGGGCGGCGCGCGGCCCCCGCACCCGATCGGTCGGCCGCGCCGCCCGGTCCGCGGGACGTGATCGTGTCAGGATGGCCGGGCGGTCACCGAGCGGGCGGGGGGACGATGGTGGTGGGCACCTCGGCGCGTCGGGGCGCGGGCATGGTGGCGACGGTGCTGCGGATCGTCGGCATGGTCATCGTCGCGTTCCTCGTGCTGCACATCGTGCTGACGCTGCTGGACGCGAACCCGGCCAACGGGCTGACGCAGTTCGTCGCCGACGTCGCGGGCCGGTTGACGCTGGGCCTGGACGACCTGTTCCTACCCGCCGAGCCGAAGCTGCGGGTGACGTTGAACTACGGCGTGGCGGCAGCGATCTGGTGGCTGATCACGGCCGTCGTCGTGCGACTGGTGCGCCGAGTCTCCTGACAGACGCCGGGCTCAGATCGCGCCGAGCTCAGATCGCGGCGGGCTCAGATCGCGGCGGGCTCAGATCGCGGCGGGCTCAGATCGCGGCGGGCCAGATCGCGACGGCGTACCCACCGAACCACGCCGACGCCAGCACCACCCCGACGACGATCCCGGCCGCCGCGACGCGGCGCCGCCCAGCGAACTTCGCCAGCGCGACGGCGACCGGGACGAGCAGCGTGAACGCGGGCAGCAGCAGCCGCGCCTTGGACACCATCACCCCGGCGCTGCCGACGTCCATCGCGACGACGATCGCGCCGTAGCAGTAGAGCGTCCACGGCAGGGCGGCCGCGGCGGCGTCGCGCAGCCCGACGACGAGCAGGACCGCGGCGCCGGCGAGGGCGACGATCGTCCCCACCTCGAAGATCGACGGTCCGGACGCCAGGACGGACCCGGCCCAGCGCAGGGTGGCCTGGCCGCCGTCGACGCGGGAGCCCCAGCCAACGGCCTGCACCGTGAACCAGCCGGTGGGCGACCCGGTGCGGGCGCCGACCCAGGCGAGGTAGCCGAGCAGCCCGACCGGCGCGAGGGCGATCGCGGCCCAGGGCCGGGTGCCGTCCTCCCGTTTCCAGAGGGCGACGGCGGCGGCCGCGACGACGACGATCAGCAGCGCCCACGCCGTCGGCCGCACGAGGCCCGCGGCGAGGCAGCACACTCCGGCGGCGACCCAGCGTCGTTCGAGCAGGAACACGAGGCACCAGGCGGCACCGGCGCAGAACAAGGCCTCGGAGTAGGCCATCGAGAGCACGACGGCCATCGGTGCCGACGCGAACAGCGCCACCAGCACCAGCCCGGCCCGGGCGGAGCCGCCGGGGACGGCCCGGCCGAGCCGCGCGATGCCGTAGGCGGCGACGACACCGGCACCGACCGTCACGAGGACCGCTGCGGTCAGCATCGGCATGCCCGTCACGAACCGGACGGTGGCCACGACGGCGGGGTAGCCGGGGAAGAACGCGAGCGGGGTCGCGGCCGTGCGGGCGCCGCCGGCGTCGACGAGACCGAGCGGGACGTCGGAGTACCAGCCCTGGGCGATGCCGAGGAACCAGTGGCCGTCCCAGGCGTCGAGCCGGTCGTCGAGGCGGCCGCCGTTGGCATCGGCGAGGAGCACGAGCACCGCGGTGGCGAACGCCCGGACCGAGAGATAGACCGCGGCGGGGGCGAGCGCGGCACGCACGACGGGGGCCGCCGGGAGGGCGGGGAGCGGGATCGTCGTGACCCCACGACGCCCCCGGGAGGCGTACGTGTCCGGACTCACGGCGGGCCCCCGCACACCCTGCGAGCGGGGGAGAGGCTCGTCGCGAGTCTGTGGCATCGGTCATCGAGGTTAACGTCGCTGCTCGGCGCCGGTAGGCTGGCGTCCCGACCAGCCCCGCGGGCGGTCGGGAGAACCTGCCGACCGGTCCGGGCCCGAGCCGAATCCAGCGTCGTCGTCGAGCGGCGCGGGGACAGGAGGACGGCGTGGCCCTCGTCGTGCAGAAGTACGGCGGATCGTCGGTTCAGGACGCCGACCGCATCAAGAAGGTCGCGGAACGGATCGTCCGGACGCGTAAAGAGGGCCACGACGTCGTGGTCGTCGTCTCCGCGATGGGAGACACGACCGACGAGTTGACCGACCTCGCCGAGCAGGTCTCGCCCGCGCCGCCGGCCCGCGAGATGGACATGCTGCTCACGGCCGGTGAGCGCATCTCCAACGCGCTCGTCGCGATGGCGATCCACTCCCTCGGCGCGGAGGCCCGTTCCTTCACGGGCTCGCAGGCCGGGATGCTCACCACGCCCAAGCACGGCGACGCCCGCATCGTGCAGGTCAACCCGGGCCGGTTGCGCAGCGCGCTCGACGAGGGCTCGATCGTCCTGGTCGCCGGCTTCCAGGGGATGAGCGAGGACTCCAAGGACATCACGACGCTGGGCCGCGGCGGGTCGGACACGACCGCCGTCGCGCTGGCCGCGGCACTCGAGGCCGACGTCTGCGAGATCTACACCGACGTCGACGGCATCTTCTCCGCCGACCCGCGGATCGTCCCGGACGCCGCGCACCTCGACACGGTGACGTACGAGGAGATGCTGGAGATGGCGGCCTCCGGGGCGAAGGTGCTGCACCTGCGCGCCGTCGAGTACGCCCGCCGCTACAACGTGCCGCTGCGGGTGCGCAGCTCGTACAACGACAAGCCGGGGACGCTGGTCGCCGGCTCGATCGAGGAGATTCCGTTGGAGAACCCGATCCTGACCGGGGTCGCGCACGACCGTTCGGAAGCGAAGATCACCGTGACGGGCGTGCCCGACACGCCCGGCATGGCGGCCCGGATCTTCCGCACCGTCGCCGAGGCCGAGATCAACATCGACATGGTCCTGCAGAACATCTCCCACGAGTCGGTCGGCACCACCGACATCACGTTCACGCTGCCCCGCACCGACGGCCCCCGCGCCGTCGCCGCGCTGGAGGGGGCGAAGAGCGACATCGGCTTCGACGAGGTCGTGTACGACCCCGAGGTCGGCAAGGTGTCGCTGGTCGGCGCCGGGATGCGCAACCACCCGGGCGTCACCGCCACGTTCTGCGAGGCGCTGTCCGACGCGGGCGTGAACATCGAGACCATGAACACCTCCGAGATCCGCATCTCGGTCATCTGCCGGGCCGACCAGCTCGACGGCGCCGTCCGTGCCCTGCACGACGCGTTCGATCTCGGTGGCGAGGAAGAGGCCGTCGTCTACGCGGGGACCGGACGATGACCGCGGGGAAGGGGCCGGTCGTCGCGATCGTCGGCGCCACCGGTGCCGTCGGCACGACGATGATCGACATCATCGACGCCCGCGAGACCGTGCCGTGGAGCGAGATCCGGTTGGTCGCGTCGGCCCGTTCGGCGGGCAAGGTGCTGAAGGTCCGCGGCGAGGACGTCACGGTCCGGCTGCTGGAGCCCGAGGTGTTCGACGGCGTCGACGTCGCGCTGTTCGACGTGCCCGACGAGATCAGTGCCGAGTGGGCCCCGATCGCGGCGGCGCGGGGCGCGGTGGCCGTCGACAACTCCGGCGCGTTCCGGATGGACCCCGACGTTCCGCTGGTGGTGCCGGAGGTCAACGCGGACAAGGCGGCCGACCGCCCCAAGGGCATCATCGCCAACCCCAACTGCACGACGCTGTCGATGATGGCCGCCATGGGCGCGCTGCACCGGGAGTTCGGGCTCGAGGCGCTGGTGGTGTCGTCGTACCAGGCCGCGTCGGGTGCGGGTCAGCCCGGCATCGACCGGCTGCAGGCGGAGCTCTCGGCCGTCGCGGGCAAGGACGTCGGCCAGAAGGCCGGCGACGTCGCCGCCGCGCTGGCCGAGGCCGGCCTGGGCACCGACTCGCCGTTCCCGGCGCCGCTGGCGCTCAACGTCGTCCCGTGGGCCGGTTCGGTCAAGGAGGACGGCTGGTCGTCGGAGGAACTGAAGGTCCGCAACGAGTCGCGCAAGATCCTCGGCATCCCCGACCTGAAGGTGTCGGCGACGTGCGTGCGCGTCCCCGTCGTCACCACGCACGCGCTCGCGGTGCACGCGACGTTCGGGCGTGAGATCACCGTCGACGCTGCCCGCAAGGTGCTGTCCGAGCAGCCGACGATCGTGGTGCGCGACGACGCGGCCGCGGGCGAGTGGCCGACCCCGGCCGACGTCGTCGGCGACGACCCGACGTGGGTCGGGCGCATCCGGCAGGCGCTGGACTTCCCGAACACGCTCGAGCTGTTCGTGTGCGGCGACAACCTGCGTAAGGGTGCCGCGCTCAACACCTACGAGATCGCCGAGACGGTCGCGGCGACCCTCTGACGACGGCTCGTGAGTGGCGATGGTCGCTATAGCGACCATCGCCACTCACAGGGGTCTCAGATCGCGTACCGCCACACCGTGAGCGAGTACGCCCCGAACCAGGCCGAGGCCAGCGCCGCCACCACGACGACGGACACCGCCGTCGCGGGGCGCCGTTTGGCCAGGCCCAGGGCGATCGGCAGGAGCAGCACGAACGCGGGCAGCAGCAGCCGCGGCCGCGAGGCCATCACGCCCGACGACAGCCACACCGTCGCGACGACCGCGCCGCCGTAGACCAGCAGCGGCACCGGCAACCGGGCGGCGACCGACAGTCCGAACAGGACGAGCACGCCGATCAGGACGACCGCCGACACGTAGTACATGAGTGCGGCGTCGCGGCTGGTCAGCGTCGCGACGATGAACCTGACGCTGGCGACGCCGCCGTCGACGCCGCCGTCCCAACCCGTGCTCTGGACGGTGAACCAGCCGGTCAGCTCACCCGTGCGGACCGCGACGAAGACCAGGTACCCGGCGACGCCGGCGACCGACAGCAGCGCCCCCGCGACGGGACGCCAGCCGTCGCGGCGCATCACGAGCGCGACGACCGCCGCCACGACGACGGCGAGCACGAGCGCCTCCGACGTCGGCCGGACGAGCCCGGCCAGCCCGCACATCACCCCGGCGAGCAGCCAGCGCCGCTGCAGCAGCCCGACCAGCGACCACGCGGCCAGCGCACAGAACAGCGCCTCCGTGTACGCCATGTTGAGGGTGACGGCCATGGGCGCGGCCGCGAACAGCGCCGTCAACAGCAGGCCGACGCGGCGCGACCCGCCCGGGACGAGCTCCCCGATCCGGGTCAGCCCGTAGGCGGCCGCGATCCCGGCCAGCAACGACACGACGAGCGCCGCGGCGACCTCGTTGCCGCCGAGCAGCGGCGCGACGACCGTGATCGTCATCGGGTAGCCGGGGAAGAACGCGAGCGCGGTGAACGGGGTGTGGCGGCCGTGCCCGTCGAGCATCCTCTCGGGGACGCCGCTGTAGCCGTACTGCGCGATGGCGAGCATCCAGTCGCCGTCCCAGGCGCGGAGCCGGTCGACGGGCGAGACGCCGTACGTCAGCGACAGCCACACCAGCGCCAGGACGCCGACGAGACGCACGGCGAGGTAGATCGCGGCCGGTGCGAGCAGCGTGGCGACGCGGGCGGGCTCGGGAGCCACCACCGGGGCGTCGGTCGCGCTCACGCAACCTCCTCGCGGGCGCTCGGACGAGCGGGGGCCGGTGCCGTGCACCCCACACGCTAACGCGCGATCGCCCCGTCACCGATAACGTTACGGTTCGTGAGCAGCGACGAAATGATCAAGCGGTACCAGGCGGGTGGCGGCAGGCTCGCCGCGGCTGCGGCAGAGGGTGTGGCCGTCCCGCCCGCGCTCAAGACGGCGCTCGTGACGTGCATGGACTCGCGCATCGACACGTTCACCCTGTTCGGTCTCCAGCTGGGTGAGGTTCACGTGCTCCGCAATGCCGGCGGTGTCGTGACCGACGACACGATCCGGTCGTTGACGATCAGTCAGCGGCAGCTCGGCACGCGTGACGTCCTGCTCGTCCAGCACGGCGGCTGCGGCCTCTCGACCTTCACCGACGAGGACTTCTCGGAGTCGCTGGCGGCGGAGACCGGGATGCGACCGGCGTGGCGGACCCACGCGTTCAGCGACCCCATGACGAGTGTGCGCAGGGACATGGCCCAGCTGCGCCACGACCCGTTCCTGCACCCGGACACGACGGTCCGCGGGTTCGTCCTCGACATCGAGACGTTCGTGCTGGAGGAGGTCTTCCTCCCCGACGCCTGACGCACCGTCGCCTGACGCACCGAACAGCGGCCGCTGGTCTCTATCTGAGACGGAGACCACGTCCGGGGGCGAGCCCTGGTAAGCCGTGCGCATGGAGCGTCACCGGTTGGTGTGTCGGGAATGCGGCGAGACCGCGCACGTCGATCAGGTCCCGGGCATCGCCGCCCACCTCGACCCGGCCCACGCCGCCGGTTACCGGGTCGAGGCGGCGGTCGTGGTCTTCCGCGGGCTGTGCGCGTCGTGCCGGGGCGCGGACCGCGAGGTCGGTGTCGGTGGTCGTGCCCGGCGCTGACCGTGCGCCTACGATCCGGTCCGTGACCTCCGAAGACCGGCCCGTCGTCTGGCACAACCCGCGCTGCTCCAAGAGCCGCGGCGCGCTCGCCCTGCTCGCCGAGCACGGCGTCGAGGCCGACGTCGTGCGCTACCTCGACGACGCCCCCACCCGTACCGACCTCGAGGACGTCCTGCGCAAGCTCGGGACCGACGACCCGCGGGCGATCGTCCGCACCGGTGAGGCCGTGTACCGCGAGCTGGGTCTGGCCGACGCCGACCGCGACGCGCTGCTCGACGCCATGGCGGCCAACCCGATCCTCGTCGAGCGGCCGATCGTCGTCCTGGGCGACCGGGCCGTCGTCGGCAGGCCGCCGGAGAAGGTGCTCGACCTGCTGGGCTGAGCCCGGGGTCAGCCCGCCACGGCGGCGGTCACCAACGGCGCCGACACGACGAGGGCGTCGCCGACGAACCGTGCCGTCGGCCGCAGCCCCGCGCGGCGCAGCAGCCGCGTGAGCCGCATGTCTCCACCCGGTGCCGACGCGGCGAGGGTGTCGGCGCCCGCGGCCAGCGCGAGCTCGACGGCCCTGCGCACCAGCGACGTCCCGAGCCCGCGGCCCTGCCAGCCGTCCTCGACGACGACGGTGAACATCGCCTCGCCGCCGCTGTCCTCGAGCGTCACGAGGCCGACGACGCTGCCGCCGTCGATCGTCGTCGCGACCGCCGAGCGGCCGCCGTTCTCCCCGGCCAGCACCGCCTGCAGCAGACCCGGCGCGAGCTGCGGCGACGGGTGGCCGAACCGGGCCAGCCGGGTCTCCGGCGAGCAGCGCGCGTGCAGGGCCGCGACCAGCAGCGCGTCGTCGGGCGACGCGGCGCGCAGCAGGGTCTCGGTGCCGTCGCGCAGCAGCAGGACGCGGTCGTCGGTGGGCGTGCGGGCGGGCGCGGCGAGGTCGAGCTGCGACGCCAGCTCCAGCAGCGCCGCCGCCCGCGACAGCTCGGTCGCGGTGAACGGCCACGCCCGCCCCAGCCGCACCTGCTGGGTGCCGACGCGCAGCGTGTGGGTGTGCGGGTGCCCGGGTGCGTCGGGTGCGACGAGCCGGGCCCGCAGCATCGTCGCGACCGCCCGGGGCGCGCTGCCCGGGTCGGCGGCGACCATGCGGGCCAGGGCGAGCGCCGTCGTCGCCGGGTCGGACAGCTCGGTGGCGTTGGCACGCACGAGCAGCGTGCACGGGATGCCCGCCGACCCGACCGCCTCGACGAGCTCGCCCGCCTCCACACCGTCCGGGACCTTCACGAGCAGCTCGTCGGTCACCGCGCCGTCGTCGGCAGGCTCACCGACGACGTGCAGCGCGACGATGTCGCAACCCGCGCCACCCACGACCGTCGCCAGCTCGCCGAGCCGCCCCGGCCTGTCCTCGAGCTCCACGTGCACGCGCCACAGCGTCACGTCGTCCACCCCCTCAGGCGTCTCCATCGTGGGTGGCGGATGTTTCCGGTGGGCTACACCGGGGTGACGTCACCCCGGGCGGACTCCGGCGAGGGCCCGGCGGGCGAAGTCGATCTCCGTGGCGACGTGGCGGATCGTCATCTCGACGACGAGCGAGCCGTGCCCGGCGTCGAACCGGCTGACCTCGTAGGGCAGGTCGCCGCGGGTGGCCAGCGCGTCGAGGTAGTTGTCGATCTGGCGGATCGGGCAGCGCGGGTCGTTCTCACCGGCGAGGACGAGCACGGGCGCGCGGACGTCGCCGACGTAGGTCAGCGGTGACGCGAGCCGGTAGCGGTCGAGGACCTCGTCGGGGGAGCCGCCGAACAGGGCGCGGTCGAACGCGCGCAGCTGTTCCATCTCGTCCTCGAACGCGGCGACGTAGTCGGCGACGGGAACGCCGCCGATCGCCGCCGCCCACCGGTCCGGCTGCGTGCCGGCCGCGAGGAGTGCGAGGAACCCGCCCCACGACCAGCCTTCGACGACGATCCGCGCCGGGTCGGCCGTCCCCGACGAGACAGCCCAGTCGTGGACGGCGGCGACGTCCTCCAGCTCCGTCGGGCCGGGCCGGCCCTCGATGGCGTCGCGCCACGCCGAGCCGTAGCCCGTCGAGCCGCGGTAGTTGACCTCGACGACGCAGAACCCGGCGTCGACCCACGCCGCGCGCATCGCGCTGAACCGGTCCTCGTCGGCGTGGTGGGGGCCGCCGTGCAGGCTGAACACCGTCGGGTGCGGGCCGTCGCCCTCCGGTTCGGCGACGAGCGCGTGCACCTTCCCGCCGGGGCCGTCGACCCACACGTCGCGCACCGGGACCGAGCCGGGCGGTCGCTCACCGGGCGGGGCGACCAGCACACGGTCGGTGCCGTCGGGGTGCAGGGCGCGGATCGTCGCCGCCTCGGCCGCCGACGACGCCGTGTACTCGACGGTCCCGTCGGGGCGCACCTCGGCGGACCCGACGGTGCCGGGCGCGGTGGGCAGCTCGGTGAGGGTGCCGTCGGCCAGGTCGTGGCGGAACAGCCGGACTCGGCCGGCGTGGGTGTGCCACACCAGCAGCGCGGCCGCGTCGGGATAGAAGTCGGCGACGACCTCGCCCGGCAGGTCGAGGACGATCTCGGTCTCGGTGTCCGCGGCGACGTCCCAGATCAGCAGCTCCTCGCGGCCGCGGCGCTCGTGCAGCAGCAGGAGCCGCTGGTCGCCGGGGACGGGGCTGAACACGAGCGGCGTGAGCCCGAGACCGGGGCCGTCGGACTTCTCCGCGACCGCCGCACCGTCGGACGTGCGGTGCACCCGCAGGTCGGGGTGGCGTGAGTCGCCGTGCTCGGAGTGGCTGACCGCGAGCAGCGTCTCGTCCTCGGACAGGGCGCCCACCCCCGCGTCCTCCGACGACTCGTACACGATCTCGGCGGGCCCGGAGGAACCGTTGCGGTGCAGCCAGATCCGGCTGCCGTCGTCGGTCGACGTGCCTGCCGCGACCAGCGTGCGGCCGATCTCCAGGCCCGCGGGGTAGCCGTCCTCGACGCCGGGGATCGCGTCGGCCGGCCGGTCGCCCGCGGGCAGCCCGGCGAAGGGCTCGCTGACCCAGCGGCCGAACTCGTCGCCGTCGGTGTCGTCGAACCACCAGACATGCTCGCCGTCGGGCGGCAGCGTGGCCGAGTGGGTCCCGGCGGGGCGGCTGGTGACCTTGCGGTGCAGGTCGGTGGCGCGATCCCAGGTGTGCACCTCGGTGGTGCCGCCCGCGTTGGACGTGTAGACGCAGCGGTCCGGCGCGTCCTCGGCCCACTCCGGCCGGGACATCCGGACCGCGGTGAACCGGGCGCGCCAGCGCTGCTCGCGGGCGTCGTCGTCGAAGAGCCTGTCGGGGACGGCGGCGTCGGGATGCACGCCCCGATCCTGCCGGGTCACCGGCAGCCCGTGGCACCGGGTGCGGCCCACGGGCGCACGTCGGGGCACGGCCGCCGCGGGTCGTGGCACGATGGCCGTCGTGAACGAGCCCGTCCCCAGTGACCGGATCCGGGTGTCCGACGCCGAGCGCAGAGCGGTGCAGGACATGCTCCTGCGCGCCCAGGGGCAGGCCTGCTCGACATCGGGGAGTACGACGAGCGGGTCCAGGCCGTGTGGGCGGGCAAGACCCGCGGCGACCTCGCCCTCGTCACCGCCGACCTGCCCGACGTCCCCGACGCACCCGCGCCCGCTCCCGCCCGTCGGACGCCGGCGACGCCGCGCGCGATCTTCTCCGACACCGGCGGCGGTACCGCGATGCGGATTCTCGCGATCGTCTTCACGAGCGTCGTGGCGGTGAACGTCGTCGTCTGGGGGATCGTGAGCGTCACGAACGGCGAGCTCATCTACCCGTGGTTCGTGTGGACGGTCATCCCGATCGTCGTGCTCGGGGTGATCTACGTCGCCGGGATCGGGCGCCCGCGCTCCTGACCACCGCGCGGCGTCAGCTCGTCGAGTCGTCGACGATCATGCGCAACGCCTCCGCCAGGTCGCGTCCCGTCGGCGCGGCGGACGGGTCGACCGCCCACTGCACCAGCGTCCCCAGCAGCAACGACTGGTAGAACGCGCCCAGCACCCGGGTGCGTTCTTCGTCGTCACCCGTGGCGTGGAAGGTCAGTGCCAGGTCCTCGCGGGTGAGGTCCGCCGCGGCGGCGAGCGCCGAGCGCACCTGCGGCACCCGCGGCGCCTGGGCCAGCGCCTCCACCGTCGCCGTCGTCATCCGCTCGTCGCGGGCCACGCGCTCGACGACGCGTTCCCACGTCCGCTCGAACCGGTCGAGCGGATCCGCGGCCGGAGCGGCGGGTGTGTCGTCGGTCAGGGCCTGGTCGACCGCCTCCGCGCACTGCGCCGTCGACGCCACCAGGGCGGCGGCCAGCAGGGCGTCCTTGGAGCCGAAGTGGTAGCCGATCGAGGCGAGGTTCGTGCCCGACGCGGCGACGACGTCGCGTGCCGACGTGCGGCCCCATCCCTTGTCGTGCAGGCATTCCTGGGCGCCCGCCAACAGTTCCTCGCGATGACCCACATGATCACCCTAACGTCCGTCTCAGACGCCCGTACACATTCGCGGCTGGGTATCGTCCGGACGTGTCCGAGCACAGCGTCCGACCCGCCCGGCCCGCCGACGTCGAACAGCTCATCGCGATCGAGAACGCCGCCGGGGAACGGTTCCGCGAGATCGGGATGTCCTTCGTGGCCGACGACCCGGCGCCGTCGACGGACGAGATGCTGAGGTTCGTCGTCGCCGGCGTCGTCCGTGTCGTCGACATCGACGGCCGGGTCGCGGGCTACCTGCAGTCGGAGGTCGTCGACGACTGCGCCCACATCGAACAGGTGTCCGTCGACCCCGTCCACATCGGACTGCGCGTCGGGCGCGCCCTGCTCGACGACAACTCCGAACGCGCCCTCGCCGCCGGGCTCTCGGCCGTCACCCTCACGACCTACGTCGACGTGCCCTGGAACGGGCCCTACTACCGGCGCCGCGGCTTCCGGGTACTCACCGACGACGAGATCACCCCCGGTCTCGCCGCACTGCGCGCCGAGGAGACCCGCCGCGGTCTCGACCGCCGGCCCCGCTGTTGCATGCGCCTCGACCTGCGGGAAGTCCGCCTGTGAGCGGCGATAGTCGCTATAGCGACTATCGCCGCTCACGACCGGTCCGGACGGCGCGGGACTCCAGGTAGCGCCGCTCCGGCAGGCTCGTCGTGAGCCGGGCCGCCTCCCGGTAGGCGGCCCGGGCCTCGTCGTGCGCGCCCGCCATCTCCAACAGGTGCGCCCGGACGGCGTGCAGCCGATGGTGCGCGGCCATTCGGCCGTCGGACCGCAACGTGTCGAGCACGTCGAGACCCGCCAGCGGCCCGTCGGCCATCGCGACGGCCACCGCCCGGTTCAACGTGACCATCGGGTTCGGCTCCACCCTGGCCAGCACCCCGTACAGCGCGACGATCTGGCGCCAGTCCGTGTCCTGCGCACGGGCCGCCTCGTCGTGCACCGCCGCGATCGCCGCCTGCACCAGGTACGGGCCCGGCGGATGCCACGTCAACGCCTCGGTCACCAGCGCGACACCCTCCTCGATCATCGTCGCGTCCCACCGCGACCGGTCCTGATCCGCCAACGGCACCAGCGCACCCGACGCATCCGTCCGCGCCGCCCGCCGCGCATCCGTGAGCAGCATCAACGCCAGCAGTCCCGCCGACTCGCCCTCGTCCGGTGTCGCCCGCCGCAGCTCCCGCGCCAGCCGCACCGCCTCCGTCGTGAGGTCGGTGCGTTGCAACGACGGGCCGGCCGACGCCGTGTACCCCTCATTGAACACCAGGTACAGCACCTGCATGACCGCTGCCAGCCGCGCCGCGCGCTCCGCCGGCGGCGGCATCGTGAACCGGGCGCCCGCCGCCCTGATCCGCTGCTTCCCCCGGCTGATCCGCTGCGCCATCGTCGCCTCCGGCACCAGGAACGCCGCCGCGATCTCCGCCGTCGTCAACCCGCCGACGGCCCGCAGCGTCAACGCCACCTGCGACGGACCCGACAGCTCCGGATGACAGCACAGGAACAGCAGCCGCAACGTGTCGTCGTCCGGGCCGGCCTCGCCGGGCGGGACGGCGGCCTCCAGCGCCACCACCGCGTCCTCCCGGGCCCGGCGCGCGCTCTCGCTGCGCCACTCGTCGGCGAGTCGTCGCGTCGCGACGGTCAGCAGCCACGCGTGCGGCTTGTCCGGCACCCCCTGTCCCGGCCACTGCGTCGCCGCCGCCAGCAACGCCTCCTGCACCGCGTCCTCGCACGCGTCGAACTGCCCGTGGCGGCGCACGAGCGTGCCGAGGACCTGCGGCGCCAGGCCGCGCAGCAGGTCCTCGACGACGCGCGACGTCACATCTCCGCCCCGGAGTCGTGCATGACCGCGCGCACCTCCAGCACCCCGCCACCGAACCGGACGTCGGGCCACGACGACGCGATCTCCACCGCCCGCTCCCGCGACGCGCAGTCCACCTCCACGTACCCCGCGAACTGCTCCTTGCTCTCCGCGAACGGCCCGTCCGTCACCGCCGGGCGGCCGTCGACACCCCGGATCGTGACGGCCGTCGACGGGTCGGCCAGCGCCTGCCCGCCCACCAGCTCACCCGTCTCCGTCAGCTCGCCCATGATCCGGTCGACCTCGCCGAACAGCTCCGTGCGCTCGTTCTCGGTGAGCTCCTCGACGAAGCCGGGACGGTTGTGGATCAGCAGCATGTACTTCACGACGATCGCTCCTCGCGGTCGGCCGCGCCCCCCGTCGGGGCGCGTCACACAGGATGGTCGGAGCCGCTGCCCGGCGCTCGACATCTTTTCCGCCCCGTGTGTCGAGAAGTTCGTGAGGGCTCCGACCTGATGGTGATCCCGACGAAATCCTGGAGGACCCGATGACCGGAAAGCTGCGCGTGAGCGTCGCCGTCTCCCTCGACGGCTACATGGCGGGCCCCGACCAGAGCCTCGACGCGCCCCTCGGCGTCGGCGGTGCCCGCCTGCACGAGTGGTTCTACCCGACCCGCACCTTCCGTTCGATGGTCGGCGAGGAGGGCGGCACCACGGGTGTCGACGACGGTGTCGCGATCGCCGCGGCCGCGGGCGTCGGCGCCACCATCATGGGGCGCAACATGTTCGGCCCCGTCCGCGGCGGCTGGGGCGACGAGTCGTGGACCGGCTGGTGGGGCGACGACCCCGTCTACCACCACCCCGTCTTCGTGCTCACCCACCACGAGCGTGAACCCGTCGAGATGAAGGGCGGCACCACCTTCCACTTCGTCACCGGCGGCATCGAGGACGCCCTCGCACAGGCCCGCGCCGCCGCCGGGGACGCCGACATCCGCATCGGGGGCGGCGCCGCGACGATCCGGCAGTACCTGCAGGCCGGGCACGTCGACACCATGCACCTGGCCGTCGTCCCCGTCCTGTTCGGCCGCGGCGCGCGCCTGCTCGACGGCGTCGACTCCGACGGGTACGTCTGCACCGAGCTGGTGGCCTCGGAGAAGGTCACGCACGTGCGGTTCGACCGATCAGGCGGTTGAGTTCGACGTGAGGGTCGAAATCGGCGGCCGGGAGAACCCTGACGTCGAACTCGACGAGCTTCGGCCTGGGGTGCCGAACTGTCGGGGCCCCGGGGGAAGCTCTGCGGGTGGAGCGCGGGCCGGGGCGGAGGTTCCGCCTCCTGTGGGCGGCGTTCGCCACCAGCGCGGCAGGGACGTGGCTCGCGTTCGACGCGTTCCCGCTGATCGCGATCCTCGTCCTGCACACCGGGCCGGTGGAGGTGTCGCTGCTGGCCGCGGCGGGCCCGGCGGCGGGGGCGGTGCTGGCCACGTTGACAGGGCCGTTCGTCGCCGTACGGCGGCCGCGGCCGGTGATGATCGGCGCCGACCTCGTGCGGTTCGCCGCGCTGGCGACGGTCCCGGTCGCCTACCTGCTCGGATGGCTCGCCGTGCCGCAGCTGCTGCTCGTCGCGGTGGTCGTCGCGGCCGCCGACATCGCCTTCACCGCCGCGAGCGGGGCGTTCCTCAAGACGGTGGTCGCGCCGGGCGACCTGCTCGTCGCGAACGGGCGGTTCGAGTCGACCACGTGGGTCGCCACCGCGGTCGGGCCGCCGTTGGGCGGGTTCGCCGTCGGTGTGCTGGGCCCGGTGACGACGGTCGTCGCCAACGCCGTGAGCTTCCTGGCCTCGGCGGCATGGGTCCGGCGGATCGGGCCCGTTGCGCGGGAGCCCACGATCGCGGCCCCGAAGGTCCGGCCGCGCGATCTCGTCGACGGCTGGCGGGTCCTGCTGGCGCACCCGGTGCTGCGGCCGTTGCTGCTCAACGTCGTCGCCGTCAACTCGCTGATCATGGCGACGGCGCCGCTCGCCGCCGTGCTCATGCTGGGGGAGCTGGGGTTCGCGCCGTGGCAGTACGCGCTGGCGTTCGGGGCGCCGTGCGTCGGCGGGCTCGTCGGTGCCCGGATGTCGAGGCGGCTCGTGGAGCGGTTCGGGGAGCCGGCGGTGCTGCGCGTCGGCGGCACGCTGCGGGCAGTGTGGTCGGGGGTGATCGCGTTCGTGCCGGCCGGGCCGTGGGGGATCGTGCTGGTGATCGCGGTGCAGTTCTGCCTGGTCGGGTGCGCGGGACTGTTCAACCCGGTGCTGGCGACGACGCGGCTGCGGCTGCTCCCCGACGAAAGCGTCGTGCGCGCGCTCACCGCGTGGTCGGTGTCGACGAAGGCGGCCATCGCCGCCGTCACCGCCCTGGGCGGTCTACTGGCCGCCGTGACCGGGCCGCGCGTCGCGATCGCCGCAGCGGGGGTGCTGCTGCTGGCCACTCCGGTGCTGCTGCCCCGACGCGTCCGGGTCGCCGACAGCTGAGCGTGCGGTCGCCGCGCGGATCGGCCTGCGGCACAACAGGACCCCCGCCGGCGGCAGGTTCCGCCACACCGTGCGGCCGTCGACGACCTCGTCGAAGTACTCGTCGAGCAGCCGACGGAACCGGCGTGCCCCCGACAGGCCCGCCGCGTGCCGGTACGCGAACGTCGTGAAGGCGCCGTCGCGGGCGAGGACGTCGCGCACCGCGCCGAGGATGGTGCGCTGGCGGCTCTCGTCGAACAGCGACCACGGCAGCCCGCTGACCACGGCGTCGACCGGGGCGTCGACGATGGTACGCAGGTCGGCGGCGTCGCCGTGCACGATCTCGGTGTCGGGGAAGCACTGCCGCAGGTGGCGGGCGAAGCCCTCGTCGATCTCGACCGCGAGATGCCGGCCGTCACCGGGGAGGCGCCGGGCGACGGCACGGCTGACCGTCCCCGACCCGGGCCCGAGTTCCGCGACGAACGGGGAGCCCGTGCGGGGGACGACCGTGGCCAGAGCGTCCGCGAGCCGGCGACCGCTGGGAGCGACGGCGCCGACGAGCTGAGGTCTCCGTGCGGCCACGCCGACGAACACGGATAGATCTCGGGAGGTCACACAGCCAGCGTCCCAGGAAAACGGGGTGGAGGCGGAGCGGGCGACCGGGTGATCGTGGCGGCGATCACTCCGTGTCACGCAGAGTCGACACGTATGTCGCAGTGGCCGCCACCCCGGGGTCGTCGTCGGCCACGAGCTCGGCCAGCGCATGCGACGCCACGGGACCCGGAATCCCCGCGAACGCCTGCGTCAGCCGACGCCGGGTGGCCGCGTCGAGGCCCTCGTCGGCGAGCCGGTCGACGAGCATCGTGGCGATCTCGTCGGCGGCCCCCGGCTCGGCCGGCCCGGCCCACTCGGTCGCCTCCGCAGGCTCGGTCGGCTCGGCGCGTTCGGTCGGCTCGGCCCACTCGGTCGGCTCGGCGCGTTCGGTCGGCTCGGCCGCAAGGATGCTCAGCGCGTCGGCGGCGTCGACGTCGTCGACCCCCGCCACGATCATGTCGACGAGCGTCGGTGCGGTCCCGGCGACTCCGCGGCTCCCCAGCAGGAGCGCGGCACGCCGGCGGACGACGAGGTCGTCGCTCGCCAGGGCCCCGCGCAGCACCGGCGTCGCGGCCTCGTCGGGCAGCTCGGCGACGGCCTCGACCGCCCGCCTGCGCACGTCGGAATCGGGGGAGGACAGGGCGTCGGCCAGCAGCGCGAGCCCACCCGTCCCAGACCGCTCCAACGCCCACCGCAGGGCACCGGCGACGTTCGGGTCGGTCTCGCTCAACGCCGCCTCGACCAGTGCCTCCACGGGGACGGCGACGTCGTCGGCGGACAGGGCGGCCCGCTGGCGGCGCCCCGCGCTGTCGGACCCCAGCCCCTGCAACAGCGCGATGACCTGCAGCACCTCCTCCCAACCGACGGGCTCGGCCGCGCTGATCCGGCGCAGCCGCGTCAGCAGCTCCGTCTCCCGCGCGATCCGCTCCCGGGTCCGCACCACGAGATCGTCGACCAGGTCCGAGGGCGTGAACCCCGGCTCGTCGAGCGCCCGGCCCACCTCACGCAGCGACAGGCCGAGCGACCGCAGGATCTCGATGTGCAGGATCCGCCGGATGTCGGCCTCGGAGTACTCCCGGTAACCGGCTCCGGTGCGGCCCGTCGGCCGCGCGAGGCCGAGGGCGTCGTAGTGCCGCAACATCCGCGCACTGACCCCCGACCGACGGGCCACGTCACCGATCAACACCGACCGTCACACCTCCACCGCCGTGTCACCGAGCGCCACCACCCGCTTCGCCTCCTCGACCGCGAGCTCGAACCCCGCGTCGGGGTCGAGCCACAACCGTCGTGTGGCGACGGCGTGCGGCCGCATCCGCGGGTCGGAGGCCGCCTGGTCGAGGACCGGCAGCATCACCTCGCCGAGCCCGATCAACGCCCGGCTCAGGCTCAGCTGCACCTCCCGGTCGCCGCGCCCGAGCTGCGTGACCAGCACCCGGGCCAGCTCACCCCGCTCGTCGTCGGGCACCAGCACCACCGCGGCACGCCAGGCGGCGCGGGCCACCTCGTCGTCGGGGTCGGTGAGCAACGCACCCGTGATCGCGGGCCACGCGCTCCCGTCCCTGATCTTCGACAGGGTGTGCAGTGCCTGGCTGCGCGCCTGCGCCCGCGGCGACCGCAGCTCGTCCACGACCAGCGGCACCGTCGCCGACGCCGGGTGCCGGGTCAGGGCCCACGTGAGCAGCTCGCGTACCGAGAAGTCGGGCTCGACCGCGCACCGGGCGACTAACGTCGTCACGTGCCCCGGGTCCGGGGTCGTGCCCGCCGCCATCACCGCACGCAGCCGCACGGACGCGTCGGCGTGCTCCAGCACCCTGCGAAGGGCCTGCGCGGGGGTCTGCGCGACGGTCTGCTCGGGGGTCATGGGGACCACCTCCTCGACCTCAGTCCAGACCTTGACACTGTGTCAAGGTCAAGACATCGCCCGGTGTGGCGCGACGCACGAAGTGTCCTGCTCCTGGATCACACGCCCGAGGGCTGGCGCACCGCCCCGCGCTACCTGGTCCACACGCACCCGGCCGAGCGCCGGGAACTCCGGGAACGAACGAAGGCCCAGGTCGACTGACCTGGGCCTTCATGTGGTCGGGGTGACAGGATTTGAACCTGCGACCTCTTCGTCCCGAACGAAGCGCGCTACCAAGCTGCGCCACACCCCGATTGCCCGCGAACTTCCTGCGAGCCGTCGTGAACTCTACCCGACGTCCACAGCCGCCGACGCGGGGGTTCCCTGTTGCGCGACACGGCCGGTGGGACGCGCGACGAGCGTCAGCAACGAGGCTTCCGGCGGGCACGCGAAGCGCACCGGGGCCCACGGCGAGGTGCCCAGACCGGCCGACACGTGCAACCAGGTGTGCGCCCCCCAGCGCGAGGCGCCGCGGGCGCGGGAGCGGTCGATCCCGCAGTTGGTGACGATCGCGCCGACACCCGGCATCCGCAGCTGCCCGCCGTGCGTGTGGCCGGCGAGGACGAGGTCGGTGCCGTCGGCGGCGAACCCGTCGAGCACCCGCGGCTCCGGCGAGTGGGTGAGGCCCAGGCGGAGGTCGGCGTCGTCGACCCGGCCCGCGATCCGCGGGTAGCGGTCGAGCCCCAGGTGCGGGTCGTCGACACCCGCGGCGCTGATCCGCACGCCGTCGATCGTCAACGGCACCCGGTTGTGCGTGGCGTCGTCCCAGCCGCGCTCGACGAGCGCCGCGCGCAGGTCGCGCCAGGGCAGCGGGTCGCCGTGGCTGCGCTTCTCGTTGCGGCCCAGGTAGCGGGCCGGGTTCTTGGGCGTGGGGCCGAAGTAGTCGTTGCTGCCGAACACGAACAGACCCGGCCGCTCCAGCAGCGGGTTCAACGCCGCCAGCACGCTGGGCACGGCACGCGGGTGCGCCAGGTTGTCGCCGGTGTTGACGACGAGGTCCGGCTCCAGCGACGCCAGCTCGGCGACCCACCGCTGCTTCGACGACTGGCCCGGCGTCATGTGCAGGTCGGACACGTGCAGGATGCGGACCGGGCGCGAACCCGGCGCCAGCACCGGCAGCGAGGCCTCCCGCAACGTCCAGCGTCGCCGCTCCACACCCGCCGCGTAGGCGAGCGTCGCGGCCCCGGTCGACGTCGCTCCGAGTGCGACTCGCGCCCAGCTCTTCACACCGCCAGGGTACGTTCACGCCCGTGAGCGAACTCAAGCAGCGCCTCCGTGACGACCTGACGGCTGCCATGAAGGCTCGCGACGATTTGGTCAAGGGCACCCTCCGGATGACGCTGACCGCGATCGGCAACGCCGAGGTCGCCGGCACCGAGGCCCGCGAGCTCAGTGACGACGAGGTGCTCAAGGTCATCGCCAAGGAGGCGAAGAAGCGCGCCGAGTCGGCCGAGGCGTTCTCCGCCGCCGGGCGGGCCGAGCTCGCGGCGCAGGAGATCGCCGAGGGCGAGGTCCTGGCCGGCTACCTGCCCACCCAGCTCACCGACGACGAGCTGGCCGTCATCGCGGCCGCCGCCGTCGCCGAGACCGAGGCCGAGCTGGGGAGCGCGCCCGGCCAGCGGCAGATGGGCCAGGTCATGAAGAAGGCCAACGCCGCCGCCGCGGGCCGGGCCGACGGCGGCCGGGTGGCCGCCGCCGTGAAGGCCCTGCTCGCCTGAGCTACTTCGGAGTCGGGGCCTTGCGGGCCGGCGCCTTCTTCGTGGTCGTCGTCTTCGAGGCGGCCGCCGTCCGACGGGCGGGGGCCTTCTTCGCGGGCGCCTTCTTGACGGGCGCCTTCGCGCGACGGTCGGCCAGCAGCTCCGACGCGCGCTCGTCGGTGATCTCCTCGACGCTGTCGCCCTTGCGCAGCGACGCGTTGGTCTCGCCGTCGGTGACGTAGGGGCCGAAGCGGCCGTCCTTGATCACCATCGGCTTGCCCGTTGCGGAGTCGTTGCCCAGCTCGCGCAGCGGCGGCGTGGCCGCGGCCGTGCGCCGCCCCCGCTGCTTGGGCTGCTTGTAGATCTCCAGCGCCTCCTCGAGGGTGACGGTGAACATCTGCTCCTCGTCGGTGAGCGACCGCGAGTCCGTCCCCTTCTTCAGGTAGGGGCCGTAGCGGCCGTTCTGCGCGGTGATCTCGTCGCCGCTCTCCGGGTCGGTGCCGACCAGCCGCGGCAGCGACAGCAGCCGCAGCGCGTCGTCGAGCGTCACGGACTCGACGTTCATCGTCTTGAGCAGCGACCCGGTGCGCGGCTTCGGCTTGGCCGGCGCCTTCTTCCGGCCGGTGGTGCCCTCGGCCGGTGCCTCCGGCTCGGGCAGGATCTCCGTCACGTACGGGCCGAAACGGCCCTCCTTGGCGACGATCTCGTGCCCCGTCACCGGGTCGGTGCCCAGCGAGCGGCCCTCCTGCGGCACCGAGAACAGCTGCTCGGCGATCTCGGCGGTCAGCTCGTCCGGGGGCAGGTCCTCGGGGAGGTTGGCGCGCTGCGAGGCCTCGTCGACCATCCGCTCCAGGTACGGCCCGTACCGGCCGACGCGCACCACGACGTCGCGCCCCTCGGCGTCGGTGAACATGGGGATCGAGTTGACCACGCGGGCGTCGATCTCCTCGAGGTTCACCCCGACGAGCTTCTTCAGCCCACCGGCGCGCGCCACCGATCCCTCGGAGCCCTGCGCGGCACCGAAGTAGAAGCCGTTGAGCCACGCCGTGCGGGAGTCGTTGCCCGACGCGATGGCGTCGAGCTCGTCCTCCATCGCGGCGGTGAAGTCGTAGTCGACGAGGCGGCCGAAATGGTGCTCCAGCAGCCCGATGACCGAGAACGCCACCCACGACGGGACGAGGGCGGAGCCCTTCTTCCACACGTAGCCGCGGTCCTGGATCGTCTTGATGATCGACGCGTACGTCGACGGCCGGCCGATGCCCAGCTCCTCGAGCTGCTTGACCAGGCTCGGCTCGGTGAAGCGGGCCGGCGGGTTCGTCGAGTGCCCGTCGGGGTTCAGCTCGGTGGCGGTGACGTCGGCGCCCTCGGTGAGGTTGGGCAGCCGCGACTCGGCGTCGTCGGCCTGGCCGTCGCTGCCCTCCTCGAGGGTCTCGACGTAGGCCTTCAGGAAGCCGGGGAACGTGATCGTGCGACCCGAGGCGGCGAACGTCGCCTCCTCGCCCGTCGCAGCGGTGCCGACGATCCGCACGCTCATCGTCGTGCCCCGCGCGTCGGCCATCTGCGAGGCGACGGTGCGCTGCCAGATCAGCTCGTAGAGGCGGAAGTCGTCGCCGTCGACCTCCCGGGCGATCTCCCCGGGTGTGCGGAACGTCTCACCCGACGGCCGGATCGCCTCGTGGGCCTCCTGCGCGTTCTTGACCTTGCGGGTGTACTGCCGCGGCTGCGGCGACACGTAGGCGTCGCCGTAGAGCTCGCGGGCCTGCGCCCGGGCCGCGTCGATCGCCGACGCCGACAGCGTCGTCGAGTCGGTACGCATGTAGGTGATGTAGCCGTTCTCGTACAGTCGCTGCGCGGTGCGCATCGTGCGCTCGGCGGAGAACCGCAGCTTGCGGCCCGCCTCCTGCTGCAGCGTCGACGTCATGAACGGTGCGTAGGGCTTGCGGGTGTACGGCTTCGACTCGACCGACGAGACCGTCAGCCCGACCCCGTCGAGCGCCTCCGCCAGCCGGCGCGCACCGGCCTCGTCGAGCGCGACCGCGTCCGACTTCAGCTTGCCGTCGGCCCCGAAGTCGCGGCCCGTGGCAACCCGGTTGCCGTCGATCGCGACCAGGCGCGCCCCGAACGTGCGCGGGGTGGCCTCGGCGCCCGCATCGAGGGTGGCGGCGATGTCCCAGTACGAGGCGGAGACGAACGCCATCCGCTCCCGCTCGCGCTGCACGATCAGCCGCGTCGCCACCGACTGAACCCGGCCCGCCGACAGCTTCGGCATGACCTTCTTCCACAGCACGGGGGAGACCTCGTAGCCGTAGAGCCGGTCGAGGATGCGCCGCGTCTCCTGCGCGTCGACCAGGTCCTGGTCGAGGTCGCGCAGGTTCTCGGCCGCCGCGAGGATGGCCGACTCGGTGATCTCGTGGAAGACCATCCGGCGGACCGGCACCGTCGGCTTCAGGGTGTCGAGCAGGTGCCAGGCGATGGCCTCGCCCTCGCGGTCGGGGTCCGTCGCGAGCAGGAGCTCGTCGACCGACTTGAGCGCGTCGCGCAGCTCGGAGACCTTGCTCTTCTTCTCCGGCGTCACGATGTAGAGCGGCTGGAACTGGTTGTCGACGTCGACGCCCAGCCGGGCCCACGACTCGCCCTTGTACTTGGCCGGCACGTCGGCCGCGCCGCGGGGGAGGTCACGGATGTGCCCCACGGACGACTCGACGATGTAGTCCTTGCCCAGGTAGGGGGCGATCTTCTTCGCCTTCGTCGGCGACTCGACGATCACCAACCGCCTGGTGGGACGCCCCGAGGCCGCAGTCGTCGGGGTGCCGCCGCGACGGCTGCCACCCGCAGCTGCTGCGGAGCCCTCGTCGGCTCCGGCCTTCGAACGCGTCGTTCGGGTTGCCACTTGGTCCTACTCCATCGTCGCCGGTCAACCCGTCTTTCCGGGTCGCCGTCGGCTGCTCGATCGCCCGTCCCCGTGCCGGGGAGCCGGGCAGGCCAGTATCTCTACAACACCAGCACCGTTCGCCACGTTCGCACATTCACCGGGCGTGTTGCATCTGTCACGTCGTGATGCCCCGTGACGGACGGGAGCGTAACCAGGCCGTCAACAGCGATCACAAGCCACGGCCCCACGACCGCGGCCAGTCGGCCGCCGGGACCCGCTCCGGGACCGGCCCCACGAGCTCCACGAGCCTGCGGACCCGGGCCGCGCCGGAGATCCGCAACGCCGGGGCGTCGTCGGTGCCGACCCGCGCCGGAGAGACCCCCGCACGGTACGCCGCCGCGACGAGGGGGCGATGGGTGTGCGGCGCCTCCGGGTCCAGGGCCAGCAGGTACCCGCCGCGCATGTCGGCCCGGCCCGAGGCCAGCGCCCACAGCCGCAGGACCGACCCGTCGAGCTGCAGGTCGTCCGGGACGTGCTTGGCGTCGTCGCGGCTCCACGCCAGCGCCAGCGACACCAGGTCGCACCGGAACGCCGAGCGCAGCGACACCGTGCCGTCCTCGGCCGGCTCCGCCTCCAGGCGCAGGCCCACCGCCGCGGCCGCCGCCCGCACCGCGCGGGCCCGCACCGCGTCGGCGACGTCGATGCTCAGCCGCGCCGTCGTCCCACTGCCGAACCGCACGATCCGGCCCGGGCCGCACAGTAGCCCGGCCAGGTCGGTGCGCCGCACCGGCCGGGCCTCCGCGGAGAACAGCGACAGCTGAGCCACGGCCCGCACGGTAGAACATGTGTTCGATCAACAGTGGTCCGGCACGCCGGACCGCCACCGCGCGTCGCCGGACGGCGTCCGCGTCAGCGCGCCCCGAGCTTCTGGCAGTTCGGCGCCGCGTCCGCCGCACGGTTGAGCCGGACGAACGGCTTCGTGTCGCCCAGCCCGCCACCGGACTGCGACAGCTTGGTCAGCGAGTTCGTCGCGTCGGTCAGTGCCGCCTGGAACGCCGCCGCGTTGTTGGGATCGACGGCGTCGACCTTCGTCTTCGCCTCGGTCAGGCTGGTCTCGAACTGGCCGTACAGGCCGTCGATGCGGCCGACCACCTCGTCGCCACCCGACACCGGCGACTTCCCGGCGTCCTTGAGCTGCGTGCGTGACTGCTGCACCCCGGCCACCACCGTGCCCAGGTAGTCGCTGAACGACTTCTTGATCGTCGGCAGGTCGTTCGCGTTGGCCAGGTCCGGGACCTTCTGCGACGCGTCGAGCATCGGCTGGAACGAGCCGCACACCTTGTCCATCCACGCCACCGGGTCGGCGCCGACGCCCTCCGTCGGCCGCGGCGCCGGATCGGCCGACGCCGTCCCGGTCACGACCGAGGAACACCCCCCGACCAGCAGCGTGAACGCCAGCGCGACGAGCGCGACGGCGGCGCGGAACGGCCTGGGGCGGCGCGGCATGCGTGGCTCCTGACGGGTCGAGCGGCGGCACTCCGCCCGCCAGTCTCCCCCACACGCGGGACGGGCGGGCCGGGGGAGTCCCGGCCCGCCCGTCGACCGGTGCGTCAGCCGTTCTGCTGCTGCAGCTTCTGGCAGTTGGCCGCCTTCGACGCGGCGGCGTTGATGTCCGCGTTGCCGTTCAGCCCGCTCGTGTCGATCTTCGACAGCTCCTGCAGCGGGCTCAGGGCCTCGGTCAGCGCGCCGGTGATCGCCGTCGGGTCGCTCGTGTCCACGCCGTCGAGCTTCTGGCGAGCCTGGTCGAACGACGACTTCACCGAGGTCAGCGTCGTCTTCAGCTGGGTGACGACCTGGTCGCCGCCGTCGATCGGCGACGGGCCCAGCTTGTCCATCGAGTCGATCGAGCCCTGGACGGCCGTGCTCGCCGTGCCCAGGTAGTCCTCGAGGCCCTGGATCGCGGAGTCCGGGTTCGACTGGTCGAACGTCGGCTGCGTCTTCACCGCGTCGGTGAACGTCGTGATCGAGCCGCACAGGCCGTCGGCCCACGCGACGTCGGCGTCGCTCGGGCCGCCGCAGCCGGCGAGGACGGTTGTCGCCGCCGCCGCGAGGGCGACCAGCGAGACCTTGAGGGATCGGGGGGTACGGCGCACTGAATGCTCCGGTTCTCTCGTGGGACGTGGCGGCGCAACGCAGCGGAGCGAGGGCGCGCGCAGTCGCACCGAGGCACCTGACCTCGAACGACGCATCGCCACCCTCCGGGGAGCTCCGACGCTCGGTGCGCCGCGGGCGCACGGACATTACTGGGACACCCCGGACACGGCGAAGGCCACCCACCCGAACGTGCGGGCGGATGGCCTTCGTCGTGACCTGCGGTGACGCGGGGCGGACTAGCCGACCTGCTCCTCCACCGGGGTGTCGGAGATGGTCGTCGACCGACGCTTCGACACGGCCACCGCCGCGACGATGATCGCCAGCGCGACCAGCGCGATGACGATGCGCAGCGCCGGGCTCGCCGAGTCGCCCACCGTGAACACCACGATGGCGGGCGCGATGAGCACCGAGACCAGGTTCATGACCTTGATCAGCGGGTTGATGGCCGGGCCGGCGGTGTCCTTGAACGGGTCACCGACGGTGTCACCGATGATCGTCGCCTCGTGCGCGGGCGAGCCCTTGCCGCCGTGGTTGCCGTCCTCGACGAGCTTCTTCGCGTTGTCCCACGCGCCACCCGAGTTGGCGAGGAAGATCGCCATCAGGGTGCCGCACGCGATCGCGCCGGCCAGGTAGCCGGCCAGCGGGCCGACACCGAGACCGAAGCCGACCGCGATCGGCGCGAAGATCGCCAGCAGACCGGGCGTGGCCAGCTCGCGCAGCGAGTCACGGGTGCAGATGTCGACGACGCGGCCGTACTCCGGCCGGCTCGTCCCCGCCATGATCCCGGGGTCGTTGCGGAACTGCCGCCGCACCTCGAACACGATGGCGCCGGCCGCGCGGGTCACGGCGTTGATCGCCAGGCCCGAGAACATGAACACGACCGCCGCACCGATGATCACACCGACCAACGTGTTGGGGGAGAACACCTCGAAGCTGAACGCCGTGTTGGAGGCGACGTTGATGTCGCCCACCGCCTGCGTGATCGCGTCGCGGTACGACCCGAACAGCGCCGTCGCCGCGAGCACCGCCGTGGCGATCGCGATGCCCTTGGTGATCGCCTTCGTCGTGTTGCCGACCGCGTCGAGCTCGGTGAGGATGCCGACGCCGTCGCCCTCCACGTCGCCCGACATCTCCGCGATGCCCTGCGCGTTGTCCGAGACCGGACCGAAGGTGTCCATCGCGACGATGACGCCGACCGTGGTGAGCAGACCCGTACCGGCCAGCGCAACCGCGAACAGCGCCACCGTGATCGACGCCGTCGCCAGCGCGAACGCGCCGAACACGGCCGCGCCGATCACGATCGCGGTGTACACGGCCGACTCGAAACCGATCGAGATGCCGGCCAGGATGACCGTGGCCGAGCCGGTCAGCGACGACTCGCCGACGGTCTTGACGGGCTTGTCCTCGGTGCCGGTGAAGTAGCCGGTCAGCCACAGGATGATGCCCGCGAGCACGATGCCGATGATCACCGCGATCGACGCGATCAGGCGCGGGTCGGACCCCGCCATGGCCGCGACGACGCCGGCGTCGGTGGGCGTGCCCGTGCCGTTGCTGCCGAGCTGGCCGAACGAACCCGGCAGGTACAGGTACGCCGCGATGACACACAGGACCGCGGAGATCAGCGCCGAGATGTAGAAGCTGCGGTTGATCGCCTTCAGGCCGCCCTCGTTGGGCCTGGCCCGCGTGATGTACACGCCGATGACGGCGGTGATGACACCGATCGCCGGGACGATCAGCGGGAACAGCAGACCCTGCAGGCCGAACGCCGCGCTGCCCAGGATCAGGGCCGCGACCAGCGTGACCGCGTAGGACTCGAACAGGTCGGCGGCCATGCCCGCGCAGTCACCGACGTTGTCGCCCACGTTGTCGGCGATCGTCGCCGCGTTGCGGGGGTCGTCCTCGGGAATGCCCTGCTCGACCTTGCCGACCAGGTCGGCGCCGACATCGGCCGCTTTGGTGAAGATGCCGCCACCGACACGCATGAACATCGCGAGCAGCGCGGCGCCGAACCCGAAGCCCTCCAGGACCTTCGGGGCCTCGCCCGCGTAGGCCAGCACGACGATCGAGGCGCCGAACAGACCGAGACCGACGGTGAACATGCCGACGACGCCACCGGTACGGAACGCGAT
This sequence comes from Pseudonocardia sulfidoxydans NBRC 16205, assembly GCF_007989085.1. Classification (GTDB taxonomy): domain Bacteria; phylum Actinomycetota; class Actinomycetes; order Mycobacteriales; family Pseudonocardiaceae; genus Pseudonocardia; species Pseudonocardia sulfidoxydans. The sequence continues at coordinate 80,034 of NZ_BJVJ01000021.1, forward strand.
GCGGGTCGCCTTCTCGCGCCCGCCCTCCTCGCGCGCCGCCGAGGCGACCCGGATGTTGGCCCGGGTGGCCAGCCACATGCCGAGATAACCGATCGTCGCGGAGAAGACCGCGCCGACGATGAAGAAGAGGGAGCGACCGATGCGTTCACCCCAGCCGTTCGCGGGGAGCGCGAAGAGCAGGACGAACACGATCACGACAAAAATGCCGAGCGTGCGGAACTGGCGGTTGAGGTAAGCCGCGGCACCTTCCTGGACCGCTCGGCCGATCTCCTGCATCTTCTCGGTGCCCTGGCCGGCAGCCAGGACCTCCTTGAGCAGGACGAAGCCGATGGCCAGGGCTGCGAGCGCGACCACCGCGACGACGCCGACGATGACGCGGTCGCCCGCGGCGAGATCGATCGCCGCGAGGGTGGACGAGGGCATGCGTTCTCCTGGATCGTGCGGACACTGGTGCCAGGAACGCTGACTGACGACGACATCCCTGGCGTCACAACCCGGTCATCGCTGGTGAAAGCGATCCCGAGCGTTGGCAGTGTAAGTGGGCATGGTGATCTCCACCTCTATGGGTTGTCGGACGCCACAGATGTGGTAACGGTTCGATCACAAGATCGGGTTTCCTCTGGTCACGGCCGCAATTCGGGGCGCCTCCGCCGCGCTGTCGGTCCCGTGTGTCAACCTCGACGGGATCGCCGCAGCACGGCGACCGGGAGGGAGACGCTCGTGTCGGTGACTGACGCGTCCCCCACCGCTCCCGCCGGGACCCCGTCCGGTGCCGCACCCGGGCGCGGCGACCGGCTGCTCGGGCGGGTCCTCGCCGGGGCCGAGGCCGACATCGGCGACCCGCTCTGCCCCCTGCGCCACAGCGTCCGCCTCGACGAACGCCACGGCCGGCCCGTTGCGTGGCCCTCGTGGGTGCCCCCCGAGATCGTCGCCGCGCTGCAGGCACGCGGAGTCGCGCAACCCTGGTCGCACCAGGTCGACGGCGCCGAACTCGCCCACGCCGGCCGCGACGTCGTCGTCGCCACCGGCACCGCGTCCGGGAAGTCGCTGGTCTACCAGCTGCCCGTACTCACCCGGTTCGCCACCGACCGGCGCGCCACCGCCCTCTACCTCTCACCGACCAAGGCGCTCGCCGCCGACCAGCTCCGCGCCCTCGACGCCCTCGCCATCCCCGACGTCCGCGCCACCTGCGTCGACGGCGACACCCCCGCCGAGGAACGCGACTGGGCCCGCCGCAACGCCCGCTGGATCCACAGCAACCCCGACATGCTGCACCGCTCGATCCTGCCCCGGCACGCGAGCTGGGCGACCTTCCTGCGCAGGCTCAGCTACGTCGTCGTCGACGAGTGCCACACCTACCGCGGCGTCTTCGGCTCCCACGTCGCCCTGCTGCTGCGCCGGCTCCTGCGCGTCGCCGCCCGCTACGGCTCCCGGCCCACGATCGTGCTCGCCTCCGCCACCGTCGCCGACCCGGGACCCTTCGCGACAGTGCTCACCGGCCGCGACGTCACCGCCATCACCGACGACGGATCGCCCCGCTCCGCCCGCACCGTCGCGCTCTGGGAACCGCCCCTGCTGCCCGAGCTCACGGGCGAGAACCTCGCGCCTGTCCGCCGCCCCGCCGGGGCCGAGGCGTCCCGGATGCTCGCCGACCTCGTCGTCGAAGGCGCCCGCACCCTCGCCTTCGTCCGCTCCCGACGCGGCGCCGAGCTCACCGCCATCGGCGCCCGCCGCCTGCTCGCCGACGCCGCCCCCGACCTCTGCTCCCGCGTCGAGTCCTACCGCGGCGGCTACCTCCCCGAGGAACGCCGCGAGCTCGAGTCCGCCCTCGCCCGCGGGCAGCTCCTCGGCGTCGCCAGCACCAACGCCCTCGAACTCGGCATGGACATCGCCGGGCTCGACGCCGTCGTCGTCGCCGGGTTCCCCGGCACCCGCGCCTCCTTCTGGCAGCAGGCAGGTCGCGCCGGGCGCGCCGCCGAGGAATCACTCGTCGTCCTCGTCGCCCGCGACGACCCCATGGACACCTACCTCGTCCACCACCCCGACGCGCTGCTCGGCGCCCCCGTCGAACGCTGCGTCCTCGACCCCACCAACCCCTACGTCCTCGGCCCGCACCTCGCCTGCGCCGCAGCCGAACTGCCTCTCACGTCGGCCGACCTCGAAGCCGACGGCGCCTTCGCCGGGACCCCGGCGGCGGGCGTGCTCGACGAGCTGGTCGACGACGGCGTCCTGCGCAAACGGCCCACCGGCTGGTTCTGGCCGTCGACACAGGACATGCCCGCAGGGTCCGTCGACATCCGCGGCTCCGGGCTCGGGCAGATCGCGCTCGTCGAGTCCGGCACCGGGCGGATGCTCGGCACCGTCGACGCCGGCTCCGCACCCGCCACCGCGCACCCCGGCGCCGTGTACCTGCACCGCGGCGAGAGCTACGTCGTCGAGTCCCTCGACCTCGACGCCGGCCTCGCCCTCGTCCACGCCGAGACCCCCGACTGGCGCACCGACGCCCGCTCCACCGCCGACGTCGAGATCGTCGGCGAGCTGTGCCGCTCCGAGCACGGTCCCGTCACCGTGAGCTTCGGGGAGACGTGCGTGACCACGCAGGTCGTCGGCTACCAGCGCCGCGCCCCCGACGGCAGGATCCTCGAGACCGTGCCCCTCGACATGCCCGAGCAGACCCTCGAGACCCGCGCCGTCTGGTACACGATCGACGACGCCGCCCTCGCCGACGCCGGCATCACCCCCGCCCGCATCCCCGGCGCGCTGCACGCCGCCGAACACGCCGCGATCGGGCTGCTGCCGCTCTTCGCGATCTGCGACCGCTGGGACATCGGCGGCATGTCGACGGCCCTGCACCCCCAGACCGGCCTGCCCACGGTGTTCGTCCACGACGGGCATCCCGGCGGCGCGGGCCTCGCCGAACGCGGGCACGGGGTGCTGGCCGAGTGGCTCGGGGCCACCCGCGCCGCGATCGCCGGGTGCGGCTGCCCGACCGGCTGCCCCTCCTGCGTGCAGTCGCCGAAGTGCGGCAACGGCAACAACCCGCTCGACAAGGCCGGCGCCATCGTCGTGCTCGACCTGGTGACCGCGGCGCTCCGGACGAACTGACCGCCGATCGGACGACGGAGCGCGGCCGCACGGCCCGCGGAGGGCGGCGCGGGCGAAGGGCGGCGCGGGTGAAGGGCGGCGCGGGCGAAGGGCGGCGCGGGTGAAGGGCGGCGCGGGCGAAGGGCGGCGCGGG
>NZ_BJVJ01000022.1 GCF_007989085.1 Pseudonocardia sulfidoxydans NBRC 16205
GCCCCCCTCCGGAGAGGCGTCAAATCGCCCCCCCCATTACCGGGTCTGACCTGCGAAAACAAGCCTCTTCGGGTTACCAGAACGTGTCGGGCCCGCGACGAACGGTCGCCGGCCCGACACGACGACTCAGCGGGTTCCCGATGCGCCCGAGTCGTCCTGACCTGCGGGGACGTCGGCTTGCGTCGGCGCGGAGCCGGCGCCGGACGTCGCAGAGGCCTGACGTTCGTCGCTGACAGTGACGGCGGCCACCTTTGCCAATTCATCGTCATTCGCGACGGACGTAGCGGTTCCCGTCGCCAGGCGGTTCAGCATCGCGTTGTACGCCTTCAGGTCCGCGTCATCGTCCGCATCCGCACGACGATCATCGCGTCGCGCCGACCGTTCGTCGTGGCGGGACCACTGGACGAGCAGCACGATGATGACCAGTAGCAGCGGGACCTCGCCGGAAGCCCAGGTCAGGCCGCCTCCGAGCTGCTGGTCACGCATCAGGTCGGGTACCCACGGCAGGCCGAGGCCCCGGTAGAACGTCCCGCCGATGATCTCGTTCGAGCTCATCAGCGCCACCCCGAAGAAGGCGTGGAACGGCACCGACGCGAAGACGACACCCAGCCTGGCCACGGGTGGTAGCCGGCGGGGCGAAGGGTCGATCCCGATGAGCGGCCAGAAGAACAACCAGCCCACCAGCAGGAAGTGGGCGTTCATCGCCAGGTGCGCCCAGTGCTGGTTGAGCGACGTCTCGAACAGGCTCGAGAAGTACAGGACGTAGTAGCTGCCGACGAACAGCGGCAGCGTGATGAGCGGGTGCGTCAGCCAGCGGGCGACCGGCGAGTGCACCGCGGCGAGGATCCACTCGCGGGCCCCGTCGGGACGGCCGCGGCCCGCCGGGGGAAGGGCGCGCAACGCGAGCGTGACGGGCGCACCCAGCACCAGCAGGATCGGCGCGAGCATCGACAGCATCATGTGCTGGGCCATGTGCACGCTGAACATCGACGGCGCGTAGCGGCCCACGCCCGAGCTGGTGGCCAGCAGCATGACCGCGCAGCCGCAGAGCCACGCCAGTGTGCGACCCACCGGCCAGGCGTCGCCCCGGCGTCGCAACCTTCTCACCCCGACGATGTACAGGGCCGCCATCAGCAGCGCCAGCGAGCCGTAGATGAGGCTGAAGCGCCAGTCGAAGAGCAGGCGCATGAGGGTGGGCGGGCCGTCGAGGTCGTACCCGATGACGGCCTCGGTGATGCTCGGCGGCGGGGCGCCGGTGTCGGGAGGGGCGCTGCGCCCCAACGCGACCGCGAGTCCGATCGTCCCCAGCATCAGCAGGATCTCGACACCACCCAGCGCGACGAGCGCCTTCGTGCGCCCGGCCGCGGCGTCGGCGACGGTTCGCCTGCGGTGCCACGCCCCCAGGACGCCGAGCAGGATCAGCGCCACGGCCTTCGCGACGACGAGCGTCCCGTACTGGGACGTGAACAGTGCCGACAGGGGCACCCGCACGAGCGCGTTGACCACACCCGTGACGGCCAGGACCGCCCAGCAGACGAGGGCCAGCGCCGAGAAGCGGGGCACCGCCGTCGACAAGGCGGTGGCCCTGTCGCGGTTGGCGCGGCTGCTCGCGAGGACCAGCACCGCCGCGAGGCCGCCCACCCACAGCGAGGCGCCGAGGACGTGCAGGACGAGGCTGTCGGTGGCGACGTCGTGCGATCCGCCGGCCGCCGAGTGGCCGGTCAGCGACACAGGCAAGGGGCCGGCCATCGCGAGGCCGAACGCCACGACCGTCCAGCCCCAGCTCAGCACCAGCCGGCACGCGACGAGCACGACCAGCGCGATCAGCGACGTCAACGACCAGGCCGACGCGGCGGAAATCTTCGGGACGAGGTTGACGAGCAGTCCGGGGCTCAGCACGTCGGACACCGGGCGGCCCATGGTGTCGGCGACGTTGAGCGGCACCAGCAGCACCGCGCACACGAACCACGCCGACGCCGTCCAGGACGCGGCACGCACCGCGCGGTACCCGGAGACGTCGAGATATCCGCCCTTCTGCGGTGGGACGAAGAACGCTGCGGACAGCACGAAACCGATGGTCAGCACCATCGCGACCTCGGAGAGCGACCGCACGGCCGGCAACGCGACCGTCGTCAGCTCCCCGGGGTCGGGCAGACCCAGGAGGATCGCGGGGCGGGCGCCCGTGAGCACTGTCAGTCCTGCGGCGACGAGCATCGCGATGCCCGCCCCGAGCCCGATGAGACCGGCCGCCCCGGACGATGACGTCCCGGCCTTCCGTGTCTCGGGGGGCTCGGCGGTCGTCTGCGCCATGACCCCCAGGCTAAGCCTCCGGGAGGAGGCGCCGTCAGACGGCTTCCGAGGCCCCCGCCGCGGCACCGGCGAAGACGGGCTCGACGGCCGCGTCGTCGTCGCCCTCGACGGCGTCGGCGACGATGCAGGTGATGTTGTCGGGGCCGCCACCCTCGTTGGCCAGCGCGATCACGGCGTCGACGACGTCGGCGGGTGTGCGGTCGCCTCCACTGAGCAGCTGGTGCAGCAACTCGTCGTCGAGGACCGCGGTGGCTCCGTCGGAACAGAGCAGGTAGCGGTCGCCGAGGACGGCGGTGTCGTCCCACACCTCGGGGTCGGGGTCGTTGCCCGCCTGCAGCGCGCGGAGCAGGACCGACCGCCGCGGGTGCATCGCCGCCTCCTCGGGCGTGATGCGGCCTTCGTCGACGAGCGCCTGCACGACGGTGTGGTCGTGGGTGATGCGGGTGAGCCGGCCGTCGCGCAGCCGGTAGATGCGGGAGTCGCCGATGTGCAGGATGCCGATCCGGGCGTCGTCGAACAGCAGCGCCACGACCGTCGTCCCCATGCCGCGCGAGCCGGGGTCGCGGCGGGCGCCGGCGTCGAGCCGGTTGGCGGCGTCCTCGATCCCTTCGACGAGCGCGCCGGTGAGGTCGAGCTCGCGGAGGTCGTCGGGCAGGGCCTCGTCCATCGCGGCGAAGGCGGCCACGGTCAGTGAGCTCGCGAGCTCCCCGTGCGCGTGCCCGCCCATGCCGTCGGCCACGACGAGCAGCCGTTTGCCCGCGAGCGCGGAGTCCTGGTTACCGGACCTTCTGCGGCCCACATCGGAGCCGATCGCGAACCGCAGCGCCAGTGGCATGGCGCGAAGTATGGAGGCTGTGTAACCGCTTCACAACTCACGACGCGGCGAATTATCGTTGCGCGCGTGGACGACGCCGCCACCGTGAGCGCGGGAGACATCGCCCGGCTGGGTGGCGTCAGCAGGGCAGCGGTCTCCAACTGGCGACGACGACATCCCGACTTCCCGCGCCCCGTCGACGGGACCCCTGCCAGCCCCCGCTACGACCTCGCCGACGTCGAGAAGTGGTTGCGGCGCAACGGGAAAGCCAGCGAAACACCCGCGCTCGAGCGGATGTGGCAGCGAATGCGGGCAGAGGGCGGCGAACTCGGACTGGGACACGTCGTCGCCCGCGCGGGCGCCCTGCTGGTGTGGCTGCGCGACGGCGACGACGAACCGCTGCTACCCGGCGTCACCGAACGCGCGGATGCCACGTTCGTGGAACTCGCCGAGCACGTGGCCGGCGAGTACGGGCACGCCGAGGCGTTCGAACTGCTCCACGCCCGGTGGGTCGCCGCCGACTCCCGACGGCTGCGCCCCACCCCACCCGACGTCGCCGCGCGGATGCTCGACCTCGCCGGCCCCGCCGACCTGCTGCTCGACCCGGCGTGCGGCACCGGCGGACTGCTGGTCGCGTCCACGGCACCACGCGTCGCCGGGATCGACCGTGCCCCCGACCGCGCGCTCGTCGCCGCCGCCCGGCTGCGGCTCGGCCGGCGCGCCGCGTCGCTGACCGGCGCAGACACGTTCGACGCCGACCCCCCGCCCGCCGACGCCGTCGTCTGCGACCCGCCGTTCGGCGAACGGCTCGACGCCAGTGGCCCCTGGCCCCACGGCACTCCCCCGCGCGGCGAACCGGAGCTCGCCTGGGTACAACGCTGCCTGAGGGCGGTGCGGCCGGGCGGCCGCGTCGTCGTCCGGATGCCGGTGGCCGCGGCGTCGCGACGAGGGGGCCGCCACGTCCGCGCCTCCCTGCTGCGCCACGGCGCGCTGCGCGAGGTGGTCGCCGCCGGACCCGACGCCGACCTCTGGGTGCTGCGCCGGCCCGCGCCCGGCGACCCGCGGCCGTCGACACTCCTGCTCTCCGCGGGCGCCGGCGGCGACCGGCATCGTGTGCGCGTCGACGACCTGCTCGACGACACCGTCGACCTCGGGCCACGCAACCCCGCCCGGCTGGACACGGACCGTTACCCCGCCCGCGCCCGCGCACTCGGCGAGCTGCGGCTCCAGCCGCCGGAGCTGCGTGCCGCCGCCCGCGACGTCGCGACCCTCCCATTGGCGGAGCTGGAACGGGCCGGAGCGGTCCAGCACCTCCACGCCACCACCGCCGCGCCGCCGGACGCCACCCTCACCGCCGACGACGTCCGTCGCCACCGCCCGGCCTCCGGGCCCGCCGGCCAGGCGCGGTGCGTGCACGCCGAACCCGGCGACGTCGTCGTCGCCGACGGAGCCGCCCTCGTCGTCGACGCCCCCGTCGCCCTCGCCACCGGACTCACCGCCTACCGGCCCGACCCCGGGCGGCTCGACGCCGACCTCCTCGCCGGGGTCCTCGCCGACGCCGGCGGAAGCCGCTCCGACCAGCGCCGCGCGATGCTGCCCGACCTCCCGATCGCGGAGCAGCGCCCCCTCGGCGAGGCACTGCGTCTCCTTGCCGGGACATGCTCCGACCTGCTACGGGCCGCCGACGACGCCGCCGCGCTGAGCGCCCGCGCCGTCGAAGGACTGGTGTCGGGACGCCTCGTTCCCACAGGCACCCCGGTCGAGGCGCCGGGTCCGACCGACCCCGCTACCCTTGCCGGGCGACCCGGACGTTCGGGTCGTACGCCCTCGTAGCTCAGCTGGACAGAGCAAGAGCCTTCTAATCTCTGGGTCGCAGGTTCGAATCCTGCCGGGGGCACGCAGCTCAGAGGCCGACAGGCGGGGTCGGCCTCCCCGCTCGATCATGGCCGGGCGTCGGGGCTACCGGTCGTGCGGCGAGCGTCCTCAGCGGGACGCGGCCCCGGAGTCCGCAGCACGGCCGCCTTCCCCGGTGCTCGGCGACGATCACCGTCGGACACCGGCTGTGCCGCGGCGGGCGGGCTGACTGTGCGCGACGTGCCGGCCCGAGCCGAGGACGATGCCACGCAGGCTTCCTCGTCCGTGGCTGCCGACCGCCACGAGCCGCGCACCGGCCGTCGCGGGTCGGCGGGTCCGAAGTCCCTACCGGCCGGACCGGTCGGGCCGCCGTGCTCGACGCATCGGCGCGCTGCAGGAGGTGTCGCCCCGGACCGGGCCCACCGGACCGGTCGTCGGAGGACGTTCGCCTCCGGTGCGCCTCCGCGGACCCGGGCAACGTCTGCGGAGACGACGGGCCACTGACATGGCCCCGGCCCGCACCGACCTGCGTGAGAGGACGTGGTGACGACATGACCCCCAGCGACACCGGAGCCCGGGTCGTCGTCGGTCTCGACGACACCGCAACGGCACTGCACGCGGTCGCCTGGGCGGCCGCGGAAGCGTCGGCGCGCGGCTGCGCGTTGTCGATCGTCCACGCGACCCCCCGGCTCGCGGAGCCGGCGCCGGGTCGTGGCCACGACCTCCTCGACCTCGGCCGGGCCGCGGCCGCCGCGAGCGACCCGCAGCTCGCGGTGTCGACGCTGCAGGTCGACGACGGGCCGGCGACAGCCCTGCTCGACGCCGCGGAGGACGCCGTCCTGCTCGTGGCCGGTCTCGCCTCGACGACCCTTGCCGACTCGATGCTCGGCTCGATCGGGCTGGACCAGCTCGGTCCTGCGTCGTGTCCGGTGGCTGTCGTGCGCCCACCCGACACCGTCGGCGGCGCCGTCGTCGTCGCCGGGGCCGAGCCGGGCTGCGACAACTCGACCGTCCTCGCCGCCGCCTTTGCCGCAGCCGCAGCGCATCACGGTCCCCTCACCGTCGCCTACGTCCTGGCCCGAGGCACGTCGTCCACGCCGGACGACCTGCACGACTGCATCCGGCTGTGGTCTGTTCCCTACCCGTCGGTCGACGTCGACGTCAGGTCCGTGGCGGGGGAACCGGCGGACGTCCTGGCGCAGGTGTCGGAGGGCGCGAGGATGCTCGTCGTCGGCGGCCCGAGCGGTCGCGGCGGCGAGCGGCCGCTCTTCGGCTCGACCACCCGCTCCCTCGCGTGGAACAGCAGGTGCCCCGTGCTCGTGGCGCGGGCGACCGCCGGGGCGGGCGGCCCGGCGCGGCTCGTCGGCACCACCGCCGCCGCGGGGGACCCGCCTGCGCGCGGTTGATCCTCGTCGGCAGTCTTCCCCACCGCGGTGTCGACGTTTCCTTCGTCATGCTCCGGCCCCGTCGTCAGTGCGTGCGCGGTCCCTCCCGGCCCCTCCACCCAGGCTCGGCCCGGCGCCACTCGGCGGCCCATTCGGTCGCCCGCAGCCGGTCGAGCGACCGTCGTTCGACCCACACGACGAGCGCGAGCAGGGCCGCGCCGGCGGCGAGCGTGCCCAGCGCACTCACCGCGGTCATGACCAGCGGGAACTCGGGGCCCGGTGGAGGGGCGACGACGTCGCCTTCACGGTTCGTCCAGATCGTGACGGCCGACCCTGCTCGCGTCAGCGCCGGCACCTGCGTGAAGCCGGTACGGACCGTGCCGTGGGAATCCGTCCATCGCACGCCGCCGTGTACGGAGGCGAGCCCACCGTCGCGCGGGGCCGCGGGTACGTCGGACAGCGTCGTCGCGGGCGTCTGTGCGAGTTCGGCGGCCCGCCGGCGCATCGTGTCCGTGGCCGCACCGTTGACCCACGCGCCGACGGCCGCCGTCACGACGAGCACGGCGGCGGCGAGACCGCAGAGCAACCACGTGGTCACGGCCTCGACCCGGTCGCTGCGACGACGGGGCCCGCGGCGCCGGCCGGTCGGGCGCCCGGGCTGCTCGTCGGTGCGCATGGCTTCCTCCTGTGCCGACTCGGCGGCGACGAACGGGCCTCCTGTGCCGACTCGGCGGCGACGAACGGGCTGCTGCGCGGGGCGGCTGTGTGGATCGGCGACGAGCACATCGCACCGACGTCACGGCGTCCCAGGGCCGAGCGGTCCGTCGCGAGCGCCGGAGGTCCCGCATCCGCGGGCCCGGGGTGTGGAGCGGTTCGTCCACCTCGTCCGGTGCGTCGGGTCGTCACACGGATTCGGATCAGGGCCCCGGCGGTGGCACGACGAGAACCGAGCACTTCGCGTGGTGCACCAGCGCACGGCTGACCGAGCCGAGCAGGAAGTCCCGCACGGCACCGCGTCGTCGGCTGCCGACGACCACTGTCCAGGCGTTCTCCGACAGGGTGGTGAGCGTGCCCGCGGCGCCGTCGCGGACGAAGACGCGCCGGACGGCGACCTCGGGGAACTCCTTCTCCCAGGGCGCCGTCCACTTCGCGACCAGGTCGTCGGACGTCGACTCGATGAGCGGCCAGTCGAGCAGCGGCAGCGCGACCGGGTCGAGCTTCGCGGTGTTCCAGGCGTGGACGACGACGAGCTCGCAGCCATGGGCGGCCGCCTCGGTGAAGCCGAGCCGCAGGATGTCGTCGCGGCCCGCGGAGTCGTCGACACCGACCACGACCGGCGCACCCGGCGGTGTCAGGTCGCGGACCACCGCGACCGGGCAGTGCGCGTGCGCGGCCAGCGCCAACGCGACCGACCCGAGCAGCAGCTCGCCGAACCCCCCGGTGCCGCGGCCTCCGACGACCAGCAGCGAGGCGCCCGCGGACTCGCGTTCGAGTGCTGCCGCGGCGGCGCCGTCGATCACGTCGCCGCTGACCGGCAGGCCTGGCTGCAGGGCTGTGACGCGTGCGGTGGCCGCAGCGACGTGGCCTCGCGCCTGGTCGAGGAGCACGCTGCGCAGAGGGCCCTCCCCCAGCGCGGGAAGCCCGATCGCCCGGTACGTCGTCCACTCCACCGCGGCGACGAGCCGCAGGCTCGTGGAGTGCGCCGCGGCCTCGGCTGCGGCCCGTTCCACTGCGGCGAGCGCGGCGTACGACCCGTCGACGCCGGCGACGACGGGCAGGCGCCACACGACACCACCGCGGGCGTCCTGATCGGCGGCACTGTTCACGACTCCTCCTCACGAACGACGGCGACCCGGGCACGGGCTGAGCCGAAACGGCGCCGGGCTGACCGAGCCGAGCAACGCGTCGCGCAGCGGGCCGCGGCCATGGTCGTCGACGACGACCGACTGCGCGCCGACGGACATCGTCACCGGCGTCGCGGCGGCGCTGTCGCGGACGAACTTCTCGCCCCGCCCGGCCAGACGTTCGCGCCGGGGGCGGGGACCCTCGCAGGTCCGTCGTTCACGTGCCGATGGCGAGGGGAACCCCGGCCGCGATCGTGCATCGCGTGGTTCCGATCACCGATTCCGCGATCCTGATCGCCAGGCTGCGATCCGGTACGTCGGCGGGATGATCGGATCTCAGAACGACCTCCCCGTCGTCCACCCGCACCGTCCACCGGTCCCCGAAACGCAGCGTCAGGCGGCGTCGTACGTCAGCGCGAATGTCCGCATCGGGGCGGGCGAGGGCGTGGATGAGGTCGCGCCAGGTGACCACCCCGGTGACGACCCCGTCGTCGACGACCGGGATCGAACGCAGACCTCCCTCACGCATCACGATGAGCAAATCCCCGGCGTCGTCCCTCGCGGAGGCGGTGAGGACGTCGCGGCGGACGACATCGCCGACGAGCCTGCTCACCCTGCGCGGTCGCCGGTCCGGTACGGGCAGGCGCGGGTCCGGCGGGAGGCGATCGCTGAGGACGTCCGTCTCGCCGACGACCCCGACCAGCCGTCCTCCGTCGTCCACCACCGGGAGCATGGTGAAGCCGCGTTCGTCGAGCAGCCGGGACGCCTCCTTCACGGTCGCGCCGCATCCGACCACGACGGCCGGCGCCGACATCACCTCGCGGACACGCATGACTCCTCCTCCTCCGTATATCGGGCCCGGCGTTCCTGACCCCCGGTCGACGCTAGGACGGCGCGGGCCGCCCCCGATGCCGACGAAGGACCCGGGCGGGCGGGACCTCCCGCCCGACGCCGCCTCACCCGCTCGGGGTCGTTGGGCCCTGTCCGCCGGACGACCCCCGGCCGACGGTGGGTTCCCGCACACGAGAGGAGCGCTGCGTCCGAGGCGCACACGCGTCGGGATCAACGGCGTGGACCGTGGGGACGAGCTCGCCCGCGGGCGCGAACAGGATCGCCGGGTCGAGAGGCTCGGGGGGCTCGCCGTCGGCGGGTCCCGCGGACGCCACCCCGAGCGCGAGTGCACGCCCGCGCGCCTGCTCGGACCTCGTGAGGACGTGGACGACGACACCCTGGGCACGGGCCACCTGCGCGACCACGTGCGCGGACCCCCCGAACCCGGAGAGTCCGAGCCGGCCTCCCGACGGCAGCTCGGCACGCAGCCGCGCGCGGTATCCGACGATCCCGGCGCAGAGCAGCGGTGCGGCGGCCCGGCTCGGGTTCGGGCCGCCAGGTCCGGACCAGTGGTGTCGAGATCGCGACGGGGCCCGGCCGGTCGACCACCCAGGCCTGCATCGTGGCCACGTCAACCGTGCTGTCCGGCGAGCGGCTCCAGGACGTCACGCACGGAGACGATCCCCGCCACGGCCCCGGACGCGGCGCGCACCGGCACGTGACGGACACGGGCCTCGTGCATCCGCTGTGCGACCTCGCCGATCGCGTCCTGGGGGTCCGCCCAGACGATCTCGGTGGTCATGAGATCGGCGGCCTGGAGACGGTCCAGGTCGCCGCCGGTCGCGAGGGCTGTCACGACATCGCGTTCGGACACGATGCCGATGGGGCCGTGCGGGCCCGTGACCAGGACTGCTCCGATCTCGTCGGCGACGAGCTCCTCGGCGATCTCGCGGGCGCTGCAATGCTCAGCGACCGTCGCGACCGGTGCACGCATGACGCGTCGAACCTGGTCGGCCGGGCCGATCCGCTCGGTCTCACCACGCATGGTTCCTCCGTGTCGTCGAGCGATCGTCGATCGTCTCCGCGATCGTCGTCCTGGCGCGGCCGCGCCGGGCAGAGCCCATCGACCTCCCGCTCCCGGGTCCACGGCCGGTGTCCGACGCCTCGTCGCGGGGTCCGACGGCCCGTCGCCACCCCGTCGTCCGGCCCTGGCTCCGCCGGCCCGATCGGCGAACCGTGAGGGCACCGCCCGCACACCCGGGCTCGAGTCCGAAGGAGACCCTCATGGCCACAACAGCTCCCGTCATCTCGGCCGCCGGTGCCGACGGGGCAGCCGTCGCTGTCGTCGTCGACGACAGTGGGATCCGCATCGGCGTCGCGGACGAGCACGGCCAGGTGCGCGACTTCTCCGGCATCCACATCGGCGCGCTGGCCGCGGGCCGCGACGGTGCGGTCCTCGACTTCGCCGGGGTGCGCATCGGTCACACCCTGCGCGCGGGGGGATGACACGCGCACACCGCAGGCTGCCCGGGCCGGGCCTCACCGTTCCACGGACGGGGAGCCCGGCCCCGCTCATGGGGCACGGCCGGTGCCCCGTTGTGTTCGTCGGTGCGGCGCGCGACCGGCGCGAGGTCGCGCTCGGGTGCCGGTCCCGGCAGTGCCCGAGACGGCCCGGGCCGGTCACCGGCCCGATCAGCGCCCCGGGTCGCCGGCCCGGACGTCAGTGCACGCAGCGGTGATCGTCGGCGGGTGCGCCCGTTCGGATCGCGAGGACGGCTGCCTCCGCCGCGCGGGACGCGCTCACGGCGAGCCCGGGACCGTTGCGACGTCGGCGGGCGCCCGGTCCGCGCCGGCCGAGACATACCGGTCGAGGAGCGGCGGAACGGCGACGATCGGGCAGGGCGCGAACTCGATCAGCTGACGCATCGTCGACCGCGCCGACGGCGGCTGTTCGTGGTGGCCGACCACGATCGCACGAGCGGATGCGGCGAGGCCCACCAGACCCGGCCCGCCATGCTCCTCGATCACCTCACCGGTGACAGCGACGCCGCCATCCTGGTCGTTCACCCAGCGCATGGCCCAGTCGACGAGGCGACGGGCCGCTGCACCGTCCTCATCGGAGACCGTGCCCGACGACTCCCGACCGGCGGCGCAGTGCGCCACGAGGACCGGCGCCCCCCACGCACGGGCCAGCAGGAGCGCGGTGTCGAGGACGCCCGGTCCGGTCCGCAGGTCCTCCACCGCTGCGACCACGGGACCGCCGCGTGCGGGGGGCACCCCCGGCGTCGCCCCCCGGACGACGGCGACCGGGCATCCCACCCTGCCGGCCAGCCCGAGGGCGATGTGGCCCACGAGGGTGCCGGACCAGGCCCCGTCGCCGTAGCTGCCGACGACGAGGAGGCGCGCATGGCGCGCCCTGTTGTGCAGCAGATCCACCGTGTTGCCGTGGACGACCTCCACCGCTGCATGTGCGACGCCGCACCGTTCGGCGTCGGCGAGCAGCTCACGCATGTACGGCGGGTGTGGCGCGAGGGCCAGTCGAGCGGAACCGTGGAGCTGAGCGTGCAGGAGCACGAGCGGTGTTCCGGTGGCCGCTGCGAGATCCGCGGCCCAGTGCAGGGCGACGCGGGACGACGCGGACTCGTCGACACCGACGACGACAGGGCGGGGTCGGTGTTCGTCGGACATCTCGGCCTCCATGACGACGCGTACTTCGGTACGCCTCAGCCTCGACCGGACGGACGCGCCCCTCCAGAGGACCTCGGTGGGTTCGGCCGGGGGCGAAGGTCCCCCTCCGCTGTCCCCGCGCATTCTTTCTTCGATACGGAACCGCGGGTCAGGGCAGGACCCGTCGGTGTCAGCTCTCCGTGGCGGTGATGGCCCCTTCGGGGCAGGCGTGCACCGCGCGGCTGGTGAGCTCTTCCTGGCCGGGCGGCACGGGAATCGGGACGTCGCGCTGCATGCTGTAGCCCTCGTCGTCGGGTTCGAAGACGTCGGGGGCGAGGGAGTAGCAGCGGCCGTGCCCGGTGCACAGCGATCCATCGACGGTGACCTTCACCGGTCCTCCTTGTGCGTGGCGGCAGCGGAGTGCGTGGCGGCAGCGGAGTGCGTGGCGGCAGCGGAGTGCGTGGCGGCAGCGGAGTGCGTGGCGGCAGTGGACGTCGCGTCAGGTGGAGGGGGTCCAGACGAGGTGCAGGTTCTTCATGGTGCGCAGCTGCGCGCTCTCATAGGTCGGAGCACTCCCGGGCTTGAGCTCGAAATCGGGGATGCGGGCGAGGAACTCCTCGATCGTGACCCGCAGCTCCAGGCGCGCGAGATGCGCACCGAGGCACCGGTGGACACCCACGCCGAAGGCGGACTGCACGATGTCGGTACGCCGGATGTCGAACTCGGCCGGGTCGGCACAGGCCGCGGGATCGCGGGAGGCGGCAGCGTAGTTCAGCGCGACGCGGTCGCCCGCCTTGAGCTGCACCCCGCCGATCTCGACGTCGTTGCGCACCGTTCGGGCCGGCGCGACCACCGGCGGGTAGAGCCGCACGGTCTCCTCGACCGCGTTCGCGACGAGATCAGGATTGGCGATGAGATCACGGCGGATCTCGGGGTGGGTGGCGAAGTGGTAGATCGCGCCGGACATGGCGTGGGTGGTGGTCGCCAATCCGCCGAAGACGACGTCGAGCAGGGTGTGGACCTTGTCCTCCCATGGGGACGGCTCGCCGTCCTTGTCGACACCGGCGACGATGGCGTCGATGACGTCGCCGCGTGGGTCCTCTTCGCTGCGACGCTTCAGGAACGCGTCGAGGTACCCGTAGACGCGGACGAACGCGGGAACACGGTCGTCGAGGGGCCCGAACGAGTAGGTGTCGATGTCCTGGAACAGCTGAGGCAGGTCGGCTTCGGGCACCGGGACGATCGAGTTGAACAGCACCAGACCGGGCAGGTGCGCGGCGAAGTCGGCGACGAACTCGCATTCACCCTTGTCGGCGAAACCGTCGAGCAGCCGGCGAGCGCAGTCGTGGGCGAGCTCTTCGACCTTTGCGACGTTGCCGGGCGCGAAGAACGGGTTGAGCACCCGGCGCCAGGTGTCGTGGTAGGGCGGGTCGAGGTCTTCGGGCAGGATCGGGATCGACTGGTCGGGTGGGTTGAGCAGCCATCCGTCCGCGCTCGAGAAGGTGCGCCAGTCCTGCCCGGCCTTACGCACGTCGGCGTGCTTGTTGATCACGTGGTAGCCCTTGCCGACCGTGCTGTGGGCGACCGGGCAGTGGGCGACGAGATCATCGAGGACTTCTTCGAAGTTCTCGGCCAGCGACACGTCTTCGATGTCGAAGTCGGTGTGCATGTCGCGGCTGGTCACGCGGGCTTCGGTCACGTCGTTGTGCCCTTCGTTCTCATCTCAGCAGCAGCCGAGTAGCTAATAACGATGACCCTAGATTGAGGGCGTCGACAAATACTGTCAAGCTCCCATCCGCGTGACCCACTGCCCGAATTTCAGGGATATTGTGTTCATAGTTAGGCGTCACTTAGCTAGCGACGCCGGTCGGTCCGATGGCCGCAGCCGAGCACGTCGGTGGGCCGACCATCCGTGGCAACGGCCCCTTGCCGGCGGTGGCTGTAGAGGGTCGGTCCGGGACCAAGAACGCCAAACTGCGGCGCCGGTGTGGACCGCGCCGGTAACGACCTCGCTACGTGACGGGTGTGCCCTGGTGGAAGAACACCCGCCACGGCCCGCCGTCGCGGCGACGCCACAACGAGCTGCGCAGCGCGGGGCGGCCCGGGGCGCCGGTGCGGTAGGTGAGCAGGACGACGTCGTCGGCCAGGCGGGTCGCGACCATGTCGTCGCAACGCGGTGGCGGGGAGTCGTCGGCAGCCATCATGTCGAGGATCGACTCCCGGTCCCACACTCGGCCCGAGGCGCCGAACTCGTGGAACTGCGGGTCGAGCAGTTCACCGGCGAGGCGCCGGGAGCCCCGGACCGCACGGTCCTGCAGCGCCAGCTCCAGATCGACGACGGCACGCAGGTCGGGGTAGTCGGTCATCGGCCGATCCTCGGTGCCCGCACGTCCGGGATGCAATGCGTGTGCGGGGCGCGACTCTCGATCGCCGGCGCCGGCCGGCCGGCCGCGCAGGAATGCCGGGCGGCGAGGTGCGGGACAGCGACGCGTGGGGCGACGCGCGACGACGACCACGCCGGCATGTCCGCCGACGACGTGGTCGGCGCGGCGACTGGCGGGGCACGCCGTTCACCTCCGAGAGCGAGCGCCACGTCTCGATGTGGCGCAGGCCCGCCGCCTGAGGTCAGCGCGGGCCGGTGTCGTCGACGGGCGGCAGGGCGAGGTGGTCGCGCAGGGTGCCGCCGGTGTACTCGGTGCGGTAGACGCCGCGGTCCTGCAGCGCGGGGACCAGCTTCTCGACGATCTCGGTGAGCGACTGCGGGATCAGGTACGGGAGCAGGTTGAACCCGTCGACGGCGCGGGTGCGGACGAAGCGCGCCCACTCGTCGGCGACCTGGCCGGGCGTGCCGACGAAGGACGGGTGCCCGGGCGACACCTCCAGGGCGAGCTGCCGGATGGACAGCCCCTGCGCCGCGGCCTGCTCGCGCCAGCGGGCGATCAGGTCGAGCTTGCCCTTGCGCCGGTCGATGGAGATCGTGCCGCGGGACGGGTCGAGCTCGTCGGCGCTGGGTTCGATGTCGGGCAGCGGCCCGTCGGGGTCGTACCCGGACAGGTCGGCCCCCCAGTACTGCTCGAAGTAGGCGAGTGCGCGCGGCCCGGTGATCTGTTCCTCGCGGACCCAGCGCGCTTTGTCCTCCGCGTCGGCGGGTGTGTCGCCGAGTACCACACCGGCGCCGGGCAGGATGCGCAGCGAGTCCGGCGACCGACCGTGGCGGGCGAGGCGTTCCCGCAGGTCGGTGGCGTAGGCGAGCGCGGCGTCGTACTCGGTGTGGGCGGTGAAGACGACGTCGGCGTGGCGCGCGGCGAGGTCCCGGCCGCCTGCGGAGTCACCCGCCTGGAACAGGACCGGACGGCCCTGGCGGCTGCCGGGCACCGTCGGGGTCGCGGTCAGGTGGACGAGGTCGGTGGCCCGTCGGACGTCGGCGATGGCGCCGGGGCGGCTCCAGCTCTTGGCACGGGCGTCCTGCGCGGCGTCGGGTTCCCACGCGGCCCAGAGCGCTTTCGCGGCCTCCACGAACTCGCCCGCCCGCTCGTAGCGGCGTGCGTGCTCGAGCCAGCCGCCGTGCCGGAAGTTCTCGCCGGTCCACGCGTTGTCGGTGGTGACGATGTTCCAGCCGGCGCGGCCGTCGGACAGCAGGTCGAGGCTGGCGAGGCGGCGGGCGAGGTCGGCCGGCTCGTTGTAGGTCGTGTTCTGGGTGGCGACGAGACCGATCCGGCTCGTCGCACCGGCGAGGGCGGCGAGCTGGGTGATGGCGTCGGGGCGGCCGGCGACGTCGAGGTCGTAGGGGCGGCCGCGGTTCTCCCGCACGCGCAGGCCCTCGCCGAGGAAGAACGCGTCGAACAGGCCGCGTTCGAGGAGCTGTACGACGTCGACGAACGTCTCGATCGCCATGTGCGGCGCGGCGTCGGGGTGGGCCCAGATCAGCTGCGGTCCGACGCCGGTGAGGAAGACACCGAGGTGGACCTGCGGCTCGGTGGAGGGTCGGTCGGTCACGCGGGGCTCCCAGCGGCGACGTGGCGGTTGGCTGGACGGGGCAGTCCGAGGGACGCGCGCAGTGTGCGTCCGGGGCGACGCAGCAGGTCGCGGAGTCCCGGCAGCACCTCGGTCGCGAGGAGCGGGAGGTCGACGGCCAGGACGGCCGGGTGGAACCGGACCCCGTCGACGCTGCCCGCGAGTCGCTTCAGCACCGTCACGAGACCGGCGGGGGTCCCGACGTGGCGCAGCCGGCCGGTCGGGGGCCACACGGTGTCGGCGTCGAGCGCCGCGAGGCGGGCGGCAGCAGCCGGGTCGGAGCCGTCGAGGACGACGTCGACCTCGGCGAACACGCGGGGCGCACCGGCGTCCCTGGCCCGGGTCGCGGCGGCGGCGACGTCGTCGGGGTCGGTCCCCCGCACGAGGACGACGTCGGCGCGGTCGGCGATGCCCAGCGCCGCGTCGGCGATCACGACGATCTGCCCCTGGGGAGGGCGGGGCGTGATCAGCGGCCCCTTCACGGTGAACCGGGCCCCGGTGAAGTCCACGTGGTGGACCTTGTCGGGGTCGAGGTAGCGGCCGGTGGCGACGTCGCGGACGACGCTGTCGTCCTCCCAGGAGTCCCACAGCGCTCGTGCGACGTCGACGACGTCGGCGGTCTCGCGGTGCAACGCGTCGTCGCCGAGCGGGACGGCGCCGACGGTCGCGGCCGACGCGGCGTCGTT
Source organism: Pseudonocardia sulfidoxydans NBRC 16205 (assembly GCF_007989085.1). Lineage (GTDB taxonomy): Bacteria > Actinomycetota > Actinomycetes > Mycobacteriales > Pseudonocardiaceae > Pseudonocardia > Pseudonocardia sulfidoxydans. The sequence goes on from NZ_BJVJ01000022.1 coordinate 16,406, forward strand.
CGCGGTGCCGACGACCCAGCCGGCCCGGCCGTTGGTCGCGTGGTCGAGCGCCGCCAGCTGCGTCGCGAGGTGGAACGGCTCGGTCGTGGCGACGTGCAGCGTCGGGGCCAGGCCGAGGCTGCGGGTCGTGGTCGCGACGAACGCGGCGCGGGTGCCCGCCTCGAGCCGGCCCGCGGCGTCGAGACCGCTGCTGGGCGGCAGTGGTCCGTCGGCGAAGGTCGCGAGGGCGAACCCGGCGTCCTCCGCGGTCCGCACGACCGAGCGCAGCGCGGCCGGGCCGAGGACGTCGGCCGGCGCTCGCCCGGACCACCGCCACGCGGCCGGGTGGGCACCGTCGCCGTCGAGCTCGACGGCGGCGACGAGCCCACCGCCGGGGACGTGTGCGGTCATGGGAACCTCCGATTGCTAGAGTTCACCGGCCAGCGCCCAGGTGCGTTGCGCCGCATCGGGTTCTGCGCCGTCGAGGACGCTGAGCACGACCTCGTCCGCACCGGCGTCGAGGTATCCGCGGACGCCGTCGGCGACGGCCTGTTCGTCGCCGAGCAGCGCCAGCTCCACCGCACTGTCCACACCGGCCAGGTCGAGGACGCGTCGGTAGGACGGGACGGCTCCGTAGCGGGTGAGCGATGTGGTGACGGCGTCGCGCGCGGCGTCGGGATCGGTGACGACGGCGGCCGGCACGAAGGCCACGACGCGCGGTCGCGGCCTGCCCGCCGCGTCCGCGGCCGCGGTCAGCGCCGGGACGACGTGTTCGGCGAGCACCTCGGGTGCGGCGAGGTAGGGCAGGATGCCGTCGGCGAGCTCGCCGGAGACCTGCAGCGTCCGCGGGGCCATGGCGGCGACGTACAGCGGGACCGCCGGGCGCGCACCGGCCGTCCCGACCCCGCTCGCGGCGGCGGTCAGCTCGGCGCCGTGGTGGTCGACCGCGTCGCCGGCGAACACGGAACGCAGCACGGTGAGGTACTCGCGCAGCCGGTCGACCGGGCGGACGTGGGGCACGCCGTAGACCGGCTCGGTCATGAACGCCGCACCGAGACCGAGGCCGAGCCGGAACCGGCCGTGGGTGGCGGCCTGGGCCGTGAGCGCGGCCGACGCCGTCACCAGCGGATGCCGGGTGAAGATCGGCACCACCGAGACGCCGACGGTCAACTCCGGCACCTCACGTCCGACGACCGCGGCGAGCAGGGTGGCGTCGAGGTCGGGCCGTTGCCCGATCCACGCCGAGCCGACCCCGGTCGCGGCGGCCGCGCGGGCTCGCCCGACGACGTCGTCGACGGTGTTGCCCGGGTCGGTCGACGCCGACACCGGCGGGGTGAGGGTGATCCCGACGTTCCCGGCCATCAGGCGGCCCGCTCCCCCACCGTCCACGCGTCGGCGAGCAACGCGGGGGCCGCACCGACGGCACAGGGGTCGACGTGGCGTTCGGCGAACCGGACGCGCTGGCAGCCGAGCTGTTCGGCGTCGCGTGCGGGGTCCAGTACCGACAACGGGGTCACGTTCGGGTCCTTCCTCTGGCTGTGCGGCAACGGTCGTCGACGCCGGTCGGCGGTGGCGCCGGGACGGGAGCGGACGGGTGGAGATCGGGCACGGAGGCTCCTGGGACACGGCGGACCGGGCGACTGGCGGGCCGGTGCCACGACGCACGGGTGCGCGGGATCGGCCTCAGCAACAGTGCTGGTCGTAGGCGTGCGCGCGACGGCCCGGCCAGAACGGCTCGAGCAGCGTCCGCGACATGCCTCGATCCCACCCGATCGTGGACGTCGGGGCAAGGTGACCGGCCCCGCTGACCGTATCGCGGGATCGGTTCGCGTACCTGTCCGTACCGGTCGGCCGGGATCACCACGGATCACGACCGTCCGGGGACGGTGCCGACCGGCGTGCGGTGGCGGCGGCCGTCGAGCAGCGACGCGCCCACCGCCGCCGTGGTGAGCGCGGCAGCCAGGCCGAGCGCGAGGGCGACGCCACCGCGGTAGCCCCCGCTGCCCGTCCCGCCGCCCGCGGTGGCCGCGACGACGATGCCGGTGCACGCCGCGAGGCAGATCGTCGCCGAGACACGCTGCGCCACCTGGAAGAACCCGGCAGCGAGACCGTGCGCACCGGGCGGGGCGAGGGCCAGGGTGAGGCCCTGGTTGGGCGCGGTGATCAGCCCGCCGGCCGCGCCTGCGAGGAACTGTGACCCGGCGAGCACGAGCGGCAGCGCTGCGGTGGGCAATGTCAGCACGGCGGCCACCGTCGCCACGAGCACGACCAGCAGCACGACGAGCGAGAACGTCACCGACGCCCGGCCCCAACGGGCGACGACCCGCCAGCCCGATGCAGACGCCACCCCCATCGCGAGCGCCGACGGAACCGTGTACAGCCCCGCGACCAGCGGGCTCAGCCCCAGCCCCTCCTGCAGCGCGAGGGTGACGACGACGCTCGTCCCCAGCGTCGACCCGAACCAGCACATCGCGACGACCGTGCCGAGCACGAATCCGCGTGACCGGACGAGTGCGGGGAGCAGGATCGGGACGGCGCCGCGGCGCTCGACCCGCCGCTCCCACGCTGCCAGGGCAGCGACCGCGGCGATCCCGACGGCGACCCACACCGCCGGCAGCGCGGCCCCGGCCACCGGCAGCAGCACGCACAGCGTGACGAGCGTGAGCAGCCCGATGCCGACGGCGTCGAGGTGCGGGCGGCCCGCGGTCCTCCGCCGGTCGCGCAGCCACACCGCGGCGACCACGCAGGTCACGATCCCGAAGGGGACGTTGACGGCAACGACGAGCCGCCACCCCACGCCCGGCCCCGCGACGGCGAGCAGCACCCCGCCGACGAGCGGCGCGAGCAGCGCCGACAGCGACGCGACGGCCGCGTAGGCCCCCAGTGCGCGGGAGCGGGCCGGGCCGTCGAAGGTGTCCTGGATCAGGGCGATGACCTGCGGGTTCGCCGTCCCGGCGCCGATGCCCTGCACCAGCCGCGCCAGGACGAGCAGCCACGGCGCGGTCGCGAACGCGCCGACGAGGCTCGCCGCGCTGAACACCGCCAACCCGCCGACGAGCAGCCGCCCGCGACCCAGCGCGTCGCCGAGACGCCCGGCGGGCACGAGCGCGAGCCCGAACGCCAACGAGTAGACGGCGAGGATCCACTGGACGTCGCTGCGGTCGGCGCCGAGGTCGGCGCGCAGCGCGGGCACGGCGACGGTGAGGATCGCCTGGTCGAGCAGGGTCGTGAATCCCGTGGCCAGGCAGATCGCGAGGACGGTGCGGGGGTGGGCCGTCATGCCGACGCGCGGCGGTGCCTGCGGGCGACCGCGGGCGGAGCCCGAGGTTCTCCCGCAATGTCGTGCCCTCGTACTCCGTGCGGTAGACGCCACGGTCCTGCAGCGCGGGCACCAGGCGGTCGACGACGTCGTCGAAGCCGCCGGGGACCGAGTTGGGCTGCAGGTTGAGCCCGTCGATCGCGCCGGCGCGCACGTAGCGGGCCAGCTCGTCGGCCACCGACGCGGGCGTCCCGACGAACTCGACCGTGTCGCCCAGGTGCAGCACGAGCTGCCGCATCGTGAAGCCGCGTTCGGCGGCCAGCGTCCGCCAGGCCGCGGCGGTGCGCAGCGGCCGGTCGCTGCTGTTGACCACACCATGGGTGATCGTCTGGGTGGCGACACGGGGTCGGTCGCGGGGAGCGGCCCGTCGACGTCGTGGTCGGACAGGTCGTGGCCCCACACCGCCTCGACGGTGGCGCGGATCCGCCGGTCGCTCCACGTCCGGTCGCGGAACCACACCGCGCGGTCGCGGGCCTCGGACGCGGTGTCGCCCAGGATGATCCGGGTCGCCGGGAAGATGCGCAGGTCGTCGGTGGGGCGCCCGGCCCGTGCCAGGCGGCGGCGCAGGTCGTCGGCGAAGTCCAGCGCGGCGTCGAACTGCAGGTAGCGGGAGAAGATGCCCTCGGCGTGCCGGGCGGCGAAGTCACGGCCCTCCGGCGACTCCCCGGCTTGGAACAGCACCGGTTGGCCCTGCGGGCTCGGTGGCAGCGACGGCCGGGCGCGCCGCGCACTCCGCACGACCTGCGAGATCGCCCCCGGCGCCGACCACGACGTCGCTCCGGTGTCGGACGCCGCGGCACCCTCGGGCCACGCCGCCCACAGCTGCTCGACCGTCGCCAGGTGCTCCTCGGCGTTGCGGTAGCGGTCGGCGTGACCGACCTCGCCGCCCCGGCGGAAGTTCTCGCCCGTCCACTCGTTGTCGGTGGTGACGACGTTCCAGCCCGCCCGGCCGCCGCTGAGCACGTCGACGGTGGCGAGCCTGCGCGCCAGGTCGACCGGGTCGGTGAACGTGGTGTTCAGGGTGGCGACGAGCCCGATCCGCGACGTGACCGCGGCCAGGTGGGCGAACAGCACCAGCTGGTCGGGCCGCCCGGTCACGGAGTGGTCGGTGACCCGGCCGAGGTGTTCGCGCAACCGCTGGCTGTCGCCGAGGAACAGGGTGCTGAACAGGCCGCGTTCGGCGGTCTGCGCGAGCCGGCGCCACGCGGCGAAGTCGTAGTAGACGTCGTCGCGTTCGGCCTCGGACCACACATAGGCGGGTCCGAAGCCGAAGAATCCGGCCAGGTGCAGCCGGGCGTGCGGGCGGGCGGGATCGGCGGATGCCAAGAGGGACCTCCGGGTTCAGGACGCGTAACGGCCCGCGGGACGCGGCAGGTCGAGCCGGTCGCGCAGGGTGTGCCCGGTGCCGACGGAACCGAATGCGGGCAGCACCTCGGCGGCGAGGACGGGCACGTCGCGGTCGAGGACGGCGGGCACCAGCCGGACGGCGTCGACGTGCGGTGCGAGCCGGTGCAGCAGCGCGACCAGCCCCGCCGACGACCCCACGTGCCGTAGCCGCGGCCCGGCCCGCCACGGGGTGTGGGCGTCGAGCGCGGCGAGCCGGACGACCGCGGGCAGGTCGGTGTCGAGGACGACCTCGATCTCGGCGAGCACCCGCGGGGCCCGGACCCCGGCTGCGGCGGTGACGATCCCGTCGGCCGTGGGGGCGGTGACGACCTCGACGTCGACGAGGTCCGCCGGCAGTGCACCTGCGGGGGCGAGGACGACGACCTGTCCCTGCGGCGGACGCGGGACCAGCGCGGGGCCGCGGACCGAGAACGTCGCGCCGCGGAAGTCGACGTGGTGCACGCGGTCGGAGTCCAGGAAGCGACCGGTGGCCTCGTCGGCGACGACGGCGTCGTCCTGCCAGGAGTCCCAGAGCCGGCGGGCGGCGTCGACGACGTCGGCGGCCTCCTGGGCGAGCGCGGTCGTGTCGGGGTCGTGGCGGACGCCGTAGGCGGCGGCGCGGGCCTCGGTCGCGTCGGTGCCGACGAGCCAGCCCGCCCGGCCGAGCGACGCGTGGTCGAGGCTCGAGAGCTGGTTGGAGACGTGGAACGGCTCGGCGTGCGCGGTGTCGACGACCGGGACGAGGCCGATGCGGCGGGTGCGGGCGGAGACGAACGCGGCCGCCTCGACCGGGTCGAACCGGCCGGCGACGCCGTCGCCCGGGGCGCCCGCCGTCGCGTCGTCGAAGGTCAGGAAGCCGAAGCCGGCCGACTCCGCAGCCGTCGCGGTGTCGGCCAGCCGCCCCGGCGTGAGCAGGTCCACGGGCGGATGGGCCGCCTCCCGCCACGCGGCGGGGTGCGCACCGTCGCCCGCGAGCTCGACACCGATCAGAATCTCACGTCGTCTGTCCATACAGGACTCCCTCCGATGTCCACGTGGTGGGAGGAACGGCCGCCGCCGGTCCCGGCGTGCCTACGGTGGCGACGTCCCGCCCGTCCCGTCCTGCCCCTGGAGGCACCCCGTGACCGACCGGCCCGCAGCCGACCGCATCGGCCTGATCGAGGGGCTGTTCAGCACCCCCGCGCGGCGCTACCTGTCCGACCGGCCGATCCCGGAGGAGGTGCTCTGGGAGCTTCTCGACGCCGCCACCCGCGGCCCGTCCGGGGGCAACCGGCAGAGCTGGGGCTGGATCGTCGTCACCGATCCCGAGGTCAAGGACCGGGTGGCCGCCTGGTATCGCGAGGGCTGGGAGGCGGCCTACGGGGTGCGGCGCGCCGAGCTGTCGGATCCGGCCCGTGACCAGGCCGACACCGGCCTGAGCCCGGCGTCCTACCGCGCCACCGAACACCTCGCGCGCCACATCGCAGAGGCGCCGGTGTGGGTCGTCCCGGTGCTGCTCGGGGCCGCCGGGTCGACCGACCCGCGGGCCGGGGCCTCCATCTACGGCGCGGTGCAGCAGCTGCTGCTCGCTGCCCGCGCCCACGGCATCGGCGGCGTCCTCACCTCGTTCCACCTCACGCACGAACGTGAGGTCGACGACCTGCTCGACGTGCCCGACGACGCCCTCACCGTGGGCATCGTCCCGCTGGGTTACCCGGCGCGGGGACGCTGGTCGGCACCGCGGCGCCGCCCGGTCGCCGAGGTCGTCCACTGGGGGCGGTGGGGCGCCGCCCGCCCGCGCCCGTGAGCGCGGGCGCGCGGGCCGCACTACGCCGACTTCCACGCGTCGTGCAGCTGGATGCGTGAGGAGGCGTCGAACGTGATGCCGTGGACCTTCGCGCTCGTGCCGAGCACCGTCGTCAGCTCCACGACCGGCACGTAGAAGCCCTGCGCCACCAGCGTCTTCTGCGCCTGGTCGACGATCGCGGTCCGCTTCGCGGGGTCGGTCTCACCGGCCTGGGCCCGCAGCAGCGGCTCCAACGGGCTGTCGGGAATGCGGTAGTAGTTCGCACCGGCCGTCGAGAACGAGCTGCGCAGGATGTCGGGATCGGCCCGGGTCAGGTTGCCCCAGAACGCGGTGAAGTCCCCGCTCTGCTGCACGACCGACACCTGCGCGATCTGCACCTCCTGGATCTGCAGGTCGATACCCGCGGCCTTGACCTGCTGCTGGATCAGCTCCAGCGTGGGCTTGTTGGTGCCTGCGTTGGCGGCGAACGTGACCGTCACCGTCAGCCGCTGCCCGCCCTTCGCGCGGATCCCGTCGGGCCCCGGTACCCAGCCCGCGGCCTGCAACGTCGCTTTCGCCTTCTCCAGGTCGAAGCCCAACGTCGCCGAGTCGTCGGCGTAGGACGGCGTCGTCGACGACAGCACGCTCGTCGCCGCCTTCGTCTGCGACGTGTAGACGGTGCCGACGATGTCGCGCCGGTCGATCGCCAGGCTCAGGGCCCGCCGAACCGCCGGATCGCCGACGATCGGCTTCGACTGGTTGAACCCGATGCCGAACGCGAGCCCGGGATTGGGCCTCGCGAGCAGCTGCGCGCCCGCGTCGGTCAGCAGTGCCTCGTCCTGCTGCCCGATGCTGCCGATCGCGTCGACCTCATCCGACTGCAGGCTGCCCGTCCGTACCCCCGACTCCGGCACGATCCTGAACTCGATCGAGTCGAGGTAGGCCTCCCCCGGGTGCGCGAACAGTGCCGACCCCCACGCATAACCGGTCCGCTTGGCCAGGACCAGCGACGCATTCTTCGTGTAGCTCGTGATCGTGAACGGCCCGGACCCCACGACCGCGGCGCACCGCTCGTCGTCGGACTTCGCCACCGTCGCCGGGGACAGGATGCCCAGGCTGTGTGTGGACGTGCCCTGCAGGAACTGCACGTTGGGCTGCTGGAACGACACCGTGAACCGCGTCGGGCTCTCCACGGTCGTGCCGCTGTAGCCGGCCAGGTAGCCCCTCGGCAGGGTTCCGCGCGCACCGATCTGCGGCACCCGGTCGAAGTTGGCCTTCACCGCCGCGGCGTCGAGCGGGGTGCCGTCGGAGAACGTCACCCCCTCGCGCAGGGTGAAGGTGTAGCTCTTCGCGTCCGGCGCGGACTCCCACGCCGTGGCCAGCCACGGCCGCAGCTCACCCGTCCCCGGATCCTGGTCGGTGAGCGAGTCGACGATCTGGCGCAGCGAGTAGATCGAGTCGTTGCTGCCGACCTGCTGCGGATCGACGCAACCCTGGTCGCTCGACACGGCGAACCGCAACGTCCCTCCCGCGACGGGCGCACCGGCGTCGGCCGCGTCGGTCGCGGCACCCCCGCCACCACAGGCGACGAGGGTGAACGCGGCCGCGGCCAGCACGGCGACCGCGGCGCGCAAGGGGGATCGGGAACGGGATCTGCTCATGGGAGTGGGAGTCCTCGGGGGAAGCAACGGCGGGGAGATGGGCGGCGGCGCGGGCGACGGCGTCAGGGCCGACAACCCGCCCCCGACGTCCGGCAGAGGTCGACGTGGCGGCGCCGTACCCCCTGGAATCCGACGCCGTCGGTCACGGCGTGTTCCGGCGTTCCCGCTGCGCGCGGGCGGCGACGTCGACGGAGATCGTGGTGGACACGGCCGGGCACGCCGCCGCGGGCGCCGACGCACGCCGCGCCCCAGGTCCAGCGGGGACCGCCGTCAGCGACGGCGTGCGCTGAAGTGCCGCGCGGGCCAGCTCCAGCTCGTGCGCGACCTCGGCGGCGATCAGCTCGGCGTGCAGCGCGCTGATGTCGGGCTCCACCAGCAGCGCCCGGTGGCGGGTCAGCAGCGACTCCAGCCCGTCCAGGAGACGGGCGGCGATGTCGGCGCGGCGGCGCTCACGTGGAGATGCGCCCGAGGGGGACGCGGAGGGCGGGGACGGGACGGCACGGGTCATGGCGGCACTCCGGGAAGGGTGAACGGTGAGGGCGGCTGCGCGACACCGTCCGCACCCACGCCTGGTCCGGCCTCGGCCGGGTGGCGGGTGTCAGCGGAGGGACGCGCGCGGCGTCACCGACAGAGCGCGGCCTCGGTCCTGCCGAAGTCGACGTGGCGCCGACGTGACCACCGCTCCGGGCTCATCGCTTCCTCCATCGCACCCGGCGGGAGCACCCGCACCCGCGCGAGGCGGGGGGTTGCTGCGGCGTCGTCGAGCCGGGTCTCTCAGCCGCTCTGGATGGTGCCGGCGAGGGGGTTCCGCGCCGTACGTCGACTGTAGGTTCCGCAACCCGGCGCCTGTCAACACGGACAATTCTTCCCGCGATGTGGGACGGGCGCCCTGGTCAGACGTCGATCGTCGCCCACGGGTCGTAGGTGGGGTCGGCGAGCAGGGCCTGCAGGCGACGGCGTCGGAACCCGATGTTGCCCCCGCTGAACAGCGGATACGCCAGCGCGTCCTGGACGAGCCCGGCGAGGGGGAGGTGGTGGCCGTAGGAGTCGACGCCGACGACGCGCATGAGGTCGAGCAGCGACTGCACCGCGGCCTCGGACCCGAACACCTTGGCGTGCACGGACAGTTCCTCCGCGGCCGGCGATCCCGCGTCCAGGGCGGCGCAGGCCCGGTAGGTGAGGCTGCGGACGGCCTCGATGCGGGTCTTGACGTCGGCCAGCAGGAACCCGACACCCTGGTGCTCGACGACCGGGACCCGCCCGCCGCGGCGGTCGGTGCGGGCGAAGGCCAGCGCCGCGTCGAACGCGACCCGCATGACACCCGCCGCGCAGGCGCCGATGAGCGCGCCACCGAACGCCGCGGTGACGATGCCGAGCCCGTCACCGACCTCGCCGACGAGGTCGGCCTCGGGCACCCGGACGTCGACGAGCGAGAACCGCGGCAGCAGGTGCGAGCGGTGTCCGAGGGGGTCGAGCACCGCGTCGATGCGCAGGCCGTCGACCGGGCCGGGGACCAGCAGCACGACGAGGGCGGTGGCCGGGTCGTCGCCGGCGCGGGCGACGACGGTCATCAGGTCCGGCCCGGTGCCGCCCCAGCCGGTCGCGTGCGAGACCCACTGCTTCTGCCCGTTCACGACCCAGTGCCCGTCCTCGCGGCGGGCGGTCGTGCACAGGCCGGTGTCGGGGCCGGGCTCGTCCAGGTTCGCGGTGCCACCGGGTTCGCTGAGGGCGAGCGATGCGAGCGGGGCACCGGTCGTCGCCAGGAACGGCGGCAGGTACCGGGCGTGCTGGTCCGCGTTGCCGGCCCGCAGCAGCGGGGTGAGGCCGAGTCCGGTCGAGAACAGATTGAGCGCGACGCTCGGGTCGCCCGCGACGAGTTCCTCGGCGAGGACCGCGGCGGCCGACGCCCCGGTCCCGTCGCCGCCGAGGGCCTGCGGGATCAGCGCGCGCAGGAACCCGGCCGCGACCAGCTGCTCGTAGAACGGGCGGGTCGCCCGGTAGCGCTCGGTCGCCGTCGGGAGCGCCTCGGTTGTCTCACGCGCCTTCGACAGGACGTCACCGGCGAACTCGCGGGCGTTGGCGCGCAACGACTTCAGCTCTGCTGCCGGCACCGCGCTCAGTGTCCCGCGCTCTGGCCGCCGTCGACGTGCAGGGTCTCCCCCGTCACGAACGCCGCGGTCTCGAGATACATGACGCCGTGGACGATCTCGTCGATCTCCCCCATGCGCCCCAACGGGTGCAGTCCCGCGTAGGCGCTGTGCGCCTCGACGGGGTGCATCGGGGTCTTGATGATCCCCGGCGACAACGCGTTGACCCGGACCCCGGCTGCGGCGAGCTCGATGGCGAGCGACCGGGTGGCGGCGTCGAGGCCGCCCTTCGTCAGCGCCGCGAGCACGGACGGCACCACGCTCAGGGCGTGGTCGACCAACGACGTCGTGATCGTGACGACGTGCCCCGACCCCTGCTCGACCATCGGCACGACGGCACGACGGGTGACGGCGAAGAAGCCGGCCAGGTTGAGGCTCACGACCGTCGCGAAGTCCTCGTCGGTGTAGGCGGTGAACGGCTTGGCGAGGAACGCGCCGGCGTTGTTGACCAGGGAGTCGATGCGCCCGAAACGGTCGAGCGCGGCATCGACGACGCGGTCCGCGGTCCCCGGCTCGGCGAGGTCGCCGGCGACGGTGAGCACCTGCGGGTCGTCGGACGGGCCGATGGAGCGTGACGTCGCGACGACGGCGTACCCCAGCTTGCGGTAGCCCTCGACGACCCCGGCACCGATCCCGCGCGAGGCGCCGGTGACGATCGCGACCTTCGGAGCGGACATGACGGTCTCCCTTCGTACACAGTGGACAGTGCAGGTCGAACGGAGCCACAGGTGACACGGCCGGGGTCAGGCGGTGGCGAGCCCCGCGGCGGGGCGCGGGCCGCCGCGCTCCCAGCGGCCCGAGCGGCGGATCTCGGTCGCCGTCACGCCGAACTCCGACTTCAGAGCACGGCTGAGGTGCCCGGCGTCGGTCATCCCCCAGCGCGCGGCGATCGCCGAGACGGTGCGGCCCGACAGCGACTCGTCGGCCAGGTCCCGGCAGATGCGTTCCAGCCGCTGCCGCCGGATCCAGGCCGACAGCGTGATCGCGCGCGGCGCGAGGACCTTGTGCAGGTACCGCACCGACACCCCGTGCGCACGCGCCACCGACTCGACCGTGAGGCGCGGATCGGACAGGTGCGACAGACAGTGCGCCAGCATCCGGTCGGCGAGGTCCTCCCCGGCGCCGAGAGGCGGGATGTCGACCAGTTCCGCGAGCACCAGCGACACGATCGCGTCGGCGAGGTACTCCTTGCTGCAGTTCGCCTCGCCCGCGGTGCAGTCGCCGATCTTCGCGGCGAGCCCCTCGAACAGGGTCCCCACCACGTCGCGGGGCCCGCTGTCGGTGGCGACGGCGATCGCCGTGCGCCCGGCCAACGTGTCCGCGTGCGACCCCAGCGCCGCCAGCGGGACGGTGATCACGACCGTCTCGTACGGCTCCCAGAACGTCAGCTCGTACGGTCGCGAGGTGACGTAGTTGACCAGGTCACCGGGCCCCACCAGACAGTGCCGCCCGTCCTGGGCGACAGCGGCCCGTCCCGCCCGGTGCAGCGCGACCGTCAGGAAGCCGGGATCCGAGGCGCGGATCAGGTCGGCGTCCCGGGTCACGACGCACGGGCTGCCGCTCATCGCCGAGACCCGGACCTCGCCCGCGGCCGCGCTGCGCAGCGAGCTGCGGAACGTCCCGTCGGCGAGCGGCCGGACGCGGACCGGCGCGAACGTCGACCCCAGGAGCGAGGCGAACCCGTCCCGGTCGTCGACCTCCGCCGCCGCGGTGAGGTGGCGTGCGGGCAGGGCCGTCGCACGACTCACGACCATCCGCCACCTCCTCGGTCCGGCGACCCGGTCGGGCCTGCACAGACTGTAGGCGCCGTGACCAGCCGTGACCCGCCGTTGCGCGCACCGGGGCCCGCCAGATCGCGCACTCGCGCACCGACGCACGGACGATGGACCTCCGTTGCTGTCCGGCTTTAAGGTTCAGACCTTGAACCACGCGGCTGGACGTCTGTCCCGACCACAGGAGCAACCATGCGCGACGCGGCGCAGGGACGGAACGGGGCGCCGATGCCCGACCCGTTGGTCGCGCGCAAGATCGTCGTGCCGACCTCCCGGGGCGCCGTGGTGCCACGGCCGCGGCTGTTCCGCCTACTCGAGGACGGCAGCCGCTACCCGCTCGTGACGGTCGTGGCCCCGGCGGGCTGGGGCAAGACCACGCTGCTGTCGACATGGCTCCAGCAGCCCGCCGACGATCGCGTCGTCGCCTGGCTGTCGGTCGACGGCGAGGACGACGACCCGGTCCGCTTCTGGTCGCACGTGATCACGACGATGGCGCACGCGCTGGCCCTGCACCCCGACCATGCGCTCTCGACGATGCGACCCACCCGCGCCACGTCGAACGACGCGCGGTTCGTCGCCGAGATGATCGACGTGCTCGCCGCGCTCCCCGAACCGGTCTGCCTCATGATCGACGACGTCCACGAGATCGGCGAGCCGAGCATCCCGGCGGCGCTCACCTACCTGGTCGCGCACGCGCCACCGAACTTCCGGCTCGTCCTGTCGGGCCGGTTCCTGCCCGGAATCCCGTTGGGCCGCATGCGCGTCCTCGACGAGGTCCTGGAGATCAACGCGGCCGCGCTGGCGTTCACCGACGCCGAGCTCTCGTCCGTCCTCGACGCCGCGGGACACGAGGTCGCCCCGGCGGACACCGCGCGGTTGCTGCAGCGCACCGAGGGGTGGCCCGCCGGCGTACGGCTCGCGGAGCTGGCGATGTCCGGTACCGCGGGCCCGCCCGCCACCCTCACGGACCTGACGGGGGAGGAAGCGGTCGTCGCCGAGTACTTCATCAACGAGGTCTTCGACCGCCAGGACCCGGTGACGCGCGAGTTCCTGCTGCTCACCTGCGTGGCCGACACGCTGACCGCCGACCTGGCCGACGCGCTGACCGGCCGGGCCGACTCCGAGCAGCTGCTCGAGACGATGGCCCGGACCAACACGCTCATCGGGATCCAGGGGCGGCGCCCCTGGTACCGCTACCACCAGCTGTTCGCCGAGACCCTGCGCTCGACGCTGCGCCGCGACGACCCGCAGCTGATGCGGGCCCAGCACCGCACGGCGGCGCGCTGGCACGCCGCGCGCGGCGACCCGGTGGCAGCCGTCCGGCACGCCGTCGACGGCGGCGACCTCGCGACCGCCCGGCTCGCCCTCGGCAGGGTGTGGCTGCGCCTCGTGCTCGACGGCGAGCTCACGACGCTCACCCGGGTGCTCGACCTGCTGCCCCGCAACACCGTGTCCGGGGACGCCGAGCTCGTCCTCGTGCGCGCGGTCCTACACCTGGAGTCGGGACGCGACCGGCTCGCGCAGGCCGACGTCGAGACCGGGGAGCAGCTGCTCGGCGGTCTCGACGGCACTGACCGGACCAGGGCCGCGGCGGTGGCCGCGACGGTGCGGCTGCGGCTGGCCCAGCTCGGCGGCGACATCCACGCGGCACGGCACGCGGGCGAGGCCGTGCTGGCGTCTCCCGCCCTGGAGGTCGACGACCCGTTGCGGGCCATGGCCCTGCTCGCTCTCGGCGTGTGCGAGTACTTCACCGGGCGTCGTGGCGCGTCGCAGGAGATCCTGCGCGAGGGCCTCCGGATCGCCCGGACGACTGGCCACGACTATCTGGTCACGGGCTTCCTGAGCCAGCTGGCCGTGGTCCTGACGGCGCAGGACCGGCCCGTGGAGGCCGTCGACGCGGCGCAGGAGGCCGTCGAGCTCGCACAACGGCGCGGCTGGGGCGCGACGCCGCAGATGGCCGTCACGTGGCACGCCCTGGGCTGGGCGCACTTCCTGTGGAACCGGCTCGACGAGGCCGACCTCTACCTGGACCGGGCCGAGCTGGCCGCGCCGAGCGGTGACGCCGCCCTGCTCGCGGCGATCCACATGGTGCAAGGCCTCGTGCAGTCGTTGCGCCGCAACCGCGACGCCGCCCTCGCGCTCCTGGCCGCCGCGGAGGGCAACCTCGGCGACGTCATCGACCGCTTCGTCTTCCGCTCCTACATCCGGGCCGAGGTCGTCCGGCTCCTGGTGGCGACGGGCCGGCTCGACGAGGCGGACCGCCGCCTCGCCCCCCATCGCGGCGGGCAGCGGTCGGTGGGCCTCGCGGTCGCCGAGGCCGAGCTGGCGAGGGCCCGTGGTGACGTCGCCGGCGCACTGGCAGTCGTGGGGTCGGCGCCCGGCGGCACCGGGAGCGGGTTCCTGGACCAGCACCTGCAGGCCCGTGTGCTGACGGCGGTCCTGACCGCGGAGCTGGGCCGTCCTGACGATGCCGACCGCGTCCTCGAGGACGCCTTGGACCTCGCACTTCCCGGCGACTACCGGCAGCCGTTCCTGCAGTTCGACGCGGCGCGGGCGCTGCTCGAGGCCCACCGTGGCTGCCCGGCGCACCGGCGGTTCGTGGCGGACCTGCTCGGGTCCGACGACGCCGCCGTGGCCGGGACGGCCGCCCCCGGCGCGGAGGTGCTCTCCGACCGGGAGGCCGAGGTCCTCGGCCACCTCGCGGCAATGCTCACCGCCGCCGAGATCGGCGCCGAGATGTTCGTGTCGGTCAACACCGTGAAGACCCACCTGAAGAACGTCTACCGCAAGCTCGGTGTGAGCAGCCGACGGCAGGCGGTGGCGCGCGGCGTCGCGCTGGGCATCGTGCGGCCCGGCCCCGGCAGGGGGTGACAGGTCAGCCGAGAACCGCCGCGTGCACGTCGGCCCACGCCACACCCCGGTCCATCGCCGTCTTGGCGCGGACGAACGCGGCCGACCGGTTCTTGGCCAGCACCCCGACCAGGCGCCCGCCGTCGCCGTAGCCGACCACGAACTCGTCGGCCTCCAGCCCACCGCAGAGCATGCGGACATCCGGGGCGCACGGGTCGCCGGCGAACTGGAAGTGGTGGCCGTACTGGTGCGTCCAGAAGTAGCGTCCGCTGGTGAACGGGCCGGGCGTGCCGCCGGTGAGCCGGTTCGCGACGTGGCGGGCCTGCTCGACCGCGACCATCCACTGCTGACCGCGCGCCGTCCGCCCGGTCGAAGTGTCGGTCCAGCGCGCGACGTCACCCGCGGCGTGGATGTTCGACGGGCCCGCGCACAGCTGCTCGTCGCACACCAGGCCGTCGTCGATGCGCAGGCCCGACCCCGCGAGCCACTCGACGTTGGGCACCACGCCGAGGCCGGCGACGAGCAGGTCGCACGGGAGCACGCTGCCGTCGCTGAGCCGGACCGCCTCGACCCGCCCGCGGCCCAGGACCTCGGCGATGCCGACCCCGCACCGTAGGTCGGTGCCGTTGTCGCGGTGCATCGACACGAACGCCGCGTCCACCCGGGGCCCCACGGCCCGCACGAGCGGCGTCGGCTGCACCTCGACGACGGTGACGTCGAGCCCCAGCGCCCGCGCGCTGGACGCCACCTCGGCACCGACGAACCCGGCCCCCGCGACGACGACGGTCGGGCACCGTTCGAGCTCCGCCCGGATCGCCGCCGCGTCGTCGACGGTCCGCAGCGCGAACACGCCCTCCGCTGGGATGTCCCACGGGACCGGCCGGGGCCGTGCGCCCGTGCAGACGACCAGGTCGTCGTAGGGCACCGGACCCGCGGCGGTCTCGACGACGCGGCGCCCGGGGTCGAGACCGAGGACCGCGCAACCCGTACGCAGCTCGACGTCGAGGTCGGCGAAGGCCTGCTCGTCCTTGAACGTGGCGTCCTGCGGCTTGACCTTCCCGGTGAGGACCTCCTTGGACAGCGGCGGACGGTCGTAGGGCAGGTGCGGCTCGTCACCGAGCACGACGACCGACCCGTCGAATCCCCTGCGCCTGAGGAACTCAGTGACCCGCACCGCGGCCAGCCCGCCGCCGGCGACGACCACCCGCCGCGTCCCCATCCCGGTGCCCTCAGCCCTCGGCCGCGACGCCGATGGCGTCGACCGGGCAGCAGGCCGCGGCGTCGTGCACGCTGTCGAGGTCGGCGCCGGTCACGGTGTGGTGCAGCACAACCAGCCGCGCGTCGGGCCCCATCCCGAACACGTTCGCCGCGATCGTGGTGCACATCCCCGAATGGATGCACCGGTCCCAGTCGATCGTCACGTCCGCCATGTCTCCTCCTTCTCCGTCGGGCCGGTCGCGCCGGTTTCAGCTGCCGCCGAGCTTCTCGGCCAGCTCGAACAACCAGCGCCGGTACTCGATGGAGTACTTGTCGACGCCCTTGAGGTGCATCTCCTCGGACAGGTCCTCGGGCAGTTCCTCGGGGCGCTGCGACTCGACCACCGGGCGGTCCTGCTCGTAGATGAAGTGGACGAACCCACCCAGCTCCTCGTCGGCCTTCGCCGGGTCGCCGAAGTCGCGGCCGGCGATGGTGAAGTTGCGGATGCTGCGCGGGCCCAGCGGGGTCGGGTGGAACAGCAGGTTGTACTTGTTGCCGTCGGAGAAGACGATGTTGAGCATGCAGGTCAGCGGCATGAACACCCGCCAGTCGATGGAGAAGTAGACGTACGGGTCCTCGGGCAGGTCCTTGCCGCCCCAGGCCGCCGAGTCGACCGGCACCCGCACGAGCGTCTTCTTGTCCTGCAGGTTCTCGAGGCGGTTCTCGTCGCGCCAGACGTCGTGGCCCGGCACCGCGGGCTGCGACGCGTCGCCCAGGTAACCGTCGTGCAGGATCGCGAAGTGCGAGTAGTCGGTGTAGTTCTCGACCCGGCGTGGCGCGCTGCAGTCCCAGTCGGTCAGCGGACGGCACGCGATGTGGTGCAGCCCCGGGTCGTCGAACTGGGGGTACTCCGGCAGCGGGTAGTACGGCTCGTCGACCAGGCAGGCCCAGATCAGCCCGTAGCGTTCCGCCGACAGGTACTTGTGCACGCTCGCCCGGAGGTGGCCCGCGAGGTCGGGGCGCTGGGGTGCGAGGGTGCAGCGGCCGCTGCCGTCGTACTGCCAGCCGTGGTAAGGGCACTGCAGCTCGCGGCCGCCGATCACGGTGCCGATCGACAGTGCGGACCCGCGGTGCGCGCACAGGTCGTCGAAAACACAAACCTCGCCGTCCAACCGGACGACGACCAGCTGCTGCCCCATGAGCGTCGCCCGGATCGGCGTGTCCCCGAGATCCTCGGCGTAGGCGATGGGATGCCAGAAGTGCCGCAACGAGCGGTAGATCCGGGCCTCGCCGTCGGCGTTGAACTCGTTGACCCGCGAGGTGAACGCGGACTCGTCCGGGAGGTCGGTGAGCGTCATGGTGGAGGTCCCTTTCTCGGCGGTGAGGTGGGGGCGTCATGTCCGGCTCCGGTCCACAGTGTCGGGCGTCACGGAGATCGAGTCGACACACGGGGCGGGTGACCCCTCGGGCCGAACCCCTCACCCGCGACGGGTGACCCGGCACCCGGAACTGCATGCGCGCGAACGGGTTCGGACATGCCGACGCGGGCCGCGGCGGCTGGTCGGCCGCGGCCCGCGAGGCGTGGACGTCCTCCCGCTACGGCGTGCCGGCGGGCACCCGTCGGTCGGCGTAGGACGGCCGGATGTCGGTCATCATGACGACGAGCTCCTCGACGACGGCGTCGAGGAACGCACGGCCGCTCTCCGCGGACGCCACGTGCGGGTCACCGAAGATCGAGGTGTCGTTGGTCGAGGGGCTCGGCCGGGTCGTGTACGTCCGCGACGGCGTGACCGGGGCGACGAGGTCCCAACCGACCAGCGGCGTCGCCACCCCCTCGATCGCGGCCATGTCGACGAGCTCCGGGCGGACGGCGAGCTGGAACGACGTCTCGAACTCGCAGCCGTGGCCCATGCCGCCGACCTCGGACCGGCGCAGCGCGTGGATCCGGGCCGCCGCGGGCTCCCAGTAGCTGACGGCCGTCACCGTCGGGGCGAAGGTCGTGTCGAGGTCGTCGATCAACCGCCGGGCCACCGCGTCGTTCGCGGTCCCGTTGGGCCGGTTCCCGTTGAGGATCAGCAGCTTGCGGAACCCCTGCTTGATCAGCGCCGTCCCGACCTCGTAGACGAGCTCCTGGTAGAGCGGCACCGACAGGGAGATCGTGCCGGTGAACGACTCGAAGGTCTTCGAGATCCCGTAGGGCAGGGGCGGGGCGACGACGGCACCGAGCCGCTCCGCCACCAGCGTCGCGACGTGCTCGGCCTGGTGGGTGTCGGCGTCGTTGGGCATGTGCGCGCCGTGCGCCTCGGTGGCGCCGGTGGGCAGGATGACCAGGGCCTCGCGATCGATGGCCTCCTGGACCTGCCGCCAGCTCATGTGGGCGATCTTCATCGGGACTCTCCTCCCGCGACGGCCGCAGCCGTCGCGTCGACGACGGGCGGCCGCCGGCGGCCGTGCCCGGTGGACGTCTCGAACATGTGGCCGATCTCGAGGACCCGCCGGTCGGCGCCGGGTGGGCCGACGATCTGCATGCCGACGGGCAGCCCGTCGTCGGTGAAACCGGCCGGTACCGACAACGCCGGGCATCCCGTCGCACTGATCCAGTAGGCGAGGCGCATCCAGTCGAGGTATCCGGCCCCGCCCGCGGGGCCGCCGTCGCCGGCCGCCGGGAGGCGGGGGTACTCGAGCCGGGCGTCGAACGGGGGCACCGGGCTGACCGCGGCGACGAGGACGTCGTAGCCGGCGAAGAACGAGCGCATCCGTTCCCACAGCTCGCCGCGGGTGCGCTCGGCGCGGGCGACGTCCTCGGCGCGCAGTGCACGGCCGGCCTCGATATTCGCGACCAGGCTCGGCTTGACCAGGTCCCGGTGCGCGTCGAGCAGGTCGCCGTAGGCGAGCTGGAACTGCCACGCGCGCAGGGTGCGGAAGACCTCGTCGGCGCCGGCGAGGTCGGGGTGCTCCTCGACGACCGTGCAGCCGAGGCCTTCGAGGACGCCCACCTGTCGTGCGAGCACGTCCGCGACGGCCGGATCGAGCGCCACCGCGCCGCCGAGGTCCGGCGCCCACGCCACCCGCACCCCGTGCAGGTCGACCTCGAGTGGGCCGTCGAGCGTTCGAGGGTCGTCGGCCAGGCTGATCGGGCACCGCGGGTCCGGCCCGGCGATCACCGACAGCAGCAGCGCGACGTCGTCGACCGAGCGGGCCATCGGGCCGGGAACGGTCAGGCTCGACCACGGCAGCACCGACGGGTACTGCGGCACCCGTCCGGACGACGGCCGCAGGCCGACGACGTTGCAGAACGACGCCGGGTTGCGCAGCGAGCCCCCCATGTCGTTGCCGTCGGCCAGCGGGTGCATCCCGCAGGCCAGAGCTGCGGCCGCACCGCCGCTGCTGCCACCCGCCGACCGGTCGAGCGCGTAGGGGTTGCGGGTGAGCCCGAACACCTCGTTGAACGTGTGCGAGCCGGCCGCGAACTCGGGGACGTTGGTCTTGCCGATCGTGATCGCGCCTGCCGCGCGGATGCGTTCGACGACGAGCTCGTCGTCGTCGGGGACGTGGTCGGCGAAGATGCGCGAGCCGTAGGTGGTGCGGAGGCCGGCGGTGCGGTGGGTGTCCTTGTGCGCCACCGGTATCCCGTGCAGCGGACCGCGCAGGCGGCCGGCAGCGCGGTCCTGGTCGGCCCGGGCGGCGTCGGCGAGCGCCTGTTCCGGCACGAGCGTCACGATCGCGTTGACGACCGGGTTCACGGCGTCGGTCCGGTCGAGGTGGGCACGGACGAGCTCCACCGCCGACACCTGCCCGGTGCGGACGAGATCGGCCATCTCCCGTGCCGGGAGGAAGCACAGCTCATCGGCCGTCACGGGGGCGGCCCCGCCGCACGAAGCGGATGTGACATACGCCCTCTCCTGTCCGCTGAGCGGATATGTCATCCTTCTTGCGGACAGTCAAGCAGGTGGCGCCGCCGACCGTCAACGCCGTCGGAGGCCCCCACCGCCGGACCGAGGAGACGATCAGCGATGGCCACAGCCCGTCCCGGCACGTCCCGCCCCACGGTCACCCCGACGTCACGGAGGGCGGGGTGATGCCCGGGGCCGCGTCGCTGATCGCCACGGTGCTCGACACCGGCACCTTCGTCGGCTGGGACGCCCCACCACCGCCGGTGGCCGACGACGACTACCGGACCGCGCTGGCCGCCGCCGCTCGGCGTAGTGGCGCCGACGAGGCGATCGTCACCGGTCAGGGCCGGATCGCCGGCCGGGCGGTCGCCGTCGTCTGCAGCGAGTACGGGTTCCTCGGCGGTTCGATCGGCGCGACCGCCGCCGGCAGGATCGTCGCCGCCGTCGAGCGGGCCACCGCCGCCCGGCTCCCGCTGCTCGCCTCCGCGGCCTCCGGCGGAACGCGGATGCAGGAGGGGACGCCCGCATTCGTGCGGATGGCGCCGATCGTCGCCGCGGTGACCGCGCACAAGGCCGCGGGCCTGCCCTACCTCGTCCACCTGCGGCACCCGACCACCGGTGGCGTGCTCGCCTCGTGGGGGTCGCTCGGCCACGTCACCGTCGCCGAACCCGGCGCCCTCATCGGCTTCCTCGGGCCGACGGTCTACGAGGCGCTGCACGGACGCCCCTTCCCTGCCGGCGTCCAGACCGCTGAGGCCCTCCACGACCACGGCCTCGTCGACGCGGTGCTGCCGACATCGCTGCTGCGCGGGATCGCCGCGCGCGCACTCGCGCTGCTCGCGCCACAACCGCCCGCCACCGACGCCGCCACCCCCGCGCCCACGCCCCGAGGCCCGGTGCCCGAGCCCCCCGCGTGGGAGTCCGTCCGCCGGACCCGCCACCCGGGCCGGCCGGGGCTGCACGCCGTCCTGCGCCAGGCCGAGGACGCGCTCCCCCTCAGCGGGACCGGGGCGGGCGAGCGCGGCGAGGCGCTGGTCCTGGCGCTCGTCCGGTTCGGCGGCACGGCCTGTGTGCTCGCCGGCCACGACCGCACCGTCTCCCGGCCGCCGACACCCGCCGACCTGCGCACCGCGCGCCGCGGGATGCGGCTCGCCGGCGAGCTCGGCCTGCCGTTCGTCACCGTGATCGACACCGCCGGCGCGGAGCTCAGCCCGGCCGCGGAGTGGGGTGGCCTCGCCGGGGAGATCGCCCGCTGCCTCGCCGACCTGCAGCAACTGCCCGCACCCACGCTCTCGGTGCTGCTCGGCCAGGGCACCGGCGGCGCCGCGATCGCGCTGCTGCCGGCCGACCGCGTCGTCGCCGCCCGGCACGCCTGGCTCGGGCCGCTGCCGCCCGAGGGCGCCGCCACGATCCGCTTCGGCGACCCGCGCCGGGCCCCTGAGATCACCGAGGCGCAGCACGTCCGGGCAACCGACCTCCTCGATGCCGGCGTCGTCGACCGGGTGCTCGACGAACTCCCCGACGCCGCCGACGAGCCGGAGGCGTTCGCCCGCCGCGTCGCCGACGTGATCGCCGAGGAGCTGCGGCGCCTGGGCTCGGGCGACACCGCACTGCGCAGCGCCGAACGGGTGGCCCGCGGCCACCGGCTCGTCGCCCTGCCTCCCGCCTGACCCGGGGAACACGTCCTCCGGCGCCGGCCGGGGCCGGCGGTCAGCCGGCCCGGTCGGCGAGGGTCACGAGGTAGTCGTCGAGCGTGCGGGCGGGCCGGCCGAGCAGCGCCTCCAGGACGAACGGCGTCCCGGTGAACCCGAACTCGCGGTAGTGGTCGGACATGAGCGCGAGACATCGGCCCGCGTGGTCCGCCGCCGCGGCCGGCGGGGCGTCGACGGCCCGGACGGCACGTCCGAGCCGGCGCACCAGGGCCGCGGCGACGTCGTCGGCGTCGAGGGCCTGCGGCCCGCACAGCTCGAAGGTGCCGCCGCCGAGCCCGTCGGTCGTGAGCAGCACTGCCGCTGCATCGGCGACGTCGCGGAGGTCCACGTAGGACAGTCGCGCTCCTACCCCCCACGGGCTGGTGAAGCGGCCCGTCCGGCGTACGGCGTCGAGCTGCCCGCCGATGTTGTCGAGGTAGGCGCAGGGCTGGACGACCCTTCGGTCCACGTCGAGAGCGTCGAGGAACTCCTCCACCCGCAGTTTCTGCCAGTGGTGCGGCATCCGCTCCAGCTGGGGGCGCAGCACCGAGTGGTAGACGAGCCTTCCCACCCCGGCCTCGCAGGCCTGCCGCGCGAGCCGGGTCGCGCCGGCGAACTCGTCCGCGTCGAAGTTCGGCCAGATCAGGTACACGGCGCCGCAGCCGCGCAGCGCAGCCATCGTCGCGTCGTCGTCACGCAGGGAGCCGACCACGACCTCCGCACCGAGCGCGGCGAGCTCCGCAGCGGCGCGCCGGCCCCGCACCAGCGCCCGCACCGGCAGGCCCCGGCGCCGCAGCGCGGCGGTCACGGCGAGGCCGGTCATCCCGCCGGCCGCGGTCACCAGGATCATCCGCCGGCCGCCGTCGATCCGGTCACGCACTCACCCGCGCCTCGCGCAGCAGGTCGTGGATCGCGCTGGGGCTCAACGGAACCTGCCGCACCGGTGGCGCACCGAGCGGGCTCAACGCGTCCTCCACCGCCGACGCGATGACCTGCCCGACCGGGATGGTCCCGGCCTCACCGACGCCCTTGATGCCCAACGGGTTCAGCGGTGACGGCGTCTCCATGTGGATCATCTCGATGTGCGGGACCTCCGTCGCGTAGGGCACGAGGAAGTCCATGAAGCTCGCGTTGCGCAGCACGCCGTTCTCGTCGTACTCCAGCTTCTCGTAGAACGCGCCGCCCATCCCCTGCGCGACACCGCCCGCGACCTGACCCTCGACGATCATCGGGTTGATCATGTTGCCGCAGTCGTGCACGCACACGTACCGCTTGACGTCGATGTCGCAGGTGACGGGGTCGACCTCGACGAGCGCGGCGTGCACCCCGTAGGCCCAGGTCGCGTGCGGCGGGGAGTAGTACTCGGAGACCTCGATGCCGGGGCGTTCCCCGTCGGGCAGCGGTTTGCCGGTGCTGCGTGCCGTCGGCGCGAACTGGGTGGCCGTCTGCGCGGCCTTGTTGAACGCATAGCGAAGCGGGTTGCTCATCGTCGCGACCTCGGCGAGGGTGACACCCCGCGAGCTCGTCCCGCGCACGAACGCGCGCCCGTTCTCCAGCTCGATGTCGTCCGGGTCCGCCTCGAGCATGTTGGCCGCGGCCTGCGCGATCCGGGCCCGCGCGCTCACTGCGGCGACGTGGACGGCGTTGCCGCTGACGACGGCGGCACGGCTGGCGAACGTCGCCACGCCCCAGTCAAAGACGCCGGTGTCGCCCTCGACGACGATCACGTCCTCGGGCCGCACACCGATCTGGTCGGCGACGATCTGCGCCCACGCCGTCTCGTGGCCCTGCCCCTGCGCGGTGAGCCCGGTGTTGACGTAGGCCTTCCCGGTGATCGGGTGCAGCCGGATCTTCGCGCCCTCGTACGGACCGAGCCCGGTTCCCTCGACGTAGAACGACAGGCCGAGGCCGAGCAGGCGGCCCTCGGCACGGGCCTGTTCCTGCTCGGCGCGGATCGCGTCGAGGTCGAGCGCCTTCTCCAGCGCGGCCAGTGCGTCGTCGTAGCGTCCGCTGTCGAGCGTGACCGGCAGCCCGTCGGCGAAGACCAGGTCCGGGCGGGTGTAGGGGAACTCGTCGGGGGCGATGAAGTTGCGCCGCCGGATCTCGAAGCGGTCGATGCCCAGCTCGGCCGCGAGCTGGTCCATCGCACGTTCGATCGCGAAGTTCGCCTGTGGGCGTCCGCAACCGCGGTAGGGCGTCACGGGGACCGTCGGGGTGTAGACGCAGTCGAACGTCACGTGGATCGCCGGGATGCGGTACGGACCGGCGATCTGGGTGGACGCGACCTGCGCGACGGCGATGCCGTAGGGGATGAACGAGCCGGTGTCGTGCAGGAACGTGTCCCGCAGGCCCAGGACGACGCCGTCGCTGGTCGCGGCGAGCTCGATGTCGTGGATCTGGGTCCGCTCGTGGGTCATGTGCACGAAATTCTCGGAGCGGTCCTCGACCCACTTGACCGGCCGGCGCAGGTCCTTCGCCGCGAACGGCACGAGGATCTCGTTGCTGTACGGGAACACGATCTTGGGCCCGAAGCCGCCACCGACGTCGGGGGCGACGACGCGCACCTTGTCCTCGTCGAGGTCGAACAGGCTCGACAGGGCGCCGCGCAGGCCGATCGGGGCCTGGGTGCCGTCCCACACGGTGAGCTCGCCCGAGACCGCGTCCCAGCGGGCCGCCGTGCTCAGGCATTCCATCGGCGCGGCGGTGCTGCGGTCGACGCGCACCTGGATGCGGGTGACGTGGTCGGCGGCCGCGAACGCGGCGTCGGGATCGCCGCTGACCTGCACGAGGTGTGCCGCGATGTTGTTCGGGACGTCCTCGTGCACCAGCGGTGCGCCGTCGAGTGCGGCCTTGGCGGGGTCGACCTCGACCGGCAGGATGTCGTAGTCGATCTCGATCAGCCGCGCCGCGTCCTCGGCGATGTAGCGGTCGTCGGCGACGACGAACGCGATCGCCTGCCCGACGTGGTAGACGTCCTCGTGCGCGAGCGGGTACTGGGTGCGCGGGTGGCCGATGCACGGGTGCGGGATCAGCAGCGGCATCGTGACGTCGAGCTCGCCGAGGTCGGCGTGTGTGTAGACGCGGTGCACGCCCGGCAGGGCCCGCGCCGCGGTCGTGTCGAGGTGGGTGATGCGGCCGCGGGCCACGGCACTGCGGGCGAAGGCGCCGTGCAGCACGCCGTCGAGCGGCAGGTCGTCGACGAATCGGCCGCGGCCGGTGATCAGGCGCGCGTCCTCGTTGCGCTGGACGCGGGCGCCGAACTGGCGGGTGGACATCGGCTATCCCTTCGACGCGATCTCGGCGGCGGCCCGGCGGGTGGCCGCGACGATGCCCATGTAGCCCGTGCAGCGGCACAAGTTTCCGGCGAGCTGGGCGCGCAGGCCGTCGTCGGTCTCGGCCAGCTCCTCGTTCTCGACGAGGTGGGTCACCGCCATCAGGAACCCGGGTGTGCAGAACCCGCACTGCAGGCCGTGGCACTCCCGGAACGCGCGCTGCACCGGGTGCAGCGTGCCGTCGGGCTCGGCGAGGCCCTCGACGGTGCGGACCTCCATGCCGTCGACCTGCACGGCCATGGTCAGGCAGGAGCGGGCGGGCATCCCGTCGAGGTGGACGGTGCACGCCCCGCAGACGCCGTGCTCGCAGCCGACGTGCGTCCCGGTCAGGCCGAGGTCGCCGCGCAGGAAGTCCGACAGCAGCAGGCGGGGTGACACCGCCGCCTCGACCTTTTCCCCGTTGACCGTCAGCGAGATCGCGATCCGGTCGTCGGGGCCGTAGCGTGTGTCGCCGTCGACCGGTTCGGCATCGAGGTGGTCCGTGCCGTGGTTGCCGTTCATCGTGGTCCTCTCGCCCGCGCGGCCGCCCGCGTCAGGACGTCGTTCACCAGCCCGCTCAGCAGGTGGCGCCGGTAGTCGGCACTCGCGGCGGTGTCGTCGACGGTGGTCACGGCGTCGCGAGCCAGCTCGCCGGCTGCCCGGAACGCCTCGGTGCCCGGCTCGGCCCCGCGCAGCGCCTCCTCGGCCGCGCGCAGCCGCACCGGGGTGGTGGCGACGCCGCAGGCCGCGAGCCGGGCCCGCGCGATGCGGCCGGCGTCGTCGAGCAGCAGGGTCGCGCCGGCACCGGCGACGGCGAAGTCGCCGTGCCGACGGGCGAACTCGCGGAACGCCCAGCCCTCCCCCGGCTCGAGGACCGGGAAGGCGACCTCGACCAGCAGTTCCTCGGGCTCGAGCGCGGTGGTGAAGACGAACTCGAAGAAGTCGGCCGCGGGGATCGTCCGCTCACCCCTCGACGACCGCGCGGTCAGCTCGCCGTCGAGCAGCACGAGCAGGCACGGCAGCTCGGACGCCGGGTCGGCGTGCGCGACGCTGCCCCCGATCGTCCCGCGGCTCCTGATCACCGGATGGGCGATGTACTCCATCGTCTCGCGGATCAGGGGGTTGCGGGCGAAGGCGGCCTCGTTGCGTTCGAGGGTCCGCTGGCGGGTCATCGCGCCGACGCGGATCATCCCGTCGCGGGTGTCGACCGTCGCCAGCTCGGCGACGCGGCGCAGGTCGATGACCGTGTCGGGGTTGGCGAGCCGGAAGTTCAGGGTGGGAACGAGGCTCTGACCACCCGCGAGGACCACGGAGTCCTCGCACTCCGCCCGCACCCGCAATGCACCGGCCAGGGTGTCCGGCGCGACGTACTCGTAGCAGGGTGGCTTCATCGCCGACCTTCTTCCTTCGTCGTACCGCCGGTCCGGTGCGCAGCCGCCCGGCCACGGCGCGTCGCGGGGGTCACAGCGCGAGCTTCGAGGCGAACTGTGGATACCTGATCGGGTGCTGGGCCAGGATCGCGTCCTTGTTCTCCGCGGTCATGATGTCCTGGAACACGGTGTTCTGGAACTGCGGCGAACCGCCCTCGACGGCCGTCCGCACGATCTTCGCTGCGATCAGCCCGGTCTCGGCGGCCGAGTAGAAGCGGGACGCGCGCAGGAAGGGCGTGCCCAGCCACGTCAGCATCTCCTCGTCGGCGTCGCTGGTGACGTGCGTGACGTCGGTGATGTTGTTCTGCTTCAGGTAGGCGGCGATGCCGTCGCCCATCGTCGCCGCGTAGGAGACGACGATCTTCGCGTCGGGGTGGGCCTGCAGGCCGCGCTCGACGACGCCGACGGCGGTGTTGCGGTCGAACATGCCCTGCTCGCGCACGACCACCTCGAAGCCGCTGCCCTTGAGCGAGGCGTCGAGGCCCTCGTCGATCCGCTCGGAGAAGCCCTGGCCGACGACGCCTTGCACGACGATGACCTTGCCCGGCGTGACGTTGGCCTTGAGCCAGTCCCCGACCAGGGTGCCGCCCTTGACGGAGTCGAGGTCCGCGACGCCGCTGACGTACGGGTCGAGCGGCCCCGGCCCGGCCCAGAGCGCGAGGCCGACGGGGACGTCGGAGCTCTTCGCCTCACGGACGCCGTTGAGGGTCGTCTCGATCGTGTTCGGGTTGATGACGACGCCCGCGGCACCCTGGGAGAGCAGGCTCTCGATGTTGCGCAGCTCGGTGGGGCCGTCGAAGTTCGCCTGCACGACCTTGATCTGGTAGTTGCCGCCGTCGAGACCCATCGCGACGCCCTCGGCGACGTACTTCGTGTAGTCGACGACGCCGTTGAGCGACAGACCGATCGTCTTGGCGGCGCCGCCCGAGCCGGAACCGGAGCCGGCGGCGGCGCCGGTGCCGGTGCCGCCACCCGAGCCGCACGCGGCGGTGGCGAGGGCGATGCCGCCCAGCGCGCCGAGGCCGCCCAGCAGCGAGCGACGGGACAGCAGAACGGGGTCCTTGGCCATGATGGTCTCCTTCGGGGATGGCCGGGCCGGCGCGGTGGAGGGCGTCAGCCGGTCCGGCGCGCCGCCCGGATGCGGCGGATCTCCGACGTCGCGGTCACGGCGACCGCGCCGATGAGGATCACGCCGAGCACCAGCTGGTTGTAGGTGTCGGGAACGTCGAGGAAGGACAGCGAGTCGGTGACCATCGCGACGACGAGCACCCCCAGCACGCCGCCGACGATGCTGCCGCGGCCGCCGGCGAGCGATGCGCCGCCGAGCACGGCGGCGGCCACGACGGTGAGTTCGAGGCCGACGCCGCCGCGGGGGTCGCCCGCGCCGACGCGGCCGGCGAACATGACGCCCGCGAGACCGGCGAGCAGGCCGTTGATCGAGTAGAGGGCCATCTTGACCCGGGCGGTCGGGACGCCGGCCAGGAAGGCGGCCTCCTCGTTGGCGCCGACCGCGTAGACGTTGCGACCGAAGCGTGTGAAGTGCAGCAGCAACGCACCCAGCACGATGACCAGGGCCCACACGATGACCGCGACCCGGACGCCGAGGACCTCGGCGCGTACCCAGGTCATGCCGGCCGGCATCGGGATGGGTGTGCTGGCCGCGAGGGTGAGGGCGAGCGAGGCGAACACCGCGAGCCCGCCGAGGGTGAGGATGAACGGCGGCACCTTGAGGTAGGCCACGATCAGGCCCCAGCAGAGCCCGATGACCGCGCCGGCCACGAGACAGACGGCCACGACGACGACGGTCGGCAGGCCGTGCAGCACGAAGCTCGCCGTCACGACCCCGCCGACGGAGACGAGGCTGCCGACGGACAGGTCGAGCTGTCCGCCGACCAGCAGGAGCGTCTGACCGACGACGAGCACGCCGAGCACGGCGTTGGCCGCGAGCAGGCGGCCGATGTTGGCGCCGCTGAGGAACGCCGGGTTGTACACGGTCGTCACCACGCCCAGCGCGACGACGATGAGGACGAGCGGTGCGTAGATCCGCAGGTGCTCGCGCATCAGCGGCGAGAGCCCACGGCGCTGCAGCGGTGGGGTGGCCGCGTCGACCTCCGGCGGCACGTCGGTGGTGGTCATGGTCAGCTCCTGGCTCCGAGGGCGAACAGTGCCTGTTCGGTCGCGTCGACGCCGGGTATCTCCCCCGCCACGACACCGTCCCGCATGACGATCACCCGGTCGGCGACGCAGCGGATCTCCTGGTACTCGGTGGACAGCACGACGACGGCGGCGCCCGCGCGGGTCAGGGCGCGCAGCTGTCGGTAGATCTCGGCCTTGCTGGGGATGTCGATCCCGACTGTGGGTTCGTCGAGGACGAGGACCCGGGCCTCGACGCGCAGCCAGCGGTCGATCAGGACCTTCTGCTGATTCCCGCCGCTGAGCCCGCGCACGGGCAGCCGGACGTCGGAGGCCTTGAGCCCCAGTCCGTGGCCGCCGCGCCGCGACCGGTCGGCCGCGCGGGTGGCGGAGTACCAGGTCATCGGGCGCGCCGCGTCGCCCGCGAGCTCACTGTTCTCGTGGATCGGACGGTCGAGCAGCAACCCTTCGCGTTTGCGGTCGGCCGGGATGAGCGCGACCCCGCGCATCGCGGCCCGACGGCGGGTCGAACCCGGTTTCCCCATCAGTTCGACGGAGCCGGCGGTCGGTCGTGCGGCACCGCTCAGAATCCGGCCCAGCTCGGCGGCGC
Organism: Pseudonocardia sulfidoxydans NBRC 16205; assembly: GCF_007989085.1. GTDB lineage: Bacteria > Actinomycetota > Actinomycetes > Mycobacteriales > Pseudonocardiaceae > Pseudonocardia > Pseudonocardia sulfidoxydans. The sequence goes on from NZ_BJVJ01000022.1 coordinate 45,550, forward strand.
CGGAACCGACCGGACCGTTGATCACCACTGTCTCCCCGAACCGCAGGTCGAGGTCGACACCCTTGAGCCGGCGACCGAAGTGCACGTCGCGCAGCCGGGCCGCGACGTCGCCGGGCTCAGTGCCGCCGCCGTGGATGTCCTCGCGGCGCAGCGACACCTCGGTCCCGAACATCTGGGCCACGAGCCCGTCCGTCGTCGTGTCCTCGACGAGGCCGCCACCGACCCGGCGGCCGTCCCGCAGGACGGTGTAGTCGTCGGCGAGCGCGATGACCTCGGAGAGGTGGTGGCTGATGTAGACGACACTGACGCCGTGCTCGCGCACGCGGCGGACGACCTCGAAGAGCTGCTCGATCTCGTCGGGATGCAGCGACGCGGTGGGCTCGTCCATGATCAGGCAGCGCGCGTCGAAGGTGACCGCGCGGGCCAGCTCGAGCAGCTGGCGCTGCGCGACCGACAGCGTCGCGACCGGGGCGCGCACGTCGAGCTCGACGCCGACCCGCTGCAGCCGCCGCCGCGCTTCGCGCTCGACGAGCCACTGGCCCGACAGTCCGAACCGGTTGCGCGGCGCCTCGCCGAGCACGACGTTGTCGGCGACCGACCGGGTCAACGCGACCTGGCGCTCCTGGTGCAGGACACGGATGTGCAGCTCGCGGGCGTCGCGCGGGGTCAGCCGGACCGGCCGGCCGTCGACACGGATCTCGCCCGAGTCGGGCTGCAGGACGCCGGACGCGATCTTGATGAGGGTCGACTTGCCGGCACCGTTCTCGCCGACGAGGGCGTGCACCCGTCCCGGCGTGAAATCGACGGACACGTCGGTCAGAGCCCGTGCCCCCGGGAACGACCTACTGACGTTCTGGAGCTCGATCATGACACCTCGTATTCGGTGAGCGGATACCATAGCCGCTCAACGGTCAGCGGTGAGTGTCTTGGGCCACGTCGGCCCTGTCAAGAGCGGTGCCGTGTCACCCGGCCGTGCGGGCGCTGGAACGGTCCGACCACATACGGTGACGCCGAGGACACGGGCCGACAACCAGCCCCGCACCGGGGCGCGCGGGAGTCGGGACGACTCCCGACCCGAGCGGGAACCGCGTCAGGAAGGCCGGCCGTTGTCGTAGGTGGCCCAGTGCATCGGCTGCCATCCGGTGCCCAGCGAGATGGTGCGCGCGACACGCTGGACGCTCTGCAGCGCGGCGGCCTCGGCCGGTCCGCCGTCGAACTCGGTGCGCGCCATCACCAGGCACACGCACGCCACGACCTCGCCGACCGAGTTGTGCACCGGCGCGGACAGGGAACCGGTGAACGACTGGACGTCGCCGACCGTCCGGGAGTAACCCTGCTGACGGATCACGTCGAGCTTCGGCCTGATCGACGCCGGGTCGGTGTCGGTCTCCGGCGTCAGCCTCGCCAGCGGACCGGCCAGGTACTCGTCGATCTCCGCCGGGGGCAGATTGGCGAGCAGGACCAGACCCTTGCTGCCGCAGTGCATCGGGAAGTGGTGGCCGTAGGTGGTCCGGGTGATCGTCTCGCCCGACATGGCGTCGCGGGCGTAGAGCGTGACGACGAGGTTCCCGCTGCGCTCGGCCAGCTGGTATACCCCCGACGGGGTGTCCTCGGCCGCCTCCCGGAACAGCGGGATGGCCAGCTCCAGCAGGGGGTGCCCGACGAGATACGTGGATCCCAGCAGCCAGGTGCGCCTGCCCATCCGGAAGACGCCGGCGTTGTCGCGGGTGATGAACTCCGCGCTCTCCAGCTGCGACAGCGTGCGGTGCAGCGTCGCCCACGACATCTGCAGCGCCTCGGCGGCGTCGGTGGCACGCATGGGGCGCTCGGCGAGGAGCTCCAGCACGCGCAGGGCGCGCATCACGCCCTGCAGCGTCGCCTTCGGGCGCTCGTCGCCCTCGGAACGAGCCCGCCCCGGGGGGCCGTCCACCTCCGACGACACCACTCCACCCCCTCAGTCGGGCACGACGGTACCGGACGGTTCGGGGCGCGCACCGACCCCGACCGTGCGCGACCGCCCGGCACACGACGGGCGCCTAGCCCGCGGGCGTGGCCGGGTCGACCACGGCGTGCACGTCGTCGGGGTCCGACCAGCCCTCCGGCCGGACGAGGCCGCCACCGGCCTTGACCGACTCGAAGTAGGCGCCGCGGTCGAACATCGGCACCGCGCCGCGCCCGGACCGCAGCGCGTCGCGCAGCTCCGACGTCGCGACCTCGTCGATCTCGACCTTTCCCTGCACCCGGGTGACGACGACGCCGTACTCGCGACGTGCCGCCTCCTCGGTGACGAGGCCGACCGCCACGTCGTAACGGACGCGCTCCGGGTCACGCCGCAGCGGATCGCCCCACCCGCCGCCCCCGGTCGTCCACACCGTGACGAGGTCGTCGGGTGCGATGGGCACACCGTCGATCATGCCGGGCAGGCTCTCCGTGCTGCCGTCGCCGCGGGCCACCTCGATGCCGTAGGGCCAGCCGGCCTTCCCGCCGTTCACCCCGTACGTCGCGAGCTCGGACCGGTCGGCGTTGGACAGCAACGTCGACGACCGCAGCGACCGGATCTTCTTCTGGTACCCGAACCCGCCGCGGAACTCGCCCGCGCCGGCGGAGTCGGACCGCAGCTCCAGGCTCTCGACCAGCACCGGGTAGCGCTGCTCGGAGAACTCCGCGGGCAGGTTGCGCGAGTTCGGGACGATGTGCACGACGTCGCTGCCGTCGGCCCACGGCCGGCCCGGCCCGCCGCCGCCGAGCACCTCCCGGAACAGCGAGAGCTTCCCCTCGGTGTCGCGGCTGTGCAGGCCCCAGATCCGGATCGTCTCGTGGTCGGCCGGCATCCGCCCGCCGGTGGCCTTGGCCAGCGCGCCCGCGAAGATGCCCAGCGCGCGGATGAGGATGAAGAACCGCAGGCCCGTCGGGCGCCCGAAGTGCGGGGTGACGAGCGTGCCCTTCGGTGGGAACACCACGTCGATGACGTCGAGGATGCCCTCGTTGATGTCGATCTCCGCGGCGCGCTCCGGCGAGTCGGCCAGGCACCGCAGTACCGGACCCATCCACTTGCGGACGAACCGGCCCTCGCAGTAGTCGATGGCCCAGTTGATCGGACCCTCGGCCTCCGGGTCGGTTCCGGTGAAGTCGAGCAGAATCCGGTCCGCGGTCTTGGTCATGGTCAGCCGCATCGCGTAGAGCTTGCGGGTGAACCCGTCGCACTCGACGTAGTCCTCGAAGGTGTAGACGCCGTCGGCGATCTTGGGCAGCAGCTCGTCGCGGACGGTCCGCGCGCAGTTCTCGATGATCGCGTCGAACCCGCCCTCGAGCACGTCGACGCCGTAGCGGTCGGCAAGCTCGGTCAGCCGCCGCGCCCCCAGCCGGCAGGCGCCGATCTCGGAGTCGATGTCGCCACGCAGGTGCTCGGGCAGGCGCGAGTTGCGCTCCAGGATGCGGAACGCGGTCTCGTTGAGGACACCGCGGTCGTAGAGCTTGATCGGCGGGACGACCAGTCCCTCGCCCCACTGGTCGTGGACCTGCACCGGCAGGCTGCCCGGCACGCAGCCGCCGACGTCGTCGTGGTGTCCGAAGACCTGCGCGAAGCCGAGCAGCCGGTCGTCGCCGTGGAAGATCGGCACCGTCGTGCACAGGTCGGGAACGTGCCCGCAGGACCCGGCACTGTTGTAGGGGTCGTTCCAGAAGAAGACGTCGCCGGGGTGGATGTCGTCGCCGAAGAACTCGAACACCGGCTCGATCAGCGAGCCGTAGGAGCGCCCGGTGAGCTTGCGACCGCGGGCGTCGTAGAGACCGACGCGGTAGTCGTGCTGGTCGCGGATCATCGGGGACCGCGCGGCCCGCTCGACGGCGGCCTCGATCTCCACCTCCGCGGAGCGGATGGTGCCGGTGATGACCTCGAGCTCGATCGGGCCCAGAACCGTGGTTGCCATGCTCAGCCCTTCGTGAGGATCAGGTTGGCGGCGGGGTCGCAGGTGACCTGCCACCCCGGCGGGACGACGACGGTCGCGCCGTACTCCTCGACGACGCCCGGACCCGCGACCGAGGTCCCCGGCGTGAGCGCGGCGCGGTCATGGATCGTGCAGGGGCGCCAGCCCTCCCCCGGCCAGTAGACGTCGCGGGTCGTCGGGGCCGGCGCGGCCGCGCCCGCCGCCTCGTAGCGGGAGCGGTGCGGCGGCCGATGCAGCCTGCCGACAGCCTGCACCCGCAGGTTGACGACCTCGACGTCCTGCTTGCCGTCGTAGGAGAAGCCATAGATGCGGTGGTGCTCGGCGTGGAACGCGGCGATGGTCGCGTCGAGTGCCGGGCGCCCGGTGAGGCCGGCCGGGACCGACACCGCGACCTCGTAGCCCTCACCGACGTAACGGGCGTCGGCGCCGCGGATCACCTCGACGTCGTCGTCCTCGACCCCCTCGGCGGTCAGCTCCGCGGCCCCGGCCTCCTCCAGCTCGCGCCAGATCACGTCGAGGTCGTCGGCCACCCGCGGTTCGAGGGGGCTGACGTAGGTCCGGACGAGGTCGCGCTTGATGTCGGTGACCTGCAGCCCGAACGCCGACAGATTCCCCGGGTAGGGCGGCACGAGCACCCGCGTCATCCCGAGGAAGTCCGCGACCTGCGCGGCCAGCAGCGGGCCCGCTCCCCCGAACGCGACCAGCGTGTAGGCCGCCGGGTCGCGACCCTTGCTCGTCGAGACCTGCCGGATGCCGGCGACCTGCCCGGCCGCGGCGACCTCCAGAACGCCTGCCGCGGCCTCGTCCGCGTCGAGACCGAACCGGCGGCCGAAGTCCTCGAACGCCGCGCGGGCAGAGTCCCGGTCGAGCACCAGCTCGCCGCCGACGAGGCTCGCCGGGAAGCGGTTGAGCACCGTCGCGGCGTCGGTGACGGTCGGCTCGGTCCCGCCGCGCCCGTAGGCGATCGGCCCGGGCACGGCACCCGCACTGCGCGGCCCGACCTTGAGGCTGTGGTTGGGCCCCACCCACGCCAATGACCCACCACCCGTACCGACGGTCGCGATGTCGATCATCGGGATCTTCACCGGGTAGCTCTCGACGACCGACTCGCTGGTGAGCCGGACCGTCAGGTCCTCGATGAGCGCCACGTCGGTGGAGGTGCCGCCGACGTCGAGGGTGATGATGTCGGAGATGCCGGCTGCACGGGCGGCCTCGATGGCGCCGAGCACACCCCCGGCAGGGCCCGACAGAAGCATGTTGACGGGACGCTCGCCCGCCGCCTTGGCGGTCACGACACCGCCGTTGGACTGCATGATCAGGAAGGGTCGCGGGCCGGCCCGCCGTGTCAGCTCGGCCTCGGCGTTGCCCAGGTACGTGCGGCAGTAGGGCTTCACCATGACGTCGAGCAGCGTCGTCATGGCCCGCTCGTACTCGCGGTACTCGGGCAGCACGACGCTGGAGAGCGAGACGAACAGCTCGGGGAACCGCTGCGCGAGCAGCTCACCGATGCGGCGCTCGTGGTCGGGGTTCGCATAGGAGTGCAACAGGCAGACCGCCAGCCGGTTCACACCCTCGGCGACGAGCTCCTCGGCGGCGGTGACGACCGCGTCCTCGTCGAGCTCCCGGGCGACGGCGCCGTCGTAGAGGATGCGCTCGGGCACCTCCCGCACCAGGTGCAGCGGCACCAGCCGCGGCGGCTTGACCCAGAAGAAGGAGTTGCCGTAGCCGTCGGGCACCGATTGACGGGCGATCTCGATCAGGTGCCGGAACCCCTGCGTGACCAGCAGCCCGATGCCGTCGAACTCGTGCTCCAGTACCGCGTTCGTTGCCGTCGTCGAGCCGTGGACCAGCAGGCTCACGTCGTCGAACCCGCGTCCCGCAAGGCCCAGGACCTTCTCGACGCCGGTCACGAGGGCGCGGCTGGGATCCTCCCGATCGCTCGCGGTCTTGACCGCGTACAGGTCGCCGCTGTCGGAGTCCACCGCGATGACGTCGGTGAACGTTCCGCCGGTGTCGACGGACACACGCAGGCTTCCCGGCATGGGCCTCTCTCCCTTCGATCGGACCACGCTTGACACGTATCCGGTGGGCGGACACGATATCCGCTGTCCGGGGACAGTAGGACCTCGCCGAACACGGTGTCAATCGCCGCCGACCCGGCCGCCAACGTCCACCCCGCCGAAGCCACCGCCCTCGCACCGTCCGGGCCAGAGGAGTGCTCCGTGCAGCTCGACCATCAGTTCACGATCCCCGTCGACGTCGAGACGACGTGGGCAGGTCTGCTCGACATCACGCGGGTCGCCACCGCCTTCCCGGGCGCGACCCTCGCCGACCACACCGACGACTCCTTCACCGGAACCGTCAAGGTCAAGCTCGGACCCGTCGGCCTCACCTACCGCGGCAAGGCGACGTTCACCGAGGTCGACGAGGCCGCGCGCCGCGTCGCGATCGTCGCGTCCGGTTCCGACGTCAAGGGCAACGGCAACGCCTCCGCCGACGTCCACGCCACGCTGGCCGCGGGCCCCGACGGTTCGACGGTGTGCGACCTGCGGACCAACCTGGAGGTCACCGGCAAGGCCGCCCAGTTCGGACGCGGGCTCGTCGTCGACATCGGCAACCGGGTCCTGACCCAGTTCGCCCGCAATCTCGAGAAGAGCTTCCACCAGCCCGCGCCGGCACCCCCGGACCCCGCCGTGCCGATCCGTGCCGCCGCGGCCGCACCGGTCCAGGATCCCGCCGCGGCCGCGTCCGACCAGCTCGACGCGCTGGGCCTGCTCTGGGGAAGCCCGCGCGGACGCCGCGGCCTGCTGAGCACCGCCGCGCTGCTGCTGGCGGTGTTCGCGTTCGTCCTGGGACGGCGGACGGCCGGCGCCCGATGAGCCGCCGCACCGACGCCGGGCCCCTCGACGGCCTCGTCGTGCTCGACCTCAGCCGCGCACTCGCCGGCCCGCACGCCGCGATGTTGCTCGGCGACCTCGGCGCCCGCGTGATCAAGGTCGAGAACCCCGAGGGCGGCGACGACTCCCGCGGCTGGGGACCACCCTTCGTCGGCGACGGCGAGTCCACCTACTTCATGTCCTGCAACCGGAACAAGGAGTCGATCGCCCTCGACCTCAAGGCCCGCGACGACCTCGACCTGCTCGCGCGCCTCGTCGTGCGCGCCGACGTCCTCGTCGAGAACTTCCGGCCCGGCACGATGCACCGGCTCGGTCTCGGCAACGACCGCCTCCTCGAGCTCAACCCCCGCCTCGTCGTGCTGTCCATCAGCGGTTTCGGCCACGACGGCCCGGAAGCCGGACGCGCCGGATACGACCAGATCGCCCAGGGCGAGGCCGGCCTCATGTCGCTCACCGGCCCCTCACCCGACGATCCTCAGCGCGTCGGTGTGCCCATCAGCGACCTGCTGGCCGGCCTCTACGGGATCACCGGCGTCCTCGCCGCGCTGGCCGAACGCGAACGCACCGGGCGCGGGCAGGTCGTCCGCACCTCGCTGCTCGCCGCGACCGTCGGCGTCCATGCCTTCCACGGCACCGGCTGGACCGTGGCGGGCGAGATCGGCCAGGCCCGCGGCAACCACCATCCGTCGATCACCCCGTACGGGATGTTCCGCTGTCTCGGCGGCCACGTGCAGCTCTCCTGCGGGTCGGAGGGGCTGTGGCGACGGCTGTGCGCCGAGTTCGGCCTCGATCCCGCCGCACCGCGCAGGGCCGACAACGCCACCCGCACCCGCAACCGGGAGGAGGTCGTCAGCCTCCTGGAGGCCACCTTCGCCGACATCCCCGCCGACGTCCTCCTGAAGCGGCTGCTCGCGGCCGGCATCCCGGCAGGGCGGATCCGCAGCATCGCCGAGGTGTACGAGTGGGAACAGACCCGCTCGCAGGGGCTGGTCACCGAGATCGCGCACCCGACACTCGGGACCGTCACCGTACCGGGACCCGCGCTGCGCTTCTTCGACCCGGATCCCGGCGGCGGCGAGCAGGAGACGACGCCCGCCGTCCGGTCGGCGGCACCGGCGCTCGGCGCGCACGACCGCGTGATCCGGGAGTGGGCGACGTGACGCCGAGGGCGTGACCGTCTGGCGGGCGGCATCCGCGCGGCGTGGGAGGGGTCATGACGCACCCGGCGCGGCCCATCCGGCTCGGCATGGTCCTGCCGTCGTCCAACACCCGGGCGGAGCCCGCGGCCCAGCGCACTGCTCACTTTCCGCAGCGACGTCGGGTTGTCGCGGCCGCCGTCAGCGGACCTGCTGGCGCTGCCGTCCGAGGCCGTCGATCTCCATCTCGACGACGTCGCCGCGGACGAGGTAGGGGAAGCGGCCCGAGAGGGCGACGCCCTCGGGGGTGCCGGTGAGGACGAGGTCGCCGGGTTCGAGCACCAGCCGCTGCGACAGCACCCGGACCAGGGTGGCCACGTCGAAGACCATGTCCTTGGTCGACGAGTCCTGCCGCGGCTCGCCGTTCACCCACGACCGCAGCCGCAGCGCCTGGGGCTCGACCTCGTCGGCGGGGACGAGGCCGGGGCCCAGCGGGCAGAACGTCGGGAAGGTCTTGCCCGTGGACCACTGTCCGCCGGAGAGGTCGAACTGGTACTCGCGCTCGGAGACGTCGTTCGCGACGGCGTAGCCGGCGACGTGGGCCAGCGCCTCCTCGTCGCTGCCGCAGTCCGCGGCCCGCGACCCGATGACGACGGCCAGCTCGACCTCCCAGTCCCCGCGGGTCGAGCCGCGCGGCAGCACGACGTCGTCGTCGGGGCCGACGAGGGTGTTGGGGTGCTTGAGGAACAGGATCGGCTGCTCGGGGACCGGGCTCCCGGACTCGGCCGCGTGGGCCGCGTAGTTCTGGCCGATGCAGAGGATCGCCTGCGGTCGCGCGACGGGCGGCCCGATCCGAAGGCCGGTGGGGTCGACGACGGGGAGCCGGCCCGCGCGGGCCTCCTGCGTCGCCCGGGCGAGCCCGTCGGCGGCGAGGAAGGCGCCCTCGATGTCGGCGGTCAGCGGGGTGAGGTCGAAGACGATGCCGTCGATCTCGACGACGGGTCGTTCCGAGCCTGCCGGGCCGAGCCGGCGGAACGCGGTCACGACGGGATCCCGACGACGGCCTCGATCTCGACCCGCAGCTCGGGCAGGATCAGCGCGGACACCTGGACCAGTGTCGACGCGGGCTTCTCGACGCCGAAGAACTCCTTGCGGACCTCGTTGACGGCCTGCCGGTCGTCGATGTCGGTCAGGTAGACGGTCACCTTCAGCACGTCGGCGAACGACGCCCCGACCAGCGCGAACGTCTTCCCCAGCAGCTCGTGGACGTACCGGGCCTGTGCGGTGACGTCGCCCGCGCCGACGATCTCGCCGTCGGGGGACAGGGCGACCATCCCCGAGACGTGCAGCAGGTCGCCGAAGCGGACTGCGTCGGTGTAGTGCGACACGGCGGGTGCCCCGCCGGGTACGACGAGCTCCTCACGAACGGGCATGCGGTCCTCCGGGGTTCGGGTGGTGGCGTTCGAGATGGTCGGCGACCCCGCGCAGCGCGGCGGGGCCGGAGAGGTCGACGTGGTCGTCGACGTGGGGCAGGGCGGCGCGCAGCCCGCGGACCTGCGGGTCGAAGCCGGTGGCGGCGGCGTGCGGGTCGCACCAGACGATCCGGTCGACCCGCTCGCGCAGCCGGCGCATCTGGGCGGCCAGCAGCTCGGGCTCGCCGACGTCCCAGCCGTCGGACAGGACGAACACGACCGTGCGCGGGGTGAGCCCGGGCCCGACGGCGTCGACGAACTCCCGCAGGCAGTGGCCGATCCGGGTGCCCCCGGACAGGGCGCCGGCCCGCGCGGCGAGCCGCCGGACGGCGACCTGTCGCGGGTGGCGCCGCAGCTCCGCCCCGACCAGGGTGAGGTCGACGTGGAAGACGCCGGCCTCGACGAGCCGCGCGTGCCGTGCGAGCGCGTGTGTGACGGCGAGGAACAGGCCGGTCACGCCGGCCATCGACGAGCTCACGTCGCACAGCACCGCGACCTCGGCGCGGGCGGGCCGCGGCCGGGTGCGCAGCAGCTCCACGAGCTCGCCCGAGCGCAGGCCGTGGCGGAGGCTCCCGCGCAGGTCGAGCTGGTCCCCCGCCGGCGCGGTGCGCCGTCGCCGGCCCGGTGCCCGGGCGAGCGCCCGCACCATGCGGCGGACCTCGGTGTCGACCTCGTCGTCGTCCACCGCGGTGACCGGCGTCGGTTCCCCGCGCCGCAGGCTCGCCGTCGGCCGGGGCGCCCGGCGGTCCCCCTGCCTGCCGTCGTCGCCGCCGGCGTCACCGCTCTCGGCGGCGCCTCCCTCGGCGGGCGACGGGGACGTGTCCCCGGCCGCGCTGTCCGTGGCGGTGGCGACGACGTCGCCCCGGCTCCAGAAGACGGGGAACACCAGGTCGAACAGCCGGGTCGACGGCCGGTCGGAGACCAGCGTCGCCCGCATCGCGGCGTGCACGTCGTCGCGGCGGTCGAGGGCGACCTCGCCGAGCGCGCGGACGGCCCGGGTGGGTGCCCCACCGGGGACGGCGGCGCCGCAGGACCGCAGGAGCTCAGCGAAGATCACGACGTCGTCGGCGATCCGGCCGGTGCGCCGGCGGCGGGCGTCGCGGGCGCGGGCGAGGACGCCGTGGCGTGCCCCGCCGCGTCCCGCCGGTCGCGGCGCGGCGGCGCTCACCCGACGCCCGCCGCGCGGAGCAGCCGTTCACCGTCGCCGGCCCGGAACCGCGCCAGGTCGTCGGCGTCCTTGACCAGGCAGCCCGCCGTGTCGTGGACGGCGCGGGGGTCGAGCTCGCCGCCGAGCGCGGTCAGCGCCCGGATCCAGTCGACGGTCTCGGACACCCCGGGCGTCTTGCGGTACCCGCCGGCGCGCACCCGCGCGACGAGGGCGCACGCGCGCCGGACCAGCTCGTCGGGGGCTCCGGGTATGCGGGCCTCGACGATCTGCACCTCGCGGTCGGTCGTCGGGTAGGGCAGCCAGTGGTAGAGGCAGCGGCGGCGCAGGGCGTCGGACAGGGCGCGGGTGCGGTTGGCGGTGAGCACGACGCGCGGCCTGCGCGCCGCGACGATCGTGCCGAGCTCGGGGACGGTCACCTGGAACTGTCCGAGCACCTCCAGCAGCAGGGCCTCGAACTCCTGGTCGGCCCGGTCGACCTCGTCGACGAGCAGGACGACGGGCCGGTCGTCCTGCGGGTCGATCGCCTCCAGCAGCGGCCTGCGCAGCAGGAACTCCGGGGAGAACACCTCCGCGCGCAGCTCGTCGCCGACCGGTCCGCGCGCCTCGGCCATGCGGATGGCCAGCAGCTGGCGGGCGTAGTCCCACTCGTAGAGGGCGTGGTGGGCGGCGAGGCCCTCGTAGCACTGCAGCCGGACCAGCCGGGCACCCGTCGCCTCCGCGAGCGCCTCGGCCACCGCGGTCTTCCCGACGCCCGGTTCGCCCTCGAGCAGGACGGGCAGCTCCAGGACCTCCGCGAGGTGCAGGACCAGCGCGAGCTCACGGTCCGCGACGTACCCGGTGCCCGCGAGCGCCGCGACGAGCCCGGCGACGGCGTCGTCGGAGGCGGCGTCGGCGGGTCCCGGCTCAGCCACCGTCGACGGCAGCCGTCATGGCGTGCGCGGCGCCCTCGGGCACCGGGTCCCCGCGCATCTCTGCGGCCGCCTCCATCGCGGCGTCGACGATGTGCTGGTAGCCGGTGCAGCGGCAGAGGTTGCCCGCGATCGCCCGGCGGACGTCGTCGCGGGTCGGTTCCGGGTTCTCCTCCAGGTAGTCCTTGAGGACCATCACCATCCCCGGCGTGCAGAACCCGCACTGCACGGCGTGGCAGCGGTGGAACGCGGACTGCACGGGATGCAGGTCCTCGGGCGTGCCGCGGACGGCCTCCAGGGGGCGGTACATGCCGGCGAGGCTCTGCGTCGTGATGTGGTCGACGGGCGCGAGCCGTTGCGGGGCGAGGCCCTCGATCGTCGTGACCTCGGCGCCGTCGACCTGGACGGCGAGGACGTTGCAGGACTTGACGACGTCGCCGTCCACCTCGATCGCGCAGCAGCCGCAGCGCGCCTCGAGGCAGCCGTTGTGGGTGCCGGTCAGGCCGGCGACGTCGCGGACGAACTCCAGCAACAGCGTCCGCTCGTCGATCTCGGCGCTGACCTCGCGGCCGTTGACGGTGAGGCAGACCTTCTGCATCAGGCACTTCCCTGCTGGGTGTGGGCACGGTCGACGGTGCGGCGGACGAGGGTGCGGACCAGCTCGCGGCGGTAGCGGGTCGGTTCGTCCGTCGCGTCCGGGTGGAAGGACGCGGCCGCGAGGTCCGCGGCGTCCGCGGCGGTGGCCGCGGCGTCGACGTCGAGGACGACGGGGGTGGCGGTCGCCCCCGCGACGGTCACGCGGACCGCCGCGGGTGTTCCGTCGCAGGCGCGGCGCAACGCGCAGGTGGCCGAGACGATCGCGGCGTCGAACACGCGGTGGCGGAACTTCTCGAACACCACGGCGTCCCACGCCGGGAGCGGCGGGAGCACGACCGCGGTGAGGATCTCGTCCGGGCCGATGGCGGTGATCCCGTTGCCGCGCAGGAACTCCGCCGCCGGCAGGGTCCGGTCGCCCGCGGCCCCGCTGATCCGCAGGACGGCGTCGACCCCGACGGCCAGCGCGGGCACGTCGAAGCGGGGGTCGGCGGCGCACAGCGCGCCGCCGATGGTTCCCCGGTTGCGGACGGGCCGGTCGGCGAGGTCGCCCGCGACGTCGGACAGCACGCCGTGCCAGCCGGGCAGCGCGGCCCGGGTCAGCGCGGCGTAGGTCGTGGCCGCGCCGACGACGAGCGCGCCGTCCGGCTCGGTCGTGACCCGGGCGAGCCCGGTGATGCCGCCGAGCGAGACGAGGTGCGAGGGCCCGACGGTGCGCTCCTTCATGGCCAGCAACAGGCTCTGGCCACCGGCGATCACACGCGCTCCGGTGCCGTGCTCGCGCAGCAGGGCGACGGCCTCCTCCGTGGTGTCGGGGGCGAGCCAGGTGAACGGCCGCATCAGTCGTCCTCCCAGTCGAAGTCGAAGTCCAGGTCCGCGTCTGCGGACACGGGCGCGGGCCAGTCGTCGTGGCGGCGGGGCCCGGTGAAGTCGGGCATGTCGTCGGGGTAGCGCAGTGTCTCGACGCCCTGGCGTTCCTTCTCCCGCAACGCGACGAGCATGCGCTGCGGCGTGATCGGCAGGACCGTGAACCGGACGCCGGTGGCGTCGAAGACGGCGTTGCCGATCGCGGCGGGAACGGGGCCGGTACCGGACTCGCCCGCGCCCTTCTGCCCGCCCGGGATCATCGTCGACGGGGCGGGGATCTCCGCGGTCTTGGTGAGCTCCGGGACGTCGGGCGCCGTCACCGCCAGGTAGTCCTTGAACGACGCGTTGAGCTGGCGGCCCTGCGCGTCGTAGACGTAGTCCTCCGACAGCGCCATCCCCAGCCCCATGGCGAAGCCGCCGTGGTGCTGGCCCTCGACGACCAGCGGGTTGATCACCGTCCCGGTGTCGTGGACCATCGCGTAGTCGACGACGGTGACGCGCCCGGTGTCGGGGTCGACGCGGACGTGCGCGGCGTGGGCCGCGCCGGAGTAGGTGACGCTGAGGTTGCCCGACCCGTCGGAGCCCTCGCGCTCGGTCGGGGTGTCGTAGGTCGCGACGGTCTCCAGCGTCGGCTCGAAGCCGGGCGGGAGCTGGTGGGTCCGGTAGGCCGCGGTCGCCGCGATGATCTCCAGGTAGATGCCGCTGTCGGGCAGGCCCTTGACGAAGACGCGGTCGCGACCGGTGTCGAGGTCCTCGGGGCCGACCTCCAGGACGTGCGCGGCGATCGCGAGGATCTTGTCGCGCAACCGTTCCGTGGCGAGCCGGCACGCCGTGCCCAGCACCGCCGCGCCGCGCGAGGCGTAGGTGCCCAGCCCGAACGGCGCGGTCATGCTGTCCGGCGGCGCGAGGGTGATCTTCTCGATCCCGACGCCGATGCCGTCGGCGACGATCTGGGCGAGCATCGTCGCGTGGCTCTGGCCGTGGCTGACGTCGCTGGAGTAGACCGTGACGGTGCCGTCGGTCTCCAGGCGCAGCCGCACCGCGGACAGGTCGGTGTCCAGCGAGGGGTGCCGGGCGCTCGTGTACTTCATCGACACGGCGAGGCCCTTGCCCTCGTGCGGGGCGCGGGGCGCGTCCCAGCCGATCGCGTCCGCGCTGGCCAGCAGGCACTGCTTGATCGACGTCGAGTCGATGACGTGCCCCATCGGGGTGCGGTAGGGGAACTCGTCGGGGTCGATCACGTTGCGCTCGCGCACCGCGAGCGGGTCGAGGCCCAGCTCGCGCGCCGCCATGTCGACGAGCTGTTCCTTGGCCCAGATCGTCTGCGGGATCCCGAAGCCGCGCAACGGCCCGCCGGGCGCCGTCGTGGTGTGCACGATGTCCGAGTCGACGTGGATGTTCGGGATCGCGTAGGGCAGCATGCCGACGTTCGTGCCGATGTGGACGACCTGGTTGCCCCACACCGACATCGCGCCGGTGTTGTGCACGATGTAGTCGCGGTAGCCGATGATCTCCCCGTCGGCCGCCATCGCCAGCTCGGCGTAGCGCACCTGGGCGTTGCGCGTGGTACCGGCCCGGAAGACGTCGGCCCGCGACAGCGTCAGCTTCACCGGGCGCCCCAGCCGCATGGAGAACAGCGCGGCGATCACCTCGTGCCCGAAGATCTGTGCCTTCGAGCCGAAGCCCGCGCCGACGGCGGGGACGATCACGCGGATCTTCGTGCGCGGGATCTGCAGCACGTCCGCCAGGACGTCGCGCACCATGTAGATCGACTGGGTCGACGAGTAGAGGGTGAGCACGCCCGTGAACGAGTCGTAGTCCGCGACGCAGCCGTGCGGGTCGAGGGCCGCGCCCGCCTGCTTGTTCGTCGCGAACCGCTGCCGGACGACGACGGCCGCCCCGGCCTCGGCCGCAGCGAAGTCCCCGACCCGGATCTTGTAGCGGTCGAAGACGTTGCCCTCGCCGAACTCGTAGACGATCTGCTCCTGGATCAGCGGCGCGTCGGGGGCGAGCGCCTCCTCCGGGTCGACGATCGCCGGCAGCTCCTCCAGGTCGACCCGGACGGCCTCACAGCCGTCCCAGGCCTGGTAGCGGGTCTCCGCGACGACCGCGGCGAGCTCCTGGCCCTGGTAGAGCACCTTGTCGGTGGCGAACGGGAAGTGGTCGCCGACGAGCAGGTCCTGCATCAGGTCGCCCCACGGCTTCACCTTCCCGACGAGCTCGGCACCCGCGAGGGCGTCGAGCACCCCGGGCGCCTCCAACGCCGGGGAGGTGTCGATCGAGCGGACCCGGGCGTGCGCCACGTCGCTGCGCAGGATTCGGGCGTGCACCATCCCGGGCAGCCGCAGGTCGTCGACGAACCGGGCGGTGCCCGTGAGCAGGGCGAGGTCCTCCTTGCGGGGCACGGAGGTCCCGACGAGCCGCGGCGCGGTCCCCGTCGGGTGGGCCGGCGCTTCCGTCACGTGCTCCCCCTCACCAGGTCAGGAAGGAGATCGCGGCGAGCAACCGCCGCCGTTCGACCTCGTTGCCCCGGATCTTGATCCGTCCTGAGATCGCCTCGATGGCCGACGTCGTCTCCTCGTAGTAGATGCGCTGCATGGTGTCCGCCAGCATGACCGTGAGGATCCGCGGACGCTCCGGGAGCCCCACGTCGACCTTCTGGACGACGCCGTCGTCGATCAGGACCGTGAAGTCCTGCTTGAGGTCGGGCATCCGCACCACGAGCGGCCAGTTCCGCCACGACGACACGGCCGCGACCGTGTCCGCGTTGGCGTTCCACTTCTTGGCGTAGTACTCGTCGAGCACGTCACGCATGTACTCCGCGGTGACCGTCTCCGGTCGCGGCAGGTACTGCGTCCCTGCGGTGTCCTCGGTCATCGTCATCTCCTCACCGGGCGCCGACCGGCCGGTGCCGTGCGGCCTTGTTCAGCTGGCGGTCCACCCACGGAATCCTGGTCACGGTCTCGAGCACCTGGCTACGCCTGTGCGCGAAACGGTCCGGCCACGCGCTCGCCACCCGCCCGTAGAGGTCGGTCCAGCGCTGGATGTGGTCGGTGAGCGGACGTTCGTGACGCTCCCACCGGGCCAGCGCCGTCGCGACGTCCGCGTCCCGCTCGAGGTACTCGGCGAGTGCCAGGCAGTTCTGGAACGTGAGGTTCGCGCCCTGGCCGAGGTTGGGCGGCTGGCCGTGCGCGGCGTCGCCGACGATGGCGGCGACCCCGCTGGACCAGGCCCGCGACGTCACCCGCATCGCCCGGTCCCACCTCCCGGAGTCGTCGATCCGCTCGATGATCCCGCCGAGCGTGGGGAAGGACGCGAGCCAGGACTCCTTGTCGACGGGCACCCGCCGGCCGGTCTCGTCGTCGACCGGGCAGCACAGGCAGACGTAGTTCACGTCGTCGGTGCAGGGGTCGTAGAGCAGCCGGCGCGACCCGCTCCAGTACTCGGTGACCTCGGTGTCGGGGTCGTCGGGCAGGCGCGGGATGAGCAGCCGGGTGTAGCCCTCGTCGAGGTAGTCGACCCGCCGGGTCAGCAGCAGGGCCTCCCGCAGCCGGGAGAACACCCCGTCGGCGGCGACGACGAGGTCGGCCTGCAGCGTCTTGCCGCCCTCGATCTCCAGCTCGCCGCGCGGGCTGATGCCGACAGCCGTCGACCGCAGCTCCACGTCGACCCCGAGCTCGCCGACGCGGGCGATCAGCGCGTCGTAGAGGTCCGCCCGGGGTGGGAGGATCAGCCGGTCCGCGGTGCCGAACGAGCGGTGCAGCAGCGGGCGCCCGTCCTGGTCGCGCGCCACCATCGTCTCGATGCGCTTCGCCCTGGCCGTCGCGGCCTTCTCGACGCCGAGCGCGTCGAGTGAGCGCAACCCGTTCTCCCACAGCCAGATCCCGGCGCCGAACATGCGCAGGTCGTCGGACCGTTCGTGGACGCGGACGCCCCATCCCTTCTGGGCGAGCGCGATCGCCAACGCGAGGCCACCGAGGCCGGCGCCCGCGATCTCCGCGTGCCTGGTCGTGCTCATGCAGGGGTCCTTCCGTGTTGCCGGTGGGGCGCGGGATGCGGCGGGTCCTAGAGGCGGGCGGCCGAGGTCCGGCGGCGCAGCAGCTGCTGGCGGTAGAGGGCACCGCGCTTGGTCCGCGGCACCACGACCATGTCGTAGAGGACGACGACGACCACCAGGGCGGCCCACGTCGTGGCGGCGACCCAGTCGGTCGCCGCGATGGCGATCCCGACGATCGCGGTGACGACCAGCAGGAACACCGCGAGCGGCGTGCCGAGGCGGGCCACCAGCGGCCGGTCGAG
The DNA here is from genome assembly GCF_007989085.1 of Pseudonocardia sulfidoxydans NBRC 16205. Classification (GTDB taxonomy): domain Bacteria; phylum Actinomycetota; class Actinomycetes; order Mycobacteriales; family Pseudonocardiaceae; genus Pseudonocardia; species Pseudonocardia sulfidoxydans. The sequence goes on from NZ_BJVJ01000022.1 coordinate 62,838, forward strand.
ATCCTTGCGCCGCTTCATGAGCAGGTAGAACAGCGCCACGAAGAAGTACAGCGTCGCCGACCACGTCGACAATACGTGCGAGACGAACGTGAAGTCGCCGATGTAGACGCCGATCAGCGCGAAGACGGCGAGGATGATGATCGCCACCCACGGGACCGAGCGGCGCGAGTAACGGCCGATGATCCGCGGCAGCGCGCCCTGCTGGCTGTAGAGGGCGAGGATCTTGCCCATCCCCATGAAGTAGACCGACAGCGTCGTGTAGGTGGCGACGAGCATGGCGATGAGCGCGAGGTAGAACAGCGGGTTGTGCCCGAACTTCTCCTCGACGACCCCGATCGTCGGGACCGGCATGAGCACGAGCGCGGCGATGGGGAGGCTGCCGAGGATGCCGATGGCGAGCGGGAGCTGCCGGATCCACAGCTGCCACGCCGCGGACAGCAGACCGATGTCGCGGGAGCGCCGGAAGTCCTTCCACTCGTCGACGAGGACCTGCTGGACCTCCATGATCCCGGCCATGATCCCGAGCCAGAGGCCGACGATCGTGAAGAAGCCGAGGAAGGTGATCGGGGTCGGCGAGGGCCAGTTCAGCGAGAACGAGTCCGCGTTGACGATCAAGACGAACACGCAGATCGCCAGCACGATGTCGGCCACGAGCGTGATGACGACGAGCGTCGACTGCACCTTGCCGGTGATCTGGTGGCCCAGCAGGTTCAGCGCCAGGACCGGGAGGAGCACCACGTACGGCCAGATCGCCGCCGGGACGCTCGGGAACAGCAGCGCGAAGAGCTCGTTGGCGATGAGCAGCTCCAGCCACATGAACGCGCCGTACACCGGGGCGTAGAGCACGAGGTAGCTGGTACCGAGCGGGAAGACACCCGCCTCGCGGGCATAGGACTGCAGGGAACCCGGCTCCGGGACCGCGGTGATCATCTCGCGGTACAGCCACCACGCGGTGTGGATGATGACGACGCCGCCGACGAACCCGAGGATCGACCACAGGATCCCGAACGACGACGCGATGAACACGATCCACGCCCAGCCGGCGGTGAACAGCATCTCGCCGGTGCCGATGGCGGAGACGTCGAACCAGGAGAGCGGTTTCTCGTCGACGAGCTCGATGTCGTCGAGGCCGTCCTCGGACAGTGCGTCCGACAGGGGGTCGGAGATTTCGTCACTGGTGGACACGGGCGTCCCTCTCTCGTGGGTCGTATCACGGGTGGGGCTTGCGGTGTGGCGGGCAGTGCGGGTGGGACGTCAGAAGGTGCCTGCGGAGCGTTCGCGGCGGCGCAGGTCCGACACCAGGTCGGCGGCGTGCTCGTCGTCGAACCGGACGCCCTCGGGCGCGGTGAGGTCGCGCGGGTCCGCGCCGTTGCCCAGCCCGTGGACGACGTCGTAGGTCAGGTCGGTCACGGAGTACCCGATCCCGCGGTCGTGGGGCCAGGACCGGGCGATGGCGTCCTCGTCGAACTCGACGACGCGGCCGTCCTGCACGACCGTCTCGATCGCCTCGCGGCGCTGCAGCACGGTGATGTCGGCGACGGGGTCGCCGTTCACGACGATCAGGTCGGCGATCATGCCGGGCGCGACGGTCCCGATGAGACCCTCCAGCCCGAGCATGAGCGCCCCGTTGCTCGTCCCGGCCTTGATCGCCTCCAGCGACGTCAGCCCGGCGTAACGCATCAGCAGGTCGAGCTCGCGGGCGTGCCAGACACCGTACGGGCTCAGCGAGAACCCGGAGTCGGTGCCCAGGACCATCGGGACGCCGGCGGCGTGGGCGCGGTGCAGCGCGTCGGCGGACTTCTCCAGCATCCGCTTCATCCCGTCGCGCAGCGGGGCGGGCGCGCCGACGAGATGGCCCCAGTCCCCCGCGTTGGCGAGCAGGAGCAGCGTCGGGACGAGCGGCGTGCCGGACTCGGCGAGGTGGGCGACGGTCTCGTCGCTGAGGATGTTGCCGTGCATGATCCAGTCCATGCCGGCGGTGACGGCCGCGTCGACCTCGGCCGAGCCGCGGGCGTGGATCGTGATCTTCTTGCCGAGCTGGTGGGCGAGGTCGGCGAGCACGGTCATCTCGTGCGTCGTGAACGCCTGGAAGTCGCCGTAGGGGCTGTCGGCGAGCTTGATCAGGTCGACGCCGTTCTTCACCTGGTGGCGGACCTCGTCGATCATGTCGTCGAGGCGGTTGTGGACGATGCCGATGGAGCCCTCCGGCACGCCGACGGAGTCGGGGTACCAGTCGGTGAGCCCGTTGCTGGTGGACAGGTAGCGGCCGGCCGACGTCATGCGCGGGCCCTGGACGATCCCGTCGCGGACGGCGTCGCGCAGCGCCACGCCGATGTAGTAGCTCCCGCCGGGCTGGGAGATGCCGGTGACGCCCGAGCGCAGCACCTTCTGGGCGTGGAAGGCCGCCTTGAGCGTGCGCGACTCCGGGCTCGTGTAGAGGTCGATCTCCTCCTCCGAGCGCGACTCGCCGTAGGTCATGTGGCAGTGCGCGTCGATGAGGCCGGGCATCACGGTGCGGCCGGTGGCGTCGATCTCCCGCAGGGTCTCCCCGCGCGGCACCAGCTCACGGGTGACGTCGGTGCCGACCGCGTGGATCAGCCCGTCCCGGACCAGCACCGACGCGTTCGGGACGGGCGGGTTGCCGGCACCGTCGACGACGGTGCCGTGTGCGATCAGCAGCCAGCTGGACGCCATGCGCCGGGCTCCTCGCTCCTCGGTCGCGGCCGGTGGGCCGCGGGGTCGAGCCGAACCGTGGCGTGCCTGGGCCGAACGGCGGAAGCATCGGCGTGAACGGGGGCGAAACGGACGGCTTCGCGACGTGGGTCACACCGGTGCCGGGCGGGGCCCCGGGGCCGCCCGCGAAACCCGCCGCGACGCGGCGAAACCGTCGCCCGATCAGCGACGCAGGTCCCGGACCAGCGCCGACGTCGTCGCCGAGGGTTCGGCCCCGAGCTCGCGCAGCGCCCCTTCACACGATCGGTACGCGACGAGGACGCGGTCCGAGTCGCCCATCGCGTGGGCGAGACGCATCTGCAGCCGCCACCCGGCCTCCCGCGCGGGGTCGGCCCGCAGCACCGCGGCGAGCAGCTCCTCGGCCTGGCGGAACGACCCCGTCGCGAACGCGGCCTCGGCCGCCTCGAACCGGACGTCCTTGAGGATCCCGGCCAGCTGGGCCCGGCGCTCCTCGGCCCAGCCGGACCGGATGCCGGGCAGGTACTCGCCCCGGTCGGCGATCTCGAGCGCCTCGAGCAGCAGGCCGAGGCGGTCGGCTCCCCGCAGGGCCTGGGCCTGCGCCAGGAGGGCGACGACACGGCGCGACTCGGTCGTGACCCGCACCCGCGAGGCCAGCCGCAGCACGCCCGGGCCGCCCTCGGTCTCCAGCACGTCCGGTACCGCCTTGCGCAGGTGCAGGATCGCCTGCCGCAGGTAGGACGCCGCCGAGTCGTCACGCCGCCCGGCGAACAGCGCGTCGAGCAGCTGCGGGCGGGTGACGGGGTCACGCTCGCCCCGGTTGGACAGGAACGTCAACAGCTCCACGCTCTTGGCCAGCCGCGGCTTGACCTCGCGGCCGTTGAGGATCACCGCGGTGCGGCCGAACTCCGCGACGTGCACCGCGGCGCCGATGACGTCGCCCAGCCCGCCGACCCGTGCCGTCAGGCCCCGCCCCAGCTCGTGCCACGCGGACTCGGCCGTGAGCTCGAGATCCAGGCGTCGGGCGAGCACGTCGGGGAACTCGGCGAGGGCGTTGAGCAGCACGTGCGTCGAGCCCTGGCCCCGGGCGGCCTCCAGCGCGACGTCGGCCGCCGCGTCGGCGGTGTCCTCGTCGCCGGTGCGCCACGCGGCCTCGGCGAGGTACACCGCGGCCGCGGGGAGGTGCAGCAGCCGGCCACCGAGTCGCATGCCGTGCACCGCGGGCTGCAGGTACGTCACCGCCGTCTCCGCATCGCCCTCGGCGAGCGCGATCCGCCCCTGCAGCGTCGCCAGGTGCTCGGCGACCATCGAGTAGCAGTGCCCGATGGGGTTCGCGACGAGGGGACGCAGCGCCCGCGTCGCCGCGCCCGGGTCGCGCCCGAGGCGCAGGGCGAACTCCGCCTCGATCAACCGGCTGTAGGCCTCGAACAGCGACGACCCCGTGCTCGCGATCCGCTCGCGCCCCTCGCGCAGCAGCCGCCACGCGGCGTCCTCCTCACCGATCTCGGCCATCAGCCGCGGCCCGACCAGTGCCTGCAGCCAGACGCTGTGCTCGGTGGACGCGTCGACCAGCCGGTGGTAGAGCTCGAACGCCTCGGCGGGCCTGCCCGTCGCGAGCAGCCCCGACACCATCCAGGAGTCCGCCGCCCGCTGCGCCCACGGCGACGCCGGGCGGGTGTCCATCGCCTGCAGCCGCCCGAGGTCGAAGTGCGCGCGCATCACCAGCGCGTCGAGCGGTCCGCCGGTGAGGGCGCCCAGCCCGGGCGCCACGTCGTCGGGCGGGGCCTCCACGTCGACCATGCGCATCGCGTACCGGGCGGCGTCGACGTCGGGCCCCGGGGCGCCCGAGTCGATCACCGCGCGCATGTCGTCGGGGCGGCCGGCGTGCAGGTAGCACCACGCCATGAGCCCGGCCGCGCGCCCCGAGGCCGCGGCCAGCTCGGCGCGGCGGCCCGCGGCCTCCAGCCGGTCCGCGAGCCGGACGCCCGCGGCGAAGTCCTCCCGCACCACGGCCAGCATCAGCTCGGCGCCGGCGAGCGCGACGTAGTGCTCGCGACGCGCCGGCCCGAGCCGCTCGAGCCAGCGTTCGGCCGTCGGGAAGTCCGTGCGCTCGATGGCGCGTTCCAGGACGGGCCGGATCACGGCCATGGCCTCGTCCAGGGCGTCCGCCGCGAACAGCTCCTCCAGCGCCTCCTCGTCGTGCCCCGAGTCGAGCAGCAACCTGGCGTACGCGGTGCGCAGCCTGCGCTGTTCCTCCTCGCCGCGCCGCCCGAGCCTGCGCAGCAGGAACTCCCGGAACCGCGGATGGCACCGCATCCGGTCGCCGTCCCAGCTGACCGGGAGCCGCCGTCCGCGCAGGGCGTGCATCCGCGACGACGCCGCACGCAGCCCGATCGCCTCGGCCGCGCGGGGCGTGACCTCCTGCAGGACAGCCGTCGTCACCAGGAAGTCCTGGTCCTGCGGGTCGAGCTGGTCGAGGATCTGGGTCGCGAGGTAGCCGTGCAGCGGGTCGGCCTCGCCGCCCAGCCCGATGACGTGGTCGGTCGAGCGCCACGCCTCGAACAGCACCCCGGTGAGCCACCCCCCGGTCTCGATCAGCGCCTCCACCGGGTCGATGTCGCTGCGGCCCGAGCCGGCCAGCGCGTCGGTGGCCTCCTGCACCGTCAGCGCGAGGTCCTCCTCGCCCACCGCCGCCACCCACGGGCCCCAGCCCGACGTCGTGACGGCCAGCTCGACCCTGCTCAGCAGCACCAGCCGGGCGGTCGCCGGCAGGTAGTGGACGAACGCCGACACCACGCCGAGCGCGGCGGGCGAGTCGGCGAGCCGTTCGGCGTCGTCGAGCACCACGAGGACGTCGCTGCCCTCCACGGCCTCGGCGAGCAGCCCGGCGACCTCCGAGTGCGCCAGGTTCGCCGCCAACGCGCCGCTGGCCACGCCTCGGATCGCCGGGATCTGCCGGGCCAGCGCCGCCTCGAGGTACACGAGCAGCCGACCGGTCGCGACGTCGGTCGTGTCGAGGTCGAGCCAGACCAGTGGCCGGTCGAGCCGCTCCGCCGCCTGCAGCACCGCGGTGGTCTTCCCGGCCCCCGCCGACGCGTACACGACGACGAGCCGGTGCTGCTCGATCAGCCGGGTGAGCAGCGCCTCGACCCGTGGACGCCGGGTGACGGCGGGACCGAGGGGCGGTGGGGTGATCTTGCGGCGGATGATCCAGTCCGGGTTGTCGGGCCGCCCGGTCATGCCTGATCCCTCCTTCCCCGTTTCGGCTGCGTTCACGCAGTGTGCCTCCGGTGCGCGAGCCGCAGGTTACGTTCCCCCTCCCGAGAGCCGAGGAGCAGAGTTGCCCATCACATCCTGCGGCGCAGTACGTGTCCATCACGAGGAGCACGGGTCCGGTCCCGCCGTCGTCTGGATCCCCGGGACCGGGCTGTACGGCAGCAGCTGGGCACCCCAGACCGACCACTTCGCCGACCGCTACCGGTGCCTGACCGTCGACCTGCGCGGAGCGGGCAGCGAGGGGCCCCTCGACGGCCTCACCGTCGCCGACCTCGCGGGTGACGTCGCGGCGTGGATGGACGCGATCGGCGTCGGGCCCGCGGTCGTCGTCGGGTTGTCGCTCGGCTCGGCCGTCGCCCAGGAGCTCGCGCTCGCCCGCCCCGACCTGGTCCGCGCCCTCGGGCTGGTGGCCACCTGGTCGTCGACGGCGCGCGAGCACCACATCCGGCGGCACTTCGAGTCCCGGCTCTACGCGCTGGAGAAGGGGCCGCTCGACGTCTTCGCCCAGTTCGCGTTCTGGATGTCGGCGCCCTCGGTGATCGACGACGAACCCGAGCTGCAGCGCCGCGTGGAGGCGCTGCTCGGGGAGCACACGTCGCGCAACCCGCCGGGCACCGCGGCCCACTTCCGCGCCGACCTGTCCCACGAGACCCGCGACCGGCTGTCGACGATCTCCTGCCCGACGCTCGTCGTGCACGGCGACCAGGACCTGATCACGCTGCCCTGGTACAACCGGGCGGTCGCCGCCGCCATCCCCGGCGCACGGCTGGAGACGATCGCCGCCGCCGGGCACCTGGTCTGGCTGGAGCGTCCGGACCTGCTCAACGACGCTCTCGAAAGCCTCCTGGCGTCGTCGACGTGACCACGGTCGGCCACCCGCCGGCGCCGCATCCGACAATGCAGGGGTGCACGACGAGACCCTGAGTGTCCACGCAGGCAACGCCGTCGACCCGGGCACCGGAGCGATCCGGCGCCCGCTGGTGATGGCCAACTCCTACGCGCTGCCCGCCGACCCGTCCGAGCTCGACTGGTCCGACTTCTCGACGCCGCTCTACACCCGCAACGGCGGTGCGAACCAGGGCTGGCTGGAGGAGAAACTCGCCCTGCTGGAGACGGCGGGTGAGCGCGGCGACGTCGACGCCGTCGCGCTGGCCAGTGGCGTCGCGGCCATCCACGCGCTGTTCTTCACGTTCCTGCGCACCGGCGACCACGTCGTGTGCTCCGACGTCACCTACGTCGCGACGCGCCGGCTGCTCACCGAGCTGCTGCCCGCCAAGTACGGGATCACCGCGACGCTCGTCGACTCGTCCGACCCCGAGGCGGTGCGCGCCGCGATCCGGCCCACGACCCGGCTCGTGCACGTCGAGACGCCCGCGAACCCCACGACCCGGATCACCGACGTCGAGGCCGTCGCCGCGGTCGCGCACGAGGCGGGCGCGCTGCTCAGCGTCGACGCCACCTTCGCGACGCCCGTGCTGCAGCGGCCGCTCGCGCTCGGCGCCGACCTCGTCGTGCACTCGCTGACGAAGTACATCAACGGCCACGGCGACGCGATGGGCGGCGCGGTGATCGGTGACCGCAGCCTGACCGACCGCATCCGCGCGGATGCGCAGGTCGACGTCGGCGGGGTGATCAGCCCGTTCCACGCCTGGCTGATCATGCGTGGGGCGGTGACGCTGCCGCTGCGGATGCGGCAGCACTGCGCCTCCGCGCAGGTGCTGGCGGAAGGGCTGGCCGCCGACCCACGGGTCGCCTACGTCGCCTACCCGGGCCTGCCGTCACACCCGCAGCACGCCCTCGCGGCGCGGACGATGACGGGCTTCGGCGGGATGCTCGCCTTCGCCGTGCGCGGCGACTCCGACGCACAGAACCGGTTCGTCGCGGCGCTGCGGGTGATCACCTCGGCGGTGTCGCTGGGGCACGACGAGTCGCTGATCGTGCACGTCGCGGGCGACGGCGAGCGAGCCCGGTCCTTGCCCGAGGAGTTCCGGCGCTGGGGGCACCTGCGCTTCTCGGTGGGGCTGGAGCACCCCGACGACCTGGTGGCCGACCTCGACCAGGCGCTCACCGCGACACTGGGCCCACGCTGAGGGCGCGGTGAGCGGGCGATCAGGTCGACGCGCGCAGCAGCAGGAGCGTGGCGGCCCGTTCGGCGCCGTCGTCGAGGTCGCTGCCGAGCAGCGCGCGCACCCGACGCATCCGCAGCCGGACGGTGTTGGGGTGCACGTGCAGGTCCGCGGCCGCCCGGTTCACGTCGCCCCAGCATTCGAGCCAGGCGCGCAGCGTCGCGGCGAGCGGGGTGCCGTGCTCCTCGTCGGCGGCGTGGAGCCGGGCGAGACCGTCGTGCGCGACGGTGGCCACCGCCGCGGTCGCGCGCCGCAGCACCACCGTCGTCCAGACGTCCTCGTGGGCCACGACGCGTCGCCCCAGGTCGGCTGCCGCGACGAGCGCCTCCGCGGCCTCCCGGCGTGCGCCCGGCAGGCCCGCGACGTCGACGACCGCGCGGCTGGCGGCGACGCTCGCCGGGCCGCCGTCGGCGACCAGCTCCCGCAGCCACGACCAGCCGCCGGCGCCGGGGCCGTCGTCGACGATCGCGAAGGTGACGCCGTCGACGTCGCCCAGGATCGGCTCCGGCCAGGCGTGGCGCCGCAGGAAGGTCCGCCACACCGGAAGGTCGACGTCGCGACCCCCGTCGTCGGCGGGGTCGTCGGCGGGGCCGTCGGTCAGCCGCCCCAACGCCACGACGCGCAACGCACGGGAGGCGAACGCGAGGTCGCCCCCGGCCGCTGCGCCGCCCCGCAGCGCCTCCCGGACACGTTCCACGGAGTAGCGCATGGCGAGGTCCCGACCGGCGCGCAGCCGCACGACCTGCAGTGCGACGGCCGCACCGACCGCGACCAGACGTTCCTCCAGCTCCGCGTCGAGCTCGCCGTCGCGGATCGCCCAGATCGACCCCACCGCCTCGTCGCCGACCCGTAGCGGCACCACCAGCCTGCCGAGCAGGTCCGGTGCGACGGCCGGCAGGACGATCGGCCGCTCGGCCCGCCGCAGCCGCCGCAGCACACCCGACGCCCGCAGCCGGCGCAGCACGTCCGCGGGGACGGCGCGGCCCAGGATCGTCGACGTCCGGACGACGTCGGCCTCCCCGACCCCGGCGGAGTACGCCAGCACCCGGCTGTGCGGGTCCTCGATCGTCACCGACGCGTCGAGCATCCGGGCGACCGTGTCGGCCATCGCGAAGAGCTCCTGCTGGGCCGCGGCGCCGTCGTCGGCGTCATGTCCGTCGCGGTGCAGCAGGCTGCGCAGGAACCAGACGAGATGGCTCCAGTCCATCCGCTCGTCGACGGCGGCGAGGGTGAGCCGCTCGGCCCGGGCGAGTGCGACGGTCCCGTCCGCCACCGGTGCCCGCAGGACGAGCCCGGCCGCGCGCAGCCCTGCCGCGCTCCGGACGGCCGCCTCCTGCGCCTCGGCGCCGTCGGTGCCGATCGCCACGACCAGCGCGCCCGGCCCCGCCGGAGCCGTGTCGCCGGCGAGGTGGATGTCGCCCACCGTGACAGCGGTCCCCGCCACCAGCACGCGCACCACGGCGTCGCCCGGCGACCGGAGGACCTGCAGACCCGTCGGCACGATTCGACTGTAACGTTCGGACAGTCAGGGGGTCCGACAGTGTCAGGTCCTGACATCGGCTGCGGGCTCGCCCGGCGCCAGTATCGAGGTATGAGCACCCCCGCCCCGGAACGTGTCGCGGTCGTCGGCGCCGGCATGGTCGGCCTCGCCTGCGCCTGGTACCTGCAGGAACACGGCGTCGACGTCACCGTGATGGAGCGCGACGACGTCGCCGCCGGCTCGAGCTGGGGCAACGCCGGCTGGCTGACCCCCGCCATCGCCACCCCGCTGCCCGAGCCGGCCGTGCTGCGCTACGGACTGCGGGCGGTGCTCAGCCCCGGCTCCCCCGTCTACGTCCCACCCACCACCGACCCGCGACTGTTGCGGTTCCTCGCCGGGTTCGCCCGCAACTGCACGATGCCGCGGTGGCGGCGCGCCATGGACGCCCTGGTCCCGTTGAACGCCGGCGCCCTCGACGCCTTCGCGCGGATCGAGGCCGGGCTGCCGGAGCGGACCCGGCCGGCGGACCAGTTCCTCGCCGCCTACCGGACCCCCCGCGAACGCGAGACGCTCCTGCAGGAGATCGAGCACATCCGCGCCGCAGGCCAGGACGTCGAGTTCGACCTGCTCGACGGCGACCAGGCCCGCAGCCAGGAGCCTGCGCTCTCCGCGGGCATCACCGCGGCGATCCGGCTCCGCGGCCAGCGGTTCCTCGACCCCGCACCGTTCGTCCACGCCCTCGCCGACGACGTCGTCGCACGCGGCGGCACCCTCGTGCGTGAGCAGCACGTCGACGACGTCACCACGACGACGGACGGCGTCACCGTCGGCGGCCGGACCTTCGACGCGGTGGTCCTCGCCACCGGCGCGCGGCTCGGCACCCTGGCGCGCCGCTTCGGGGTGCGCCGGCTCGTCCAGGCGGGCCGCGGCTACAGCTTCACCGTGAAGGTCGACCAGCTGCCGCAGGGCCCGGTCTACTTCCCGGCGCAACGCGTCGCCTGCTCACCGGCCCGGGGACGGCTGCGCGTCGCCGGGATGATGGAGTTCCGCCCGGTCGACGCCGCGCCCGACCCGCGCCGCATCCGGGCGCTGGTCGACGCCGCCTCACAGCTGCTCGACGGCGCCGACCTCGAGCACCGGGAGGACGAGTGGGTGGGTGCCCGGCCGTGCACGGTCGACGGGCTTCCCCTCGTCGGACGCAGCGCCGATCCGCGGGTGTTCGTCGCGGGCGGCCACGGCATGTGGGGCATCGCTTTGGGGCCGGTGACGGGCAGGCTGCTGGCCGAGCAGATCGCGACCGGCCGCCCGCCCGCGGCGCTGGCACCGCTCGACCCGCTGCGCTAGGCACCGACCGACCTCGGATCAGACTCGGGCGGGCGCCTGGTTGCGGTCGACGTTGCCCGGGTTGGGCGGGCCGGCGGCGTCGGCGTCGCTGCCGTCCTTGTGGAACCGGCCGCCCTTCATGATGTAGTTCAGCTTCGTCCGGTCCTGGAGCACGGTGATGTCGGCGAGCGGGTCGCCGTCGACGAGCAGCAGGTCGGCGAGGTAGCCGGGCGCAACCTTGCCGAGCTCGTCGGGGCGCAGCATGATCTCGCCGCCCCACGCCGTCGCGGAGACGATGGCCTCCATCGGCGTGAAGCCCAGCAGCTCGACGAAGTGCTCGAGGTCGCGGGCGTAGGTGCCGTGCGGGGTCCAGGCGAAGCCGTAGTCGCCGCCGGGCAGGACCTTGATCCCGCGCCTGTGCATCTCGCGCAGGCCCTCGATGGCCGTCTCGAGTTCCTTCTTGTAGCCGACGGCCTCGGCCGCCTCCTGCGGGAAGCCGAAGGACTCCGCCTCGTAGAGGGTGGCGACGAGCCAGTTGATGCCGGGCGCGACGAACACCCAGTCCTTGTTGGCCTCGAGCATGTCCATACCCTCGGCGTCGGTGAAGCTGGCGTGGTAGATGACGTCGACGTGGTTGCGCACGCACATCTTGACGCTCTCGGCGCTGCGGGCGTGGGCGCAGACGCGCTTGCCGCGGCGGTGGGCCTCGGTGACGGCGGCCGCGACCTCCTCCTCGGAGAAGTAGGTGTCCTCGGCGCGCTGGGTGCCGGTGATCTCCTCGCCGGTCATCGACAGCTTGATCTGGTCGACGCCGATGTCGATCAGTTCGCGGACCGCCTTGCGCATCCCCTCGGGACCGTCGGCGAACTTGGTGATCGACTTGATCAGAGCGCCGCCGGTGACCGCGATCTCAGGGCCGTTGGCGAGGTAGCGCGGACCAGGGATCCGGCCGGCGTTGATCGCGTCACGGCACACGACGTCGAGCCGGTCCTTGGCCGAGGCGGCGCCGAGGCACATCGTGTAGCCGGAGTCGATGTAGGTCCTGGCCGACTCGAGGCAGAACAGCAGGTGCTCCTCGACGGGCATGGTGCCCAGGCCGTCGAGGTCGGCGGAGTTGTTCCAGGAGAAGTGGGTGTGGGCGTCGCACAGCCCGGACATCAGCGTCCGGCCGCGGCCCTCGATCACGCGGGCGCCCTCGGCGCGGGCGGGGTCGACGGCGCCGACGGCGGTGATGCGGTCGTCCTCGACGAGGACGTCACCGCGGTAGGGGTCGGCGCCGGTGGAGTCGAGGATGTTGACGTCGCGGAACAGGATCGTGGTGGGCACGTCGGCCCCTCCCCTTCGTCGAGAAGTGACTGTGTCGAGAAGTGTCTGGGCTACAGGAACGTGAGCAGGTGGTCGGTGACGGGACGGGCGGCCTCGAGCGCGGTCCAGTGGCCGACGCCGGGCAGGACGTGCACGGTCGCGTTGCCGTGGGCGTCGGCGAGCTCGTGGCTGGCCTCCGGCGGGCCGACCTTGTCGTCGTCGCCGGTGATGAGCAGCAGCGGCAGCGCGGGGTCGACGGGTCCGGGGTCGGTGGCCGCGCCGAGGGCCTCGCAGTTGCGGGCGTAGCCCTCGGGGTCCTGGCGCATGACGAGCTCACGGACGAACGCGGCGACCTCGGGCCGGTCGGTGCGCGTCGTCCCCGACAGGGCGTTGGCGACGACGCCGGGGGCGACGGCCGCGGTCCCCTTGTCGCGCAACGTGGCGGCGCGGTCGCGCTGGGCCTGCCGGCCGGCCTCCGGGGGCTCGCGGACGGCGCCGAGAAGGGTCAGCGACGTGACCCTGTCCGGGTGCCGGGCCGCGAACACGCGGGCGACGAGGGTGCCCATGGAATGGGCGACGACGGCGGCGCGGTCGACGCCGGCCTCGTCGAGGACGGCGGCGAGGTCGGCGGCGTGGGACTCGATGCTGATGCCGTCGGCGGTCTCCGAGCGGCCGGCGCCGGCCGAGTCGACGCGGATGACGGTGTGCGACGCGACGAGCGCGTCGGCCTGCACCTGGTAGAAGTTCGAGGTCCCGCCCAGTCCGTGGACGAACAGGACGGCGGGGCCCTCCCCCTCGATCTCGACGGCCAGTTGCTTGCCGTTGATCTTCACGACTCTCCTTCGCTCGTGTCGCGGGCGTTCGCTGCGGGGCTCAGACGATGCGGTTGCGCTGGGTGCCGAGGCCGGTGATCGAGACCTCCACGACGTCGCCGGGAGCGAGGAAGCGCGGCGGGTCGAACCCGATGCCGACGCCTGCGGGGGTGCCGGTGGCGATGACGTCGCCGGGCAGCAGCGTGATGGCGGCGGAGAGGGTGGCGATCAGCTCGGGGATGTCGAAGATCAGGTCCTTGACCGGCGCGGACTGGCGCGCCTCGCCGTTGACGCGGCTCTCGACCTGCAGGGCGGTGACGTCGCCGATCTCGTCGGCGGAGACGGCGTAGGGGCCCATGGGGCAGTGGGTGTCGAGCGACTTGCCGATGAGCCACTGCTTGTGGCGACGCTGCAGGTCGCGGGCGGTGACGTCGTCGACGATCGTGTAGCCCCAGACGTGGTCGAACGCCGCCTCGCGGCTGATGCCCCGCCCGCCGGTGCCGATGACGACGGCCAGCTCGGCCTCGTAGTCGAGCTCGGAGGTGACGCCCGGGTGGGCGAGGACGTCGTCGAACGGGCCGGTGACCGACGTCGTGGCCTTGGAGAACACGACGGGATGCTCGGGCAGGGCCTCGGAGCGGTCCGGCGAGTCGTAGCCGGAGCGGCCGAACTCGGCGACGTGCTCGCGGTAGTTCTTGCCGACGCAGAAGACGTCGCGGCGGGGCACGATCGGGGCGTGGAGGCGGACGTCGTCGAGCGCGAGGGCGGTCAGGGCCGGGGCACGCTCGGCGAGGACGGGCGCCCACTGCGCCCAGCCCTCGATCACTTGCGCGACGTCCGCGCCCGCCGGCAGCAGCGCGGACACGTCACGGACCTCGCCCGCGTCCGCGTCGACGACGCCGACGCGGGGGTCGCCCCCGGTGGAGAAGGTCACCAGCTTCATGGACGAACCAATCTGAACCAATTAGACCAATGTTGTCGTTGCCCGACCGTACGCGGACCCGCGGACGCTGTCGAGAGCAGGAACTCATTGGTCTTGATTGGTCGCCGTCACGGGTTAAGGTGTGCCGCATGCAGACGGTGGAACAGGCCCTGCGCGCCCTGGTGACCGAGGGGACGCAGGACGGCAGCCTGCGCCCGGGATCGAAGCTGCCCACCGAGCGAGCACTCGTCGCCCAGCTCGCCGCGCCGCGCAGCGCGGTCCGCCGGGCCCTGGAGATCCTCGAGCGCGACGGCGTCGTGATCCGCCACGTCGGACGCGGCACGTTCCTCACCGACACCGCCGCCGCACAGGTCGACGGCGCCCCCGCCGACACCAGCCCCGCCGAGATCATGCAGGTCCGGCTACTGCTCGAACCCCAGGTCGCCGCGCAGGCCGCACGGGTCGCCACCCAGGCCGACCTCGACCGCATCGTCGACGCCCTCGCCGGCGGCGCGGTCAGCGACGACTTCGAGGGCTTCGAGTCCTGGGACGCCAAGCTCCACCGCGCCATCGCCAAAGCCACCCACAACGGCCTGCTCATGAACATGTTCGACGTCGTCAACACCGCCCGCGCACTGCCCGTGTGGGGCTCGCTCAAACGCCGCGTCTCCACACCCGAACGGCGCCGCTGCTACCACGACGAGCACACCGCGATCGTCGACGCGCTGCGCGACCGCGACCCCGACGGCGCCGCCTATGCCATGCGTCACCACCTCGAACACGTCTCCGACAACCTGCTCGGGAGACACTGAACCCCACACACGACGAGGTGAGGAGACGCATGACGGTGCTGGATCGGTTCTCGCTCGACGGCAGGGTCGCGATCGTGACGGGCGCGTCGTCCGGGCTCGGGGTCGCGTTCGCCACGGCCCTCGCAGAAGCCGGGGCCGACGTCGTCCTCGGCGCACGGCGCGTCGACAAGCTCGACGACACCCGCAAGATGGTCGAGAACCTGGGGCGGCGCGCCGTCGCCGTGGCCACCGACGTGGCGCGCCAGCCCGACTGCCAGAACCTCGTCGACACCGCGCTGGCCGAGCTCGGCCGCGTCGACGTCCTGGTCAACAACGCCGGCATCGGCACCGCCGTCCCGGCGACACGCGAGACCGTCGAGGAGTTCACGCGCGTCATCGACGTGAACCTCAACGGCTGCTACTGGATGGCGCAGGCCTGCGGGCGGGTGATGGGGCCGGGCAGCAGCATCGTCAACATCTCCAGCATCCTCGGGCTGACGACGGCGAGCCTGCCGCAAGCCGCCTACGCGGCGAGCAAGGCCGGCCTGATCGGGCTGACCCGCGACCTGGCCCAGCAGTGGGGTGGACGCAAGGGGATCCGGGTCAACGCGTTGGCGCCCGGGTTCTTCACCTCGGAGATGACCGACCAGTACAAGCCCGGCTACCTGGACGCGATGATGGCCAGGGTTCCGTTGGGGCGCAAGGGAGACCCCGAGGAGCTGGCCGCCGCGCTGGTGTTCCTCGCGAGCGACGCCGGGGGCTACGTCACCGGGCAGACGATCGCCGTCGACGGGGGCATGACGGTCACCTGAGCGCGCCCGGCGGCCCCACGCCGGCGGACCGCGCGCAACCCCACTGCTGCACAGCCGCCCTCGCGCGACCGTGAGGTTGCGCACCTCCGCCCGCGCGCAACCTCACTGCTGCGCCGCAGCCCTCGGCCGACCCTGAGGTTGCGCACCTCCGCCCGCGCGCAACCACACTGCTGCGCCGGAGCCTTCACACGACCGTGAGGTTGCGCGCGTCCTACGGCGCGCAACCTCACGGATGCGCATTGAGTCGCCCGACCTCGAGGTGCGCGCCTCCTACGACGCGCAACCACACTGCTGCGCCGCAGCCCTCGGCCGACCCTGAGGTTGCGCACCTACCCCGCGCGCAACCTCACTGCTGCGCCGCGAGTCCCGGAGAGCGCTGAGGTTGCGCGCACAGGCAGGGCGGATCGGCTCGTCGCGGTGCTGCCCCGGCGGCCACACCGGGCCGAACGTGTCATCAGCGCGCTCGGGGTGCGCTGATGACACGGCCGGTGCGGAACCCGCCGGCGAGCGTGTGCTGAGCGCCGCCGGACAGCGCTGACGACACGCTCGATCCCGGGATGCGATGCACCCGGACCGCGGCGCCCGGACCGCAGAGCACCCGGACCACGGCACCCGGACCGCAGAACGTCCGGACCGCAGAACGCCCCCGGACCGTGTGGTCCGGGGGCGTTC
>NZ_BJVJ01000023.1 GCF_007989085.1 Pseudonocardia sulfidoxydans NBRC 16205
CATGATGACGACCAAGGAGGACAACATCATCAAGCCGCTCATCACGTTCGGCTGACCTGCGCGGCCGCCCGGTCGGTGTCCCTCGGGAGGCCGACCGGGTCGACGGCCGCGCAGCGCAGCGGCCGTCGAGCGGCACCCTCACGCATCGCCTCTGCCACCCGGATCGCAGCCGCGGACGCGGCAACATCGTGGACGCGCACAGCGAACGCGCCGTCGACCGCGACGGCGGCCGACACGGTCGCGGTCGCGGCATCGAGCCGACGTTCACGGGTCTCGTCCCCCTCCCACGGCAGGCAGGTGGCGAGAAACGACTTCCGTGAGGCGCCGACGAGCAGAGGTCGGCCGAGTTCGGCCAAGGACCTCAGGCCGCGCAACAGCTGCCAGCTCTGTTCTGCAGTCTTGGCGAAACCGAGGCCGGGGTCGACGATGATCCGCTCGACGGCGATGCCGCCCTCCACCAGGCGGTCGATCCTTTCGCGCAGCTCGGCGAGGACGTCGCCGACGACGTCGTCGTAGTGGGCGTGCCGGTGCATGTCGGCGCTGTGGCCCCGCCAGTGCATGGCGACGAACGGCGTCCCCAGCTCGGCGACACACCGGGTCATGGCCGGGTCGGCGAGTCCTCCACTGACGTCATTGACCAGCACCGCCCCCGCGTCGACACAAGCTTCTGCAACGACTGCGCGCATCGTGTCGATGCTGACCGTGCAACCCGCCGCGACCAGTTCCCGCACAACGGGTACGACCCGCCGCAGTTCTTCGCGAGCCGGGACCCGGCCTGCACCAGGACGCGTGGATTCCCCACCGACATCGATGATGTCGGCCCCCTGCTCACGCATCAGGAGCCCGCGGCTGACGGCCGCCGACGTCGCGATGTAGCGGCCGCCATCGGAGAACGAGTCCGGTGTGACGTTGAGGATGCCCATGATCCGACAGGGTTCGGCTGCCGCCGACGGAACGCGCCGTCCCGCGCTTTCCGCGAGGGGCGGCCCACCGGCGGTCGGCGTGTCGATGACGCTCAGCAGACTTCGCGGGCGAACCGGTTCTGCCAGGCGACGGTGACGTCCACCTGGTTGAACGTGAAGATGTGCAAGCCTTCGACACCCAGTTCCGGGTTGCTGAGCTGTTCACCGAGTTCGCGCAGCAGCACCTCCGGGGCGTAGGTCCTCCCGAGAAGCAGGTTGCCCACCATCCCGTGTTGCTTGGCCAGGAACCGCAACGACTGCCCGACCCCGATCCGTAGCGAGAGCTCCGCGAGGCGGGTCGTCCTGATCGGCGCCGCCATCCCGATCCGCAGGGGCAGGGTCACCCCCGCGCTCCGCGTCTCGAGGACCCAGCGGACGAGAGCCTCGCTGTCGAAGCAGAGCTGGCTCACCATGTAACTTGCATGGACCTGCTTGGCCAGCAACGCCTCGATCAGGGTCTCGTCGGCGATCTTCGGGTGGCCCTCCGGGTAGCAGCCCACACCGATACGACGCATGCCGTGGTCGAAGCCCTGCAACGCGTCCAGCAGTTCGACGGCGGACCCGAACGTTCCGACCGGCTCGTCGGCGTCGCCGCCGATCACGTAGAGATCGTCCACCCCGAGGTCGCGCATACGGGTGACGAACGCTCGGAGTTCACCCTCGTCCGCGACCATCCGCGCTGCGAGGTGCGGGACGACGCGGTACCCCTTGCCGACCGCCGATTCGACGTGCGCCGCGGTCCGCTCCAGCCCGAATCTGGGTGAGCATGTGATCGTCAGTGGTGTGTGGCGCGGGGCGTCGAGGACTTTCCCCTCCGCTCGCGTGAGCGGGATGATCTCGAGGGCGGCGGCTGCGATCAGCTCGGACACACGTCGTTGCAGCGGGCTCGCGGCGTCGTTGGCGTCGATGGTCATGTCATCTCTCCTCGTCGCCTTCATGGTCGCGACGCTAGGAGCCGCTCCCTGCGGTGCCGAGCCATCCAGCGAATCGGTGTGGCCGGTTTACGAAGGGGCCACAGACCACGGCGCCGCAGCCCCGCTCGCACCGGCACCTCCGACAGCGCTTTCGTGTTCTGGACGACGGGCGTCGCGATCTGGCTGGAACGCGGGCCTGACAGGCACCTAGCGTCGGCTCCGTCACCAGCAGCCGTGGGCGGCGACGGGAACGGGAGCCTCATCACCATGATCGATGCACGTCGGACGACGGACTCTCTGGTCCTGCTCCTGTCCTGCCCGGACGGTCCCGGAGTGGTCCACGCGGTCTCCGGTGTACTGCTCGAGCACGGCCACAACATCGTCGAGAGCCAGCAGTACAGGGACCCGCGCTCCGGCTCCTTCTTCATGCGGGTCGAGTTCACCCCCACGCGGAGCGAACGCTCCGGGGGTGTGCGCGAGGGTCTCGCCCGACTCGGTGAGAGGTTCGGGATGACATGGCGGCTCGCGGAATCGTCACGTCCGCAGCGCACCTTGATCATGGTGAGCCGCTACGGCCATTGCCTCAACGACCTGTTGTACCGCTGCAGCGTGGGCCGGCTGAACATCGAGCCCGTGGCGGTGGTGTCGAACCATCCCGATCTTGCGTTCCTGGCCGACAACTTCGACGTCCCGTTCCGCCATGTCCCGGTCACCGGAGCCACCAAGCAGGCAGCCGAGGCGCGCCTGCTCGAGCTGGTCGCGGACCTGCAGGTCGATCTGGTCGTCCTCGCCCGGTACATGCAGATCCTGTCCGACGATCTGTGCAAGAAGCTCGACGGCCGTGCGATCAACATCCACCATTCGATCCTGCCGAGCTTCAAGGGCGCCCGTCCTTATCACCAGGCCTACGACCGTGGGGTGAAACTGGTGGGTGCCACGGCCCACTACGTGACGGCTGACCTCGACGAAGGCCCGATCATCGAGCAGGAAGTGGCCCGCGTCGACCACTCGATGAGCCCGGAGGAGGTGACCGCACTCGGGCGGGACAACGAGTGTCTGGCTCTGGCCCGTGCCGTGCAATGGCACAGCGACAACCGCGTCGTGCTCGACGGGCCGCGCGCTGTCGTCTTCCGATGACGGTCAACCCGGCTCTCGGGGTCCGTGATCGGATCCGGCCGGTGCGAGGTCGACGTCTGCCACGAGCCAGTCCTCGGGTGCGCCACCACGCAGCACGCTGATCTGCCCGGTGCGCTCGAGGACGACGAGACCGACCTGGTTGCGGTGCGTCACGCCCGCGAGTCTGAGACGTTGACGCAGGTCGTCGTGGCTGAGCCGGGCGCGGCGGAGCGCGGACTCGTCGATCTCGCCGCCGGACATCAGCACGAGCGGTGGGCGCGACAGCAGTCGTGCCCACCGTGGGCGCCGCTCGGCGCCGGCCAGCAGGCGTTGCAGGCCGAACAGCACCACCAGCGCGATCACGCCGGAGGCAAGGGTGGGGGTCGCGAGGAGCGTGGTCCGACCGACGACCGCGCCCAGTGCGATCACGCAGGCCACGTCGGCCCCGGACATCGTCGTGAGGCTCCGGGCTCCGCTCATCCGGACGAGCAGGAGCAGGGTGAGGCAGATGCCGATCGTCGCCAGTACCACGGCGAGCGCGCCGACACCGTCGATCCCCAGGCTCTCCGCCATCGAGGAACTCCCATCGGCTGCTGTCCGTCGGGTCGCGACATGAGGAGGCGGTGCTCGACCAGGTCGCATGAGACCGGGTCGAGCACCGCCACGGAACCGTCAGACGGCCTTGTCCATGCGTGCGGTCAGATCCGCAGGCATGATGAAACCGCCGGAACGGTCGACCTCCGCACCGTCCTTGAACAGCAGGATCGTGGGCGTGGCCCGCACACCGAACTTGTCGGCCACCGCGGGCACGTCCTCGATGTTCACCGCGACGAAACGCCAGTCGGTCCGCTCCTGCGCGAGCTCTTCAAGAACCGGACGCAGCGCGCGACACGGTGCACAGAAGTGGCCCCACATGTCCAGCACGACGTGCGGATCGGCACCGATCGCCTCCTCGACGGCCTCGACGGTGACGAGCTCGTCGATCGAGCTCATGCGAGGGCTTCCTCGCGGTACTCCATGCCGGCCTCGTACGGGCTGTTCTCGGCCGCGTCCATCTGCATGGTGATGTTGAACTTGTTGCCCCAGTTGAAGATGCCGCAGGCGAACAGCAGCTCGACGACCTCGTCGTCGGAGAAGACGCCCGTGAGGCGCTTCCAGAAAGCGTCGTCGACGGTGTGCGGGTCGAGGGCGATCCGCTCGGCGAAGCTGATGGCCGTCGCCTCGCGCTCGGTCAGCACCTCACTCGCCTCCGGCTGCCGCTGGAACAGCGCCTCCTCCTTCGAGGCGACCGTGTCGTACACCGACTGGGTGCGCACGGCCTGGCAGTAGGCGCAGTCGTTGATCTGGCCGGTCTTCAGACGCATCATCTCGAAGATGTGCGGCTCGATGAGGCCGTTGAGGAAGAACGACTCGAAGACCGGAACGATCGCCTTGAGCGCCTCCGGGCGGCGGGCGATGGTCCCGAACATGGCCGGGTCGGCCCACCAGCCACCCTGCTGAACGTCCGTGAGAATCTCGTTGACCTTGGGGTCAGAGCTCTCACCGGGCTTGAGGGGTGTCACTCGCGTAGGCATGTGATGTCCTTCCTGACGGCTGAACGTCCTCGTCCGACTGTCGTCACGAGGTGATGTGGTCCGGCCGCCCGAAACGCCGGAACGACGTATCGGCGGCTGCCGCGAAATAGTCGCAGCCACACCCGCGGAAATGCCGTCCCAATTCGGATCGGTGTCCGATGGGACGGACGACCCGGTTCCCTCGGACTGTCCCGTCGAACAGTGCCGCATTGTCGACCGACAATTCGTACGGCATCTCGTTAGCGTGAGCCGGAAACGCGGGTGCCCCACCATCGTGCCGGAACTGTCCAGGAGGACCTGAATGGTCAGCGACGTCAGCAATGTCATCATCGTCGGCTCCGGGCCGGCCGGATACACCGCTGCGATCTATGCCGCGAGGGCCCAGCTGCAGCCCGTCGTCCTGGAAGGGCTGCAGTCAGGTGGGGCGCTGATGACGACGACGGAGATCGAGAACTTTCCAGGGTTCCCGCAGGGCCTGACGGGCCCGGAGCTCATGGACCGCATGCGGGAGCAGGCGGCCCGCTTCGGCGCGGACCTGCGCACGCTCGACGCGACCGAGCTGCACCTCGACGGCGAGCTGAAATCGGTCGTGGCGAACGGCGTCGTCCACCGCACGAGGGCAGTCGTCCTCGCCATGGGCGCAGCGGTCCGCTACCTCGACGTACCCGGCGAACAGGAGCTCCTGGGCCGGGGCGTGAGCTCGTGCGCGACGTGCGACGGGTTCTTCTTCCGGGACAAGGACGTCGCCGTCGTCGGTGGCGGGGACTCCGCGATGGAGGAGGCGACGTTCCTGACGCGGTACGCGCGGTCGGTGACGGTGGTGCACCGCCGGGCCGACTTCCGGGCCTCGAAGATCATGCTGGAACGCGCCCGGCAGAACCCGAAGATCAGCTGGGTCGAGCCGTCGGAGGTCGTCGAGGTGCTCGGCGACCACGGCGTCACCGGGCTTCGGCTGCGCAACGTCGAGACCGGTGGCCGTCGCGACCTCCCCCTCGACGGCGTCTTCGTCGCGATCGGGCACGACCCGCGTAGCGGGTTGGTCCGTGGCCAGGTCGCCGTCGACGACGCCGGCTACGTCCAGGTGCAGGGCCGCACGTCCTGCACCGGCGTCCCGGGCGTCTTCGCCTGCGGCGACCTGGTCGACCCCAGCTACCGGCAGGCGATCACCGCGGCCGGTTCGGGCTGCGTCGCCGCCCTCGACGTGGAACGTCACCTGGCGGATCTCGAGGCAGGGGTGCCGGCGGCGATCTCCGCGACCGCGGACGCCGGCTGATCCGGGTGGGGCGCCGCAGCAGGCGGCACCCCACCTATTCGGCGTCGATGCCGAAGGCGCTGAGTTTGCGGTAGAGCGTGGACCGCGCGAGGTTGAGGCGTTCGGCGGCCCGGACCTTGTTCCCGGCCTCGGCTCTCAGCGCCTCGATGATCTCCTGCCGTTCCAGCTGTTCCAGCTGCGTCAGCACCCGGCGCGGGCCGCTGCCGGCCCGGACCTCCTCGGGCAGGTCGCCCAGGCCGATCGGGCCGGAGGCGGTACCCGCCAGGGTGCGACGCACCACCGACTCGAGCTCCCGGACGTTGCCCGGCCAGCGCTGCCGGGTCATCGCGGTGAGCGCCTCGGGGAGCCACCTGCGGCCGAACGAGTCCGCGGCGTGGCGCCGGGTGAGCAGGTCGACCAGCGCGGGCACGTCCTCGCTGCGCTCCCGCAGGGCGGGGACGGCGATCCGGCTGACGCCGAGTCGCTCGACGAGGGGCTGGTACGGCTCGACGTCACCTCCGGTCGTCACCGTCGCGGCGATCCGCGCAGCGCCGACCGGATGCGTGTCGAGCAGACCGCAGACCGCACGGGCCGCCCCCGGGCTCAGCGCCTCCAGGTGGGCGAGGAGGACCGGGCCCTGCGGATCGGCCATCCTGTCGCGCAGCGCCCCCACCCACGCTCCGGTCCCCTCGAGCGGTTCGAGGGAACAGTCGATCACCGTCGTTGCGGGGTCGTCGTCGAACAGCGCTTTCAGCAGCGAAAGCTTGCCGGTGCCCGGCTCGCCGCTGACGACGACACCGTCGCGACGTCCCTTGGCCCTCACAGCCTGCGTGCACACAGCGGACCAGCGAGAGCTGTGCCCGACGAGGCCCGGCAGCCCGCCGCCGGAGAGCGGGACCGCGGCACCCGCCGGCAGAGACCGGACGAACCGTGGGCCGCCCTGCTCGTCGAGCTCTCCGACGGAGTGCAGCTCGACGACGGCGCCGACGAGCCGACCCTCCTCACGGACCGCACTGCACCGGACGGGCACCGGTACACCGTCGGGCGACATGACGGACGTCGTCCCGGTCGCAGCCGTGGTGCACACCCGTTGGACGGCCTCCCACAGGACGTGCTGGTCGAGCTCACCGACGAGCGCCGTCGCCCCGGGGCTGCTGATGACGATCCGGTCGTTGAGGACCACGACCGGCCGCCGGGTCCGCCGCGACGCGGTCAGATAGGACGACAGCAGCATCCGCTCGCGCACCGATGCGTCGTCGAGCATCTGCTGTTCGATCTGCGTGGCGAGGGTCGTGATCCACGAACGCGCGATCGACGCGGTGTCCTCGTAGCGGCAGGTGATGTCGATGGCCCCGACGATCCGGCGGGTGACGGGATGCCGGATGGGTGCTCCGACGCAGGTGAAGGCCAGGTACTGGTCGGAGAAGTGTTCGGCGCCCCGGAACTCGGCGACCTGCCCCGTCTCGAGCGCGGTGCCGATCCCGTTCGCGCCGACGACCTCCTCCGACATGCAGAAGCCGGCCTCGACGTACGAGCGGCTCAACGCCTGCCGGAGCGTGGTGTTGTCGGTCCAGCGCCCGATGAGCCGGCCCGCGTCGTCGGCGAAGAGCAGGCTCGTGGCGGTGCCCGACAGCGACTCCAGGCTCCGCTCGATCACCGGGAGCGCCGCTGTGCTGAGCCGGTCCGAGTTCATCTTCCGGTAGTCCGGCCGAACCCCGGTCGGGTCCACGCTGTGGAACAACGACCGCTTCCAGGAGGCCGCGACCTCGGGCCGCACGCCGGGCACACGGTCGATCTCGCGCGACTCCAGAGCCTGGCTCCGCGCCGTCAGGACGCGGCGGTACTGCTCGTCGGTACGTGCCACTGCACCCTCCCTCGCCGGCTCGACGCTCCGCGCACCGGTCGGCCCACAGCCTGCGGATTCGTGCGTGAGGGCATGTTCGTAGCACATCGGGCGGGCACGGGTGAAGAATCTTCCGGTGTCCCATCGGACAGTGCCGGCAAGGTCCGCAACGCGGTCCCGGCCGGCCACGGGCCCTGCGCTCGACCGGGCATGGTTGGGCTGCCGCGGGCCGCCGCAACGGTGGCGACGGTGGTCGAGCGCAGGGCCGGGACGGGGTCGGCGATCGCCGACTTCGATCTAGGAGCGCGCTCCTAGGACCGCTTCTGCAGGGTGTAGCGCACGGTCTGGGCGACGATGTGCTCGTCGTCGAAGA
This sequence comes from Pseudonocardia sulfidoxydans NBRC 16205, assembly GCF_007989085.1. Classification (GTDB taxonomy): domain Bacteria; phylum Actinomycetota; class Actinomycetes; order Mycobacteriales; family Pseudonocardiaceae; genus Pseudonocardia; species Pseudonocardia sulfidoxydans. The sequence goes on from NZ_BJVJ01000023.1 coordinate 8,035, forward strand.
CGAAGGTGTCGATGCCGTCGGACGCCTCCGTCGTCGCCGACACCGCCTTCCACTCGATGAAGCCGACGGTGCCCTCGAAGTGCTGCGTCGGAACGCTCCACTCCGCGTCGGGCAGGTCGTTCAACAGTGCCTCGAAGCCCTTCCGGACACCGGCCTTGCCGCGCAGGACACCGTCCGGGGTGATGAACAGGGCATCGTCGGAGTAGTCGGCGACGATCTCGTCGATGTTGCCGGCGATCAGGGACTCGGCGTGATGCGCGAAGATCTCGAGGGGGCTACGTGCCATGGTGTCGTCCTCTCGGCTCAGGGAGTCGCCCGGTCAGACGGAGGCGCCGCAGTCGACCATCAGGGTGTGGCCCGTGACGTAGCGCGAGTCGTCGCTGGCCAGGTAGAGGACCGCGTTCGTGATGTCCGTGGGGTCCATCCACGAGACGGGGAGCTTGTTCAGCTCGCGCAGGGTCGACAGGAAGTTCTCGCGGGTGGGAGCGTCCGGGTTGAACGCCGCGTAGAACGCGTCGTTCTCGACCATGTCGGTGTGCACGTACGTCGGGTTGACGGTGTTCACCCGGATGTTGTGCGGAGCGAGCTCGTTGGCCAGTGCACGCATCAGGCCGACGACACCGTGCTTGGCGGCGACATAGTGCGCCAGGTTGGCGGGCGGCGCGCTGACGCCGTAGAGCGAGCTGGTGATGACGATCGAGCCTCCGTTGCCGGACGCGATCATCGCGGGCAGGGCCGGCTGGATCGAGAACCAGACACCGGTCAGGTTCGTCGACAACTGGTCGTGCCACGCCTGGCGGGGCATGTCCACCGCGGAGTGTGTCGCCGCGATCCCCGCGTTGGCCGCGATGACGTCGATGCGGCCGAACTCGCTGAGCCCCTCCTCGATGATCGCGGCCATCGCGTCGGCATCGGCACAGTCGGCCTCACGCGCCAGGACCCGCCGGTCCAGGTCCTCGACCAGCCTGGCCGTCTCCGCCAGGTCCGCCGGCGTGGCCATGGGATAAGGAACGGTGTCGATCTGCTTGTTGATGTCGACCGCGATGATCTGGGCACCCTCGCGCGCCATTGCGAGAGCGTGCGACCGGCCCTGCCCGCGTGCGGCGCCAGTGACCAGTGCGACCTTGCCTTCGAACCGACCCATGAGAACTCTCCTCGCCGATGAGTGAATGGTGGGTTGCCGGCCACGTTCGCCGGGATGTGCAGCGATGCAGGACGCTAACGACCCTGCCGAACGTGTTCCTGTGCGAATAGCAGGCACTGTCCGACAGGACACCGTCACCCGAGAGCCGGAACTGTCCCGTCGGACGCTGCACAAGTCTCGAACAGCTGACACAGCCCATTTCTGCCATCGTTTCGGCCAGTTGGCGATCGGCGTGATAATCATTGGTCGCGCGTGTGGAAATCATTTCCCGCGGGCACCGGATTCCGCGTTCCGGCCGCCAGGTCCGGTCGACGAAGACGGGAAAGGACGCGATCGTGACGAGCACGTCGCCCACCACACTGGACGCGGACCGCCGCCGAGCCATCACCGGCCGGGTCGTCGGACGAACCCGCGAGCTGAGCCTCGTGCTCGCGGCAGTTGCTGCGGGCCGCGACATCCTCCTCGAAGGGCCGCCCGGAACCTCGAAGTCGACGATGCTCCGCGCGATCACGACGGACTGGGGTGTGCCGTTCGTGCTGGTCGAGGGCAACGCCGAGCTGACGCCGGCACGACTGGTGGGCCACCACAACCCGGCTCGGGTGCTCCGCGAGGACTACTCGAGCGACACGTTCGTCGCCGGCCCGCTGGTCGACGCCATGCGGACCGGCGCCTTCCTCTACATCGAGGAGCTCAACCGGGCACCGGAGGACACCCTCAACACGCTCCTCGGCGCGATGGCCGAACGTGAGGTCGTCGTCCCCCGGGTCGGTCGGGTCACCGCCCTCCCGACGTTCCGCGTACTGGCGTCGATGAACCCGTTCGACAACATCGGCACCGCGCGCATCTCCGACTCGGTGTACGACCGCTGGTGCCGGCTCGTCGTGGACTACCAGGACGCCGCTGCCGAGGCCGCCATCGTCCGGCTGCGGTCGAGGTGCGCGGACGAACGGCTCGTCGAGGACGCCGTCGCGATCACCCGGGCCACCCGGGCGCACGCCGATCTCCGCCGCGGCTCGTCGGTCCGGGGCGCGATCGACCTGGCCGCGATCGGGGTGCAGCTCGGGCTGATGGCGGACGAACAGTCGAGCTACGAGTCCCGGGTGCTCGACGCCGCGCAGCTCGCGCTCTCCGCCCGTGTCGGTGTCGACGAAGCGATCGACACGACCCCCGAGGCGGTGATCACCGAGATCTGGGAGACACATTTTTTCTCGCTGCCCGGCGAGCAGCGCCGGGACCGCACAGCCTGAGCATCGACAACGCGATCGCGCTTCCGGGAGAGACCGACCCCCAGGTGACGCGCGGGTTGCAACCCTTGCGCCGCAAGCCGAAGCAGCTCGACGACCTGCCCTCCCTCTTCGGCCGGGGCGGTGCCGGGGGGACGCCGTTGCCCGTGGAGGCGGGGGCGCCGCGGGCCACCTCCGGTGACGCGGACCGCCGCACGCCGGCCGCCACACTGACCAGCGCGGCGAACTGCGAACTGCGCGACCTCGGCGAGATCCTCGAGGACCGGGCGCCCGACGAGGACGTCGCCCGGATGGCCCACCGGATCGCCGCCAGGCTCTCGATCCGCCGACGCCCGCGCGACCTGGCGCCTGACGCCGGCGGCGGGCACGTGCTCCCGATGCGGTACCGCCACCGGTCCGACGACGTCGATCTCGACCGGACCATGGACGTGCTGACCGAGCATCCGTTCCCGGACGACACCGACATCGTCGTGCGGGAGCGCGTCGGCACCCGCCGCAGCGTCGTGCTGATCGTCGACGTCTCGGGGTCGATGCGGGGAGAGAAGGTCCGCATGGCCGCCGCGACCGTCGCCGCGCTGACCGGTGACCTGGGAGAACACGAGCTCGCGCTGGTCGCGTTCTGGTCGGACGCGGCCCTGCTCGGCCCCCTGCACGCCCCCGTGCCCGGCCCCATCCTGCTCGATCGCCTGCTGCGGATCAGAACCGGCGGCCTGACGAACGTGCATTTCGGGTTGTCCGTCGGCGCGGCCGAGCTGGCCCGCTCCGCGGCGCGACAGCGGACGGCGATCCTGCTGACCGACGCCATCCACAACGCCGGCCCCGATCCCAGGACGGTCGCGAGCCGGTTCCCCCGGCTCCACGTCCTGCTCCAGACCGACGGCGAACACGACGCTCCGCTCGCCGCCGACATCGCGCGGCTCGGACGCGGCTCGATCAGGCCCGTCCGCACCTACCGGGACGTGGCCCCCGCCCTGAACGTCATGCTCGGCAGGACGTGAACGGGAGCCGAGCCTGACGCGTCCGGGAGGACGACCGGGAGGGAACGACACTCGTCCCCTCCCGGTCGTGTGATCCACACCGGCGTCGCCGGGTCGCTGCGTCAGCCGGCGGCGGCAGAACGCCAACCGGGCTTGTAGGTCTCGCGGATCGTCTTCTCGAACGGAGCCGGGCTGACGACCGCCCGGACCGAAACCTGCTCGTGCGGCTCGATGGTGACCTTGCGGGTGCCCCCGTCCGGCTCACCCCAGACGACCTGGACCTCGGCGCCGAGCGGGACATCGGGACTGACGGTGGCCAGCGAGATCGCCTGCTGGGACTGCGGGCTGAAGCCGGTGTAGAGGGACAGCCCGACGTCACGTCCGTCCGCGTCACGAATCGCGTCGAACGACGACGAGCCGTAGTTGGACAGGGGCAGGTCGAAGAACGCGTACTGCGGCCCGTCCGGGTCGACCGCCGAGGCCAGCAGCGTGGCGACGTCGTCGTGGTTCCAGGCCAGGGTGACCTTGCGGCGTTGCGTCGCGGGATCGATCGCCTCGAGGGCCGTGCGGCCGATGAAGTCGTGGTCGAACTTGACGTGCCCGCCGTAGCCGAGGTCCCACGGGTTCAGGTAGTAGTCCTCGACCCGCTCGGAGACGTAGCTCCCGGCAAGTGCGTTCTGCGCCTCGTAGCCGGCCCCGCTGAGCCACTCGCGGTAGGGGCGGAGTTCGTCACCGGTGTAGATCGCCGGCAGCGCGGACGGGATCCAGCCGCTCTCGAGTGCGCTGATCCCGTAGGCCCTGGCTCCGACCGGCTCCAGTCCGAACTCCTGACCTGCGTCGAGGATCGTCTCGCGGATCTTGTCGTAGGTCTCGTAGGGTCCCCACAGTTCCAGTCCCGGCGCCCCGGCCATGCCGTGGCGCAGGGTTCGTACCGGTTCTCCCGCCACCGTCATGTGCCCCAGCCGGAAGAACCGCACCTGCTCCATGGGGCCGCCGTTGAGCTTCTCGATGACGTCCCAGGCCCGGGGTCCCTGGATCTGGAAACGCCAGACATCGCGCGTGACGGCCTTGCCGAACGTGCGCGCGGGCGACCGCTCGTCCAGACGCAGCTCGACGTCGTAGCCACCCGTCTGGGCCTGGTAGGTCAACCAGTTGCAGATCGGTACCCGCCCGACGAAGACGAACTCCTCCTCGGCCAGCCGGAAGAGGATGCCGTCACCGATCACTCCCCCGCTGGGGCCTGTCGGCACGAACTGCTTCGCCGAGTCGACGGGGAACTTCGCCACACTGTTGACACCGGTGTCGCTGATGAGCTGCAGGGCGCCTGGCCCGGAGAACCACAGGTTGTACATGTGGTGTGTCTGATCGAAGAGAACAGCGCTGCTGTGCCACGCCTTCGCCTCGCGCCGGAAGTTCGTGAACTCCGGGGGGACGACCGGGAAATGGTAGGACGGCATCTGCGAGTTGCGCAGCAGTCCGACGACGTCGCCGCCGTTCTCGTCCAGCAGGTCCTGCAGGCTCTTCTTCGTGCTCGCGCCGGCAGTCTCGGCACTCATGGGCTTCCTCGCCAATCTCGGTTCGTCGAGCCCGCCGGCATCGGCGCCGGGGGCGGCCTCGTCAACGGTTCGGAACGTTCAGCAACCGCAGGACAGGTCGAGCTGGTCCTCACGCCCCGCGAGGCCTTCGCCATCTCGGATGTGCGAGGTCACCCGGGCCCTGTGCACGTCTTTGCCCTCGGACTCGTAGAGCTTGCGCACGTCGTCCTCCCAGGAACGATCCGGTGCCCACACCTGAGGAAGATCGGTGATGTGCCACGGCCGGGGGTCGGTGGCGGCGACGTCGAGCGTCGCGCGCAGCACCGAGCGCTGCATCTCGGCGTCGTTCGGGCGGCCCACCGTCGCTCCGAGGGGGAAGTCGGCGAACACCGGCCTTGCCGGTCGGAACGCCTCGGCCATCTCCCGCAGTGCCGTCATGGTGACGCACGGGATCCCCCTGGCCTCGACGGCTCGCGAGATCATGTGGGTGGCGCGGTGACAGGCCGGGCAGAAGGGCACCATCAGCACGAGGTCGACGCCCTGCTCGAGGTATGTCTCCGCGATCAGTGGGGCCGTCTTCTCGACGAGCTGGGTGTACTTGGTGATCGAGCCCAGCATGGACACCGCGGCCGACGCCAGCTCTCCGAGAACACCCTCCTGCTGGAGCTCGACGAGGCGGTCTCTGGGAAACACCACGTTGAGGTCCTCCAGCGCGAACTGCCGGATGGGTGACGGATGGTCGAACTCCAGGTCCGCGACCGGTACGTCGAGGGGGACCATTCGGAAGGTCAGGTCGTTGATCGGGACGAAGGGCCGCTGGGTCGGCAGGTGCGCCCCGACGGTGGAGAACAACCCGACCTTCGCGGCGGAGAGCGGCTTGGTGAAGGGTGCCGGACTGACCGGCTTGAAGTCCGGGAGCTCGGCGAACTCGGCAAAACCGAAGCCCCGCATCATGTTCACGTAACTGAACGCCATCACGCATCTCTCCATCGAGGTCACGGCCACCGCACCGGCGTCGACTGCGCCCGGGCGTCCTGATTATCAGCCGACAGTCCTGTATTTCGCGAGTGCCTCTCAAGCTTCGTACGTGACATACCGACAGTCAAGCCGATCCAACAGCCAGAAAACGAACCGTCGAACCCCTGCCACGTGCGTCGAAACCCTCAGCAGCCCTGCTCGCCCGGACGTCACGGCCACCTCGGGACACCGGAAACGAGTGACTAGGGTGTTAGCATGTCCCGCATGTCAGGACAGCACGCTGGCGGCTATCGCGAGCGGAACTCCACCGCCGACCGCGCCCTGGATATTCTCGCGATGTTCAACGACGAGCAGGCCGTCGTCACCGGTGCTCTGGTGGCCGACCGGCTCGGAGTTGCCCGATCGACGGCCTACCGGTATCTGCAGTCCCTCGTGTCGTCACACTTCCTCGAGGAGGCGCCGGGGGGCGGATTTCAGTTGGGCCTGCGGATTCTCGAGCTTGCCCGGCTGGCCCGCCGCACGCTCGGGTTGTCGGAGATCGCGAGCCCGATTCTCGACGAACTCGCTCAGGACGTGGGTGAGACGACGTTGCTGACCAGGCGGACCGGTGATCTCGTCGTCTGCCTGGACAAGGCCGAGTCACACCGCAACCGGGTCCGGATCTCCTACGAACGTGGCACGGTGCTCCCGCTCAACGCCGGCGCATCGGCCACCGTGCTGCTGGCCTGGAACGACCCCGACGAGGTTCGACAGATTCTCCTGCGCACCGACCTCACGCGGTTCACCGACGCCACCCTGACCGATGTCGAGGAACTCGTCGAGCGTCTGCAGCGAATCCGGACGGACGGATACGCGGTCGCCAGATCCGAGGTCGACCAGGACGTCATGGGGATCGCCGCCCCGATCTGGGGTGCCCGCGAAGGTGAGGTCGTTGCCGCCGTCAGCGTCGTCGGCCTGGCTTCCCGGATCCCGCCACGGACCGAGCGGGCCATCGTGGCGAAGGTGCGACTTGCCGCCGCCCGCATCAGCGAGCGTGTCACGATCGTCCAGGGGTGATGCGCCCGCCCGTCCGCGGATGGGCGGGCGCATCGGAGTCCTCAGTTCACGGCGCCCAGCGCTGTCTCGAGCCCCGCACTCAGCTCGCCTGTCGCGCGAGCCAGGACCCTGGCGACCGGGTCACCGGCGCGGAACACCAGCGCGGTCGGCACGGACCGGATCTCGAAACGCTGTGCGATGTCGGGAGCGTCGTCGACGACCACCCGCCTGACCGCCAGGGACCAGGCGTTACCGGTGGCCAGCTCGCGCACCTCCGCGTCGATGCCTCGACACACGGCGCACCACGGCGCGGTGAAGACGACGAGAGTCGGGTTCTCGTCGCCGACCGCAGCATCGAAGTCCGCTGACTTCAGGGTCTCGACGGACTCGGTGCTCATGCGGTGCGGCCCCTGTCTCCCGATCCGGCCGGAGACGTGCTCGCCCCGGCGGTGGCAGCCTCGCGACGCACGCGGTTGCTCAGTGAGCCGACCCCCTCGATCGTGACCGTGACGGTCGTGCCGTCCTCGAGGAAGACCTGGGGATCACGGCGGAAGCCGACGCCACCAGGTGTCCCGGTGAGGATGAGATCACCGGGGAGAACGGTCGTGAACTCCGAGATGGTGGCGATGAGCGTCGGGATGTCGAAGATCAGGCTCACGAGGCTCGCATCCTGCAGGATGGCGCCGTTCACCTCGGTGCGAATGCGGGCGGCCGCCACGTCGACCTCGCCGGGGCCGGCGAGGTAGGGGCCGACCGGGGTCGACCGCTCCCATGCCTTGCCCTGCAGCCATTGGTGCGATCGGTACTGGTGGTCTCGCATCGTCACGTCGTTGGCGACGGTGTAGCCCAGGATGTGCTCGGCGGCCCTCTCCCGCGGAATTCGCCGGCCGGCTCGACCGATCACGACCGCGAGCTCGCCCTCGTAGTCGACCTGCGCCGACTCCGGCGGCGCCACGATCTCGTCGTGCGCTCCCACCAGGCTCGAGGCGAACTTCGTGAAGAGCACGGGGTAGGCGGGCAGATCGCGCCGGGACTCCTCGACATGGGTGTGGTAGTTCAGCCCCACACAGATGATCTTGTCGGGTGCAGGTACGACGGGGAGCAGGTGAACCTGCCCGACGGGGACGGACTCGCGACGCAGCTCCGGCGCCCCCGCGAGCACCTCGGTCGGCGTGTCCCGGCCGATCTCGACCAGTCCGAGAAGGGGGACCAGGTGGTCTCCGTCCGATCGGTGCTCGACACGTCCGACCCGTCGGCGGCCCCCGTGCAGGTAGCTGGCGTAGGGCATCAGCTCGCACCGCCGACTCGCCGCCAGGAGGCGAGTTGGCCGCCCCAGAGGTTCACGCTGTGCGGTGTCGGCTCCCACTGCCGCGGCGTGTAAAAGACCCGGTCGTCGTGGAACCGCTCCATCTCTGCCGACAGCTCGATGTGGTTGCCGGCCGGGTCGTCGAAGAAGATGAACAGGTTGTTCCCCGGGCCGTGGCGCCCAGGCCCCCAGACGACGTCGACGCCCTCGGCGGTCAGCCGGTCACACCATCCCTTGAAGTCCTCCCACTCGGACAGGTCGTAGGAGTAGTGGTCGACCCGGCCCTGCTGCCCTGTTCTGACGATGGCGAGCGTGTGGTGGTCACGGTTGCTGCGCAGCCAGGTGAACGAGCCGTCGGCAAGCTGGTCCGACACCTGGAAACCGACGACGACCGTGTAGAAGTCGACCATCGACGCCAGGTCCGCCGTGGCGAGCGTGACGTGCTGGTACTTGACCGGTCGCAGGGCGGGACCGGCCTGATGCTCCCCTTCGCGCCGCACACCCGTGTGGAACTGGACGGTGTTGCCGTCCGGGTCGGCACAGACGATTCCGCGCGGCGCGCACCCCGCGGCCGGGAGCGGGGCGTCGAGGTAGCTCGCGTCGAGTTCCCCGACCTCGTGCCCGGCATCGCGCAGGCGCTTCTCGAGCGTCGCGATCCCGTGCTCGTCGGCGACTTCGAAAGCAATGTGGTCGAGGCCCGCCGGTCCGGGTAGCAGGTCCAGGACATGGTGCCCGGCGCCCCACCCCATGCGGCACCCGCCATCGGGGAGGTCGGCCTGCGGCACCAGGCCGAGGATGCGTGAGTAGAACGCGGCGGCGCCGTCGACGTCCGGAACGCGGAACCCGATGTGTGACGTGGCTGTTCTTCGAAGGCGGCCCTCCCCCGTCCTGTCCGCGGGGAAGTCTGTCCTCGTGCTCACGTTCTACTCCTCCGATCAGTGGTTCGTCTGTGTGTCGTGGGGTCTACGCCCGGTCGTTCGCGGGCAGGTGGGCCGTGAGGAACTTCGCGACGTGCTCCGTCACGGCCTCCGGCTTCTCCAGATTGGTGTAGTGGCCTGCGCCCTCGACCCATTGCAGCTCCGCGTCGGGGAAGCACGCGGTCGCGGGCAGCGTCGGGTGGTCGAAGTAGTACGGGGGCTGGCCGTCGTCGCGATCGCCTTGCAGCAGCAGGACGGGGAAGCGCATGTTCGGGAACAGGCGGATGCGGTCCACCCGCTCCTTCTCGAACGTCGACGCCTGGTAGTAGCGGATGACCGCGTCGGCGATACCCGGGTAGCTCATCTCGTACTTGAGCGTCTCGAGCCGCTCCACCGGGACCTCGTTCTTCAGCATCGCGTCGAGCCGGAAGCGGAAGTAGTAGTCGGGATCCCCGAACAGGCTCGGACCGAAGAGCGGGTCGGCGAAGTAGCCGGCCTGCCATGACCACTCGGGCCGCCAGATGTGGCACACCTGCTGCATGCGCACGTAGCAGGCGACACGGTGCGGGTTCGTCCCGCCGAGGTGGTCCGCGAGCACCGACCCGCGGTCGTGGGACACGATCGCGAACCGCCCGAGACCCATCTGGTCGAGGAGCGCCAGCAGCTCGTCGGCGGTGGCTTCCCAACGCCAGTCGCCGGGGCTCTTGTCGCTCTGCCCGTACCCTTTGAGGTCGGGGGCGATGATCCGGTAGGTGTCGGCGAAGGCCTCGAACTGGGGCTCCCACGCGCGCCAGCTCTCCGGGTTGCCGTGCAGGAAGAGCACCGTCGGCGCGTGCGGGTCTCCGGCGGTGACGTAGTGCCAGCGGATGGGGGCCACCGCGCCGGGCGCCTCCTCGAAGTGGTGAGTGACCTCGACCGAGCCGACCATCTCTCGCTCGCCGTCGGTGTTGGGCACTGTCGTTCGCCGTGGCACGGTTGCTCCTTCGTTCGCCTTCGTCGAGTTGTGCGGGTCTCCCGGCGGTCAGCCGGCCGGGTCTGCGTGCTGCAGCTGCTCCACCGGGTTGGTGGCCTCCCGGCGGCTGTTGACCAGGCCGAGCGGGCCGACCGCGACGGCGGCGAGGGCAACGGGGACCGCTGCGACGGCGATGACGCTCGTCGCGGCGAGCCCGGAGGCGAGCAGTGCACCACCGAGGGTCGGACCGAGGATCGAGCCGAGCCGGCCGAAGCCCGTGGCCCAGCCCACCCCCGTGCCGCGGGCGGACGTCGGGTACATCGATGCCGCGGCGGCGCTCAATCCGCCCTGGCAGCCGATCACGCCGAAGCCCGCGAAGAAGATGGCCACGAACAGGATCGCCGGCTGGTCGGTGGTCAGGGACGCCACCACGGCGAACACCGCGGCGCCGAGGTAGCCGATCGCCAGCGTCCGACTGGAGTGGGCGCGCCGGTCGACGAGCAGCCCGAGCACGATGGCCCCGACGAAGCCGCCGAGGGTGAACGTCGCCGTCGCAGCGGTCGCCATCTGCGGCGAGAGCCCGGCCTGGCCGAAGAGCACCGGCAGCCAGCTGAGCAGCAGGTACACGGCGAGGAAGTTCATGAAGAACGCGATCCAGACCAGGGTGGTGGCCATCGCACGGCGCTCGGTGAACAGGGTCGCCACGGGCGATCGGTGCGCCCGCACCTCGGGGAGCATCAACGTGGCCTTCTCGTCGGTCATCGCCTGTGGGGCGACCCGCCTGAGCAGGGTGCGGGCCCGGTCGTGGCGGCCGGACGCGATGAGGAACCGGATCGAGTCAGGCAGTCCCGGGAGCATCCAGGCGACCAGCACGATGGGAAGTGCGCCGCCGACGACGAAGATCGAACGCCAACCCAGGGAGGGCAGCATCGCCGTGGCGAGCAGGCCGCCGACGAACGACCCGAGTCCGAGTGCCCCCACGAGAACCATGATCACCGTCGACCGGATTCGGGCAGGTGTGTACTCCGCGACGAGGGCGACCTGGACGGCGATGGTTCCGCCCATCCCGATGCCGGCGACGAACCTCAGGGCCGCCAGGGTCTCGACGTTGTTGCCGAAGACCGCGATCAGCAGGGTGAAGACTCCGAACAGTGCCGTGCCGGCGAGCACGACCCTCCTGCGCCCCACCCGATCTGCGATGAGGCCGAACGCGCCGCTGCCCAGGAACATCCCGAGCAGTCCGACGGTGAAGACCACCGACAGACCTGCCGGTCCGAGACCGAACTCCTGAGCCACCTTCGGAGCCGCATAGCCCATCGCCTGGGAGTCGAACCCCTCGAGCAGGGCGAGGCAGAAGCAGATTGCCGCCACCCGCTTCTGCAGCGGCGACCACGGGGACTCGTCGATGATCGTCGCGGCGTTGATGACTGGAGGACTGGAATCCATGTCGTGCTCCTTTGCACATCGCATTCCCGACCCGGCGGAAGAGACGGCCCGACGGCTCCGTGGCGGAACGCCACCGCTATGCGTCCTAATTAGCAGGACTCATGTCTCATCAAACAGAACGGTTTCACCTTTGCGGCCGCCAGTCAAGCAGTCAGTCGTCGCTCAGGGACGGTTCACCTGCAGGTCAGGAGGCACGACCGCGCGAGGACGACGGACCGGGGTGGCTGCGGCTCCCGGCACCGACCCGCGGCCGTCCGTCAGCCGCATCGGAGGGTGCTGGAGGGTGGGACACCGAAGGTCTGCCGGTAGCGAGCCGCGAACCGACCCGCGTGTCCGAATCCCCAGCGCATGGCCACCCCGGTCACCGTGACTCCGTCGGCGGGGTCGGCAGCCTGCAGCTCGAGGTGCGCCTTCTGCATGCGCTGCCGTTGCATGTAGGCGTAGGGGCTGACCGACATCGCCTTGCGAAATGCCATCTCGAGCGTGCGGGTGGTGACGCCGGAGCGACGCGCCAGCTCGGCGACGGTGAGCACGGCGCTCGTCTCCCCCTCGATGAGGTCGACCGCGGTCCGGACGCCGACGCAGCCGCGTCGCCTGGCTGCGCTCCTGATCTCGTCACGATGGTTGTGTTCCAGGCTCAGCAGCGCAGCACCGGCCGCGTGATCGGCGAGGTGACGCAGAACGTGGCGGGGTACCGCCTCCGGGTGCGCGTACTGGCCGAACACGGTGGCGAGGAGTTGCGCCGCCCCGTACACCGACACCCCTGCCCGCAGATCGACGACCGGGCCGGCGAACCGCAACGGCAGGTCCTCGGGGGCGTCGGGCGCGAGGGTCCGCATGGCTCGACGCAGCGTGCGGACATCGAGGCGAAGCGAGAACACCTCGCTGCCGGGGGCCCACCGCATGTGCACGTGTCGCCCGGGTGGCAGGACCGCGAGCGCGCGACCCGCCACGACGACGTGCCGCCGCCCACGGTGTTCGAGTTCGAGCTCGCCTGTGATCGGCGCGAGAACGGCGAGGTACTCCTGCTGCGGCGCGCGCTCGATCGTCACCTCGCACCCGTACCTCACGTGGCACACCGTCGCGCCGTCCGCGTCCGCCACCTGGGCCAGCGCCGAGAACTCGGACGTGTCACGGACACGGAGCCGGTGCGGTGACAGGAACGACACGGAGCCGAGCTGGGCCTCCTCCGGACTCCGGGTCCGGAATCGCTCGTAGGCCCGGAGCTCGTCGGAGACCGAGGGCAGGTACGCGCCGATCGCACTGTCTGCCTGCACGCCCGGCTCCGCCGTTGCACTCATCCGCATCCCAACCCCTTCGGCGCGTCGGCGTGACCGAGTCGACGATCTTGGTGACCGTCGTCCCTGGACGGTCCGGCCGTTGTTGCAGCGACGCCCCGGCCGCGATGCGCGCGCCGGAACCGCCGGTGGTGGACTGACGACGGCGGGGCGGGGCCTGGTCGCGGTCGGCGGGGTGCAGCAGCTGTCCCGGACCGGCTCGACGACCGCGCGCATCGAGCGTCGTCCCTACGGATCGATCATGGCTCTCGCGACCTCGCCTGTAGTCCTGAATTGTGAAACAGTTGCTTGACAAACAGGAAATCCCATACTGCGGCGACCGGGTCGCGCGTGTCAAGCACGCGTCATGAGGTCGCCGCGCCCGCGACCTCGCGGGCCACATCGCCCGGCGGCACTGCCGGCGCGGGGACGGCCCACGACGTCGCCGGACACGTCCAGGGCTCCGACGTCGGCACCGGGGACCGGGCACGGGGAATGCCGCCGCGCGTTTCGCGGATTCGTGTACCGATCGGTCTAACACCTGCGGCCCGGCGCCCTATACTCCTTGCGTCAGCGACGAGGAGTGCTGAGCAGAGCCGGGCGTGTGCTCATGCCGGGCGGCCGGGCCGGGCACGATGTTCTCCTCACCGAGGAGGGGGCATGGGTGCAGAGGCGTTCGCCGGACCGGCGCACGGTGCCGGGGACGGCCGCGATCTGCGGGCCCTTGCCCGGGTGAACGGGCTGCGCGAGGCGGCGTGTCGCGCGGGTCGGGCGGCGGCACCGACCCCGGCCCGGGGGCGTGCCCGCTGATGGACATCGACCACGTCGACGACCTGTTCGACGTCGCGGACGCGGTGGCCAGGATCGTCGGCGGGCCCGTCGTGATCGAGGACCTCGACTTCCGGGTGCTCGCGTACTCCACCGTGGCCGGGCAGCCCAACGACGAAGCGCGACGCTCGGCGATACTCCACCGGCGCACCCCTGATCGTTGGCTGCGCTGGATGGAGGAGTCCGGGGTCCGCGCCAAACTCCTCAGCAGCGAGGAGATCGTGCAGCTGGAGTTCCCCTGGGCGACGTTCCTCCCGCGCTACATCCAGCCGATCCGCGCCGCCGACACCCTCGTGGGCTACCTCTGGGTCATGCAGGGCGACGTCGACCTGGCGCCGGACTTCGCGCGCCTCGCCAAGGACTTCGCGTCCGCGCTGGCACCCGAACTGGCCAGGCGCAGCCGCGCACTCACCGAGAACCCGGGCGGACAGGTACTGCGCCAGTACCTCGGCGGCGGGCTCGCCCCGTCCCGATTCGCGGAGATCATGGGTGTCGCGGAGGACTCGGCGGTGGCGGTGGTCGCCATCGAGGTCGAGGCGGCGACGCCGGAGGCCGTCGTTCTGCGGAGCCGGGCGATGCGCATCCTCGCGATGCACATGCAGGTTCACGGCCCGCCGTCGCTGGTGGGCAACGTCGACCAACAGCTCTATCTCCTGCAGACGATGCCGAACCCCGGGCACGTGCTCGACCTCGACAGCCTGCTCCGCCAGGTCGTGGCCCATCTCGAGCGTTCGCTGCGAACCCGCGTCCTCGCCGCGGCAGGCGGCGTCCACCAGGGGCTGGACAACGCAGGCGCATCACGGCAGGAGGCCGACCTCGCGCTGATGGCGTTGAAGAGCGAGCCGGGCGGCGACACCATCGGCTGCTTCTCCGCGATGCGCTACCGCATCGTTCTCCACCAGCTCCGGGCCCACCTCCGTGCGAACCCGCACCTGGTCCGTGGCGTCACCGACCAGCTCGCCGACCACGACCGTCGGCACGGAACCGAGTACGTCGCCACGCTCGATGCCTATCTCCGGTCCTTCGGTGACATCCGGGAGGCGGCGGCCCGTCTCCACATCCATCCGAACTCGCTGCGCTACCGCGTGCGGCGGCTCTCCGAGCTGGGCGGGCTCGACCTGGAGGACCCCGAGGTGAGGCTCGTGCTGCAACTCATCCTGCTGGCCGAGGGCAGCCCTGGTCCGATCGGCTGAACCGGGGGCCGGAAGTTCGTGCGCTGCGACGGAGATCCGGGGGCGGCCCGCGCCCCATCATCGGTTGCGCCACGCCGCCGACGAACCCGGAGTTCTCCTGTGCAGAACGAGATCCGCAGCTTGCAGGTCGTCGACCTGATCGGGCCCGATGGTCTACGGCTTCGTGCGGCGCCGCGCCCCGGGCCGGGCGACGGCGACGTGGTCGTCGACGTCCGCGCGGCCGGTGTCACCTTCCCCGACCTGCTGCTGACCCGGGGTCTCTACCAGCAGCGGCCGGACCTTCCTTTCGCTCCCGGGCTCGAGGTCGCCGGCGTGGTCGCCACAGCCGCCGCGGACAGCGGGTTCGCCGCCGGGGACCGCGTGATCGCCTACACCGGAACCGGGGGCTACGCGGAGGCCGTGGCCGTGCCGGCCCACCACGTCGTGCCGCTCTCACCGGACACGGACTTCGTCGTCGGCGTCACCCTGATGGTCAACTACCAGACCGCCTACTTCTGCCTCGTCGAACGTGGCCGGCTCTCGGCGGGCGAGACGATCGTGGTGCACGGGGCCGGCGGTGGCGTGGGTACTGCGGCGATCCAGGTCGCCCTCGGGGTGGGGGCCCGGGTGATCGCCGTCGTGAGCGACGACGCCAAGGAGGAGGTCGCGCGCCGGGCAGGCGCGACCGAGGTCCTGCGGACGTCGTCGTGGCAGTCGGAGATCGGTGAGCTGACCGACGGCGGACCTGCTGTCGTCTATGACCCCGTGGGCGGCGCCCGGTTCGAGGAGAGCGTCCGCGTGCTGCGTCCGGGCGGCCGCATCCTGGTCATCGGGTTCGCCAGTGGCTCCATCCCGCAGATCGCGGGCAACCGGCTGCTGCTGCGCAACATCGAGGTGGTCGGCGGCGCGTGGGGCCATTTCATCCCGCACGATCCGGGGATGCCGCGGCGCGTCGGCGCCGCGCTCGACACGATGCTCGCGTCCGGGGTGGTCCGGCCCCTGGTCGAGGCCGTGTACCCGCTGGCCGACGGTGCCGCCGCCCTGCGCGACATGGAAGCACGGCGCACCCGCGGCAAGTCGGTCCTGGTGGTCGGGTGAGCACCGAACCCGATTGCCGCGTGGGCCTCGAGGTCGCGCCCTGGTCCTACCAGGTGGGCCGGGAGAAGATTCGCGAGTTCGCGCGGGTGCTGGGCCATCGCGAGGCCTGGTACTACGACCGGGAGGCGGCCAGGGCGGCCGGTTTCCGTGACGTGGTCGCACCGCCGCTGTTCGCCGTGGTGTACGGCCGGTGGATGGAGCCGCTGATCATGGAGCCGGCGCTCGGCGTGGACTACCGCCGGATGCTGCACGGCGCGCAGGAGTTCAGCTTCGGCGCGCCGGTGTGCTCCGGCGACGTCGTGACGACGACGGCCCGTTTGGACGGCGTTTCCACGAAGAAGGACCTGACGTTCTTCGAGCTGTCCTCGGTCTCGCTGGTGCAGTCCGAGGCCGGCACAGCACTGGCCTCGGAGGGTCGCTGGACGATGATCGTCCGGGGTGGCCGGGAATGAGCAGGGCCATGGCGAACGAGCACTTCCACGCGGTCGTGACGCCCGACCGCTACTTCCCGCACCGCTACGCCGGTGCCGCCGAGGACTTCAACCCGCTCCACATCGACGCCGAGGCCGCTGCGAGCGTGGGGCTGCCGGGCAACATCCTGCACGGGTTGTCCACGCTGGGGCTGGCCGCGCGGCTGTGCCTGGAACAGGTCGGCGGGGATCCGCGCGCGTTGGCACGGATCTCGGTGCAGTTCCGCGGCGTCGGGGTGCCCGAGGAGGAGATCGAGTTCTCGGGCACCGTCGCCGTGTCCGCCGGAGCGACGTCCGTGCACTTCACCGCCTCTCAGGGTGATCGCACGGTGCTGCGAGACGGCGTCGCCGAGCTCCGCGACGACGCCACCGCCGCGGACCCGCCCCGGTAGGGCCGGCGGGGCCGCGGCCGGAGTCGGCGAGGGTCAGCCGGCGGGGGCGGGACCCGCCACCGCGGCGCCCGATGCGATGACCGCCTCGAGCTCCTCGTGGGAGTATCCCCAGTCGGCGAGCACGTCGCGGGTGTGCTGGCCGGGGCTGCACGGTGGGGACTGGATGGCTCCAGGGGTACGGCTGAAGCGCGGCACGGGCGCCGGCTGCAGCTGGCCGAAGTCGTCGACGTAGGTGCCGCGCTCCGCGAGGTGCGGGTGCTTGCACGCCTCGTCGAACCCGAGGACCGGTGCGAAGCACACGTCGGTGCCTTCCAGCACCTCGCACCACTCGTCCCGGGTGCGTTCGGAGAAGATCCCGGCGAGCCGGGAGTGCAGCTCCGGCCATCGGCGACGGTCGTCCTGGGGCCACTCGGCGGCGTCGAGGCCGAGCTTGTCGAGCAGCAGGGCGTAGAACTGCGGCTCGATGGATCCGATGGTGACGTACCGGCCGTCCGCGGTCTCGTACGAGTCGTAGTACGGGGCTCCGCCGTCGAGGAAGTTGCTCTCGCGTTCGGGCACCCAGACACCCATGTTGGCGAATCCGACAATGCTGGTGGCGAGCGCCGCGACTCCGTCGGTCATCGCGACGTCGAGCACCTGTCCCAGCCCGGACCGGTCACGCTCGACCAGCGCCGCGGCGACGCCGAACGCCAGCAGCATCCCGCCACCGCCGAAGTCGCCGACCAGGTTGAGGGCTGGCGGCGGGGGGCTGCCGCGCCGGCCCATCGCCGCCAGGGGTCCGGCCAGGGCGACGTAGTTGAGATCGTGGCCGGCCACGGTGGCGAGTGGGCCGGTCTGGCCCCAGCCCGTCATCCGGGCGTACACCAACCCCGGGTTACGCGATGTCGCTGTCTCCGGCCCGATGCCGAGCCGCTCCGTGACGCCCGGGCGGAAGGGGTCGAGCAGGACGTCGGCGCGGTCGATCAACCGCAGCGCAACCGCCACGCCGTCGGGAGACTTCAGATCGAGGGCTATCGAGCGACGACCCCGCAGCAGCAGGTCGTGTTCGTGCTGCTGGTGTTCGCCGAGGGGTCCACGCGGCGGTCGGTCGATGCGTACGACCTCGGCCCCGAGGTCGGCCATCATCATGGCGGCGAAGGGGCCGGGGCCGATGCCGCCCAGTTCGACGACCCGGATTCCTGCGAGCGGTCCCGCGTTCATCGCTCTCCTGTTCGATGTACCGGTTGACGCGGTGTGCGCCACCGGCGAAGGCGTCCGTCGTCCGTCATCGGGCGAGGTTCGCGGCCAGGCGGAAGGACTCCTGTACCTCGGCCTCGTCCATCCGGAACGGGATGAGGTGCAGGACCGGGACGCCGGGGTAGGCGGCGTAGCGGTTCAGCTGGTCACGACATTCGGCGACGGTTCCCGCGATCGCGAACCGGTCGATCATCTCGTCGGTGACCACACGCTCGGCCCGGTCCATCTCCTTCTGCCGCACGAGCCCCGCGATCGTGTCGGCCTCGGTGGCGAAGCCCTCCTCGGAGTACACCGCCCGGTAGTGGGGGTACTGGGTGAGGTAGACGAGGCTGCGCCTGGCCATTGCCCGGGCCCGGTCGGAGTCGGTCGACACGCAGCAGGCGAGGTAGTACCAGATCGTCAGGTCCTCGAGTGTGCGGCCGCGGCGGGCGGCCCCACGCTCGAGGCGGGCGACGGTCTGCTCCATCGTCCGTTCCGAGTGCAGCGCGCCGACCACCACGCCGTCGGCGACCTCTCCGGCCAGCGTCTGCATCGCGGGGCCGACCGCAGCCAGATGTACCGGCACCCGCACCGCGGCGTCGGCGAACGGAAGCTGGTACCGCTTGACGGAGAAGATCTCGCCCGAGTAGGTGAACGGCCCGGCTTCCGGCGAGGCGAGCACACCCCGGACGATGTCGGCGAACTCGCGGGCGCGGCGCAACGGCCTGTCGTAGGGGACGCCGAACCAGCGCTCGACGACGAAGGAGGCGCCGAGGCCCAGACCGAGGCTGAACCGCCCGGGCCCCAGTTCCGCGAGCTGCGCCGCCTGCTGGGCGACCACCACCGGGTTCACCGGATAGATCTGGGAGATGGCGGAACCCACCCCGATGGTGGACGAGCCGAGCAGCGCTGCGGTCATGGGCACGACCGGTTCGCGCCAGGCTTCGCCGAAGAACACGTGGTCGACGCCGCCTGCTTCGAGGGTGCGGACGAGGTCGACCTGAACGGCGAGCGGGGTGGACGCGAACACGAAGGACGCGGCGAGTCTCGGCACGTCAGGCACCTGCCTTCCGGTCCCACAGGTTCGTCGCAGTCCGGACGTCACGGGTCACGGTGCTGCGGTCGGTCTTGCCGTTGGCGAGCTTGGGCAGCGGTTCGGTGCGCACGTCGAGATAGCGCGGCACCTTCCACGTCGACAGTCGCTGTGAGCACCACCGCACGATGTCGTCCTGGGTCAGTTCCTGGCCCTGCCGCCCGACGACGACCGCGCACACCTCCTCGGTGTAGATCTCGTCCTCGACCCCGGTGACGAGGCACTCCTCGACGGCCGGGTGGTCCATGATCGTGAACTCGACCTCTTCTCCTGCGATGTTCTCGCCGCCGCGCTTGATGACGTTCTTGAGACGCCCGTGGAAGTAGGCGTTGCCCGCCGTGTCCATGGAGCACAGGTCGCCGCTGTGGACCCATCCGTCGCGCAGTGTCGCCTTCGTGTTCACGGGGTCGCGGTGGTACTCGATCATGACGTCCGGGTGCCGGAAGCACAGCTCGCCGAGCTCGCCGGTCTCCACGGGCGTCCCGTCCGGCGCCAGGATGCAGATCTCGGCGGAGTCCGGTACCGGCTTGCCGATGATCTTCGGAGGGTGCTCGGAGGTTCCCGGTGCCTGCAGGGTGCCCATCCCGGAGGTCTCCGTCATGGCCCACGTCGTGCAGATGTCGACACCGAACCGGCGGCAGAAGGCCTCGTTGCGGACGTGGGAGAACATCACCCGCATCGGGTTGTCGGCGTCGTCGTCCGACGGCGGGGCGGTCATGAGGATCGACAGCTGCGTGGGCATCAGGAGCGCGAGGGTCGCACCGGAGCCGCGCACGTCCGACCAGAAGGACGTGCGTGAGAACCTGGGGACGAGGACGAACGGGCAGCGTGCGGCGATCGCCGGCGCCAGCATCATGTGCGTCGCGGCGGTGTGGAACAGCGGCATGGCGCAGAACATCCGGTCGCCCGGCCCCATCCCGAGCCGTTCGGCGATGCCGCGGCCGGCCTGCGCGAACCCGGCGGCAGGCTGGACGACGCCCTTGGGCCGGCCGGTGCTGCCCGAGGTGTACCGGATGGACATGGCGGGTTCACGGTGCGCGGGCTCGGGAGGCCGGTCCTCGCACCGACCTCGCAGTGGCCCCAGGTCGCCTGCTGCGTCGGGGACGACGATCACCTCGACCTCGGCGCCGTCCTCCCGGTGCGCGAGGACGGCCGCTGCGCGGACTGCCGCCTCGTCCGTCGGGTCGGTGACGACGCACCGGGGTGCGGCGTGGCCCAGCACGTACGCGGTCTCGTGCGCGGTGGAGCCGGGGATCAGGGGGACGGTGACCGCACCGATCTTCTGCGCGGCGAGCTCCAGGAGCAGGAGCGACAGACCGTGTGGCAGCTGGTAGGCCAGACCGTCACCGGCCCGGACTCCGCGGCCGAGCAGGCCGTCGGCGACGCGGTTGCAGGCGGCGTCGAACTCTGCGAACGACCACGTCCGCTCGCCGTGGATCAGGAACAGGGCGTCGGGGGCGTCGTCCACGGCGGCTTCGAAGAAGCGCCTCACCGTGTCGTGTTGTTCCGCGGGCAGGGTCTCGGTCGTGCGCGTGCCCGGATGAGTGGGCGGCATTGCTCACCTGCCTAGTGATGGGGCTGGGCGTCAACACCTAGCACCTCACGAGGAGACCCCACAAGAGTTTCTGTACCGATCGATACACTCGCGGGGGCATCCGGTTCGGCGACAGGTACTCTTCGCCGATCACCGGACCCGACGCCCCGTGGATCTCCGACGATCGTCGAGGGCGACCCGCACCGCGCGTGCTTGGCCGATCGGACAAGCGTTGGTCGGACATCTCTGGTGCTGGCACACAGACGACGGCAGTCGCCCGGCTCACACTCTGGAACACGGCATTCCGCCCGCGCCGACCGCCCGCACCCACGCCACCACGGCCTGACCGACCACGGACCGGGAGAGCCCTCCATGCACCCTCAGAGCGGAGCGTCGTTCGTCCAGATCGACGAACGACCCCTCAACAGACGCCAGAAAGGTCTCATCACCGCCGCGGTCCTCGGCACGATGCTGGAGTTCTTCGACTTCTTCATCGTCGCATTCATCCTGACGGTGGTCTCGGGACCCTGGCACCTCACCTTCGGCCAGAGCGCGTTCATCCTGCTCACCGCCGGCGTCGGCGCGATCATCGGATCGTTCGTCTTCGGCGCCCTCGCCGACCGCTGGGGCCGGCGCAAGATGTTCATGGCGACGATCCTGATCTTCTCGATCGGGACCGGCGCGCTCGCACTGGTACCCGAGGGCGGCTGGTTGATCTTCGGGCTGCTCCGGCTGCTGGTCGGCTTCGGTGTCGGCGGTCTGATCGTCGTCGACGTGCCGCTGGTCCAGGAGTTCGTGCCCTCGAGCCGCCGCGGCTTCCTCGGCGCGCTCGTCGTCATGTTCGTCCCGCTCGGCTCGCTGCTCGGCAGCGCCAGCGCCGCCTTCCTCGGACCGCTCATCGGGTGGCGTGGACTGGTCCTGCTCGGCCTGCTCCCCGCACTGGTGAGCATCTACGTACGTACGCAGGTGCCCGAGTCCCCGACCTGGCTCATCCGGCAGGGCCGCCCCGAGGACGCCCGCCGGTCGGTGGCCTGGATCCTGGACATCCCGGCGTCCGAGGTCATCCTCCCGGAGTCGGTGGAGGAATCCCGGAGTCGCTGGCGCGACATGTTCCGCTACCGCCGCAGCGTCGGCTTCACCTGGCTGAACAGCCTCGCGGTGCAGATGGCCTACTACGGGATCAACCTGTGGGGGCCGACGCTGATCGCGATGACCATGGGGACCTCCCCCGCCGACGCCGCGTTCCTCTTCATCTTCGTCAGCCTCGCCGGGTTCGTCGGCCGCATCGTCGGCGCTCGCGCCAGCGACGTGTTCGGGCGGCGCCGGACCGGTCTGGCCGCCATGCTCGGCGCAACCGTCGCCATCGTGGCGATCGCCCTGTTCCACGGTGAGACCATCGGCGGGGTCGCACTGTTCTACCCGATCCTCATCATCGGCTGGGCCTTCCTCGACGCGTCCTTCTCGGTCGGGCTGCCCTACTGGTCCGAGATGTTCCCGACGAGCATCCGCGCCAGCGGCGTGGGCGCGGCGTACGGATTCGGCGGGCTCGGCAAGATCGTGGGTCCCGCGGCGCTGGCCGTGATCTCGGGGGCAGGCACCGTCCTCACCCCGAAGGCGACCTCCGACGCCATCGGACCCGCCTTCTGGTTCTTCGCGATCTTCGCCCTGCTCGCGGCCCTGACCTACATCTGGCCCGCGATCGAGACGAAGGGCAAGAGCATGGCCGAGCTCGATGCCCTGCACGAGGCGCAGGTACGCACGCCCTCCGGGCGGCGCACGGCCGACCGACCCCAGGTCACCAGCAGCAGCTGACGAACCCGGGTCCACCGGGGCCCGCCGCGACACCGCGCAGCAACGGAACGAACGCAGCGGCGCACCGCGCGACCGCACACCGAGACGGAGGCATCGATGCGAGCGTGGGTCCCCACATTGCAGCCGGCGGAGCCGGTGGAGTGGCACCACGTCGAGGAGCCGGTGCCGGGCCCCGGAGAGGTCCTCGTGGCGGTGGAGGCGTACTCGCCGAACCGTGGCGAGGCCTTCCTGCTCGAAGCACCGCGACCCGGGTGGCGCCCGGGCAAGGACGTCGCAGGGACGGTCGCCGCGACCGGACCGGACGTGAGGTGGCCCGAGGTCGGTACCCGCGTCGTCGCGCACCCCGAGTCGGGAGGCTGGGCCGAGCGCGTGGTCGTCCCCGTCACCAGGTTGGCCGAGCTTCCCGACGACATCGACGCGGTGGTGGCCGCGGCCCTGCCCCTCGCGGGTCTCACCGCGTTGCGCCTGCTCAAGGTCTGCGGGCCGCTGTTCGGCAAGACCGTCCTGGTCACCGGAGCCTCCGGCGGGGTCGGGCACTACCTCGTCGAGCTCGCCGCCGCGCAGGGCGCGATCCTGACGGCCGTCTCGTCCTCCCCCGACCGCGGCCGACGCCTGCGTGAGCTCGGTGCCGCCGAGATCGTCCACGACGTCGCCGACACGTCCGGGCCGTTCGACGTGGTCGTCGAGTCCGTGGGCGGCGACGTCCTCCCGAAGGCATGGGCCCGGCTCGCCGGTCGAGGCCTGCTGGTATGGCTGGGGCAGGCCTCGCGCGAACCGGTCACGCTCGACTTCTTCGACTGGTCCGGCGCGGAGAGCGGAACCCTGCGCAAGTTCAGCTACGCCGACTCCGACCGCGGTGAGGACGAGGATCTCGCCACCCTCGTACGCCTGGTGCAGGCAGGGCGTCTGCACCCGGAGATCGGCGACGTCCGTCCCTGGTCGGACACCTGCGCCGCGCTCACGGACCTGGTGGCCCGCAAGATCCGCGGCAACGTCGTCCTGACGGTCGATCCGGGCGGACTGTGAGGCCGAACCAGCCGGGTCCGCACGACACACGCACAACCAACGACACCCACGCACCCGGATCCGGGTGGACTCGAGGAGGAGAAATGGGCAGGTTCGACGGCAAGGTCGCGCTCGTGACGGGCGCGGCACGGGGACAGGGCGCCAGCCACGCCGCGTCGTTCGCCCGGGAGGGCGCCGACGTCATCCTGGTCGACCACGTCACCAACATCGACACCGTCCCCTACGACCTGGCGAACAAGGCCGACCTGGACGACGCGGTCGCGGCGGTCGAGTCGCAGGGCCGGCGGGCGTTGGGCGTGGCGGCCGACGTCCGGTCGCAGACCGCGCTCGACGCGGTCGTCGCGCAGGGCCTCGAGCAGTTCGGCCACATCGACGTCCTCGTCACCAACGCCGGCATCTGGAGCATGGCGCCGCTCTGGGAGCTCACCGACGAGCAGTGGCAGGACATGATCGACGTCAACCTGACGGGCGTGTTCCGCACGATCAAGGCCGTCGCGCCGCACATGATCGAGCGGCTGTCGGGAAGCATCGTCGTCACCTCGTCGGCGAACGGCCTCGAGCCGGCGCCGAACTACGCCCACTACGTGGCGTCCAAGTTCGGTGTGATCGGCCTGGCCCAGAACGCCGCTCTGGAGCTCGGTCCGTACAACGTCCGGGTCAACGTGGTCGCGCCGGGCGTGGTCGACACGAAGCTCAACGACTGGCAGGGCGGCTACGACATGATCGCCGGGCACCCCGGCGGGACCCCGGAGGACCGCGTCGAGGGTGTCCGGCACTGGCCGGTGCTGCGCGGCCGGTCTCTCCTGACGCCGCAGTCCATCTCCAATGCCGTGCTGTGGCTCGCCTCGGACGACGCCGCCGACATCAGCGGCATCACCGTCCCGGTCGACGGCGGCCACTGCGTGCTGCCGGGGTTCAACCACAACCCCGTCAAGTGAGCTGACCGCCCAGGGCCGACCCTCAGGGGTTTGTCCGATCGGACGAAGCTGGCGATCAGATCTCGAACGCCGGTCCGATGACCGGCGCGACAGCCGCAACCAGAATCGAAGTAGTCGACAAGCCGTCGCGAGACAGCAGCGTCGTGAAAGGAGTTCGTCATGGACACGACCGATGTCCCCCGCGAGCAGATGCTCAAGCGGGTCGCCAAGTTCGCCGACCTCACCCGCTCCGTCGGAGGGTTCCCCGACAGCGACATCCCCGGCTGCGAGCGCACCCTGCTCAACGTCATCGGGTTCGACCCGCCGGACGAGGTTCCCGGTTCGACCGACAAGGTCATGTCCCCCGTCGGGGACAAGGGCTCCGAAGCCTCGGCCATCCCGATCTCCGAAGGCTTCAACCTCGGCTACGTCGAGGCCCAGCCCGGCCACGGCGTCATGAGCCACCACCACGACACCAACGAGACCTTCACGGTCATCAGCGGCACCTGGCGCTTCACGTGGAACGACGCCGACGACGAACACATCGACCTCGGCCCCCTCGACACCATCACCTTCCCCGTCGGGGTCTCCCGCCGCTTCACCTGCCTCACCAGCCAGTCCGGCGACCCCGACGAACCGGCCCTGATCATGGTCGTCGTCGCCGGTAACAAGCCCAGGGCCTTCATGCGGCCCGACTTCCTCGACGAAGCCCGCCGCACCGGCAAATACACCCCCCGCACCTACACCACCACGGTCTGACCGACCGGCGGCTTCCAGGTCCCGGGCACGACCTGCCCGCGGTGCCGGGAACCGGATCGAAGGGCGCGTGTCGGCACGGTCACCAAGGCCGCGACCGACGCACGCCCTTCGATTGCGTTCCGGACCCGGCGCTGCGGCGCCCGCTGCTCCACCGCAGGAACGACCGAGCCGGCCGCGATGCTCATCAGGACCGACACCGACGTGATTCGCGAGAAAGGACACCGCCGTGAGGGCGTGGCAGCTTCGGACCTTCGGGCTGGAGAACCTCGAACTGGCCGAGACCCCGACACCGGAGCCCGGCCCCGACGAGCTCCTCGTCAAGGTGGGCGCAGTGGCGCTCAACTTCCGTGACAAGGCGATCGTCGACGGCATCTACGAGCCGGACAAGATGCCCGAGAACCTCATCCCCGTGGCCGATGCCGCGGGGACCGTGGTGGCCGTGGGCGAGGGCGTGACCGCGTTCGCCGTGGGCGACCGCGTGACGTCACACTTCTACTCGCGGTGGCTGGAAGGTCAGCCGTCGCACAACGAGCCTGACTACTCCCTCGGTGGTCCGCTGCACGGCGGCCTGGCCGAGTACATGGTGCTTCACGAGGACACCGCGGTCCCCGCGCCAGACACCCTGTCCGACGAGCAGGCGGCCACCCTCCCGATCGCCGCGTTGACCGCCTGGTACTCGTTGGTGGAGAACGGCAAGGTCCAGGACGGGCAGACGGTCCTGATCCAGGGCACCGGAGGCGTCTCGATCTTCGGGGTGCAGTTCGCTGCGGCGCTCGGAGCCCGGGTCATCGCGACCTCGTCCAGCGACGAGAAGCTCGAGCGTGTGCGCGAGCTCGGTGCCACCGATCTGATCAACTACCGGACCCACCCGGACTGGGAGAAGGTCGTCCTGGAGCTGACCGACGGGCTCGGCGTCGACGTGACATTGGACGTCGTCGGTGGTGCGGGCCTGAACAGGTCCATCGCGGCGACCCGGCCGGGCGGCCATGTCAACGTCATCGGTTTCCTCGACGGCCAGACGGCGTCCGTCGACCTGATGACACTGCTGTTCCGCCAGACCAAGATCCACGGCATCGCGGTCGGGCACCGGGCGTCCTTCGTAGAGATGAACAACTTCATCGACGAGCACAAGATCCTGCCGGTGATCGACACCGTCTACGAGTTCGAGGACGCGATCGCGGCCTACGAGCACCTGAACCGTGGGGCGTTCGGCAAGATCGTCGTGAGGGTCGGCTGAGTTCGAGCCCGCCGGCGTTGTCGGCCTACGAACTCGGCATTCGGCGTCGGGCGACTCGAGCCGTGCGCCGGGGAACGGCCGGGACGTAGTTGTGCCACCCGTTGTGAGGGTCCGGCCAGGGCTCTCCTGTACGGGCGGCACGGGGGCGAGACAGGCCATCCACCACGATCAGGCACAGCCCAACCGCTGCGGCCTGACCGATCCGTCCCTGCCCTGGCCCGGCCGACGTACCCACGGCGTGAAAGGGCTGGACGGGCCGGCAACTGCCGCACGCCTCCATGCGGCCGAAGGAACAATCCAGGTGTCGCCACGTCGTGACGATCACGTGCGCCGAGGCCGCCATGGACGGCCGGAACTCGATTGACGCCCGTCGCCCGGCCGGAATCCTCACGACCGGGCGACGGGGGACTGCGGCGGGCCCGGGGTCCCTCGAGGGAAGGGCGATCCGCCCGGAACCAGGCAGCTTCTGATCAGTGGCGCAGGCCGTACTTCCTCAGCAGGGGCATGACCTCGGCCCCGAAGTAGCGAAGCTCGGGGACGTAGTCATGGAACCCGAACACCGCGCCGCCCATGCCGGCGTCGCTGAGCTCGCCGAACTGCTCCGCGACCTGTTCGGGTGTGCCGACCAGACAGGGGCCGCCCCAGCTGGTGAGGAAGCTCTCCTTGAACGAGGTGATCTGCGTGGCGAACGACTCGCTCTGGATACCGAGGGTGTCCATGACGATCTGGGCACCAGGCCAGTCGCCCTGGTCGACGATGGCCCGGTAGGCGGCCTTGGCTTCCTGCTCGGTCTCGCGGCAGATGACGAGGCAGTAGGTCCAGACATCGATGTCACGCTCGTACTCGTCGTGGGCCAGGTTCTTGATGTTCTTGACGTAGCCCCCGATCTGGTCGACGGGCAGCGCGATGAGGTTGACGTCGACATTGCGGGCGGAGAAGCGTTGACCGGCCGGTGAGGCACCGGCGTTGAGCAGGACGGGGCGGGGATCCTGCAGCGGCTTCGGATAGGCGTGGGCGCCGGTGGAGTTGAAGTACTCCCCGGCGAAGTCGAAGTTCCCCGGTTCGTTCCACAGCCGCATGGCGAAGTCGAGCCACTCCTGACCGTATGCGTAGCGCTGGTCGTGTTCGAGCTGCTTCGTCCCGAACAGTTCCATCTCCGGGGTGAACCAGCCCATCACGAGGTTCATCCCGAAACGGCCGCCGGAGATGTGGTCGATCGTGGTCGCCATCTTCGCGGCGACCACGGGGTGGATGACGGGGAGATGGGTGGTGCAGAAGACCTCGATGTCGGTGGTCGCCTGCGCAAGCCCGGCCGCCCACGTGTATGTCTCGTAGCAGACTGCGTGGACATGGGTGTTGCCGCCGAACCCGGTCCAGCGGCCGACCGGCACGAGCGCCTCCAGCCCGAGCGCGTCGGCCTGCCGGGCGATGTCGAGCTGCTGATCCCAGGTCACGCGGAAGCCGCTGGGCGCATCGCTCATCACGATGCCACCGCTGCAATTGGCCGAGAAGATGCCGAGCTTCATCTTCTGGTCGTTGAACATCCTGCTCTCGCGCGTGGGGCGAGTCTTACCGAGCAGATTGTCCTGCTCGTGAGCGGCGAGCGTCATTGCGTCCTCCACGGTTGCCCGATCTGATTGTCGGGAACGGTATTGAGGTGCGACGCGGGCCACTATCCGATGCCCGCCACCGACTGTCCGTCGGCCGCCGGTTCGACGATATTCCTGCCTCACCGATCGCCATTCGAGTCCATGAAAGGTGTGTCGAAGGCGAGCCGTGGACCAGCGCGGCACCGGTGGATGCGGTCGTCTCCGCCGGAGGAGGCGCACGGATGCCGGGCTCGGCACTGTTCGTACGAGCGTCGCTCCTGGTCGGCCGGCGATCGACGGCGCGCCGACTCGATCGTGCGGGAGCGGTCACCAAGCCCGGTTGAGGACCGTGATGATGTCGGCTTCGTCCTCGATCGGACGTGGGTTGGCGGACGCGACGAGGTCGGACGCGATCTCGTGGGCGAACGCGGGGAAGTCCTCACGGTGGACGCCGACCTCCCGTAGCCGGGTCGGCAACCCGAGCGAGCTGATGAAGCAGCGCAGGAGCTCGGCTGCCCCGGTCTCGGGTGGACGGCCGAGAACGTCGGCGAGCAGGCGCGCTACCACCGCCTGCGGACGCTCGGAGTGTTCGGAGTTGTACTCCAGAACCGCAGGCAGGAGCACACACGAGGTGATCCCGTGCGGCACGCCGGCGCGGCCGCCCAGCTGGTGGCCGAGGCCGTGGCTCAGCCCCATTCGGACATTGCCGAGCCCGAAGATCGACTGCCAGGACGCGACCTGGCACTGCCCCCGCGAGTACAGGTCGTCGGCGTCAGCGACCGCGGGCGGCAGATGGCGCAGCATCCTGGCGAGGCTGTCGGTCGCGAGAGCGTCCGTGATCGGCTGAGCGTTGACCGAGCACATGGTCTCGACCGCATGGTCGACGGCCTTGATTCCGGTGGACGCCCAGAGCCGGCCCGGGGTGTGCCGGGCGAGGGAGGGGTCGAGCAGGATGGCGCGCGGGGTGAGCTCGGGTGCGTCGTAGACGTCCTTGACCCCGCGAAGAGTGTCGGTGACGCCCAGGATTCCGGTGAACTCTCCGGCCGAGAGGGTCGTGCTGATCGCGATGTGCGGAAGCAGGGGCCCGCGGTGTCCGCCCGAATGGGCGGCGGGGTCTGCTGCGCGTTGCCCGATCAACTCCTCCCGGGTGCGCACTCCCCGGGCGAGGCAGAAGGTGACGGCCTTGGCGAGATCGATCGGGCTGCCGCCGCCGATGCTGACGACGGCGTCGGCGCGGCAGCGCTCAGCGGCCTGGGTCGCGTCGAGAACCACACCGTGCGGGACGTGCGGACGCGCGCCGGTGTACACGTCGACGATCCGCCCGGCACTGGCCTCTGCCAGCAGCTCGTCCAGTGCGATCGCACGGCCGAGACTGGGTGAGGCGACGACGAAGACCCTGCTCGCCCCGAGCCGCTCACACACTTCACCGAGGCGGTGGAGCACTCCTGGACCGAACAACACCTGCTCGAACCGCGGCTGGACGAACTGTCCCTGCACCGGCGCGACCGTGCGTCCCGGGGCGACCGGCAACCTCGCGTGCTGCGCCGGCGGACGGGACCCGGCGGCGCTCATGCGCCGGCTCCGGCTGCGGCGACGGCGGGGCCTTCCCGTTGCCGTCCGGTGCGCGGACGGGTGACGACGCCTGAGCCGGCGGCCGCGCCCCGCAGCAGGGTGCGGGAGCGGGGCAGCGCGACAGGACAGGCGCAGCTCGCCGTGGGATTCGGGACGGAGCGCAGCATCGACAACTCCTCGGTGATCACGCCGGCCGACGGATCGTCGAGACGCTACTGAGCACGTACGTGCGGTGCTATCCGCCCGTGGCCCGAGGATGTCCGCATCGCGACGGCCGCGGCGCCGACCGACGGGCGAGACGGCGGACACGACATCCGAGGGCGGTCCGCGTCGGGCTGTCCGGCTGCAGACACGTTCGTCGCGAATCGGATAGCAGCAGACGCGGAAAGGATGGTGAGCGCGGCCACATCGACTACTCTCTGCCGCAGGTTGGAGGTGTGCGATGACCCAGCTCGCGGAGGACCCCGACGTCAGAGCGGACGAGATGGAGAGCGAGCGGGAGCTGCTGGCCACCCAGGACCTGGAGCAGGCACGTGACATCATCACCCGCGTCTACATCCCGCACGACCTGCGCACCCGGGACGGCAACCTCCTGGACTTCCGGCTTCGGCATCTGCGCTCCGAACGGCTGACGGTCGGCCACTGCATCTACGGGGCCGACGCTGAGCTCACGGTGCCGCCCATGGGCGACTGTTACCACGTCAACCTGACCCTGCAGGGTCAGACCTCGGTGACGCAGCGCCGCACGACGGCGGAGACGGAGGGACGCAAGAGCGCGGTTCTCCTCGGGCCTACAGAACCGTTCACGGTCCGCTGGAGCCCCGAGGCGGTGCAGTACGCGCTCAAGGTTCCGCGGCTCTCCCTCGAGGCCCACCTGTCGCGGCTGATCAACCGCGCGGTCGAGCGGCCTGTCGAGTTCGACCTGGGGTTCGACCTGAGCGGCGCACGGGGTCAGGCCTTGTTGTCGGCCATCCGTTTCCTGCGCGAGGAGCTGACCCGGCCGGGTGGCATCGCCACGATGCCGATGGCCCGGGACCAGCTCGAGTCGCTCGTGATGACCCAGCTCCTGCTCACCGTGCCCAACGAGTACAGCGAGCTGCTGCAGTCAGCCGAGCGACCCGCGGGCCGGGACGTCGTGCGTGCCGCGCTCGAACTGATCGACGAACATCCTGAGCGCAACCTCACGCTGGCCGAGCTGGCGGGGGCCGTCGGGTCAAGCGCGCGAGGCCTGCAGCGGGGATTCGCCAACTCGATCGGCATGTCGCCCATCGCCTATCTCAGGTCCGTCAGGCTCGATCGGGTACGGGCGGACCTGCTGACCGGAGCTGCTGGACGATCGGTGTCCGACGTCGCGATGAGTTGGGGGTTCTACCACCTCGGTCGGTTCGCCCAGCAGTACAAGGAGCGGTTCGGCGTGCTGCCGTCCGAGGTGTTGAACAACGCTCGCCGCGCGCAGGAGGACCCACCGAGTACGTGACCGGCTGGACGGGATCGCTCCGCGGACCGGGCCGCCCGACCACGGCGACCCGCCGTGGAACAGGCCGCCACTTCCACACATCCCGGACCGTGGACCGTCTGGTACAAAAAGACCCCACCTCGGGGAGCGACCCAGGAGTTGCCGGCGGCCGGGGCAGCGACACAACCGGTGGCGGCGCGGATGCCGCTGATCTCCGCCAGGCCCGCCGGCAGCCCTCGACCACGGGCCGGCGCGCCGGCCGGAACAGGGAGGACGACCGATGCCGAGTCCAACGGTTCAAGGGATCGGACGCGACGGGCTCGATCGACAGGCCCGAACGAGTCACGTGACGATGGCCGAACTCTACGAACGTGCGTACCGCGACTACGGGCCACGCACGGCTGTGCGCACCGACGACGGCGAAGTGACCTACGCCGAGCTGGGCGAGCGAGTGCACCGGATCATCGGCGGGCTCACGGACCGCGGGATCCGCCCGAGCGAGCGCGGGGTCCTCCTGCTGGACAACTGTCCCGAGTTCCTGGAGATCGACCAAGCACTGTTCGTGGGCGGTTTCGTGCGGTGCGCGCTCAGCGTGCGGCTGCACCTGCGTGAGGTGCTGCACATCCTGACCGACTGCGCCGCAACCGTCGCCTTCGTCTCAGCCGATTGGGCGGGGCAGCTGGCAGACGCACGTGACCAGCTGCCCGATCTGCGGCTCGTGGTGACCGTGGCCGGCGGGCCCGGTGACCTCACACTCGACGAGCTGCGGGCGGCCCAGGTGGTCGACACCGTCACGCCCGCGGCAGCCGATCCGGCGGCCATCCTCTACACGAGCGGCACCACGGGGCAGCCGAAGGGCGCCACCCTCAGCCAGGCGAACTGGGCGACGATGGTGCGCAACGAGCTGATGGAGTTGCCGCCCGTCGTCGACGGCGACGTCGTACTGCACGTCGCGCCGCTGAGCCACCTGAGTGGCTACGTGGGCCCGGCCTACCTCGTCCGTGGCGCGACACACGTCACGTGTTCCAGGTTCGACGCGGAGCGGACCCTGGAGCTCATCGAGCGTCACCAGGTGACGATCTTGCCGATGGTGCCGACGATGCTGAACCTGCTGGTGCTGGCCGCCGAGCAGCTGTCGAGCGACCGCTCCTCGCTGCACACGATCGTCTATGCCGGGTCGGCGATCGCACCCGATCGGCTCGTTCGCGCCCGCGAGGTGTTAGGCGACGTCTTCGTCCAGTTCTACGGGCTCAGTGAGATGCCGATCCCGATTGCCTGCCTGTCGCGGGAGGACCATGCGTTCGACCCGGCCGAGGGTGTCCCGACGCGGCTGGCCTCGGCAGGGCGGGTGGCCCCGTTCGTCGAAGTCGCGCTGCTCGACGACGAGGGGCGTCGGGTCCCGTCCGGCGAGGTCGGCGAGATCACGGTCCGTGGTGAGCAGCTGATGATGGGCTACTGGGGCCGACCGGACGCCACCGCGGAGATGATCGACGCCTCGGGCTGGGCCCGTACCGGCGACCTGGGCCGGATCGACGACGACGGATACCTGCACATCGTCGATCGTAAGAAGGACATGGTCGTCACCGGCGGCTTCAACGTGTACCCCACAGAGGTGGAGAACGTCGTCAGCACGCTGCCCGCGGTGGCCGAGGTGGCGGTCGTGGGCATTCCTGACGAGAGGTGGGGGGAAGCGCTGAAGGCGATCGTGGTCGTACGCGACGGGCACGTGCTCACCGTCGATGAGGTCCTCGCGGCCTGCGCCTCCCAGCTCGCCGGCTACAAGAAGCCCCGTTCCGTCGACTTCGTCGACGCCTTGCCCAAGACCGGCTCCGGGAAGATCATGCGCCGAACCCTGCGTGATCAGTTCTGGACGGGGGGCGAGCGGCGCGTGGGCGGGTAGGCGGCCTCACCCGGTGACCGGACGCCGGTCAAGGGGGCGAACGTCACATGAATCAGGCTGCCGGTGATGGGACCGATCGGTACCATCGATCCATGACACCCACTGGCGGAGAGGGACGCGTCGCGCTGGTGACCGGCGCGTCTCGAGGAATCGGAGCAGGAATCGCGCGTCACCTGCTCGATCGCGGGGTCCGGGTTGCCGGCGCGTACCGTTCGGGGCGCGATTCCGTCGTCGAGCTCGCTGCCCGGCACCCCGGACAGGTGCTGCCGGTGCACCTCGACCTAGCCGACCCCGACACGCTCAGCGCAGGCGTCGACGAGGTCCATCGCCACTGGGGCAGGCTCGACTCGCTCGTTCTCAATGCCGCGGTCTGGGACGGCGGGCGGCTGACCCGGATGGACCCCGACGCCTGGTGGCGGGTGGTGGAGACCAATCTGCGCGGTACCGCGACCATCGTCCGTGCTGCTGTGCCGCATCTGATCGCGGGCGAGAACCCCAGCATCGTCATCGTCGGGTCGGTCGTCGGCGAGATCGGCTTCCCCGGTGACACCGCCTACGCGAGCGCCAAGGCCGCTGCCGTCGGTTTCGCGCGCTCGTTGGCCAAGGAGCTGGCGTCGAAGAAGGTGCGGGTGAACGTGCTCGCGCCCGGCTTCGTCGACACCGACATGACCGCGGCCGTGCCCGCCGGCTCGCGGAACGCGATCGTCGAGGCCACCCTGCTCGGCCGGTTCGGGACCGTGGACGAGATCTCGCGCGCAGCGGTCTTCCTCGCCGAGGACGCGACGTTCTGCACGGGCACCGTGCTCACCGCCGACGGCGGCTGGTCCCTGTGACCGCGCGGGAACGTGTGGCCGACGCTCCGCGGACGGCGGCCAACGCCCCGCCGTGGGCCACGGCGGGCCGCCGGTAGCCTGTCGCCAATCAGGTCGACGGCGGGCGCGACGGACGGTATCGAACAATGGCGGGGACGGCCTACTACGAGTTCAACCGCGACCGTGTCATCGGCACGGCCGCCGAGCTGTTCGCCCGTAACGGGTACCACGGCACGGGCATGGCCGAGCTGGGCCGCGCCGTCGAGCTGGGCCGGGGCGCGCTCTATCGCTACATCGGCAGCAAGGAAGCTGTTCTCTACGCGATCAGCAAGGACCAGGTCGACAAGATGAACAGCCACGCCGAGGCCGTGCTCGACCGCGATCTCGAGCCCCGCGAGCTGTTGCGGGAGATGGCCCGTGGCCTGCTGCGCAACATCGCCGACCACCGCGCGGAGTGGACCGTGTTCTTCCGCGAGTACAACGCCCTCACCGGCGAGCGCCGCGACGACGTCATCGCCGCCCGTGAGCGGTACGAGGGCTACTGGCGCCAGGCGCTCGATCGCGGCGTGTCCGGCGGTGCGCTCCGCCCGACGCCTCCGTTGCTCGTCAAGGGCATTCTCGGGATGCTCAACTACACCTACCTCTGGTTCACCCCGGAAGGTGAGCTCGCCCCCGAGGAGCTCGCCGACCTCTTCCTCGACGCCCTCATCGACGGCATCCACGTCTGACGGTCGTCCCTGCGCCGTCGCGCCTCGGGCGCGCCCGGCCCCCGCGTGCGCGATGCCCCCCGCATCGTCGCGCGGATCAATGCGTTCGGACCAGGTATCACGCACGACACACAGTCGTCGCTGTTCAGTCTGATGCACACGCATTAATCTGAGCCCATGGCATGGGACTTCGACACTGACAGTGCATACGCGGAGCGGCTCGCGTGGGCGGACCGCTTCGTCCGTGACGAGGTCGAGCCGCTGGACCTCGTCCTGGGCTCGCCGTTCGACAAGGCGAATCCGGAGACGGTCGCCGTACTGGAACACCTGCGCGCGAAGGTCAAGGATCAGGGCCTGTGGGCCTGCCACCTCGGGCCCGAACTGGGCGGCCAGGGTTACGGGCAGGTGAAGCTCGCTCTGCTCAACGAGATCCTGGGCCGGTCGTCGTGGGCACCGTCCGTGTTCGGCTCCCAGGCACCGGACTCGGGCAACGCCGAGATCCTCGCGCGCTTCGGCACCGAGGAGCAGAAGACCACCTACCTGTATCCCCTGCTGGACGGGCGGATCGCGTCGTGCTACTCGATGACCGAGCCGCAGGCCGGCTCCGACCCCTCGCTGTTCACGACGAGCGCACGCCGCGACGGGGACAGCTGGATCATCGACGGCGAGAAGTGGTTCCAGACCAACGCCCGGTTCGCGGCGTTCTTCATCGTCATGGCCCTGACCGATCCGGACGCCGGTGCCCACCACGGGATGTCACTGTTCGTCGTCCCGGCGGGAACACCGGGGCTGGAGATCGTGCGACACGTCGGCGTCGGGACCGAGGCCGCAGAACGTGGCGAGCACGCCTACCTCCGGCTGACGAACGTACGGGTCCGGGCCGAGGACATGCTGGGAGAACAGGGCCAGGCGTTCGCGATCGCGCAGACCCGCCTCGGTGGCGGGCGCATCCACCACGCGATGCGCACGATCGGCATGGCACGCCAGGCGTTCGACATGATGTGCGAGCGAGCGGTGTCCCGGCAGGTGCGCAGCGGAACGCTGGGCGAGCTCCAGATGACCCAGGAGCGCATCGCCGACAGCTGGATCGAGATCGAGCAGTTCCGGTTGCTCGTGCTCCGCACGGCGTGGCTGATCGACAAGCACCAGGACTACAAGCGCGTCCGTGGCGACATCTCCGCGGTCAAGGTCGCCATGGCGAAGGTCGCCCACGACGTCGTGCTCCGGGCCCTGCACCTGCACGGCTCGATCGGCATCTCCAACGAGATGCCCTTCTCGCGCATGATGGTCGACGCGGAGACGATGGCACTGGCCGACGGCCCGACCGAGGTGCACAAGCAGGTGCTGGCCCGGCAGGTGCTGCGCCAGTACACCCCGAGCACCACGCTGTTCCCGAGCTACCACCTGCCCTCCCGTGAGGCGGCGGCGCGGAGGTACGTCGACGGCCTGCTCGAACACGTCGTCGCCCAGTACTGAGGCGCGGCGGACGGCTGCGACATGATGCCCGGGTGAGCAGCCCGACCACCGCCGATCGTCTGGTCGCGACCGCCACCCGGTTGTTCGCCGCACGCGGCGTGGACGGTGTGAGCCTCCGCGAGATCAACCGGGAAGCGGGCGCGACGAACGCAGCAGCGGTCCAGTACCACTTCC
This sequence comes from Pseudonocardia sulfidoxydans NBRC 16205, assembly GCF_007989085.1. Lineage (GTDB taxonomy): Bacteria > Actinomycetota > Actinomycetes > Mycobacteriales > Pseudonocardiaceae > Pseudonocardia > Pseudonocardia sulfidoxydans. The sequence continues at coordinate 44,085 of NZ_BJVJ01000023.1, forward strand.
GCGGACGCGACGGCCTGCTCCGGGCGATCCTGGACACCCACCTCGGGTCGGTCGAGGCACGGCGACACGCGATGCTCGACAGCTACGAGGCCACCGGCGTCGACGACCTTCGCGCGCTGACGGCAGCGCTCGTCCGTCCCTACGCCGAGAAGCTGGCCCATCCGCCGGAGGGACCGGCGTTCCTGCAGGTGTACGCGGAGCTCGTGAACGGGCCGAATCCGATGCTCGAACCGGGCACGCTGGACGACCCGGGCAGCAGCCTCTACCGATGGCGCCGGGCTGTCGAGCCGCTCCTGGAGCCGGCCGCCGTCCGGCTCCACCTGCGCTACACAGCGATCTGCCACACCCTGACCGAGCTGGGCCGCCGCGCTCGCGCCGGCCGCGGTGACGACCATCGGCTGTTCGTCAGCCATCTCGTGGACACCACCGCGGCGATACTCGCCTCGACACCGTCGGAGGAGACCCTCACGCTGCTGCGTGATCACACGCCGCGTTCCCGGAGGCGCGCCTCCCAGCCGTGAGCGTCGGGGTGCGCCGACCGTCAACCGACGCGTCGCTCGTCGGACAGGCCGTGGCCCACCGGGACCGGCACGAAATGTGCCGGCAACCAGGTGTAGCCCTCCCCCACGGCACGCAGGTGGCCGATCCCCGGGAACGGCAGGTGCGCACCACCGACCCACCACCCGTTCGTTGCGACGGCGTTCAGGACCTCTGCGCGGGCATCCACCGCCCTGCCCGGGTCGTTGTCGATGGCGACCGAGACGTGCGGCAAAGGGAGCTGGACCCGGTAGCTGTGCACGATGTCCCCCCAGAAGAGCACCGCCGCCCCCTCGGTGCCGACGAGGTACCCGGTGTGGCCTGCGGTGTGTCCGTGCTGCTGCAGGGCCCGCACCCCGGGCAGCACGGCGGGCCCGGTGAACGCGTCCAGCCGCCCCCGGTCCAGATAGGGCGCCAACGAGGCGGCTGCCGCCCGGTGGATCTCGGCCTGCACACCTTCGGCGTGCGCGCGGATCCCGTCGTCCAGCCAGTACGCGACCTCGGGGGCGGCGACGTGCACGGTCGCGCGGGGGAACGCGGCGGTTCCGTCCGGCGCGACCAGACCTCCGGCATGGTCGGGATGCAGGTGCGTGACGAGTACGTGGTCGACGCTGCGCGCCGAAACGTCGGCGGCCCGGAGACTTTCCGGAAGTCCGCCGGTCGCGGGCCCGAGCGTCGTCCCGCTCCCGGTGTCGACGAGGATCCTCTCCCCACCGTGCTCGACGAGGAACGCCAGCACCGCGGTGTGCGCGTCACCGTCCTCGGGCAGGTAGGCGTCGGCGAGGCACTCGCGGATCACGCGTTGCGGCACACCGTTCAGGTCGGCGGCGGCGATCGGGACGTACCCGTCGTAGAGCGCGGTGACGATGAGGTCGCCGATGCGGAATCGTTGAAAGCCCGGCGCTTGCGCGTGGTTCTGGACAGACACTTCTTCAGCCCGTTCGGGTGGTGGGTGGGGGTTGACGCTCAGTCGTGACGGGCGGTCGGACCGACCGCGGTGGACAGGAACTGCTCGAGGGTGGTGGTCGTGGTGACGGACCGGTCTGCCTCGCGAATGTGGATGCGACCCGCGGCCACGTCGAGCGTCATCGCCACAGTGCCGTCGGCCATGTGCTCGGAGAAGCCCGCCCGCCGAAGCTGGGTGCGCAGTGTCTCCTCGGTGAGCTCCACGTACCGGGCCCCGGGAATCCCGGCAGCTGTCCCGATGGCTGTGGCGGCCTCGGCGAGGCTGCGGTCAGCGGGGCCGGTGACCTGGACCCGGCCGGGCGCGAACGGCCGCACCCCGAGCAGCAGCTCGGCGGCCACCCGGGCGATGTCCGCGACGGCGATCATCGGCAGTGGCAACGACGCCGGCAGGAGGCCGCTCAGTTCACCGGTGGCGCGCAGCGTGGCGACGTCGGGCAGCAGGTTCTCCATGAACCACCCGGCACGCAGGTGCATCGCCGGTATCCCGGTCGCGTCGATGGCCTCCTCCAGGTGCCGCAGCCCCCACACCGGCCCCCGGGCGCCGGTGTAGTTCGCCGCCCAGCCGCTCAGCGTCACCACCCGCCGCAGGCGGCCGCGGCGGAAGGCCTCCCCCACCGCCCCGGCCTGCGCGGCGATGACGGCGCGCTGGTAGGAGGCGAAGTCCTCGCAGTCCGGGATGAGCCCCGGAGCGAGCATGACGAACGCCCCGCTCGCGTCGGCCAGTACGTCGGTCAGCCGATCGGCGTCGTCGAGAGCGGAGGTGAAGGTCCGGGCACCGCGCCCGGCCGCCGCGCCGAGGCGCCGGACGTCGCGCGCCACCGCGACCACCTGGGCGCCGGCGTCCAGAAGATGCTCCACGACCGCGGATCCGGTGGCGCTCGTGGCGGCAGTCACGACGAACCGCTCGTCGTCCCCCGAGGCCTCCCGTGGAACAGATCGCGACCCCGGGTCGGGCCGGCCGATGGTGTTGTCGGAGTTCATGTCCAGATGATGCGCGCGGTGAATCCGCGCAACCAGTCACTGCCATGGTGAGGCACGCGCGCAGCCCCGCGAGGCAGACTGGAACACGTGAGCAACGAATGGTCGTCCTCGGCCGAGCTCGGCACGTTCCTGCGCAGCCGCCGCGCCGCTCTCACCCCGGACGCAGCCGACGTGGTCAGCCACGGGCAACGGCGGGTGCCGGGTCTGCGACGCGAGGAAGTCGCCCAGCTCGCGGGCATCAGCACCACGTACTACACCCGGCTCGAACAGGGTGAGAGTCACCAGATCTCGGACTCGGTGCTGGACGCGCTGGCCCGCGTGCTCGATCTGGGGCCGGACGAACGCGCCCACCTGGTACGCCTCGCGGCCCCCGGCCGAGCCGCACGCAGGCCCGGCGATGATCAGGAGCGGCTCCGGCCGGCGATCCAGGCGCTCGTGGACGGCGCCACCGGGCAGGCGGCGATCATCGTGGGCCGGCGGACGGACCTCCTCGGCGCGAACCGTCTCGGCTACGCCCTGTGGGGGTTGCCGAGGCCGGACCCGCACAGCGAGCAGAGGGCCCCCAACGTCTCGCGGTTCGTCTTCCTGTCCCCCGCTGCTCGCGACCTCTTCCCGGACTGGGAGAGCCAGGCCCGTTCTCTCTCCTCCTATCTCCGTGTCGCCGCTGCCGACTATCCCGACGACCCCGTCCTGCACGGCCTCATCGGCGAACTGAGCGTGCGCAGCCACGACTTCGCACGGATATGGGCCGACTACCCCGTCGGCGACTGTGTCCACTCCGTTCGCGAATACCGCCATCGCACGGCAGGGACGATGGTGCTGAACGAGGAGATCGTCCGACTTCCCGACGACCCGGGAATCCGCATCATCTTCAGCGGGGCCGAGGACGGCACCCCGTCGGCCGACCGCCTCCGATCTCTCGCAGACGGCGGCTGACTCCGGCGGCCGGGTTACGACCGTGCCCGGGGGGGCCGTGCCGATGCCGAAGGGCGGCACCGGTCAGAAGATGGCGGGCCAGGTCACCGAGAAGGCCTTGGCCTCGCCGTCGGAGAGGTTGCGGTACCGATGGACGCCACGTCCGTCGAAGTAGGCGACGTCGCCTGGGTTCAACGTCACCACCTCGCCCTCGTACTCGAGTTCGATCTCGCCTTCCAGGACGTAGACGACTTCCTCCGACTCGAATGCCGCGGCCTCGGACATTCCGCCGCCCGGCTCGTAGACGGTCAGCGCGGGCATGAACTTCGAGTGGCCTCGAGCTGACATGACCCGCACCTCCATCTGCTCGGACGGTGAGGTCAGACGCCGCTCCATGCCGGCTCGGACGACCGTCAGTCCCCTCTCCCCGGTCTGATCGCCCGGGAGAAGATCGGCCACGCTCACTCCGAAGGCATCCACCAGCCGCATGAGCCGTGTCACCGTGATGTCGTTCTTGCCGTTCTCGACCTGCGAGAGAAAGGCGCTGGAGATGCCCGTCATCTCCGATACCTGCGCGATCGACAGACCACGTTCCTTACGAAGCGCTCTGAGCTTGTCGTGCAACGTCGTGTCGCTCGCACCCGCCGCTGCCCGGGCCGACAGGCCCGTCCCGTCGCCGTCTCCTGGTTGCACACTGCCGCCTTCGAGGTTGCATCGACGGGGCGCTGCATCGCCTGCGGCGCCCCGTCACGAGCCGGGTCCGCCGCCGCCCGGTGGCCGGCGGCGGACCATCGTTCACTGAGTCGTCTCTCGGGAAAGTCTGCCCGATGTCCGACGCATTGCGATCACACGGCGACTTCTGCGGACGTGTCGACGCGCTCGAGGAAGTCGACCATGATCCGGACCGACTCGTCGGGCGACTCCAGCATGTTCGCGTGGCCGACGCCCTCCATCACGGCGAGTTCGGCACCCGGGATGCGCTGGGAGATCTCCCGGTTGCCGATGCCGCTCGGGCCCGGGTCGAGCCCGCCGAGCAGGTCGACGTCACCACAGACGACCAGCGTCGGTGCGGTGATGCGGTCCAGATCGGCGCTCAGGTCCATCGCGACGATCGCGTCGACGGCGGCGCGGAACACCGAGAGCGAGCAGTTGCGGTCGAGCACCTCCCGGATGGTGGTGGCGGTGGCCGCTCCGTCCGGGGTGTCGAGGAACGCGGCCGAGAGCGCGCCCGCCGACATCGCGAGGGCGAGCGCTTCGCTGCCCATGCCGTAGGCCTCCGCCAGCGCCTTCTGGACCAGCAGGTTCGACACGAACATGCGGTCGCAACGCGCCGCGGTGCAGCTGAGGATGAGACCGCGCAGCTTCTCGGGATACTTGGCCGCGAGCTTCATCGCGACCATGCCGCCCATCGAGGTGCCGTGGACGTGCACCGCATCGAACCCGAGGGCGTCGATGAGCGCGGCGCAGTCGTCGGCCCAGACCTCCATGTCGTAGTGCTGTTCGGGACGGTCCGATCCGCCGTATCCCCGCAGGTCGAAGTCGATGACCTGGAAGTGCTGGGCCATCTTGCCCGATACCGGGGCGAAGTTCTCGTGCGCGAAACCGGAGCCGCCGATCTGCAGCAGCGGCGTGCCGGTTCCGGTGATCTCGTACCAGATGTTGCAGTCGTTCACCCGTGCGTGGGACATGTACTCACTACCTTCAGCTCGATTGTCGAGACTCGATCGGCCCGGCCGGGCCCCGGCCGCTCAGAAGCGGTACACGCGCTCGGCGTTGCCGCGCAGGATCAGCTGCTCGGTCTCGTCGCCGAACTTCAGATCCGCGATTCCGGAGATCGCGTCCGCGAAGTCGAGAATCGGGTAGTTCGTCGCGAACATCATCTTCGTGGCCCCGTCCCCGCGGATGAAGTCGGTGACGTCGCGCGACCACGAGCTCGGGTGATGCGTGTCGAGCGCGATGTAGACGTTCGGGTGCTTCCACGACACCGCGACCATCTCCCGCTCCCAGGGGTAGCCGACGTGCAGACCGATGATCGGCAGCTCCGGGAAGTCGACCGCGATGCGGTCGATCGTGCTGGGGTGGCCCACGTTGTACAGGTTGTTCTGGAACGCCTGCCCGACCTGGATCTGGATGGGGACGCCCAGCTCCTGGCACTTCGCGTAGAACGGGTAGTAGACGCGGTCGTCGGGCGCGAGCCGCCACCAGTGCGGGTAGCTGTGCGCGCCGACGAAACCGGGGGCCTTGCTGGCCTCGTCCAGGTTGCGCAGGCCCTGCGAGATGTTGCTGGGGTTGACGCTCTGGACCGCGTACAGCCGGCCCGGGTGCCGCAGCGCCATCTCGGCGGGAATCTCCCACGGGATGTCCCACTCGTTGCCCGCCTGCGCGGGCACGATCAGCTTGTCGACGCCGGCGGCGTCCATCGCCTGCACGAGGTCGTCGGCGGTCGAGGGCTTGTCCCAGATCCCGAGCCGCTGAAGCACGGACTTCTGGCCGGGGTGCTGGTAGGCGCCTTCCTTCGTGTCCGGTGTGAACGGAAGGCAGGTGAGGTCGATCGCGCCTGTAGTGCTCACTTCTGATGACACCTTTCTGGTGGGAAATCGGTGTGCCGGTCGAACGTGTCGGGTCCGGCTCTAGCTCGCGGCTGCTGTTCGGTGTGTGCGCAGCGACTGCTCGCTCAGGCGCCCGGCGGTGAGCTCGGCGCCGGCGATCTCGGCGGTGACGACGCCGTCGCAGAACACGAGAACGCGATCGCACAGCGCGGCCAGGTCCTCGTGCTCCCCGCTGGCGATGACGATCGAGGTGCCGTCGACGGCGGCCGCCCGGATGTGCTCGAAGATCTGGGTGCGGGCCCCGATGTCGACACCCTGGGTGGGCTCGTGCAGGAGCAGGATGTCCGGCTCGGTGCGGAACCACTTGGCCAGCAGGACCTTCTGCTGGTTGCCGCCGCTGAGCGTCCCCATCCCCGCCTGCGGATCGCGCGGGCGGACGTCGAACACGTCCAGCTGCTCCCGGACCTCACCGAGCTGGTGCTTCTTGCGGAGGAAGCCCTTGGTGAAGTACTTCCGCAGCGTCGTCAACGTCAGGTTCTCGATCACGCTCGCGCTGGCGACGGCCCCGTCGACGGGCCGGTTGGACGGGATCAGGGCCAGCCCGGAGCGGATCGCGGCGCCCGGCGTCAGCGTGCGGGCGTCGAAATGCTGGTCCTTGACGGTCAGCTCACCGCCGGCACAGGGGGTCGCCCCGAAAAGCAGGTAGGGGATCCGCTCCCAGCCCGAGCCCAGCAGGCCGGTCAGGCCGACGATCTCGCCCCGGCGCAGGTCCATGGAGAACGGCGCCGCGCCCTTCCCCTCCAGCCCGCGCGCCTGCATCAGGACGTCCCCGGCCGACTCGGCCTTGTCCGGGTAGAGGTTGTCGAGGCTGAACCCGACGATCAGCTCGATCAGCTTGTCCTCGGTCAGCTGCGCCGTGACGGCGGTGTCGACCAGGGCGCCGTCGCGCAGGACCGTGACGCGGTCGGTCAGGGACAAGATCTCCGACAGACTGTGGGTCACCAGGAGCACCCCCGCACCCTTGGCGGCGATCTCGCGTACCCGCGTGAGCAGCACCTCCGCCGCTTCCCGCGACAGGTGCGGTGTCGGCTCGTCGAGGACGAGGATCGCGTTCTCCACGTGGTCGACCTGGTCGAGCGCCCTGGCGATCGCAAGCAGCGCTCGTTCGGCCTGGGAGAGAGTGCTGACCAGGGCGTCCGGCGAGACGTCCAGGCCGAAGCCCGCCAGCAGTGTGCGTACCTTCGTCCGTTCCTGGGCCCACGACACGTTCCACAACGGACCTGTCTCGAACTGGCCGACGCGCATGTTCTCCAGGACCGTGGCCGACTCGATCAGACCGAGGTCCTGGTGCACGAACGCGATGCCGAGCTCGTGCGGACGACCCGGGTGCAGTGGCAGGTCGACGTCGGCGCCGCGCACCTGCAGGCGCGCACCGTCGTCCGGGTTGTGGAAGCCGGAAAGGACCTTGATGAAGGTCGACTTGCCCGACCCGTTCTGCCCGACGAGCCCGTGGATCTCGCCCCGCTCGATGGTGAGCGCGACGTCGGAGAGCACCCGACGGGGCCCGAAGGTCTTCGACCAGCCGGAGGCGACGAGCAGTTCCTCGGTGTGAGCACCGCCGGTACTCATCTCCGCCTCCTCTCGTCTCGTGCGTCGGACCCGCGGGTCACGGGGTGATCCCCCAGACCCGTCCGTACTCGGCGGCCAGGTCGACCGGGCCGAAGAAGTTCGCCATCTTCGGGTCGTCGAAGTTGAGCTCGCCGACGTTGGCCTTGTCGAACAGACGGATCGGCATCTGCGGGTCGTGCAGGATGGGCGAGCCCTTCGGCTGACCCACGATCAGGCGCAGCGCCTGGTCGACGGTCGACCACCCGTGCCACTCGGTCGACGGGCCGACGTCGGCGACGAAGACGTCGCCGCTGTCGATGAACTTCACGATCGACGGCGACGCGGTGATGCTGAGGATCTTCACGCGCTCGGTCGCGTTGGCGGCGTGCACTGCGGGGATCATGGCCGGGACCGCGCCGTCGGCCAGCGGGATCAGATAGTTGATGTCGCGGTCGGCGCTGATCCCGGACTGCACCACCGTGGGCAGGCGGGTGTCCCACTCGCCGACGGGGACGTCGGACGACTTCAGGGTGCAGGTGTCCGGACAGAGCCGCCTGAACTCGGCCTCGATCGCCTGGTGCAGCGGCGGCGAGAGCGCCACCTCCGGCGCGCCGTAGTAGACGGCGTTGACCCGGCCGTTCGAGTCGGCGATGGCGTAGTCCGCGAGGAGCTTGCCCATCTCGGCGATCGCGAAGTTGTTCGCCGCGGACACGCCGGGGGTGGGCGGCTGCGACGAGTCGTTGCTCGACGTCTCGATGACCGGGATGCCCGCCCGGGTGGCGGCCTCGATGGAGGCGCTCAGGATCTTGGGGTCGATCGACTGGATGAGCAGGGCGTCGACACCCTTGGCGATGAGCGAGTCGGCGCAGCGGACCCACTCGGAGGGTCGCCCCTTGCCGTCGCAGTAGTCGATGTTGAGCCCGGACAGCGCGGCGGCCTCGCGGGCGCCTTCGAGCATGATCTGGGAGAACGGGTTCGACGCCGTGATGGCGACCCAGCCGAGCGTCTTGCCGCGCGCGGATGACGCGTCGAAGGCAGGCGGACCCGGCTGCGGCCAGGCGACCTGCTGCTGCGCCTGGGCGACCAGGCTCTTGGCCTCCTCGACACTGGCGCTGTCGGCAGCCGCTCCCTGCGGCGCCGAGCTCCCGGACCCGGCACCTCCGCAGGCGGCCAGCAGCGTCATGGCGCCCACTGCGGCCAGTGCGACGAGCCCTTCTCTGATCCTCGTGAATCGCAATGAATCGCGCATGTCAACGACCTTCCTTCGATGCTCGGTTGCGTGGTGCGCCGGACGGCTTCCGACCCGCGCGTGCTCGTCGGGTGCGTGCGCGCCGAGGCTCGATCGCTCGGCGGATGAGCGTTGGGACCTGTCGCTAGTCACGCGACGACTTGGCGCCCGCGATGCGCGACAGCGTCACCGCCACGGCCAGGGAAGCGCCGTAGAAGACCTGCGAGACCCAGTCGACGAGTCCCATCATCTGCAACCCGGTGATGCCGGTGATGAGGAAGTAGACGGCGATGAACGTGCCCCAGGGGTTGAACCGGCCCGGGGTGATGGTGGTGGCGCCGAGGAAGACCGCCGCGAATGCAGGCAGCAGATAGTCCTGAGCGACGGTCGGCGAGGAGGACCCGAGCTGGCCCGCGAGGAAGACACCCGCGATCGCGCTCAGCGACGAGCACGCGATCAGCGCACCGGCTCGGATCGCATTGACCCGGATGCCCGAGAGCCGGGCGACCGACCGGTTCTCACCGACGAAGAACATGTACGTACCGAGGGGTGTGCGGCTGAAGACGTAGGCCAGGAGCAGCACGATCGCCAGGCCGTAGAAGAAGACGAGCGGGAGACCCGCGACCTGGGTGCGCATTGCTGCCGACAAGGCGCCCGAGGTCCCGACCACGGTCGCCGGGGTGACCGCGTACCCCACGCCGACCAACATGAACCCGATGCCGAGGGTGACCACCAGCGATTCGACGCCGACCGCCACGATGAGCAGCGCGTTGATCACGCCGATCGCCACGCCGGAGGCGAGCGCGGTGACCACTGCCGCCCACAACGGCCATCCCGCCTCCGCGGTCAGGAAGTGGGTGAGGATGAGCGAGAGCCCGAGAACTCCCGCCACCGACAGGTCGTACTCACCGACCGCCAGCGGCAGCAACAGGGCGAGTGCGAGCACCGCGAGGACGGCCTGCGAACCGAAGATCGTGCTGAAGTTGGCGCCGGTCAGGAAGGAGTCCGGCCGCAGCACCCCGAAGACGATGATGACGAGTGCCCACACCCCCACGAGGGCGTACTTCTGAGCGTGTCGCATCACTGACGGCGTGGCAGCCGGCGTGGTCGCCGACCGTGCCGTGGCAAGCTCTGTGGTCACCGGAGTTATCCACCTTCGTCTCTGGCTGGGCCCAGCGATGCGCTGAGTCACTGGTATGGGGATGACGAGCCCGACGATGCTCCGGTGCTCGACGAGAGCCCGGGGTGCACGACCGCGCGTCCAGGAAGGACACATCACGCGACGCTGCGGTCCGGAATTCGCTAAACCGAAGGAATATTCCGTATAGCGATGTGCGTCACCGTAAAGGGGCATCCGGTACCTGTCAAGAGGCTCGCGGGAGGCTCGTGGGCACCGCGCCCGGACGCAGCCACGACGGCGTCCCTGGCTCCCGTGAACATCCAAAGCGCCACGTCAACGCGTCGGACCTCGCCGACGCGAACCGCCGACACCTGGGGCGCCGTCGGCCGCCGCGCGCGGTAGGCCCGCCTCCCACGAGAGGGACCGGCGGACCGCGTACGTCGACAGCGGATCGGCGCGAACGCCCCATACCGCCGACGGAGAGCCCGCGCCGAGCAACCCGCTCGCAGCGCTCGCCGGCCGCACGGGACGAGGGCACCACGGGTCACCGGGTTCCAGGACAGACCGCGTCGGCGGAGCGAGACCGACATCCGTCCGGGACCTGGACGCGCGCTCACACCCGATCGCCGTCACTCGACGAGGACGTCCGCATCTGTCTGCGCAGTCGCAGCTGGAGCTGCAGAACCAACCGTTGAGTCGGATCGTCGAGGTCGATACCCGCGAGATCCGTGAGCTGCGCGAGCCGATAACGAAGCGTATTCGGATGAATGTGCAGGATATCTGCAGCTCTGCGCGTTTCGCCCCAGTTCTCGAGGGACGCCGCGAGCGTGTTCACATACTCTGAACGCCCCGATGCGTCCGACTCCACGAGCAGATCGAGGGCGTCGCCGAACCGTTCGAGGGGCGCGCTCAGCAATGGCAGGCATTCGTCGAGGGCGACATGGGACCAGACCTCTCGCAGAGATGCGACACGTCGACCGGTGCGGTGCGCGGAAAGGGTGGCGGCTGCTCGGCGCGAATCTCGAGCCGATTCCCAGGCAGAGCTCAGCGCGGCGCGGTGACCTCCGACTCCCGCGACGACGTGGCGTCCGGGCTCTCCGAGCTCGGTGAGCACCCGGCTCGCAAAGCGGCTCGGGTGAGCGTCGCCGCACTGTCCGTGGGAGGCCGGGCAACCGGTGAGAAGTACGGCGAGAGCTCCGTCGGCAAGGACGGAGAACGCCCGGGTGCTACCGGACCGGCCCAGCGTCTCGATCGCCGTCCGGAGTGCGGCGACGCTGTCGATCGCGGGCTCCGGCTTCGAGGGGGCGGTGAAGGTGAGGACATGGAGGGGCAGTTGCGGGGGAAGGCCCGCGATCGTTGCGAAAGCGACCCCGGCGACAGCGGGTGCGTTCTCGCGCAGGAGGCCGAGCAGGCTCTGGTTGCGCGCCTCGAGTTGGTCGTCTCGCGTCCGCTGGATCCGCCGGACCAGCGGCCCCAGCCGGGCCGCCGCCGCCCTGAGCGTCTCGTCGTCCCGGCGCGTGAAGGGGTGTGCGTCGCGGGCCAGCCAGATGCTTCCGAGTAGTTCGCCGTCGAATCTGACCCCGGCAACGAGCCTGGGCCCCAGTCCGATCTCGGGCACGGCATCGACGTGCAGGATCTCCTGGCCGCCGGCGAGCTGCGCGAGTACACCTTGGGCGTTGAAGGCGCGTTGAAATGTTTCCGGTAGGCGTCGCTGCAGGATCGCCACGCGACGGGCGTCGTCGAGGTCTCCTGTTGCCCGGGAGTAGGCGAGTATGTCGAAATTGTTGTCCTCGATGATGACGCTGCCCTGCATCGCGGCACCCAGCTCGTCGGCCGCTGCGGTGATCGCGCCGAAGGCAGCACCATGGTCCGGCAGTGCGACTGAATCGGCGGCGGCGCCGAAGAAGTCGCTCAGGCAGTCGAAGACATCTGACCACGGGACGTGTTCGTGGATCACGACGATCGTCGCCCGGGCCGTCGGGGTACCAGTTCGCGGAGCAGCCAGGCTGTACCGGGCCGGGTCCTTCATCAGGACCGCCGTGATTCCGGCATCGGCGCAGTACTGCTGCAGTTCGGCGACCGCCGCTTCGCCGGTCGCCGGCTCCTGCACGACCAGGACGGCCTGGTCGGCCCGGTGGGGCCGTCCCTCTGCGCAGATGCCGTTCACGTCGGAGTCGAGCAGCGCGGTGCCGGTGACGAAGTCGACGCGGGGGCCGAGCCCTCGCACGACCTCCGAGAGCTTCACCAGGCCCTCCTGTTGGTCGCGACCGAGGCGTCGTGCTGCGGGAGCCGGTGTGCCCGCGTCGTACGGCCCCGGCCGCGAGCCGGCAGCGGCGGAAGGTGAACATCATCGTGGGCATGCCGGTGCTGTGCAAGCCCGTCGCGGCGGGGGTGTCGGCACGGGGATCAGCGGGTCGCGCGGTGCAGGAACCGACCGCGACCGGCTTTCCCGACGTAGCGGCCGCGCCGCGCGACGAGCTCACCTCGCGAGTACACGGCGTCGAAGCTGCCGGGCAGCGACCAGCCCTCGTAGGGCGTGTAGTCGACCGCCTGGTTCTGGGTCGCTGCGGTGATCGTCGTGGTGCCGTCCGGGTCGAGCAGCACGAGGTCCGCGTCCGCACCCGGTGCGATGTGACCCTTGCGGGGGTGGAGACCGAACTGCTGGGCCGGGATCGTCGAGGTCAGGGCGACGAACTTCTCCAGCGTGATGCGACCTTGTGCCACACCCTTCCCGTAGACGACGGACATTCGGTGCTCGACCCCCGGCCCGCCGTTCGGGATGGACCGGAAGTCCGCCCCCGCGAGCCGTTCCTTGTCCGCGAAGCAGAACGGACAGTGGTCCGAGCTCACGACGCTCAGGGTGCCGGCGCTGAGGCCCGACCACAGGGCGTCCCGATGTTCCCTGGTCCGCAGCGGCGGCGTCAGGACCACCTTGGCCGGCTCGAAGCCCGGCTGGTCGTAGAGCTCGCGGTCGAGCGTCAGGTAGTGGGTGCAGGTCTCGGCAGCGACCGGCCAGTCCCTGCCCTGCGCGGCGGCCACCGCCTCGACCGCGCCGGCGGTCGACAGGTGCACGAAGTACAGCGGGGCGTCCGCCATGCGTCCGATCCGGATCGCACGCTCCACAGCCTCGACCTCGGTGGCGGGAGGCCGCGCGATCTCGTGGGTGCCCGGGCCCGTCTTTCCGGCCGCGACGAGGTCGGCCGCGATGCGGTCGATCACGTCGCCGTTCTCGGCATGGACGCAGACCTGGCTGCCGACACCGCTGGCCGCGCGGAGGACATCGTAGAGCTGGCCGTCGTGCAGCATCAGTGTTCCGCGGTAGGCCATGAAGACCTTGAAGCTGCTGACCCCGGCCTGCGCGATCTCACCGAACTCCTGGGTCGCACCGTCGTAGAGGTCCGTGATGCACATGTGCATCCCGTAGTCGATGACGGCCTTCCCCTGGGCCTTCGCCAGGTGGGTGTCGAGCGCGTCGGTGAGGCGTACCCCCGTCGGCTGCATGGCGAAATCGACGATCGTGGTCGTTCCGCCGCATGCGGCCGCAATCGTTCCGGATTCGAAGTCGTCGGCCGTCGTCGTCCCCATCAAGGGTGAGTCCAGATGGGTGTGGACGTCGACGCCGCCGGGGAGCACATACTTTCCTGTGCAGTCCACGAGCTCGATCGAGTCGGTATCGAGTTGCGGGAACGAGCCGACTGCGACGATGGTTCCGTTCTCGACCAGAATGTCTGCGTCGAACTGTCCGGTACTGGTGACGATGCGGCCACCCGTGAAACACGTGAATGACATTGCGCGCTCCTGTTCTCCTACCGGTTTCGTGCTGACCCGCAGGTCAGTCCAGTGCGCCCGCGGGCAGCGGAATCGGTTCGCCGCGGCCGGTCCGCTCGACGAGAATCGCGTAGTGCTCAGGGCGCCGGTGCGCGGCGAAGTCGAAGACGCTCTCGCGGAACGGCCGCGCCATGTCGAGATCGACCTGCGCCACGACGACCTCGTCGCCGTCGGTCATGGCCTTGGCGACGATCTCTCCGCTGGGGGCGACGATCGCGGACCCGCCGATCATGTAGACGCCGTCCTCGTAGCCACACTTGGCCGCAGCCGCGACCCACACGGAGTTCTGGTAGGCGCCTGCCTGCAGAGACAGCAGGTGGGTGGCCATCTTGGCGTGGGGCTCCTCCTGCCAGCCGGGAACCTCCATCGGGGTGTTGTAGCCGAGGACGACCAGGTCGGCGCCCTGCAAACTCAACGCTCGGTACACCTCGGGCCAACGCCGGTCGTTGCACAGGGCCATGCCGATGTTCAGCCCGTCGGTCGGGAAGACTCCGAATCCGAGGTCCCCGACCTCGAAGTACTTCTTCTCGAGGTGCTGGCTGCGCAGCGTCGCACGGTTGTCGTCGTGGCCCGGCAGGTGGACCTTCCGGTACTTGCCGGTGATCGCACCCTCCTTGTCCACCGTGACGCTCGAGTTGTAGCGACGGCCGGCGGGGGTCAGCTCGGCGTAGCCCAGGTAGAAGCCCACACCGAGGTCGCGGCCGGCGGCGAACAACGGGGCGACGTCGTCGTTCGGCATGGACGTCTCGTAATTGGCGTCCATGCCGCTGTTGTCGTCGACCCAGTACCGCGGAAAGAACGTCGTCAAGGTGAGTTCCGGGAAGACGACGAAGTCGGCGCCACGGGCAGCGGCGTCACGGAGAAGACCGGTCAGACGTTCGACGACCTCCGCCTTCGATTCGGAGGGCTGAATTCCGCCTACCTGCGCAACGGCCAGACCGAACGTCCCGCCGGCCTTCTCCTGATTGTCGACCACGACGACTGACTCCTTGTCGAGCGATACGAAGTTCGCATTTCCGCGCAGGAGCCTAACCAGACCGCTCCCTCACGTTCTGTGGTTCTCGCACAGACTGTTCCGCATGCTGTTGTGCTGTCGTCCAATGGCGCACGGGCGCCGCGCCGCGTCGTGCCCGGCGGCGCGCGTATCGGCTCGTCGGACTGCCACGCCGGTGGTGGACGTGTCGTCGGGTACGCGTCCGGCCGGGCCAGGAGCGCTGGGTCTGGCCGATGCACCAACAGGGCGGATCGGTTGTCGCGGCTTTCGCCAATGACGGACGTGAATGTGACCCGTAATACTTTCGGCGGCACGACGACGGCCCGTCGTCGGTCCGGCGGGGCAGGTGCCTCGTCCGCCGATGCCCGTCGGCTCGGGCTGGTTCGCCCTCCTCGCACCGCCGTCGCGGCGACCCGGAAACCGCATGTCGCGTTCGCCGGACCGTCGGTGCGAGGTGCCGCACGACCGCACTGCCGAGCACGTCAGGCCGCTTCGGTGCGGCTGTCCATCGCGGATCGCATCGGAACGTCCGATCCGCCGTTCCTCGACGAGGAGGTCCGAGCTGTGCCGACGGAGAACACCGGCGACATCGCCCAGGAATTGAGCGTGGACGACCCGGAGGAGCGTGATCCGGCACCCCCGACACCGCCCACCGAGACCGGGTCGGCGCGTTCCTCGTCGCTACGCGGACTCTCTCGCACGACCTGGAAGGTCACCCTGTTGTCGCTGGGTGGGTGGGCGCTGGTCAATGCCGACAGCAGCCTGTTCAACCTCAACTATCCCCTGATCGCGCTGGACCTCGGGATCACCGACAAGCAGATCGGCCTGATCTACGCGCTGATCTACGCCGTCGGTGCCGCGTCGACCTTCCTCGCCGGCCCGATCATGGATCGTGTCGGACGCAAACCGGTCTTCCAGGCGTGCCTGTTCGCTGCGGTCCTCGGCAGCGTGCTGACCGCCGGTGCCCCCGGAGTTCTCATCCTCGTCGTGGCCCGCGGTCTCACGCAGGCCGGAGCGAGCACCGAGTGGATGGCCGGCCAGGTGATGGTGGCGGAGGAGGCGCCGGCCGCCGTGCGGGGACGTCTCATCGGTATCGCCCAGGTCGGCTATCCCCTCGGCTTCTTCCTCGGCTCGCTGCTGTCCTGGGCGATCGTTCCGCTGCTCGGTTGGCGCTGGCTGTTCGTGTTCGGCATCCTCCCGGTCGTCGTCATGATCTGGGCGCGCCGCGCGGTGAACGAGTCGCACCGCTTCCAGGCCAGCCGAGCCGCCGAGCCCGGCGCCCACCGGGGACACCTCCGGCAGATCTTCGCCGCGGACCTGCGCCGCTCCTCGATCCTGGTGTCGATCTGGCACGTCGTGTACGCCTTCGGTTTCGCCGGGATCGCGAGCTACCTGCCGACGGTGTATGCGGCGTACGGGATCAGCCTGGACCACACCTACCTGTCCTCGGCCATCGCAACCGCCGTCGCCGGCGTCGGCTACCTGTTGTCCTCGGCCGTCGGCGAACGCATCGGCCGGCGCGAGGCCTCGATGCTGTGGCTGACGCTGGGTGCGGTCGCCGGTCTCTACATGGCTTTCGCCGGGACGACGCTGGTCTCGCTCACCATCGGGTACTCACTGATCTACTTCTTCCTCGCCGGCCACATCACCGCGTCGGTCGGCTATGCGGCAGAGGTCTTTCCGACGCGGGTGCGAGGCACGGGCGCCAACCTCGTCGCCGGGATGGAGTGGATCGGGTTCTTCTGCGCGGCCCTGTTCGGCCCGTACCTGTTCGACGCCATCGGGGTTCCCACCACGCTGCTGATCTGGCTCACGATCTGCCCGCTCGTGGCTGTCGGTTGCGCGGCCGGGATGCGTCGGATCCGGCCCGGGACCGTCCTCGAGGACATCGCCCGCTAGGAGGGCGCATCCGGACGTTTCGTAGGTCCGCACCAAACGCGCGGTTCGGGATGTCACCTCGCGACGAAGACGGCGAACCGCACGGCGACGAGGATCGGGGCCAGGAGGGTGCTGAACAGCGCCGCGCAGTAGGTCCGAGCTGTTCAGCGCGCTCCTGGACCTGCCGTCACGAGCCGGTCCATCGGGTCCGGGCGCACCCAGGGGGTGGCAGCCCAGGCCCGATGGGCTGGTGGTCCCCCGGCCCGATGACTCACGAAGGAGAACGGCACCCGATGTCCGCTTCGACACTCGCCGCACCCATCGGCCTCGCGAGTACCCAGATGCAGCTCCCGAGCATCGAGGGCCCGGTCACCGTGCACCACTCGGGGTCCGTCGACAGTGCCCCGGTCGTCTTCCTCCACGGCGCCGCACCGGGCGCCGGTGGGCTGTCGAACTGGCGTCCGGCGCTCACCGAACTCGGGTCCGACTTCTTCTGCCTGGCGCCGGACTTCGTCGGGTTCGCCGACAGCTGGCACCCTGCCGAACCGCCGCGGGACATGCGGCTGTGGAACAGGCTTCGCGTCGAACAGACGTTGGCGGTGCTCGACCACCTCGGGATCGAGCGTGCCCACCTCGTCGGGAGCTCGATGGGCGCCTCGGTCGCCCTGCAGCTGCTCACGGAGGCACCGGAGCGTTTCGACAAGGCTGTCCTGCTCGCCACGGCAGGGACTCCCGTGCCCGTCACCGAGGAGCTCGAGCGGGTCATGTCGTTCTACCTGGACCCGAGTCCGGCGGCGTTGGCGCGGCTGTACAGCTGGTTCGTCCACGATCCCGCCGCGATGCCGGTGGACCTGCGAGCACTCGCGGAGCGGAACTACGTCGTCGCGTCCCGCCCGGACGTGCGGCGTTCCTTCGAGGCCCAGTTCGCGTCGGGGCCGCCGGTGGGGGTCCCCGAGACCGCGCTCCGCCGGATCAGCCATCCCACCCTGGTGGTGCACGGGCTGCAGGACTCGGTGGTGCCGGTGGAGGCGGCGTACTACCTGGCCCGGCACATCCCCGACGTCCGGTTGCACGTCCTCGGCCGCTGCGGGCACTGGATTCCGTCGGAGTACCCGGATCGGACCCACCGCCTGCTGCGCAGCTTCTTCGCCGGAGACCTCTGACGCGTCCGGTCCTCGGCTGTGCCCTCAGCGCTGGTCCGACGCGGTGTCGCGGTGGAAGTCCTCGATGTGGCGGCGGACCATGGCCTCGGCGTCGTCGGCGCGCCCGTCGCGGACCGCGTGCAGGATGGCGCGGTGCTCGGCGCGTAGCCGGCCGGCGAGCGTGGGCCAGTCGGCGGCGCGGGCGGCGCCCTCGCCGATGTACTCACGCACGGCCCCGCCGATCCCGGCGAGCACCGCGGCGTGCAGGACGTTGCCCGACATCCCCGCGAGCGTCACGTGGAACGCACCGTCGAGGTCGAGGAACCTCGGCGCGTCGAGGCCGGGGACGTCCATCGCGTCGAGCAGAGCCGATGCCTGGTCCAGGCCGTCGGTGGTGGGCCGCGCGGCGGCATCGCGCACTGCGGCCCCTTCGACGAGCAGGCGCAGGTCCACGACGTCCCGCACCGGTACGTGGTCGGTGGCGACGTGCAGCCGCAGCGCAGCGCCGAGCCCCGCAGCCGGGTCCGCGACGACGGTGGCGCCCGCCTCCGGCCCCGACCCGGTGGCCGTCCGGATGACGCCGAGCGCCTCGAGGATCTTGATCGCCTCCCGCACCGACGGCCGCGACACCCCCAGCTGCTCGGCCAGCGCTCGCTCGCCGGGCAGCCGGTCGCCGACGCGGATGCGGCCGGACGCGAGGTCCTCCTCGATGTGGGCGAGGACGACCTGGTGGGTGCGCATTCGCGAATCCTATCGAGTGTGGTCTGACCACAGCAGCTAGGCTGGTCGACGACCACGTCCCGGAGGTCCCACCACCATGAAGATCGCCCTGTCATGAAGATCGCGCTGTCATGAAGATCGCCCTGTTCGTCACGTGCCTGTCCGACGCGCTGTTCCCCGAGGTCGGCAAGGCCGTCGTGACGCTGCTGGAACGGCTCGGCCACGAGGTCGCGTTCCCCGCCGCGCAGACGTGCTGCGGGCAGATGCACGTCAACACCGGTTACCGACGCGAGGCGCTCGGCCTGGTGCGCCACCACGTCGAGACCTTCGAGCCCTACGACGTGATCGTGGCGCCGTCCGGGTCCTGCGTCGGGTCGGTGCGCCACCAGCACGCCGACGTCGCCCGCGCCGCCGGCGACGACGCGCTCGCCGCCCGCGCCGAGGCCGTCGCCGCCCGGACCCACGAGCTGTCGGAGCTGCTCGTCGACGTACTGGGAGTGGAGGACGTCGGCGCCTACTACCCGCACCGCGTCACCTACCACCCGACGTGCCACTCGCTGCGGATGCTGCACGTCGGCGACAAGCCGTTGCGCCTGTTGCGCCACGTGCGCGGCATGACGTTGCTGGAGCTGCCGGGTGCCGACCAGTGCTGCGGGTTCGGCGGGACGTTCGCGGTGAAGAACGCGGACACGTCGACGGCGATGCTGGCCGACAAGATGTCCCACGTCCTCTCGACGGGCGCCGAGGCCGTCAGCGCGGGCGACAGCTCGTGCCTGATGCACATCGGCGGCGGACTGTCGCGGCTGCGGACCGGGACGCGCGCGGTGCACCTGGCCGAGATCCTCGCGAGCTCGGAGGCTTCCCGATGACCGACCTCGGGATGCCGCTCCTCCGAGCGCCGCGCGGCGTCGGGCACCTGCGCGGCGACAAGAGCTTCCCCGCCGCCGCCCGCGACGCGCTCGCCGACTCCCAGCTGCGTCGCAACCTCGGGCACGCGACGTCGACGATCCGCGCGAAACGCGCCACCGTCGTCGCCGAGCGGGCCGACTGGGAGCAGCTACGCGCCGCCGGGTCGGCGATCAAAGCCGCCACGATGGCGCACCTCGACGAGCACCTCGAGCGTCTGGAGGCCGAGGTGACCCGCCGCGGCGGCGTCGTGCACTGGGCCCGGGACGCCAACGAGGCCAACGAGATCGTCACCCGGCTCGTCGCCGCGACCGGGAGCCGTGAGGTCGTCAAGGTCAAGTCGATGGCGACGCAGGAGATCGGGCTCAACGAGGCCCTGGAGGCCGCGGGCGTCACCGCGCAGGAGACCGACCTCGCCGAGCTGATCGTCCAGCTCGGCGGCGACCTCCCGTCGCACATCCTGGTGCCCGCGATCCACCGCAACCGCGCCGAGATCCGCGAGATCTTCCTGCGCGAGATGCCCGGCGTCGACCCCGCGCTCACCGACGAACCCCGCCGCCTCGCCATGGCCGCCCGCGCCTACCTGCGGGAACGGTTCCTGCGCGCCGACGTCGCCATCTCCGGCGCGAACTTCGGCGTCGCCGACACCGGGTCACTCGTCGTCGTCGAGTCCGAGGGCAACGGCCGCATGTGCCTGACCCTGCCCAGGACGCTGATCACGGTGATGGGCATCGAGAAGGTCGTGCCCACGTGGCAGGACCTGGAGGTCTTCCTGCAGCTGCTGCCCCGCAGCTCCACCGGCGAGCGGATGAACCCCTACACCTCGGTGTGGACAGGCGTCACCCCCGGCGACGGGCCGGCCGAGGTCCACCTCGTCCTGCTCGACAACGGCCGCACCGCCACCCTCGCCGACGACGTCGGCCGCGCCGCGCTGCACTGCATCAAGTGCTCGGCCTGCCTCAACGTCTGCCCCGTCTACGAACGCACCGGCGGGCACGCCTACGGCTCGGTCTACCCCGGCCCGATCGGCGCGGTGCTGTCGCCGCAGCTCACAGGCGTGGAGGACAACGCGTCGCTGCCGTTCGCGTCGTCGCTGTGCGGGGCGTGTTTCGAGGCGTGCCCGGTGCGGATCGACATCCCGTCGTTGCTCGTGCGGCTGCGGTCCCAGCACGTCGAGGCGCGGCGGGAGGCGTCGCGGGTGCCGAGCGCGGAGGCCGTCGCGATGGCCGCCGCCGCATGGACGATGTCCGACCCCGGCCGGTTCGCCGCGGCGGAGAAGGCGTCACGACTCGGACGGGTGTTCGGGCGCCGATCAGGACGTCTGACGACGCTCCCGCCCCCGCTCTCGGCCTGGACCGCAGGCCGCGACGCACCGAGACCGCCCGCGGAGACGTTCCGCGAGTGGTGGGCCCGGGAACGCGGATGAGCGCCCGCGAGGAGATGCTGTCCGCGATCCGCCGCGCCAACGCATCCGCCACCGACACCCCGGTCCCCCGCGACTACGAGCGCCGCAGCCCGCACTCCCCTTCCGAGCTACTCGACCTGCTGACCGACCGCCTCGTCGACTACAAGGCGACGGTCGTGCGGGTCCCCCTCTCCGAGCTGCCGACCGCGCTGGCCGACGCGGTCGCGCCGTACAGCCCGGTTCTCGTGCCACCCGACCAGCCCTGGGACCTCGACGCCACGCCGGACTCCCCCGCACTCGGCCCCCATGATCTGGACGGGTTCGCCGCCGTCGTCACCGGGTGCGCGGTGGCCTGCGCGGAGACCGGCACGATCGCGCTCGACGGCGGCCCCGCCCAGGGCCGCCGCGCGATCACCCTGGTCCCGGACGTGCACGTGTGCGTCGTGCACGGGTCGCAGGTGGTCGGCTCGGTGCCCGAGATGATCGCGGCGCTCACCCCGACCCGCCCCATCACGTTCGTCAGCGGCCCCTCGGCGACCTCCGACATCGAACTGCAGCGGGTCGAAGGCGTCCACGGCCCCCGCACCCTGATCGTCGTGCTGGCCTGTGAGTGGCAATAGTCGCTATAGCGACTATTGCCACTCACGACCCGCGGCGCCGCGCTGCACACCGCCCCGCCCTGCACACCGCCCCGCCCTGCACACCGCCCCGCCCTGCACACCGCCCCGCCCTACGCGAACGAACGGCACCGATACGGTTCTGCGCATGGCACGGCGGCACGACCACGACGCGGGCGGCGACCCGGAGGTGCTGGCCGCGAAGGCCGCGCTGCGCGACGAGGTGTGGACGGCGCTCACCGAGGGCGGCGTCTCGCGCTTCCCCGGAGCCCGCAACCGGATCTCCAACTTCGTCGGCGCCGAGGCCGCCGCGCAGCGGCTGCGTGGGCTCCCCGAGTGGGAGGCGGCGCGGCGGGTCAAGTCCAACCCCGACTCCGCGCAGTTGCCCGTCCGGCAGCGGGCGCTGGAGGACGGCAAGACCGTCTACATGGCCGTGCCGCGCCTGGCCGAGGACGACCCGTTCTTCCTGCTCGATCCCGACCACCTGGCCGACCCGCCGCGGCGGGCGGTGTCGATCAAGAACGCGATGCGCTCGGCCCGCCGCGTCGCCGTCGACGAACTGGAACCGGTCGACCTCGTCGTCACCGGGTGTGTGGCGGTCGGTGAGGACGGGGCACGGCTGGGCAAAGGTGGCGGGTTCGCCGACCTGGAGTTCGCGTTGGCCAGCGCAGCGGGGCTGATCGGGCCGGACACGGTCGTCGTGACGACGGTGCACGAGCTGCAGGTCCGGCCCGCCGGGACGATCCCGACGTCGTCGCACGACGCGCCCGTCGACCTGATCGTCACCCCGGACCGGGTCGTCGACTGCCGGTCCGCCCGGCGCGACCGGCCGACCGGCCACATCGAGTGGGCGTCGCTGACCGAGGAGAAGATCGCCGCGATCCCGCTGCTGGGCAGGCTTCGACCACAGTCGTGAGTGGCAATAGTCGCTATAGCGACTATTGCCACTCACAGGGAGGTACTCGTGACCGAGATCGTGCTCGTCCGTGGAGACATCACCGAGGCCGAGGTCGACGCCGTCGTCAACGCGGCGAACTCGTCGCTGCTCGGCGGCGGGGGCGTCGACGGCGCCATCCACCGCCGCGGCGGCCCCACGATCCTCGCCGAGTGCCGCGAGCTGCGGGCCACCCGCTACCCCGACGGGCTGCCGACGGGCCACGCCGTCGCCACCACGGCCGGCGACCTGCCCGCGCGCTGGGTGATCCACACCGTCGGGCCGGTCTACGCGAAGAAGGAGGACCGCCGGCACCTGCTGGAGTCGTGCTACCGGGAGTCGCTGCGGGTGGCCGACGAGCTGGGCGCGGCGACGGTCGCGTTCCCCGCGGTGTCGGCGGGTATCTACGGCTGGCCGCTCGACGACGCCGCCCGCGCCGCGGTGGAGACGGTGCGCGCCACCGGATCCGCGGTGCGCGAAGCCCGGTTCGTGCTGTTCTCCGACGACGTGCTCGCCGCGTTCCAGGCGGCCGTCGGATAGTCAGGGCAGGTCTGGTCTGGTCAGCGCAGGTCGCGCAGGTCGGTCTCGACGAGCTGCTCGCGGCCGATCCACTCCTGGGCGAGCCGGGTGTCGCTGCGCAGCAGGTCGGCGACGGCACCGCGCAGCCCGTCGGGCAGCCACGCGATCAGCTCGGTGATGTCGCCGGCGAACGGGTTCGCGGGCTGGGGCTCGCCCTCGTCGAGCAGCCACGCGTAGAGCGTCGACGGGCGCAGCTGCGGCAGCCCGAGGGACTCGGCGGTCATCTCGCCGCGGCGGGCGATCTCCAGGCCGCCGACGTCGAGGTCACCGAAGTAGGACAGCTCCTCCGGCTCCTCCTCGGCCAGCGCCTCCAGCACGACCCCGAGCTGGTTTCCCATCCCCCACACCACCTGGCCGACGGTGCCGTCGCCGGGCAGCGCGTCGGCCAGCGACTCCCAGGTCGCCACGTTCTCGACCACGAGCGTGATCGGGCCGTCTCCGATGTGGCGCGACGTCGGCTGCCAGCGGGCGCGGCGGACGCCCAGCAGCTCGCGGGTGAGCCGCCCCTCGCGGAACAGCCTGCCGCGCAGCAGCCGGCCGAGGGCCTTCTCGTCACCGGTCAACCGGACGGAACGTTCCTGGAGGGG
This sequence comes from Pseudonocardia sulfidoxydans NBRC 16205, assembly GCF_007989085.1. Lineage (GTDB taxonomy): Bacteria > Actinomycetota > Actinomycetes > Mycobacteriales > Pseudonocardiaceae > Pseudonocardia > Pseudonocardia sulfidoxydans. The sequence goes on from NZ_BJVJ01000023.1 coordinate 67,579, forward strand.
GACGACGTCACCGGCACCGCCGGAGGCGAGGAACTGCTGGACCCCGTCGAGCACGGCCCGTTCGCCGGGGGTGGGGTACTCGTCGCGCAGGAACGCCGGCACCCAGTGGAGGTCGGCGTGCCAGCCTTTGACAGTGGCCGGGCCGATCACGTGAGGGTCGGTCACGAGCCCGGGGCGGCCGATGCGCGTCACGAACCGGGGTAGGGCGGGGCGCGGCAGCGTCTCCCAGCCGGTGCCACCGACACGGGGCAGCCGCACGACCCCGGCCTCGGCCAGCTCGTCGCACACCGCGCGCAGCCGGGCGCGGGCGTCGTCGGCACCGGCGAGGCTCGTGTCGGCACGGTGCGCGGCCGCGTACAGGACGTCGAGGGAGATGCGGCCGGTGCGGGCGCTGACGATCACGTCGGCCAGGCGGGTGGCCAACGGCGAGAGCGTCTCGGTTGCGGGGGCGGTCACGGTCACCTCACATCAGGGTCATGACGGGGTCCTCGCGCCAGACCCGGGTCGTGTCGACGGCGTCGGACGGGTCGGCGCCGGCCAGGACGCGTTCCTCCTGGCGGACATACTGGCGTCCCCCCGCCGACGACGTGGAAGAGCCGGCGACGTTGCGCATGCGGATGATGTTGGGGAAGCGGCCGACGGCCTTCAGGTCGCCGACGCCGGTGAGGAAGATCAGCTGGACGCCGTTGGCGGCGGCGACCTTGCGCTGCAGGTCGAGGAACACCACGTAGTTGGCCTTGCCCAGCGGGTTGTCCAACGGGAGCGCGCCGAGGCCGGGGACGTCGCGGCCGCGGCTGGTGGCGCGCAGCTTGGCGACCATGCAGAACAGCAGCAGGGAGATCGTCACCTTCTCCCCGCCCGACCACTTCCGCATCCGCTCGACCGACACCCGTTCCACGGCGAACGTCGTCGACGGTTTGAGGACGCGGGCCTTCCAGTTGCCGTCGCCGACCACGGCGTCGGTGGCCTGCCACAGCAGCTCCAGCCCGCGGGGGACCTCGGCGCCGCGGGCGGTGAGGGCGTCGACGAGGCGGGCGCACCGGTCGCGGACGACGGCGTCGGCGGTCTCGACGCTCGCGCGCGGCCCGACCTCGAGGAACCGTTGCCCGGCCCACTCCCCCAGCGTCGGCGGCAGCTCCGACAGCGACTGGGCGCGGGCCAGTGAGCGCAGGGCCTGGCGGACCATGCCGGTCATCGCGGTGACGACGACGGCCTTGTCCTGCTCGAGGTCGGTGAGGCGGTCGCGCAGGTTGGTGGCGTAGACGGCGAGGTCGGTGGCGAGGGTGTCGGCGACGGGCGCGAGCTCGCCGGCGACGTCGGCGACGCGGAACCGGTCGCGCACATCGGGTTTGACGGCGGCGAACCGGTCGGAGGCCGCCCATACGACGATGCGGCGGGCGACGTCCTCGACGGCGCGGGTGGCCGTGCGGGCGTCGGCGAGGGCGGCGTCGACGGCGGCACGGGCGCCTTTGACGGCGGTGCGGGCGTCGTCGAGGGAGCCCACGTCCGGTGCGTCGACGGGTTCACCGGGGTCGACCCGCAGGAGTTCCAGCAGGTGCGTGAGGCCGGTGGCGCGTTCGCGGGCGGTGCCGCGCAACGTCTCGGCGTCGCGGGCGCTGTCCTGGGCGGCGGCCTTGGCGGCGAGATGACCGACGACCCGTTGCGCAGCCTCGGCAGCGGCGTCGAGTGCCCGGGTGCGGACCGCGTCGAGCTCCGCGGGATCGTCCGGGAGGTCGTCCTCCTCGGCAGCCGGCGGGTGCGCGGCCAGCTCCGCGTCGGCGTCGCGCTGTTCGGCGCGCAGCTCCCCGCCTGCCGACGTCAGTCGCTCGGCCGTGGCCTGTGCCCGCGCCGCGGCGGCGTCGCGGGTGGCGGCGTCGGCGCCGTCGGGACCGTCGAGGAGCGCCTCGGCGCGTTCACGGACCTCGGCGCGCAGCTCCGCGGCCCGGGCCGCCGGCGCGGCGAGTGCCCGGCGGGCCTCCTCCAGGGCGACGGCGAGGGAGGACTCCGACACCTCGCGCCGGTAGGCCTGGTCGGCGCTCTCCCAGGCACGGCGGGCGTCGTCGAGGGAGTCCGGGGCTTCTGCCGACGCGCCGGGGTCGGGCAGCGACGCGCGGACCTCGCGCTGCTCGGCCAGTACCCGCCGCACCGCGGTGACCTGCTCGGACGCGGCCGCGGCGGCGGCGCGCGCGTCGGCCTCCGCCGCGGTTTCCCGTGCCACCTCGCCACCGCGCGCGGCGATGAGCGCGGGCAGCTCAGCCGCGCGTGCGCGGCCCGCGGCGGCGTCGCGCACCCGTGGGAGCAGCGACGACAGCGTCGCGATGGCCGCGGCGGCGGCCCGGCGGGCGCGTTCCAGCTCGCCGCGGCGGGTGTCGGCGTCGGCCTCCCGCGCACCGACGGCCGCGACCTCGGCGCTGATCCGGGCCAGGTCGGCGTCGGCGGTGGCGACGGCCTCGGCGGCCTCCGCGGCGGCGGCGTCGAGCGCGTCGAGGGTGCCGGGCGGGCAGTCGGCGCGCAGCCGGTCAAGGCGACGGCGCCTGTCGGCGTCGGCGTCGCGGCGGGCGACGAGCTCGGTGTCCGCGTCGGCGCGGTGCGCGCGGGCAGCCTCGCGACGGTCGATCTCCGCGCCGGCGGCGGCCCGGTCGGTCAGCGCGGCTGCGGGCGGGAGCAGCCAGCCCGTCACGTCGGCGCCGCCGGCACTCTCCAGGTCGCGGGTCGTCGCCAGCACCACCGGCGACGTGGGCCGCAGCCCCGATGCGGTGAGCGCCGTGCGCGCGGCGGGCAGGTCGCGTTCCTCGTGAACGAGCAGGCCACCCGCGAGCGCGGGCGCGGCCGCCATCAGGTCGGCGCGACGCTCCGGGGGGACGGAGTCGGCGAGGTAGCGCCAGCCCGTCGTGACCGGGATGCCGGCCCGGTCGAGGACGTCGGCGGCACGGACGACGTCGAGCGTCGGCGGCAGCAGCCGGTCGGCACTCAGCGTCGCGAGGGCGCGTTCGTCGTCGGCGTCGGCGACGGCGAGCTCGACGCGGCCGCGGTCGGCGCGGGCGACGGCGGCGGTGAGCAGCGCGGCGAGGTCGGCTGCCTCGACGACCGGGTCGATGTCGGTGCCGCCCGCGAGGGTGCGCAGGCGCTCGTCGGCGGCCAGTTCGCCGACGCGTTCGCGCAGCTCCGCGGCCCGGGCGGCGGTCGACTCCGCGGTGCGGGCGGCGGCGCGGCGGGCGGCGGCGACGCTGTCGGCCGACGCGCTCAGCTCGGCGCGCCGTTCACGCAGGCCGGCCCGTTCGGTGGCGAGGCGGTCGAGCTCGTCGGCGGCGTCGGCGTCGACCTGCTCGTTGCGGGCGACCGCGTCCTCGACCGTCGCCGCGTCGACACTCGCCGCGGCGGTGTGGTCGAGGGCGAAGTGGGCGGACGCGGCGGCGAGGTCGGCCTCCAGACCCGCGAGGGCCTGTGTGACCGCGGTCAGCTCACCGGCGAGCGCGCCACGCTGTTCCGACGCGGCCTGCGACGCGGCGCGCGCCGCCCGTTCGGCGTCCCGGGCCTGCGCGATCTCGTCGTCGAGGGCCGCGGCGCGGGCGTCGAGCCCGGCGACGGCGGCGTCGAGGGCGCGCGCGTAGCCGGCGGCGGTCTCGTCGAGACGGGCGCGCAGCGGCGCCGCCTCCGCCGTCGCGGCGGCGAGCTGCTCCTCCAGCGACGTGACACGGCGCCGGGCCTGCCGGGCGGCGTCGACGGTCGGGACGGCGTTCCAGCCCGCGACCAGCGCCGACGCGGCCGCCTGGTCCTCGGCGAGGCTCGCGGCACGCAGCCGGGCCGCGGCGACGCGGGCGGTGGCCGCGCGGTGGCGGGCCGCGGCTTCGGCGCGCCGGTCGTCGGCGGCGTCGGCCTCGTGGCGCGCGGCGAGACCGGCGAGGGCGGCGACCCGGTCGGCGTGGCCGGTCGCGTCGGCCTCCGCCCGGCGAGCGGCGGCGGCGAGGGCGGCCGCCAGGTCGCGGGCGGTCGACTCGGCGGCACCCACGGCGGCACCTGCGACGTCGTGGGCCGCGCGGGCCGCGGCCAGCTCACCGAGCAGCGGCACAGCCTCGTCGGCGAACGCGAGGTCGGCGAGGATCTCCGGCCGCGCGGAGAGGCCCTCGCGGACTTTCTCCAGGATCTCGGAGACGGCGGCGGGCACCTCGGGGTCGACGATCAGCTCCAGCAGGTAGCGGACGAACTGGTCGGGCCCGCGGAACTGGAACTGCCCCTCGATGCCGCCCTCGGTGGCGTTCATCTGCAGGATCGCGGTGAAGATCGACGGGTCGAGGCCGTGGTCGTCGAGCAGCTGCGCCCAGCGGTCCTGGGAGTCGGTGACGGCGGCGCCGCAGTCGGGGACGGCGCCCCAGCGCTTCACGGCGGACACGAAGTCCCGCAGGGAGGTCGGCGTCTCACCGCTGTCGAAGGGCAGCGCGTCCATCGTCGCCTCGGACCCGGGCGGCGAGCGGAACACGTACCAGCGCGCGCCGAGGCGGTCGTGATCGCGGTTGGGGTCGGCAGGCTGGACACGGTCGGCCCACTCGTACACGGCGCCGGTGACGAGCGTGGCGCCCCCGGGCCCCGACCACTCCACGACGACGTGCGCGGTGTCGGAGCCGAGCACGTAGTCCTCGAGGTGCTTGCCCGTCGTCGAGGTGGCGAGGAAGTCGCGCCGGTGCGGGCGGACGACCGCGCAGATCAGCGACAGCACCGTCGACTTCCCGCCGCCGTTGCGCAGCCACAGGATGGAGTGCAGCGGCTGCCCGTCCTCGCCGGTCAGCTCCAGGGTGACGTCGACGAACCGGGCCGCGGCGGGGCCGATGCGGTGCAGCCGGACCCGGCGCATCGTCCACATGACGGGAGGGCTCATGGTGCCTCTCCGCGGGCCCGGGCGTCGCGCAACGCGTCGAGCGCCGCCCCGCCCGCGCTGTCGGCGACCAGCAGCCGGAAGCGGTCGGTGAGGTGGAAGGTGTCGGGCCCGAGCGTGCCCGCCTCGCGGGCCGCGCCCTGCTCGACCAGCCAGCCGAACACCTCCTCGACCGCCTTGAGCGTGCAGCCCCGCGCGCGGCGACCGGTCTGCGTGGTGATCAGCTGCGGGAGGTCGGCGTAGACCTGGGCGGCGGTGCGGGCACGTTCCTCCGGGCTGCCCTCGACCCCGCCCAGCCCGCCGAGGGCGTCGAGCGAACCGCGGATGAACTCGTCGACCCGCACGATCTCGACCAGCCGCGTCTCGGGGTCGTCGAAGTCGGCGTCGGTCGGGTAGGCGAACGCGGCGATCCCGATGAGGACGAGCCCGAACACGAGCCGGTCGTCGGCGTCCATGGTGGTGCGCAGGTCGGCGAGCCGCGTCGCGAACGCCCCGCCCGGCTCGGGGGCGAGCACCATCCCCGAGCGCGGGACGCCCAGCACCTCGAGCCCGAGGCCTTCGGCCATGGTGTCGACGACGTCCTTGAACCCCAGCTCGCTGCGGTAGCGGTCGAGCAGCGCGCGGTACACCCCACCCTCGACAGGACGCGCCCGGCGGGCCAGCGCGAAACCGAGCAGCTCGGCGGCGGCCCGGACCTGCGTGAGGTCGGCGGCGACGCTGCTCATGCGACGGACTCCTTGCGGCGCAACGCAACGAGCAGGTCGCGCCCCGACCCGAACCGGTGCGCGAGAACGACACCGTCGTCGACGGCCTCGATCCCGCCCGCCAACACGTCGATCTCCCCCGCCACGTCGCCCTCGGCCTCGGCCGCCAGGTCCGGCGCGAACGCCCACAGCGCCGAGAGGAGCACCAGCTCGGCCACCTCCGTGACGTCCTCCTCGGGGGCCACGCCCGGCACCGCGTCGAGCAACGTCGACAACCGGACCTCCCCGCCGCCCGTCACCGCCGACAGCACCTCCCGGGCCGCGCCGACGACCGGCTCGGGGTAGCGCTGGACGTCGTGCGCCTCGTCGTCGCCGTCGGGGACGACCTCGACAGCGGGCTCGGCCGACTCCCGCGCCCGCGGCGGCGCCCACAGCATGTCGACCATGTCGTCGAAACGAACGAGCCGCGGAACGGACACGCCCAGCGCCCGATCCGCGAACGCCGACGCGACCGTGAGCGCCTCGGGACGCGGCAGGGCCAGCACCGCTAGCAGCACCTCGTCGCGCAGCGCGAGCATCCGCAGCCGGCGCCGCCGCGCGAGCCGCTGGCGCACCTGCGCGGTGAGGAACACCTCGCGGGCACCGACGAGGCGGCGTTCCAGGTCGAGGTGCACGCGCCGGGCCCGGCCGATGAGGTCGACGATGCGTCCCGACACCGCCCGCACCTCCGGCGAGGTCTCCGCGTCGAGGCCGCCCTGTACGTGCTCCAGCAGCCGGTCGTCCTCGCCGATGCGGGCCTCGACGTGACGGCGGGCCCGCACGAGCCGATCGGGAACCTCCTGCTCCCAGTCGTGGGAGCCCACGTCGCGGCGGGTGGCGTCGAGCAGCTCGGCCAGCGTCGCCGACATGCCGACGCTCGTGCGCTCGGCCTGTGCCGCGGTGCGGGCGGCGGCGTCGAACCGGCGGTCGTCGAGCTGTCGCTGCAGGACGTGGGCGAGCGCGCGGTCGGCGTCCTCCAGGTCGACGTCGAGGCCGCCCAGGAACAGCGTCACCGCCTGGTCGCTGGCCACGACGACGGGCCCGTACTCGGCCTCCCGCAGCGACAGCAGCCGGAAGCTGTAGGCCTCCCAGCGGACGGTCTCGCCGGGCGCGCCGAGGTCGGCGAAGCGGTAGCTGAAGCGGCGCTGGTCGTGGGCGTCGTTGAGCAGGCCGCGCACGACGGTCTGGGCGGCGTCACGGGCCTGGTCGGGCCGGCCGGGGCACATCCGCGAGGCGAGGCCGGTGAGCTCGTCGACGACGTCGTCGAGGGTGGCCTCGCGGGCGAACCCCATCGAGCCGACGACGACGTCGACCGCCGCGAGGGCGAGCAGCCGCAGGTCGTAGTCGGCGTCGTCGATGCCGGCGTGGGCGGCGTTGCGCACCAGCCGCGACACCGGGTCGGTCAGGGCGAGGGCCCGCCAGCGGTCGCGCGCGGACGCGTCGGCGGCGGGCGAGATCACGCCCCCGTACGCACCCGTCATGTCCCTCGCCGGCTGTTCCGTCCTGCAGCGCTTGTTCCTGCAGGGCCCGGACGGAGGGTAGCCACCGGGTCCGACGGCCCCGGCCGGAGGTCGTGAGCGGCGATAGTCGCTAGAGCGACTATCGCCGCTCACGGGGGCCGCTAGGGTGGCCGCGGGCAGCGGCGCTCCACGTTCGTCACCGGCGAGGAGGACCATGACCACCGTCGACAACAGCCAGTGCCCCGAGATCCGCCTCGGCGAGGACGTCGACCGGTACGACCCCGACCACCGGGCGTGGGTCGTGCGGGCGGTGGCGCGCATCCAGGCCGAGACGAACCGGTCGTCGGACACCCACCTGCTCACGGTGCCGCTGCCGCCGGAATGGGACGTCGACCTGTACCTCAAGGACGAGTCGACGCACCCGACGGGCTCGCTCAAGCACCGGCTCGCCCGCTCGTTGTTCCTGCACGCACTGTGCAACGGCTGGATCCGCCGCGACCGGCCGGTCATCGAGGCGTCCAGCGGCTCCACCGCGGTGTCCGAGGCGTACTTCGCCCGGCTGATCGGGGTGCCGTTCGTCGCCGTCGTCGCCCGCACGACCAGCCGGCAGAAGATCGAGCTGATCGAGCTGCACGGCGGCCGCTGCCACCTCGTCGAGACGGCGTCGGAGGTCTACGAGACGGCCACCCGGCTCGCCCACGAGACCGGCGGGCACTACATGGACCAGTTCACCTACGCCGAGCGCGCCACCGACTGGCGCGGCAACAACAACATCGCCGAGTCCCTGTTCGCCCAGATGGCCCGCGAACGCCATCCCGAACCCGCGTGGGTCGTCGCGACGGCCGGCACCGGCGGGACGTCGGCGACGATCGCGCGCTACGTCGTCTACACCGGACGCGCCACCGGCATCTGCGTCGCCGACCCCGAGAACTCGGCGTTCATGCCGGGCTGGCGCGAGGGCGACGCGAGCGTGACCACCCCGGTCTCGTCGCGCATCGAGGGCATCGGCCGGCAGCGGGTCGAGCCGAGCTTCGTCGGCACCGCGATCGACCGCATGATCCGGGTGCCCGACGCCGCCGCGATCGCCGCCGTGCGCGACCTGGCCGCCAAGGCCGGGTGGAAGGCCGGGGCGTCGACGGGCACCGGGCTGTGGGCGGCGTACCGGATCGTCTCGGAGATGGTCGCGGCCGGGCGCGGCGGCAGCGTCGTCACCCTGCTGTGCGACTCCGGCGAGCGCTACACCGAGACCTACTACTCCGACGCCTGGCTGGAGTCCGCGGGCCTCGACATCGCCCCGTACCGCCGTCGCCTCGACGAGTTCCACCGCACGGGGACACTCGGGTAGTACTTGCTCCATGACGACGTTCGTTCTGGTGCACGGCGCGTGGGGCGGGTCCTACGGCTTCCGCAAGGTCCGGCCGCTGCTGCGGGCGCAGGGCCACGAGGTGTTCACGCCGAGCCTCACCGGGATCGGGGAACGCTCCCACCTCACCGGTCCGCTGGTGTCGCTCACCACGCACGTGCTCGACGTCGTCAACACCATCCGCTACGAGGACCTCGACGACATCGTGCTGCTCGGGTTCTCCTACGGCGGCATGGTCGTGACGGGCGCACTCGACGCGATCGGCGACCGGGTGCGCGAGCTCGTCTACCTCGACGCGTTCGTCCCCGCCGACGGCCAGAGCGTCGTGTCACTGGCCCCGGCACGTGCTGTGCCGCAAGGTCTCGGCGCGCCGTGGCTGATCCCGCCGAGCGAGCGCGAGTACGACTCGCCCGAGACCGCGGCCTTCTCGATCCCCCGCCGCACCCCGCAGCCGGCGCGGACGTTCAGCGAGCCCGTCCGGCTCGGCACACCGCTGGAGGAATGCCCGTTCGGGCTGACCTACATCCGGGCGACGGCCGAGCCGAACGCGGCCTTCGAGGCGGCCGCCGCGCACGCTGCGGTCTCGCCCGCGTGGCGCCACCACGAGATCGACACCGGCCACATGGTGCCGGAGAACCGGCCCACCGAGCTGGCGTCGATCCTCCTCGACCTTGC
>NZ_BJVJ01000024.1 GCF_007989085.1 Pseudonocardia sulfidoxydans NBRC 16205
CGACGTCATGAACGTGTCGGGCCACCGCATCTCGACGACCGAGGTCGAGTCGGCGCTGGTCAGCCACCCGACGGTCGCGGAGGCGGCGGTCGTGGGGGCGTCGGACGCGACGACGGGCCAGGGCATCGTGGCGTTCGTGATCCTGCGCGGCAACGTCGCCCGGGACGAGGCGGAGGGCGCCGACGCCATCAAGGCCCTGCGCGACCACGTGTCGAAGGAGATCGGGCCGATCGCCAAGCCGCGCCAGATCATGGTGGTCGACGAGCTGCCCAAGACGCGGTCGGGCAAGATCATGCGCCGGCTGCTGCGCGACGTCGCGGAGAACCGCGAGGTCGGCGACGTGACGACGCTGGCCGACTCGACGGTCATGGACCTCATCTCGTCGGGCATGAACGACGGAAAGGGCGAGGACTGAGCGAGTCGGCACGGCCGTTGGAGAGGCTCGGCTTCCTCACCATCGGCCTCTTCGACGGCGCCGATCCGGGGCCGGGGCACGAGACGACGCTGCGGACCATCGAGCTGGGCGAGCAGCTCGGGTTCGACAGCGCCTGGCTCCGGCATCGGCACCTGCAGTACGGGATCTCCTCGCCCGTCGCCGTGCTGGCGGCGGCGTCGCAGCGGACGCGCCGGATCGAGTTCGGCACCGCGGTGACGCCGCTGGGCTGGGAGAACCCGTTGCGCCTGGCCGAGGACCTGGCGACGGTCGACGTGCTCTCGGGTGGTCGGCTGAACCCGGGTGTGAGCGTGGGGCCGCCGCGCAACCTCGACGAGGTCCGGGACGCGCTGTACCCGGGCACCGACGAGGACTTCGGCGACTCGCGGCTCACCCGCCTGCTGCGGCTCGTCGCCGGGGAGCCCGCGAGCTCCTTCCGCGGCACCGAGGGCTTCGAGGTCTACTCCGAGCGGGTGGAGCCGCACTCGCCCGGTCTGCGGTCGCGGATGTGGTATGGCGCGGCGAGCCTCGGCTCGGCCCGGCGGGCCGGTGAGCTGCGAATGAACCTGCTGACCAGTTCCGTCGTGCGGGCGGAGGGCAACGAGGCGTCGGGGTTCGCGGCGATCCAGCGGGCACAGATCGACCAGTTCCGGGCGGCGCATCCCGAGGGCCGGGTGTCGCAGGGGCTGGTCGTCGTCCCGACCGACTCGGCGACGCCCGAGCAGCGTGCCAAGTACGAGGCCTACGCGGCGCAACGCACTCCGCGCACGGCCGCGCCGCAAGGGCCTGCCGGGATGCTGTTCGCCCGCGACATCGTCGGGCCGTCGGAGTGGATCGCCGAGCAACTGCACGCCCACGAGGCCTTCCGCGCGGTGACCGAGGTGGTGTTCGCGCTGCCCTTCAGCTTCGCGCCGGAGGACTACGTCCAGATCCTCACCGACATGGCGACGCGTCTGGGGCCGATATTGGGGTGGTCCCCGAGGCCCGCCGCGGTGTAGTCACGACCTGTGTCCGACGACGATCTCGTGGTGCGCCGCAACGTGGTGCTGCCGGGGCGCGAGCTCCGGTGGCGCTTCTCGCGCGCCTCGGGGCCGGGCGGGCAGGGCGTGAACACCACCGACTCGCGGGTCGAGCTGTCGTTCGACGTCGCGGGTTCGCCGAGTATCCCGGAGCCGCTGCGGGCCCGCGCGGTGGCGCGGCTGGGCAACCGGCTCGTCGACGGGGTGCTGACGATCGCGGCGTCGGAGCACCGCAGCCAGCTGCGCAACCGTGATGCGGCCCGGGAGCGGCTGGTGAACGCGTTGCGGGAGGCGACGAAGGCTGATCCGCCGGTGCGGCGGCCGACGAAGCCGTCGGCCGGTGCGCGCAGGCGGCGGATGGACGCGAAGACGCGCCGCGGTGCGATCAAGAAGCTGCGGGGCCGTCCGGAGGACTGACGGGTTCCGATCGAGGTCGTGAGCGGCAATAGTCGCTATAGCGACTATTGCCGCTCACAGGGGCTGTTGTCCCCCGATCAGCCCATTCACCAGGGGATTCGCCGCGTACTCTGGGCGAAGTGCCGCCGGTCGAGCAGACCCCGATCGACGACACCGTCGCGCCCCCGGCGCGACGATCATCGCGCCGTCGCCGGTGGTGGATCGTCTCCGGAGCGGTCGTCGCAGTCGTGGCCGCCCTGCTCGTCTGGTTCCTCCTGCCCTCGGGGCCGCCGCCGCTGACGCAGGCCGACGTCGACCGGTCCGTGCAGACCGGCATCGACAAGGCCCAGCAGGACGTCCGCAATGCCCCCGCCGACGCCGCCGTCGCCTACCAGGCCATCGGGCCGTCGTTGGTCACGGTCACCTCGCAGCGCCCCGGCGGCGGGTCCACGGAGGCCGCGCTGGGCAGCGGCGTCGTCGTCTCGGCGAAGGGCGCGGTGCTGACGGCGCTGCACGTCGTCGACGGGGCGAGCGCGATCGTGGTCCGGTTCGCCGACGGGACCACGACGGGCGCGCGGGTCGTCGACGCGGATCCGGCGACCGACGTCGCCGTGCTCGCGGTGGACCAGCTGCCGCAGGTCGTCGTGCCCGCGGTCCTGGGCGGCGGCCCGGCCGTGGGGGACACGGTGTTCGCCGTCGGCAACCCGCTCGGGCTGCGCGACAGCCTGTCCGCCGGGGTCGTGTCGGCGCTCGGCCGTTCGATCGCCGCACCCGGCGGCACCACCCTGTCCGACCTCATCCAGTTCGACGCCGCGGTCAACCCCGGCAACAGCGGCGGCCCGCTGCTGAACCGGGCCGGGCAGGTCGTCGGCATCGTCACCGGGTTGGCCAACCCGGCCGACCAGGACTTCTTCGTCGGGATCGGATTCGCGGTCCCGATCGCCACCGCCGCCGGGGGTGCCGGCGGGCCGATGAAGTAGGGGGATCCATGGGGGACGCGACGAGTGGGCCTCTGGAACAGACGCTCTACGAGGTCAGGAAGACCATCGTCGGGCAGGACGCCCTGCTCGAACGGATGCTCGTCGCGTTGCTGGCCCGCGGTCACCTGCTCGTCGAGGGCGTCCCCGGCCTGGCGAAGACGATGGCGGTGAAGGCGTTGGCGAGCGCGGTCGGCGGGGAGTTCCAGCGCATCCAGTTCACGTCGGACCTCGTGCCGGCCGACGTCGCCGGCACCCGCATCTACAACCAGCGGGAGGGCCGGTTCGACGTGTCGTTCGGCCCTGTGTTCACCAACCTGCTGCTCGCCGACGAGATCAACCGTGCCCCCGCGAAGGTGCAGAGCGCGCTGCTGGAGGTCATGCAGGAACGGCAGGTCACGATCGGCCGCGAGAGCTACCCGGCGCCCGACCCGTTCCTCGTGATGGCCACCCAGAACCCCATCGAGTCCGAGGGCACCTACCCGCTGCCCGAGGCGCAGCTCGACCGTTTCATGCTGAAGGTCCTCGTCGGTTACCCGAGCGCGACGGAGGAGTTCGTCGTCGTCGAGCGGATGACGAGCCCGCCCGCCCGGCCGACGCCCGTTCTGGACCTGGACACGTTGCGCCGCTTCCAGTCCGAGACCGACGACGTCTATGTCGACCCCCGGATCATCGAGTACGCGGTGTCGCTCGCGACCGCCACGCGTGACCTGTCCGGCGCCGGGCTGGGGGAGCTGGCGCGGTACGTCTCGTTCGGGGCGAGCCCCCGCGCGTCGATCAACATGGTGCTGGGCGCGAAGGCGTTGGCGTTCCTGCGTGGCCGCGACTACGCCCTGCCCGGCGACGTCCGCGAGCTCTCCCGCGACGTCCTGCGTCATCGGATCGTGTTGTCCTACGAGGCGCTGGCCGACGACGTGTCCGCCGACGACCTGCTCGACCGGGTGCTGGGTGCGGTCTCCACACCCCAGGTGTCTGAACCCGCGCGATGACCGGGAACGCAACGCCCCACGGGGTCGTGAGCGGCGATGGTCGCTATGGCGACCATCGCCGCTCACAGGCTCTGACGCCCGAGCGGGTGCTGCGGCGCCTGGAGTGGCGGGTGCTGCGCCGCCTCGACGGGCGGCTGCTGGGCGATCACCGGACGATGTTCCGCGGCAGCGGCGTCGACGTCGCCGACCTGCGCGAGTACCAGCTCGGCGACGACCTGCGCCACATCGACTGGAACGTCACCGCCCGCACCGACGTCACCCACGTCCGCGAGTACCTGGAGGACCGCGAGGCCACGGCGTGGCTGGTCCTGGACGGGTCGGCGTCGATGGACTTCGGGCCGGTGCGGCGGCGCAAGCACGTGGTGCTCGTCGAGGTTGCCGCGGTGCTGGCGCAGCTGCTCTCGCGCGGCGGCAACCGGGTCGGGGCGCTGCTGTTCGACTCCGAGCTGCGCGAGACGATCCCGCCCGGCGGTGGGCGCAACCAGGTGCTGCGGATTCTCTCGCGGCTGCTGAGGGAGCGGGCCGGCGGACAAACCGGGACCGACCTCGAAGGCGCGCTGCGGGCCGCGATCGGCATCCTGCGGCGCCGGTCGCTGGTGGTCGTGGTGTCCGACTTCCTCGCCGACGACGGCTGGCAACGTCCCCTCGGCCTGCTCGCTCGCCGCCACGACGTCGTCGCCGTGCAGGTCGTCGATCCTCGCGAGTTCGACCTGCCCGACGCCGGGCTCGTCTACGTCGAGGACGCCGAGACCGGGGAGGTCATCCTCGTCGACTCCGGCGACGCCGCGTTCCGCGCCCGGCTGCGCGAGGCCGCCGACGCCCGGCAGGCCGCGCTCGCCGCCGACCTGGGCACCGCTGGGCTCGACCTGTTCACCGTCGCCACCGACGAGGACCTGGTCCGGGCCCTGTTCCGGATCGCCGACCTGCGCAGGCGCCGACGATGAACGGCGGGACGATGGACGGGGGTGGCGCGGGGCTGACGTTCGGGTGGCCGTGGGCGCTGCTCGCGTTGGTCGTCGTCCCGCTGGTCGTCGTCTGGTACGTCCGGCAGCTGCGGGCCCGGGCGGCGCGGCGGGCGGCGCTCGCCGCGCAGGGTCTCGTCGCCACCGCGCGGCCGTCGACGTGGCGGCGCCGCGTCCCGGCCGGGTTGTTCCTGCTCGCCCTGCTGTTGCTGGTCGCCGGGCTGGCCCGGCCGGAGGCGTCCATCCCGGAGCCCCGCCGTGAAGGCACCGTCGTCCTGGCCTTCGACGTCTCCGGCAGCATGGCCGCCACCGACCTCACCCCGACCCGTCTCGACGCCGCCAAGGCCGCCGCGACGCAGTTCGTCGAGCGCCAGCCCGCGTCGGTGCGGATCGCCGTCGTCGCGTTCGGCGCCACCGGCGTCGTCACCCAGGAACCGACGGCCGACCGGGCGAGCGCCGTCGCCGCGATCGACCGGCTCGCCCCGCAGGGCGGCACCGCACTCGGCGGGGGCCTGCAGACGGCGCTGGGCGCGATCGTCGGCAGGCAGGTCGTCGTCCCCTCGGGGCGGGGCGGTGGTCCCGAGCCCACCGGGCCCGACCTGGGCTACCACGGGTCGGCTGCGGTCGTGCTGCTCACCGACGGCGAGAACACCGCCGAGCCCGACCCGCTGCAGGTCGCCGACATCGCCTCGACGGCGGGGGTGAAGGTGTATCCGATCGGCCTCGGCAGCCCCGGCGGGACGGTGCTGCAGATCGACGGCTTCCAGGTCGCGACCAGGCTCGACGAGCCGCTGCTGCGCGAGATCGCCGACCGCACCGACGGCCGCTACTTCGCCGCCGCCGACCCCGCCGCGTTGTCCGCGGTCTACGACGCCGTCGAGCTCGAGTGGACCACCGAGGACCGGCGTGTCGAGCTGACCGCGCTCGTCGCCGTCGCCGGGGCGCTGCTGCTCGGGATCGGCGCCGCGCTCTCGCTGGCGTGGACGGGGCGGGTGGTCTGAGATGGACCTCCAGTGGCCCTGGCTGCTCGCGACGCTGTTCGTCGTCCCGCTGCTCGCCGGCGCGTACGTGTGGCAGCTGCGGCGACGCCGTCGGCACGCGGTCCGGTTCTCCAGCCTCGCCGTGGTCCGCGCGGCGGCTCCGAAACGCCCCGGCTGGAAGCGGCACGCCGCGATCGCGCTGGTCCTGGCCTGCCTCGCCTTCCTCGGGCTCGCGGCGGCGCGGCCGTCGGCGCAGGTCGACGTGCCCGTCTCGCAGGCCGCGGTCATCGTGGCGCTCGACGTGTCCGGGTCCATGTGCGCCACCGACGTCGACCCCAACCGGCTCGCCGCGGCCCAGCAGGCGGTCCGCCGGTTCGTCGAGGAACAGGACCCCCAGACCCGCGTCGGGCTCGTCGTCTTCTCGGGGTTCGCGCAGCTCGCCGTGCCCCCGACGACCGACCACGACGCCGTCACCGCCGCGCTCGACCAGCTCACCACGGGTCGCGGCACGACGATCGGGTCGGCCATCCTCAAGTCGGTGGACGCGATCTCCGAGATCGACCCCGACGTCGCCCCCGCCGACCCCGCCCCCGGAGCGCCACCGCCGCCGCCCCGCGCCCCCGGCACCTACGCGCCCGAGATCGTCGTGCTGCTCACCGACGGTGCCAACACCACCGGCGTCACCCCGCAGGACGCGGCGAAGGTCGCCGCCGAACGAGGCGTGCGCGTCTACCCGATCGGCTTCGGCACCGACACGCCCACGTCGATGGTGTGCTCGGCCGCGCAGCTCGGCCGCACCGGCGACGGGCGCTTCGGCGGCGGCTACGGCAGCTACAGCGGCGGGGGAGCCGGCGGTGGCCGCGGCTACCTCGTCGCCGACGACGGCGCGCTGCAGGAGGTCGCCGACACCACGGGCGGCCGCTACTTCGCCGCCGCCGACGCCGACCGGCTGCAGAGCGTCCTGTCCGACCTCCCCCGCACCGTCGACGTGCAGCGCCGCGAGGTCGAGCTCGGTGTCTTCCTCGTCGTCGCCGCGGTCCTCGCGCTGCTGGGCGGGCTGTGGGCGGCGTCGCGCTGGACGACGTTCCCCGACTGAGGACCGGTAGGGTCGCTGCCGGTGTGCCGGGAAGTCTGGTCGGCGAGTCGCATCCGCACGCCCGGCCCCGGAGACGCCCGTGAGACAAGAGTTCGCCCGCTACCTGCGCACCGAGACCGTCGGCGGCATGGTGCTGCTCGGCGCCACCGCGATCGCGCTGATCTGGGCCAACTCGCCGTGGCGTGACGCCTACACGGCCCTGCGCGACGCCCGGTTCGGGCCGGCCGCGCTCGGGCTCGACCTCACGGTCGGCCAGTGGGCCACCGACGGGCTGCTCGCCGTGTTCTTCTTCGTCGTCGGGCTGGAGCTCAAGCGCGAGCTCGTGGTGGGGGAGCTGTCGTCGACCCGGCGGGCGTTGCTGCCCGTCGCCGCCGCGCTGGGCGGCATGGTGGTCCCCGCCGGGCTCGCGCTGCTCGTCGGCCGCGGCGCCCCCGGCATGGACCAGGCCTGGGCCATCCCCGTCGCCACCGACATCGCCTTCGCGCTCGCCGTGCTCGCCCTCGCCGGCAGGTCGCTGCCCGCCACCGCCCGCATCTTCCTGCTCGGTCTCGCCGTCGCCGACGACCTCGGCGCGATCGTCGTCATCGCCGTGGTGTTCTCCGCGGGCCTCCACCTCGTCGCGCTCCTCGTCGCCGTGGCCTGCGCGTTCGCGTACTGGTTCCTGCAGCGCCGACGGGTCCGGGCGTGGTGGCTCTACGTGCCGCTCGCCGTCGTCATGTGGGCCGCGGTCCACGAGGCCGGGATCCACGCGACGATCGCCGGTGTGGTCCTCGGGCTGCTCACCCGCGTCAAGGCCGATCCCGACGAGGACGACGCGCCCGCCGTACGTCTCGAACACCGCCTGCAGCCCTGGTCGGCGGGGCTGTGCGTGCCCGTGTTCGCGCTCTTCGCCGCCGGGGTGCCGCTCGGGGCCCAGGCGCTGCGGACCGTCGTCACCGACCCCGTCCCGCAAGCCGTGGTCGTGGGCCTGCTCGTCGGCAAGGTCGTCGGCATCTTCGGGGTGACGGCGCTGGTCATGCGGCTGGTCCCGGCGAGTAGACCGCCCGGGCTGGGCCGGCGCGACATGCTCGCCGTGTCGATGCTCGGCGGCGTCGGGTTCACCGTCAGCCTGCTGATCGCCGAGCTCTCGCTCGCCGCCCTCCCGGCGACGGCCGAGGCCGCCAAGGCCGCGATCCTGCTCGCGAGCGCCGCCGCCGCCCTGATCGCCGCGGCGATGCTGGCGCGCAGACGGCGCGTCCACAGGGGAGCGCAGCCTCCGTCCACGTCACGACCGGATGACGGTTGCGCCTGAACGGGCATCGGTTCCGGGGGCGTGGCACGATGACTCCCGATCACGACGCGTCACCGGCGCACCGGAGCGACCGTCGCGATCCGGCACGACACTCCCAGCAGGACAGAAGAAGGGGACCGCGGTGGCCAGCCCGACCAACACCGGCGGCACGGATGTTCCGCCTGTGCTGCCCTCGATCCCGCTGTCCGCCGACCCGGTGAGGCCGGAGGACCAGTCGGTCGGCGCGCTCGTCAAGGACGTCACGACGCACCTGTCCTCCCTCGTCCGCTCCGAGGTGGAGCTGGCCAAGGCCGAGGTCACGTCCGAGGTCAAGAAGGGCGTGCAGGGCAGCGTCTTCTTCATCGTCGCACTGACGATCGTGCTGTTCAGCCTGTTCTTCCTGTTCTTCGCCCTCGCCGAGCTCCTGGCGATCTGGCTGAACCGGGCCGCGGCGTTCGGCATCGTCTTCGGCGCCATGGTCCTCGTCGCCGGCCTGTTCGGGCTGCTCGGCTACCTGCGCGTGCGCAAGATCCGCAAGCCCGAGCGCACGATCAGCTCGCTCAAGGACACCGCCCAGGTGCTCGGCAGCCGCGGACGTTCCGGGGACACCCCCGAACTGACCTGACCGGTGGGCGCACGCCCGCGCGGTCCGGACCCGTCGACCGTCCGGATCGAGGGCCCCTGGGCGCACCGGGACGTGTCCGCCAACGGGATCCGGCTGCACGTCGTCGAGTCCGGCAGCGGGCCGCTCGTCGTCCTGCTGCACGGCTTCCCCGAGTTCTGGTGGTCGTGGCGCCACCAGCTGACCGACCTCGCCGCGGCCGGGTACCGGGCCGTCGCCGTCGACCTGCGTGGCTACGGCGACTCCGACAAGCCACCCCGCGGCTACGACCTGTGGACCCTCGCCGGTGACGTCGCCGGGCTGATCCGCGCGCTCGGCGAGGGACGCGCCACCGTCGTCGGGCACGACTGGGGCGGCGTCATCGCCTGGACGCTCGCCGCGCTGCACCCCCGCCTCGTCGCCGGGCTGGGCGTCGTCGGGGCCGCGCACCCGCTCGCGTTCCGGCGCGCGGTGTGGCGCGACCCCCGCGGCCAGGGCCGGGCCACCGCCTCCTACGCGCTCGGCTTCCAGCTCCCGCGCCTGCCCGAACGCTCACTGCGTGCCGACGACGGCGCCCGCGTCGAGACGATCATGCGCCGCTGGGCGGGACACGACTGGACCACCACCGACGACTTCGCCGAGGCGGTGGCGCACAACAGGTCCGCGATCCGGATCGGGGCCGTCGCACACACCTCGATGGAGTACTACCGGTGGGCGATGCGCTCGCAGCTGCGCGCCGAGGGCCGCCGGTTCGCCGCGGCCGTCGCCGCTCCCGTGACCGCGCCCGTGCTCTCGATCCACGGTGTCGACGACCCGTGCGTCCTGCCCGCCACGGCCGCCGCGTCGGCCCGGTGGGCCGGCGCGGGGATGGCGGAGCACGTCCTCGCCCGGGCGGGGCACTTCCCGCACCAGGAACGCCCCGGTCAGGTCCGAACCCTGTTGCGCGCCTTCGTCGCCGACGTCAACCGATGAGTGGGGCGACCAGCGCGTCCCTGACGGCGACCGCCGTGTCCGGGTGGTCGCTGAACACACCCTCCACACCGAGGCGCAGGTAGCGCTCGCACTCGGCGAACGCGTCGCCGAAGTCGTCGTCGTGCCACGCACCGTCGGGACCAGGGCGGCGCAGGTCGGCGGGCAGGAACCGGTTCTCGTTGCGCAGCGTGAACACCAGCACCGACAGCCCGGCGTCGTGGGCCTCCGCCACCAGCAGCGGATCCACCAGCGGCTTCGCCGCCCCCACCGCGTCGGCGTAGCGGGCGATCCCCGCGAACCCGGCCGGTGTCGCCAGATCGGCGAACGTGCGTGGGTCGCCCGCCGCCGCCAGGTCCGCCGGCGCCCCGTGGTCGTCGAGCAGCTGCACCAGGCCCGTCCGCAGCGCACCCCGCAGCGCCACCAGGTTCGTCGTCTCGAACGACTGCACCCACACCGGCGACCCCGGGCGGTTCAGGCCGTGCCGGTCCAGCGTGTCGACCAGCGCCGGCTCGATCGGCAGCCCACGCGCCGCGAACCAGCTGGAGTGCTTGATCTCCGGGAACAACCCGATCGGGCGACCCAGCTCCGCCGACAGCCGCGCCCGCAGCTCCAGGATCTCGTCGAGCGTCGCGATGCCGTAGCGGCCGTCGTGCACCGTGTTGCGCCGCCGCACGTCCGGGATGCGCTCCACCGCGCGCAGCGTCCGCAGCTCCGCCAGCGTCAGGTCGTCGACGAACCAGCCCTCGTGCGTCACCCCGTCGACGGTCTTCGTCGTCCGGCGGTCGGCGAACTCCGGGCGCGACCCGATGTCGGTCGTGCGCCCGATCTCCGGCTCGTGCCGGGCCACGAGCACCCCGTCGGCCGTGCTCACCAGGTCCGGCTCGAACGCGTCCGCACCCAGCCGAACCCCCAGCTCGTAGGCGGCCAGGGTGTGCTCGGGCCGGTACCCCGACGCGCCGCGATGGGCGATCACCAAGGGTGTCGTGGCGCCGGAACCGAGATCGACCACCGGTTGTCCTCCAGGTCGGGCGATGATCGGGCCAGTCTGGGGTCGCCGCACGTCCGGCGAGGCTACGGGAGCCGTCCGGGCGACGTCGCCACGGTGAACGCGCGACGACACCGCAGGCCGGCCGGCGTTGTGACACGCGTCCGGATCCCGCATGCGGTGACCACCCGGCCGCCGCGGGCCTCTACCCTTGCCGACCGTGCGAGTCCTGGTGATCGGCTCCGGAGCCCGAGAGCACGCTCTTGTCCTGAGCATGGCGTCCGACCCTGCGGTCACGGCCCTGGCGTGCGCGCCCGGCAACGCCGGCACCGCCGCCGTCGCCGAACAGCGCGGGGTCGACGTCGTCGACGCCGAGGCCGTCGTCGCGCTGGCCCGCGACTGGGCGGCCGACCTCGTCGTCATCGGCCCCGAGGTCCCGCTCGTCGCCGGCATCGCCGACGCCGTGCGCGCCGCCGGGATCGACTGCTTCGGCCCCGGTGCCGCCGCGGCCCGCATCGAGGGGTCCAAGAGCTTCGCCAAGGACGTCATGACCGCGGCCGGGGTGGCCACCGCGAGCTGCGAGATCGTCGACAGCCCCGCCCACCTCGACGCCGCGCTCGACCGGTTCGCCCCGCCCTACGTCGTCAAGGACGACGGGCTCGCCGCCGGCAAGGGCGTCGTCGTCACCCCGGACCGCGAGATCGCCCGCGCGCACGCCTCCACGCTGCTCGACGGCGGCCACCCCGTGCTGCTCGAGTCGTTCCTCGACGGGCCCGAGGCGTCGCTGTTCTGCCTGGTCGACGGCACCACGGTCGTCCCGCTGGTGCCCGCGCAGGACTTCAAACGCGTCGGCGACGACGACTGCGGCCCCAACACCGGCGGCATGGGCGCCTACGCGCCGCTGCCCTGGCTCGACGAGGCCGGCGTCGCCGACATCGTCGCCCGCGTCGTGCAGCCCGTCGCCGACGAGATGGCGCGCCGTGACGTCCCGTTCTCCGGCCTGCTCTACGCCGGCCTGGCCATGACGTCCGACGGTCCGTCGGTCATCGAGTTCAACTGCCGCTTCGGCGACCCCGAGACCCAGGTGGTCCTCGCCCTGCTGCGCACCCCGCTCGCCGGGCTGCTGCGTGCCGTCGCCACCGGCACCCTGGCCGATGCGCCCGCCCTGGAGTGGGCCGACGGCTCCGCCGTCACCGTCGTCGTCGCCGCCGAGGGCTACCCCGGTGTCCCGCGCCTGGGCGACGTCATCATCGGTTCCGAGGCCGAGGGTGTCCTGCACGCCGGGACCCGCCGCCGCGACGACGGTGCCGTCGTCTCCGCCGGTGGGCGGGTGCTCTCGGTCGTGGGCACCGGCGACGATCTCGACGCCGCCCGGGCCGACGCCTACGCGCGCCTCGGGGGCGTCAACCTCCCCGGCTCGCACCATCGCACCGACATCGCGTCCCGCGCCGCCCGCGGCGAGATCGCCATCCCGGCCCGCGCCTGACCGCCCTTCCGAGGTCCCTGCGAGGTCGGCCGCGAGCCCGCGCGCAACCTCCCTGTCGTCCCGCGGGCGAATCGCAGCACTGAGGTTGCGCGCTGTTCTTCGCACGCAACCTCACTGCTGTCCTGGCCGCTGATCAGGACGGTGAGGTTGCGCGCGGGGTGTCGTCCTGGGTGCGGATCGCCCGCAGCGCCCGGCGCAGGGCCGTGACCAGCGTCGACCGGTCGGCCGCCCGGGTGCACAACGACACCGGGCAGGGCTCGACGTCGGCCACCGGGACGAACACCACCGCGGGATGACGATGGCTGTCGGCCACGAACCCGCCGGTGATGGAGATCGCCTGCCCCGCGGCGACGACCTCCAGCAGCTCGTCCATCGTCCGTACCGACGGCCCGTACCGCACCGGGACGCCGCTGGGCCGCGGATCGCACGCCCACCAGCGCACCCACACCGGGTCGAGCTCGTCGCCGGTGACGTGCGGCTCACCGTCCAGCTCGGCCAGGCCGACGGCGTCGCGGCCGGCGAGGCGGTGGGTGACCGGCAGCGCGACGACCCGCGGCTCGTGACGCACGAGGTCGAACCGCAGCCCCGCCCGGTCGGAGATCGGGGGCCGCACGAGCGCGGCGTCGACGGTCCCGTCGCGGACCGCGGACGCCTGCAGGTTCCACGGCAGCTCGACGAGCCGCACGACGGCCTCGGGCTCACCACGGCGCAGCTCGTCGACCATCGCGCGGACCTGCGGGCCCGCCGACGCCGTCATGAACCCGAGCCGCAGCGTCGTCGCCACCTCGCGGCGGTAGGACTCGACGGCGGCCACCGCGCGGTCGGCCGCCGCCAGGGCTTCCCGGGCCTCCGCGAGGAACCGCGCACCCGCCTGCGTGGGGCGCACCGGGTGCGCGGTCCGGTCGACGAGCTCGGCGCCGACGGCCCGCTCCAGCTTGCGGACCTGCTGGCTCAGCGCCGGCGCGCTCACGTAGAGCCGGGCGGCGGCGCGCCCGAAGTGCCCCTCGTCGACGACGGCGACGAGGTAGCGCACGAGGTGCAGGTTGAGGTCCACGGCGACGCCTCCCGGTCCGAAGACTAGCTCTGACCAGCGGCGTTAGTCGATCGGTTCACGTCATGTGGGCGTCTTTGTCATGGACCCGGCGCGGCGGCCGCGGCGATGGTGACGGTCCCGAACCGACCCGCGTCGTCACGAGGAGCCACCCGGATGAGCCGCTACGAGCACGACTTCACCCACATGTTCGCGAGCCTGGAGAAGCAGATCGCCGCCACCGACAACCCGCGGCACCGCGCGATCCTGAAGAACTACCGGATGCACGGCCTGTTGGAGGTCGCCGGGCGCTACGACGAGCTGCTCGCCCCGGACAAGACCGTCGAGCAGCCGCACTACCGCCTCCACGAGGGCGGCCAGACGGTGATCCTCGACGGGATGGAGCAGGTCAGGGGCTTCTACCAGTCGCTCGTCGCCGCCGACGCCCTCGTGATGTGGGTCAACCGGCAGGAGATCGCCGTCCACGACCACGGGTTCTCCGGCGAGGTCGAGTTCTGCCAGTTCCTGCCCGGCGCGATGCTCGGCGAGAGCGTGTTCGGGTCCGTCCAGGCCGGGGAGGACCCCGGCGACGTCTACCTGCTCACCCGCACCCTCGCCTTCGTCTGGCCCTACGACGAGCGCGGCCGCCTCATCGGCGAGCACGTCTACGAGGACGGCGCGTCCCGGCGGATCGAGAAGCCCGACCCCGCCGACGTCATCACCGCCGCGCGGGCCGCCGAGCTGCTCGCCCCGGAGATCGCGCGGGAGATCGCGTGAGCGTCGCGCTCGTCACCGGGGCTGCGGGCGGGCTGGGCGCCGCCGTCGCCGCCCGGCTCGCGCAGGACCGGCCCGTGCTGCTCACCGACGTCGACGAGGCCGGTGTCGCCGAGGTCGCCGCGAAGCTCGCCGCCGGCGGCGCCACCGTCGCCCACACGGCGTGCGACGTCCGCGACCGCGCGTCGGTGCAGTCGGCGTTCGAGGCGGCCGGTGGGCTGGGGCTCGGCGAGGTCGACGCAGTCGCGAATGTCGCGGGCGTCGGTATGTTCGTGCCGTTCACCGAGGTGACCGAGGAGCAGTGGGACCGGACGTTCGCCGTCAACACCCGGGGCACGTTCCTCACCTGCCAGGAGCTCGTCCGGCGCCGCGCGGGCAGGCCCGGGGCGGTCGTCAACATCGCGTCGATCGGTGCCCGCCTCGGGATGGAGATGCTCGCCGACTACGGCCCGTCGAAGGCCGCGGTGATCGAGCTGACCCACGTCGTCGCCCGGGTCGGGGCGCCGACCGGGCTGCGCGCCAACACCGTCATGCCCGGCCTGATCTGGACGGACATGTGGCGCAAGACCAGCGAGTGGCTGATCGCCAACGACCCCGCCCACGTCGACTCGACGCCCGAGCAGCTGTTCGCCGGTTTCGTCGGGGCGATGGTCCCGATGGGGCGCCCGCAGACGCCCGAGGACATCGCCGAGACGGTCGCGTTCCTGCTCTCGGACCGCGCCGCCAACATCACCGGCCAGACCGTCTCGGTCGACGGTGGAGTCGTGATGACCTGAGCGGCCGGCCGCGCGATTGTTCGCGCGCAACCTCACTGTCGTCCTGCGGGCGGATCGCGACAGTGAGGTTGCGCGCGGGTGGTCGGGCGCGGTCCGGGGCGTCTCCTACTCTCAGGACGTGACCGGTCCGCGCCCCGAAGCACTTCGCTCGCAGATCCCGCCCTTCCACGTCATGGACGTGTGGCAGGCGGCGGCCGAGCGGGCCCGCAGCCACGGCGACCTCGTCAACCTCTCGGCGGGCCAGCCGTCGACACCCGCGCCGAAGGCGGTCCGCGCAGCCGCCGCGGCGGCGCTGGAGACCGAGGTCCTCGGCTACACCGTGGCGCTGGGCATCGAGCCGCTGCGGCAGGCGGTCGCCGGGCACTACGGACGCGCCTACGACCTCACGATCGACGCCGACGACGTCGTGATCACGACCGGCTCGTCGGGCGGGTTCCTGCTGGCCTTCCTGGCGGCGTTCGACGCCGGGGACCGCGTGGCGCTGGCCCGGCCCGGCTACCCCTGCTACCGCAACATTCTCACGGCGCTGGGCTGTGAGGTCGTCGAGCTGCCGTGCGGGCCGGAGACGCGGTTCCAGCCGACCGTCGAGATGCTGGAGGCGCTCGACGAGCCCGTCGCCGGCCTGATCGTCGCCAGCCCGGCCAACCCGACGGGCACGGTGCTCGACCCGACGGAGCTCGCCGCGCTCGCCGCCTGGTGCGAGGGCAACGGCGTCCAGTTCGTGAGCGACGAGATCTACCACGGCATCGGCTACGCCGGATCGCCCGCGACGTCGTGCGCGTGGTCGACGTCGCGGGAGGCGATCGTCGTCAACTCGTTCTCGAAGTACTTCTCGATGACGGGCTGGCGGCTGGGCTGGCTGGTGGTGCCGCCGCGGCTGCGCCGGGCCGTGGACAGGCTGACGGGCAACTTCACGGTGTGCCCGCCCGCGCTGCCGCAGCACGCGGCGCTGGCGGCGTTCGGCCCGGAGTCCTATGTGGAGGTCCACGGGCACGTCGAGCGGTACGCCCACAACCGCGGTCTGCTGCTCGACGGCCTGCGTGACCTGGGCATCGACAAGCTGGCCCCGGCCGACGGCGCGTTCTACGTCTACGCCGACGTCTCCCACCTGGCCGACGACTCGATGGCGCTGACGTACCGGCTGCTCGCCGAGACCGGCGTCGCCGTCGCGCCCGGGGTGGATTTCGACCCCGTCGACGGCAACCGGTTCGTCCGCTTCTCCTTCGCCGGCGGTACCGACGACATCACCGAGGCGCTGCGACGGCTCCGGGCCTGGCTGTGAGGAGGGAGCACGCGGTCAACGCCCGGCCCGTTTCGCCGGAGCGCGACCCGCAGCGCCCGCCGCCCGCCTGAGCGACCGGGGTCCCGTCGGCGAGGCGGCCGGCCTAGGGTGCGCCGCGGCGATCTCGCGTCCGCGTTCGACGGGCCCGATCCGGTCCAGCGCGGTGTCGATGTCGTCGTCGGCGAGGTCGGCGTGGGTCATCAGGCGGACCTTCCCGCCCATCGGCGCGACCCGGACCCCGGACTCCTCGAACCGTGCGAGGGTCCCCGGGAGGTCGGCGACGCTGACCAGCACGATGTTCGTCTCCGGCTCGGCGACCTGCCAGCCGCGTTCGCGCAGACCGTCGGCGAGGACGCGGGCACGTTCGTGGTCCTCGACGAGCCGGTCGACGCGGTCGAGGGCGACGAGACCGGCCGCGGCGAGGACGCCGCCCTGCCGGACGCCGCCGCCGAGCATCTTGCGCAGCCGCCGCGCCTCCTCGGTGAACTCCGCCGACCCGGCGACGAGCGACCCGACCGGGGCCCCCAGGCCCTTGCTGAGGCACACCTGGACGGTGTCGGCGCCGACGGTCAGCGCACCCGGCGGCACCCCCAGCGCGACCGCGGCGTGCCACAGCCGCGCGCCGTCGAGGTGCACCGACAGCCCGGCCGCCCGGGCGGCCGCGGCGACGGCGGCGTGCTCCTCCGGCGCGGTGACGGTCCCGCCCGCGGCGTTGTGGGTGTTCTCCAGGCACAGCAGGCTGGTGCGCATCGTGTAGTACGCCCCGGGCCCGCCGGCGGCGCGGCGCACGGCGTCGGGCGTGATCTTGCCGGGGCCGCCGTCGTGCTCCAGGGGCCGCGGCATCCCGCCGGCCAGCCACGCGGCGGTGCCCAGCTCGGCCTCGAGGACGTGGGAGCCCGCGGGCGCGAGGAACGCGTCGCCGCGGGTCAGGTGCGCCATCAGCGCGATGAGGTTGCCCATCGACCCCGACGGTGTCCAGATCGCGTCGGCGGCGCCGAGCAGGCCGGCGACCCGCTCCTCGAGCGCGCGCATCGTCGGGTCGCGGTCGAGGACGTCGTCGCCCACCTCCGCGGCCGCCATCGCGGCGCGCATCTGCTTGGTGGGCCGGGTGACGGTGTCGGATCGGAGGTCGACGGGACCGGACTCGGACTTCGCGCGGCGGGCACGTGAGGTGGGACGCACCCGTCGGATTCAAGCATCTCGACGACGGTCAGGTCGCGCCTGAGTCACGAGATGGTCACGGAGTTGGTCTGTTCGAGTGAAGACGGGGTGGTGCTGCAACCGTGTACGCGACGACGAACGTCCCGAATGCGTCAGGGCGTGACGGAGCGGGTGCAGCAGGAGAGGGAACGGTGTGGACACATCCGCCGAGCAGGAGTTCGCGGAGTACTTCGACGCGCGCCGCGACACCGTGCGGCGGACCGCGTTCCTGATGTGCGGGGACTGGCACCGCGCCGACGACCACGCCCAGGCCGCGTTCGTCGCGCTGCACCGGCACTGGCGCCGGATCCGGGGCCGCGACGACGTCCGGGTGCTCGACGCCTGGGTGCGCCGCACCCTGATGCGCTCGGTCGTCGACGAGTCACGACGCCCGTGGCGGCGTGAACGGTTCACCCCGGAGGTGCCCGACGCGGCCCCGGCCCGTGACGCGGGGGACGGCGTCGCGACCAGGGAGACCCTGGTCGCAGCCCTGCGGTCGGTGCCGTCGCGCCAGCGCGCCGTGCTGGTGCTGCGCTACTTCGACGATCTCGACGTCGCGGCCACGGCCGAGGCGCTCGGCTGCTCGGAGGGCACCGTGAAGAGCCAGACGTCGCACGGGCTGGCGGCGTTGCGCGCCGCGCTGGGCGACGGCATCGACGACCTGCGTCCGGCCGGTTGAGGAGGGGCCGACATGGGTGAACTCAGTGATCAGGACCTCACGGACATGATGCGGTCCACGGGCGCGACACCTCCGCCCGCGGCGTTCGGCGTCGACGACGTCGTCCGCGCCTCGAAGAAGGCCACCGCCCGCCGACGGTCGGCCATCGCCGGTGGCGCGGCCGCGGTGGTGCTCGTGCTGGGCGGGGTGAGCGTCGGGATCGCCGCGACCGGGGGCGGCACGGAGACGGCGGCGTCGTCGGTCGCCGGAGACAGCGCCGGTGCACCGAACCTCGAACGCGGCGACGCCGCCGTCCCCCCGAACGCGGCCGCACCGACCGTGCCGGCGCCGTCCGACACCGGCTGTGTGCCGATGCAGGACCCCGGGCTGCGCGCGCTGCTGAACGAGGCGCTTCCCGCGGTCGCGAACGCCCGCGAGGCCGCCGTGCCGATGGTGTGCAAGCAGGGCGGTGGCCGGGAGGTCCACCTCGAGGTCGACGACGGCCCCGCGCACGGGCTGCTGACCGTCGTCTTCACCCCGGCGGGCGAGCCCGTCGAGGACGGGCAGCCGGTCGGCTGGGCCAGGGCGGGTTCGCCGACGGCGTCGGGGGGCTACGTCGCGGTGACGTCGGTGTCCGACAGTGACTCCGGCGCCATCCCGTTCGAGTCGCAGCTCGCGACGGTGGCGTCCGCGCTGGCCCCCCGCTTGTGAACGTCCGGTCGTGAGTGGCGTCATCGGCTATGGCCGATGACGCCACTCAGGACGCAGCGCATAGGATTCCTGCACGTGATCCCCAACGTGCTGGCCTCCCGCTACGCGAGCCCCGAGCTGGTCCGGCTCTGGTCGCCCGAGTACAAGATCGTGCTGGAGCGGCGGCTCTGGATCGCGGTGCTGCGCGCCCAGCGCGACCTCGGGGTCGACGTGCCCGAGCAGGCGATCACCGACTACGAGAACGTCGTCGAACAGGTCGACCTCCCCTCGATCGCCGCCCGCGAGCGCGTCACCCGCCACGACGTGAAGGCCCGCATCGAGGAGTTCAACGCCCTCGCCGGCCACGAGCACGTCCACAAGGGCCTCACCAGCCGCGACCTGACGGAGAACGTCGAGCAGCTGCAGATCCGGCTGTCGCTGGACCTGGTGGCCGACCGCACCGTCGCGATCCTGGCCCGGCTCGCCCGCCGCGCGGCGGAGCACGCCGAGCTGGTGATGGCCGGGCGCAGCCACAACGTCGCCGCCCAGGCGACGACGATGGGCAAGCGTTTCGCCTCCGCCGCGGACGAGCTGCTCGCGGCCTACGACCGGCTGACCGACCTGCGGGGCCGCTACCCGTTGCGCGGCATCAAGGGCCCGGTCGGGACGGCGCAGGACATGCTGGACCTGCTCGACGGCGACCCCGCTCGTCTTGCAGAACTCGAAGGTCGGGTCGCATCGCACCTCGGCTTCGCGAGGACGTTGACCAGTGTCGGCCAGGTCTACCCCCGCTCGCTCGACCACGAGGTCGTCTCCGCGCTCGTCCAGCTCGCGGCCGGCCCGTCCAGCCTGGCGACGACGATCCGCCTGATGGCCGGCGCCGAGCTCGCGACGGAGGGCTTCAAGCCCGGCCAGGTCGGCTCCAGCGCCATGCCGCACAAGATGAACACCCGCTCCGCCGAGCGCATCAACGGCCTCATGGTCGTGCTCCGCGGCAACGCCGCCATGGCCGCCGAGCTCGCCGGCGCCCAGTGGAACGAGGGCGACGTCTTCTGCTCGGTCGTCCGCCGGGTCGCCCTGCCCGACGCCTTCTTCGCCCTCGACGGCCTCTTCGAGACCGCGCTGACCGTCCTCGACGAGTTCGGCGCCTACCCGGCCGTCATCGCCCGCGAGCTCGACCGCTACCTCCCCTTCCTGGCGACGACGAAGGTGCTCATGGCCGCCGTCCGCGCCGGGGTGGGCCGCGAGACCGCGCACGAGGTCATCAAGGAGCACGCCGTCGGCGTCGCGCTGGCCATGCGGGAGAAGGGCCAGGTCGACAACGACCTGATCGCCCGGCTGCAGGGCGACGAGCGCCTCGCGCTGCCCGCGGGCCTGCTCGACGGGCTGCTGTCCGACCCGCTGTCGTTCACCGGCGCCGCCGGAGCCCAGGTCGCGGCCGTCGTCGCCCGCGTCGAGGAGATCACCGCCGCCCACCCCGACGCGGCCGCCTACACCCCCGGAGCGATCCTGTGAAGCTGCTGCACTCGGGCAAGGTCCGCGACGTCTACGACCTCGACGGCGACCTCCTGCTCGTCACGTCCGACCGGCTCTCGATCTACGACGTCGTGCTGCCGACGACCGTCCCCGACAAGGGCGCCCTGCTCACCGCGCTGTCGCTGTGGTGGTTCGACCGGACCACCGACCTGGTCCCCAACCACGTCGTCTCCGCAACCGACGTCCCGGCCGAGTTCGCGGGCCGCGCGATCCGCTGCCGCAAGCTCGACATGCTGCCCGTCGAGTGCATCGCCCGCGGCTACCTCACCGGGCTGGGGCTCAAGGAGTACGAGAAGCAGGGCACCGTCTCGGGCATCGCGCTGCCGCCCGGACTCGTCGAGGGCTCGAAGCTGCCAGAGCCGATCTTCACGCCGACGACGAAGGCGCCCGTCGGCGAGCACGACGAGTTCATGACGTTCGACGAGGTCGTCGACTCGGTGGGCGCCGCGACCGCGGCCCGGCTGCGCGACCTCACGCTGGCCGTCTACGCGCGCGGCACGGAGCTCGCCGCGAAGGCGGGGATCATCGTCGCCGACACGAAGCTGGAGTTCGGCCTCGACGGCGCCGGCGAGATCGTCCTCGGCGACGAGGTGCTGACCAGCGACTCGTCCCGCTACTGGCCCGCCGACCAGTGGGAGCCCGGCCGTCCGCAGTTCTCGTTCGACAAGCAGTACGTGCGCGACTGGTCGTCGACGCTCGACTGGGACCGCACCCCGCCCGGCCCCGAGGTCCCCGCCGACGTCGTCGCCGCCACGCGGGCCCGCTACGTCGAGGTCTACGAGCGGCTGACGGGCACCACCTGGGGTTCGTGAGACGTTCGCCCGGGCCGGGATGCGCGGTTCACCGGTGGTGTGGCCCCATGGGGGTATGAGCCGACTGGTCGTGTCCCTGTCCGGACTCACCGCCGACCCCGCCTCGCTCGGCCCCGCGGGCGAGCTGGCCGACGCGCTCGACGTGCGCGGGGTCCCGCTGTCGCACCTGTTCCGGCCCCGGCTGCGACGCGAGGCCGCCGACCCGGCCGTCGTCGACTGGCTGCGGGGGCGGAGGGTCGGGGGCGACGCGGTCCTGCTCCACGGCTTCGACCACACCCCCGACCCGATCGGCGCCTGGCAGCGCTCGCCCGTGCGGCTGGGGCGTCGCGCCGAGTTCGCGGTGCTCCCGGAGCACGAGGCCGGGCTGCGGGTCGTCGCCGCCCGGCGCGCGGCCCGCGCGGCCGGGCTCGACACCGACCTCTTCGCCCCGCCCCGTTGGCTCGCCTCGCCCGGCACCGTCCAGGCGTTGCGCGCCAGTGCGTTCGTCCTGTGTGCCGACGACGGCGCCGTCCACGCGCTGCAGCAGGGGACCGTGGTCGCGAGCCGGGTGCTGGGGTTCCGGGTGTCGGGGGAGCGGCGGCCCGAGGACCGGCACGCGGCCGAGAGCTGGCGCTGCCGGGTGCTCGTCGCCGAGGCCGGCCGGGTCGCCCGCCGTGGCGGGCTCGTCCGGCTCGGCCTGCGCGCCAAGGACCTGCGCCGCCCGCTGCGCGTCGAGGCCGCGCTCTCGGCCGTCGACGCGGTCCTCGCGGCGGGCGCGCACCCCCTCACCTACGCCGACGGCGTCCACGCGGGCGCGGCCTGACCCGAGCGACCGGGGCGCAACCTCACCGTCGTGTTCCGTCGGTAACAGGACCGTCAGGTTGCGCGCGACGAACCGGGCGCAACCTCACCGTCGTGATCCGTCGGAAACAGGACCGTCAGGTTGCGCGCGGAAGGGGTCAGACCTTCGTCGCGACTTCCCGCTCCAGCACCTGCACGGTCGTGCCGGCCGGGCCGAGGGTCTCGAACACCCCGTAGTGCATCGCGGGCCGCGACAGCACGGCCTCGTGGATCGGCACGGCCGTGCGGGGCTCGACCGCACGCAGGTAGTCGACGGCGTCGGACAGCTTCAGCCACGGCGCACCCGTCGGCAGCAGCAGGACGTCGAGCTCCCCGGGCGGTGGCGTGAAGGAGTCGCCGGGGTGCAGGGTCGTGCCGTCGATCAGGTAGCCGTTGTTGGGCACGATCGGGATGTCGGGGTGGATCGTCGCGTGGTCCCCGCCCAGGACGTCGATCGAGGCACCCGCGACCGAGAACGACTCCCCCGGGGCGACGACCTCGTGGGTGTAGTCGTACAGCGTCGTCGCGGTACCGACGTCGACGATGAGACGTGCCTCCGGGTTGGCCGCCAGCAGTGGCGCGAGCCGGTCCTCGTCGAGGTGGTCGAAGTGCTGATGGGTCACGAGGATCGCGTCGAGCCCGCCGAGCTTCTCGAAGCCCGACGAGAAGGTCCCCGGGTCGATGAGCAACCGGGCGGCTCCGGTGTCGACGAGCACACACGCGTGGCCGAAGTGGGTGATCTGCACGGCGGCCACTCTGCTCCGGGGGCCTGTCTTTTGCCAGCGAACGGCCCTGATCCGGGGGCTGGGGGTCGGCAGCGTCACAACCGCTCGCCCGTTCATCACCGCAGGTGGGCGTGATCGGCGAGGATCCTCCCCGTAGTCTTGTGGCGTGGCGCGAGTGGTCGTTGACGTGATGCCGAAGCCCGAGATCCTGGACCCGCAGG
Source organism: Pseudonocardia sulfidoxydans NBRC 16205 (assembly GCF_007989085.1). Lineage (GTDB taxonomy): Bacteria > Actinomycetota > Actinomycetes > Mycobacteriales > Pseudonocardiaceae > Pseudonocardia > Pseudonocardia sulfidoxydans. The sequence continues at coordinate 22,690 of NZ_BJVJ01000024.1, forward strand.
GGCAGGCCGTGACGCGTGCGTTGACGCGGATCGGGATCGACGGGGTGGCCGACGTACGGCAGGGCAAGCACTTCGAGCTGGAGGTCGACGACTCGCTCGACGACGAGACCCTGCACCGCATCGCGGGCGACCTGCTGGCCAACCCGGTGATCGAGGACTGGACGGTGAGGCGGGTATGAGCATGCGGATCGGTGTGATCACGTTCCCCGGCACGCTCGACGACGCCGACGCGGCCCGCGCGGCACGTCGCGCGGGCGCCGACGCCGTCGCGCTGTGGCACGGCGACCACGACCTGCGCGGTGTCGACGCCGTCGTGGTCCCGGGTGGCTTCTCCTACGGCGACTACCTGCGGGCGGGCGCGATCGCCAGCCAGGCACCGATCATGCGTGAGGTCGTCGAGGCCGCGCGGCGCGGGCTGCCGGTGCTGGGCATCTGCAACGGCTTCCAGATTCTGTGCGAGGCCGGGCTGTTGCCGGGTGCGCTGGTGCGCAACGCCGGGCTGCACTTCATCTGCCGCGACCAGACGTTGCGGGTCGAGTCGGCGTCGACGGTGTGGACCGGCGGGTTCACCACGGGCCAGGAGATCGTCGTCCCGCTGAAGTCGGGTGAGGGCCGCTACGTGGCGGACGCCGCGACGTTGGCCGAGCTGGAGGGCGAGGGCCGGGTGGTGTTCCGCTACGTCGGCGGGGCGCCGAACGGTGCGACGGCCGACATCGCCGGTGTCGCGTCGGCCGACGGCCGGATCGTGGGTCTGATGCCTCACCCCGAGCACGCGATCGACCCCCTGACCGGCCCGACGACCGACGGTCTCGGCCTGTTCACGTCGGTACTCGGGGCGGTCGCCGCGGCGTGACCCGCGGTCCCGGGTCGCCGGGGGGTTCACGGTCGGCTCTAGGCTGTCGCGACCGCCGCGGACGCGGCACCGGCCGGAGGAGGAGCACGATCACGTGACCCGCGCCCTTCCCGTCGAGCCGGGGCGCCGCGTCCTGCTGGTGGAGGACGACCCGGGCGACGCGTTCCTCGTGGAGGAGCTGCTGTCGGAGGTCGGTCCCGAGGTGGAGCTGAGCGTGTCGGGCTCGTTGGTCGACGTGCTGGAACACCGGCTGTTCGCCTCGGCCGACTGCATCCTGCTCGACCTCAACACGCCCGGGACGACGGGCGGGCTCGACGGCCTGCGGCGGCTGCTCACCGCGGACCCGGGCGCGGCCGTGTGCGTCCTCACGGGCCTCGACGACGAGCACCTGGGCATCGCGGCCGTCGGGATCGGGGCGCAGGACTATCTGGTGAAGGGCAAGGCCGACGGCCCCGTCCTGATCAGGGCGATCCGGTACGCCATCGAACGCCGCCGGGCCGAGGCCGGGCTGGTCAGGTTGCGCGAGGAGCAGCTTGCGGCGGCGGAGTCGGTCCGTCTGGAGCGCGGCCTGATGCCCACACCGCTGCTCTCCGGGTCGGGCGTGGCGGCGCGGACGTTCTACCGGTCGGGCCGTACGCGGTCGGTGATCGGCGGCGACTTCTTCGACGCGGTCCTCGACCCGTCGGGCACGGTGCACGCAATCGTCGGGGACGTGTGCGGCCACGGGCCCGACGAGGCGGCCCTGGGCGCGTTGCTGCGGGTGTCGTGGCGGGCCCTGGTGCTGGCCGGTGTCGCCGAGCGCCAGCTGCTGCCCAAGTTGCAGGAGGTGCTGGTCAGCGAGCGGCACGACCCACGCCTGTTCACGACGGTGTGCACGCTGGCGATCACCCCGCACGGGGCGGGCGGCGCCGGGCGGGGACTCGTCCGGCTCGCCGGGCACCCGCCGCCGGTTCTGCTGGGCCCGCCCCCGCGCACCGAACCGCCGACGGTCGGTCTGCCGCTCGGGATCGATGCGAACGCCGAGTGGGCGCCGCGGGAGATCGTGCTGGACCCGGGCTGGTCGCTGCTGCTCTACACCGACGGCCTCATCGAGGGCCGTGGCCGCGGCGGCGACGAGCCGCTCTGGGAGGAGGGCCTGCTCACCCTCCTCGGCGAGAACGCGGCGACTCCGCTGGACACGTTGCCCGGCAAGCTGGTGGAGCTCGTCGAGGAGATCAACGGCGGCCCGCTCGCCGACGACGTCGCGATCCTGCTGCTGTCCGACGAGGGCCCGGCGTGACCCGGCCTGCGGTCGACGCGGCCGCCGCCCCCACCCGGTTCCGCAGGCCGCGGTTGCGCCTCGGGAAGGGCGGCGGGCTGCCCGTCGACGGCAGGGCGCGGGCCGACGAGGGCCGGCGCTGGCCGCTCGCGCGCATCTTCGGTGCGGTCGCCGCGGTGGCGCTCGTCCTGTCGGTGATCGCTGCCGTCGTCGGCGCCGTGTCGCTGTATCGGCTGAACTCCGCGCGGGCCGACCTGCTCGACAAGATCGGCCCCGCGGTGCGGACGGGCCAGTTGCTGGCGACCGCACTGGTCGACCAGGAGACCGGTGTGCGGGGCTTCCAGCTCAGCGGACGCGAGGAGTCGTTGGCGCCGTATGTCTCCGGATCGAGGGCGGCGCAGGACGCGTTGGCGACGTTGACCTCGTTGCGCGACGGGGTGCCGGGGCTCGGTGCGTGGCTCGACCGGATCGAACCAGGCATCGACGCCTGGCACACCGGTTACGCCGACCCGGCGATCGCGGCGGTCCGGGAGGGCCGCCCGGTCGAGTCCGTCGCCGCCGACGGCGGCCGCAGCCTGTTCGATCCTGTCCGCGTCGGCGTCGACGAGCTGCAGGCCGACCTCGATACCCAGCGCCTCGCGGCCCGGGAGCGGCTCGACACGGCAGCGACGTTCGTCAGTGCCGTCGGGATCGTCGTGGCGGTGGTCGCCCTGCTGTTCCTGGTCGCGACGGGCATCGTGCTGCGCCGCGCGGTCCTGCGCCCGATCTCGCTGTTGACGTCGCAGGTCCGCGGCGTGGTGTCGGGCAGCGTCACCCACCGGGTCGATTCCAGCGGCCCGCGCGAGATCGTCATGCTCGGCGACGACGTCGAGGCCATGCGCGCGCACATCGTCCGCGAGCTCGACCGGGCCCGTGACACCGCCGAGCGGCTCGACGAGCAGACGCGCGATCTCGAACGTTCCAACCGCGACCTCGAGCAGTTCGCCTACGTCGCGAGCCACGACCTGCAGGAGCCGCTGCGCAAGGTGGCGAGCTTCTGCCAGCTGCTGCAGCGCCGCTACGGGGGCAAGCTCGACGAGCGCGGCGACCAGTACATCGAGTTCGCCGTCGACGGCGCGCAGCGGATGCAGCGCCTGATCAACGACCTGCTGGCCTTCTCCCGTGTCGGGCGGACGACGTCGGGGTTCACGACGCTGGCCCTGCGCGACGTCGTCTCCGCCGCCGCCGACCAGCAGGAGACGCCCCGCGCGGAGGCGGACGGCGAGATCGTCGTCGAGGAGCTGCCGTCGGTGCCGGGCGACCGGCAGCTGCTGCTGCAGCTGTTCGCCAACCTCATCGGCAACGCGATCAAGTTCCGCCGGCCCGACGCGCCGCCGGTGGTGCGCATCGCGGCGGCGCCCGTGGGGGAGCCCGGTGAGGGCTGGGAGATCTCGGTGTCGGACAACGGTATCGGGATCGAGCCCGAGTACGCGGACAAGGTGTTCGTGATCTTCCAGCGGCTGCACGGCCGTGACGTCTACACAGGAACAGGCATCGGCCTGGCGCTCGCGAAGAAGATCGTCGAGTTCCACGGTGGCCGCATCTGGGTCGACACCGACCCGCGTCCCGAACCGGGCACGACGATCCGGTTCACCCTCGTCCCGCCCCGCGGCTCGCGCGGCGACGACGGGGCGGCGAGCACCGACGACACCGAGCCGGCGACCGTCGTCACCGGCGGGGAAGGAACACGATGACCGACGACGCGAGAGTGATCAACGTCCTGCTGGTCGAGGACGACCCGGGCGACGTGCTGATGACGCGTGAGGCGTTCGAGGAGTACCTGCACAACCGGCTCGACGTGGTCACCGACGGCGCGGAGGCCCTGGCCTACCTGCGCAACGAGGGCCAGTACGCCGACGCGCCCCGCCCCGACCTGGTGCTGCTCGACCTGAACCTGCCCCGTCGCGACGGGCGGGAGGTCCTGGCCGAGGTGAAGGCCGACCCGACGCTGTCGGCGATCCCGGTGATCGTGCTGACGACGTCGCAGGCCGAGGAGGACGTGCTGCGCAGCTACCAGCTGCACGCCAACGCCTACGTCACCAAGCCGGTGGACTTCGACCGCTTCATCGAGGCGATCAAGCAGATCGACCACTTCTTCGTGAGCGTCGTCCAGCTGCCCGGGGGCGAGCGCGCGATCTGACTCCGCGTCGGGTGTCACGGGTGAGGGCCGTCTCGGTGACCGCAGGTCGCGCGGGGTGGCCGACTACTCTGATGTCGTGACCGGGACCGTTCGCCAGCTGGACTCCGTCGACTCCGTCGAGCGCGCCGCATCCACCCCCGACCAGCCGCAGCCCTATGTGGAGCTGGGTCTGAAGGACGACGAGTACGCGCGGATCCGCGACATCCTCGGCCGTCGACCCACCGACGCCGAGCTGGCGATGTACTCGGTGATGTGGAGCGAGCACTGCTCGTACAAGTCGTCGAAGGTGCACCTGCGCTACTTCGGTGAGACCACCACCGAGGAGATGCGCGCGAAGATGCTGGCGGGCATCGGTGAGAACGCGGGCGTCGTCGAGGTGGGCGACGGCTGGGCGGTGACGTTCAAGGTCGAGTCGCACAACCACCCGTCCTACGTGGAGCCCTACCAGGGCGCGGCCACGGGCGTCGGCGGGATCGTGCGCGACATCATGGCGATGGGTGCCCGGCCGATCGCGGTGGCCGACCCGCTGCGCTTCGGTCCGGCCGATGCGCCGGACACCGCGCGGGTGCTGCCCGGTGTCGTGGCGGGCGTCGGTGGCTACGGCAACTCCCTGGGCCTGCCCAACATCGGCGGCGAGGTCGTGTTCGACGCGGGCTATGCCGGGAACCCGCTGGTCAACGCCATGTGCGTCGGGTCGATGCGGGTCGAGGACCTGCACCTGGCCTTCGCGTCGGGCACCGGCAACAAGATCATCTTGTTCGGCGCCCGCACGGGTCTCGACGGGATCGGCGGCGTCTCGGTGCTGGCCAGCGAGACGTTCGACGCCGACGCCGGCGGCCGCAAGAAGCTCCCGAGCGTGCAGGTGGGCGACCCGTTCACCGAGAAGGTGCTCATCGAGTGCTGCCTGGAGCTGTTCCACGCGGGGCTCGTCGTCGGCATCCAGGACCTGGGTGGCGCGGGCCTGTCGTGCGCGACGAGCGAGCTGGCCAGCGCGGGCGACGGCGGCATGCACGTCGACCTCGACGTGGTGCCGCTGCGCGCGGAGGGCATGACGGCGGCGGAGATCCTGTCCAGCGAGTCGCAGGAGCGCATGTGCGCGGTCGTGCGGCCCGAGGACGTCGACGCGTTCATGGCGGTCTGCGCGAAGTGGGACACGATCGCGACGGTCATCGGCGAGGTGACCGACGGTGACCGGCTGCGGATCAGCCACCGCGGCGAGACGGTCGTCGACGTGCCGCCGCGCACCGTCGCCCACGACGGCCCGGTGTACGAGCGGCCCGTCGGGCGCGGGGCGGGGCAGGACGCGCTGCAGGCCGACGTGGCCGACCGGCTGCCGCGACCGGCGTCGCCGTCGGAGCTGCGCGCGGAGATCCTGCGGATGGCGGCCAGCCCGAACCTGTGCAGCCGGGCGTGGGTCACCGAGCAGTACGACCGCTACGTCCGTGGCAACACCGCGTCTGCGCAGCCGGCCGACACCGGCGTCGTGCGCATCGACGAGGAGACCGGCCGCGGCATCGCCGTCTCCACCGACTGCAATGCCCGGTTCACCGCGCTCGACCCGTACGCGGGTGCGCAGCTGGCGCTGGCCGAGGCGTACCGCAACGTGGCCGTCTCCGGTGCGGTCCCGGCCGCGGTGACCAACTGCCTGAACTTCGGCTCGCCCGAGGACCCGCACGTCATGTGGCAGTTCTCGCAGGCCGTGCGGGGCCTGGCCGACGGCTGCGCGCAGCTGGGCATCCCGGTCACCGGCGGCAACGTCAGCTTCTACAACCAGACGGGCGACCGCGCGATCCTGCCGACGCCGGTGATCGGCGTCCTCGGCGTGATCGACGACGTCGCGCGGCGGGTGCGCAGCGGGTTCACCGGTGCGGGCGACGCCGTCGTGCTCCTGGGTGCGACGCGCGACGAGCTGGATGGCAGCGAGTGGGCGCACGTCGTCCACGACCACCTGGGTGGGTTGCCGCCGGCGGTCGACCTGGCCGCGGAGCAGCGGTTGGCGGAGCTGCTCGCCGCGGCGTCGGCCGAGGGTGAGCTGCGCGGCTCGCACGACCTTTCCGACGGCGGCCTGGCGCAGGCGCTGGTCGAGGCGGTCCTCGTCGGGGGCAACGGCGCCGAGGTGGCGCTGCCGGCGGGGCTCGACCCGTTCGTCGCGATGTTCAGCGAGTCGGCGGGCCGGGTGCTGGTCACGGTCGCCGCCGCCGACGTCGACGCGTTCCTGGCGCGGGCCGGATCGGCGGGGGTCCCCGCCGAACGGATCGGCACCACGGGTGGCGACGGGCTGCGGATCGAGACGCTCACCCCGCTGTCGGCCGAGGAGCTGCGGGAGGCGTGGGAGGGCACGCTGCCGAGGCTGTTCGGTGTCTGACCCCGGACCTTCGGCGCCCGACCCCGGACCTTCGGCGCCCGACCCCGGACCTTCGGCGCCCGACCCGGGGCCGGAGTGCGGCCCCGATCCGATCGGGGTCTGGCTCGCGGGCGGCGAGCAGCCCGACCGGGCGACGCTGAAGGCGGCGGTGAAGGCGAGTCTCGCGCGGCTGGTCGAGCGGGCGCCCGGGCACACCGTGGAGGTGCGCGTTCCGCCGTTCGGCGCGGTGCAGTGCGTCGAGGGGCCCAGGCACACCCGCGGGAACCCGCCGAACGTCGTCGAGACCGATCCGAGGACGTGGCTCGCGCTCTCCCGCGGTATCCTCACCTGGTGTGATGCGGTTCACACGGGCGTGCTGACGGCGTCCGGATCGCGTGCACCCGAGGTGGCGACGTTGCTACCGATGCGCTGACAGCAGGTGACGTCCTCATCACCTGCACGGATGATCCGCAACACCTGCCGGTGGCGAAACAGCCTTCGGCGGTCGAGGATGGCGCCGCAGAGTGCGCGATCGTGCGGTCGTCACGCGACGGGCGACGGAGGTGACGGGCATGGTCGTGGCACGGCTGCCCGGACCGTCCGACCGGGCCACCCCGGAACCGGGCCGGGCCCTGCGCGCCGTCGAGCCGGTCGAGCCCGTCGGCGCCGGCCCCTCGACACCCGATCCGGCCAGCCGGCTCGCCGACCGCTGGGCCGATCTGCTGCCCGGCGCCGGCAGCCCCGCCATCGGCCAGCTCCGCACGCTGCTGCGGCGACTGTCGACGGTGCTGCGCGCCGACCCGTTCTGGCCGCCCACCGCGCGCCGGATCGGCGCCTCGTTGTACCACTGCGGACCCGCCAAGCGCCCCCTCGGGGCGGGCGGCCCCCAGCCCGAGGAGCTCCTCCCGCCGACGCTGGGCCTGCTGCGCAGCGACGCGCAGGCGATGCTCGGCACCCCGGGCCCCGAGGGCGCCCGCCGCCTGGCCACGGCGCTCGACCAGCTCGTCGCCGGCTACCTCGCCGCGATGCGTGAGCGTGCCGAGAGCGAACGGCAGGACCTCCTCACCGCCACCCGCTGGCCGCCGGAGGACCTGCAGCGCGTCCTCACCGACGGCGACCTGCACTACCGCGCCCTCTACCTGCGCGGGCGGGTCGGCATCGCCGTCGGCAGTCTCGCCGGCGACGTCATCGACGCCAACCCCGCCCTCTACCGGCTCTTCGGCGCCGACCAGCCGCCCGAGCTCCCGCACGCGGCCGCCGACTTCGTCCACCCCGACGACCTGGCCACGTTCGTCGAGAGCTACCACCGGGTCGCGTCCGCCGACGGGCCCGACAGCGTCGAGATCGACGTCCGGCTGGTGCGGCCCGACCGGATCGTCGTCTGGGCCCGCCTCAACGCCACCCTCGTCCGCAACGACCGCGGTGAGCCCGACCGGGTCGTCGCCGTCGTCCAGGACATCTCCGAACGGCACCGGCTGCGGTCCCGCCTCGAACGGGCCGCCACCCTCGACCGGCTGACCCAGCTGCCCAACCGCGGCGTCGCCGAGGCGCAGCTGCGGCAGGCGTTCGCACCCGGGGCCGCCCGCCGGGCCGGGCTGTGCGCCGTCGACGTCGACGGGTTCCGCTCCGTCAACGACACCCTCGGCCACGCGGTCGGCGACGAGCTGCTGTTCGCGGTGGCCGGCCGGCTGCAGATGGCGGCGGGCGACCACCTCGTCACCCGCACCGGCGGTGACGACTTCGCCGTGCTCGCCGTCGACACCACCGGCGCCGACGACATGAAGGCCCTCGCCGACCGGCTCCTCGACGCGCTGGGACCACCGTTCCAGCTGGCGGGCCGGTCGTTGACGGTCACGGCCAGCATCGGGGTCAGCGAGGCGCCGACGGCCACGACCGTCCCCGAGGAGCTCATGCGCTCCGCCGACGTCGCACTGTCGTGGGCCAAGGCGCAGGGCGGCGGGCGCCGGGTGCTGTTCGACCCGGAGCGCGACGCCGGCGAGGCCGCCCGGTCCACACTGCTCGCGGGCCTGCCCGAGGCCGTCGACCGCGGCGAGTTCCGGCTCGCCTTCCAGCCGCTCGTGCGGCTGCGCGACGAGCACGTCCTCGGCACCGAGGCGCTCGTACGGTGGCAGCACCCCGTCGAGGGTGTCCTCGGGCCGGGCCGGTTCATCGAGCTCGCCGAACGCAGCGGCGCGATCGTGTCCCTCGGTCGCTGGGTGCTGCGCGAGTCGTGCCGGCAGGCCGCCGGATGGCACGAACGGCTCGGCGACGCCTCGCCCTACGTCAGCGTCAACGTCTCACCGGTGCAGCTGGTCGCGCCCGGCTGGTTCGACGCCGTCACCGACGCGCTGGCCGAGTCGGGGCTGCCGCCGCGCAAGCTGCAGCTGGAGATCACCGAGCAGGCCGTCCTCGGCGACGAGGCGCTCGCCCTCGACGTGCTGGGCGCCCTGCGCGGCGCCGACGTGCGGCTGGCCCTCGACGACTTCGGCACCGGCTGGTCGAGCCTCGCGTGGCTGCGGCGGCTCCCCGTGCACGCCCTCAAGATCGACGGCTCGTTCATCGACGGGCTGCGCCACCCCGCCCCCGACCCGATGGACGAGAGCATCGTCCGCGCGCTGGTCGAGCTGGCCCACGCGCTCGACCTCGAGGTCACCGCCGAGTGGGTGGAGACGCGCACGCAGGCCGAGCGGCTCGAACGCCTGGGCTGCGACCTCGGCCAGGGCCGCTGGTTCGGCGACGCCGGCCCCGCGGCATGGGTGCCCGACCTGGTGCGCCGCTCCCTGCGCTGACCGGCCCGATATTCCCGTGGGCGGCGATCGGTGACGCCGGTCCCGTGGGATGGGTTCTCGACCAGCGGCCGCGTAGAATCGGCGCACGGTGTTGCCCGCCGTCAGCCGAGGAGAGTGTGTGCGTTGAGTTCCGGCAGGAACGAGCACCCCGCCCCCAATCCCGACACCGACGACGACGTCCCGCACGACGAGTGCGGTGTGTTCGGCGTGTGGGCGCCCGGTGAGGAGGTGTCCAAGCTCGCCTACTACGGGCTGTTCGCCATCCAGCACCGCGGCCAGGAGTCCGCAGGTATCGCCGTCTCCGACGGCCACCGCATGGTGGTGTTCAAGGACCTCGGTCTGGTGAGCCAGGTGTTCGACGAGCAGACGTTGTCGTCGCTGCGCGGGCACCTCGCCGTCGGTCACAACCGCTACTCCACGACCGGGTCCAGCACCTGGGAGAACGCGCAGCCGACGTTCCGGACCACCGCCACCGGCAGCGGCGTGGCCCTGGCCCACAACGGCAACCTCGTCAACACCGCCGAGATGCGCGACGAGATCGCCGCCCGCGGCCTGGCCGGCGGCTCGTTTCGCGCCAGCACCGACTCCGACCTGCTGTGCGAGCTCATGGCCGCCGACGCCGCCGACACCGGCCTCGAGGAGGCCGCCATGCGTGTCCTGCCGCGGGCCCGTGGCGCGTTCTCGCTGGTCTTTGCCGACGAGAGCACCCTCTACGCGGCCCGCGACCCGCAGGGCGTCCGCCCGCTCGTGCTCGGTCGGCTGGAGCGCGGCTGGGTCGTCGCCAGCGAGACCGCGGCGCTCGACATCGTGGGCGCCTCCATGGTCCGCGAGGTCGAGCCCGGCGAGCTCATCGCCATCGACGAGAACGGCATGCGCAGCTCGCGGTTCGCCAACCCCGAGCCCAAGGGCTGCGTGTTCGAGTACGTCTACATCGCCCGCCCCGACACCACGATCTCCGGCCGCTCCGTGCACGCGACGCGTGTCGAGATCGGCCGCCGGCTCGCCCAGGAGCACCCCGTCGAGGCCGACCTGGTGATCCCGGTCCCCGAGTCGGGAACCCCCGCCGCGATCGGCTACGCGCAGGGCTCCGGCATCGACTACGGCCAGGGGCTGGTCAAGAACTCCTACGTCGGCCGCACCTTCATCCAGCCGTCGCAGACCATCCGCCAGCTCGGTATCCGGCTCAAGCTCAACCCGCTGCGCGACGTGATCCGCGGCAAGCGCCTGGTCGTCGTCGACGACTCGATCGTCCGCGGCAACACCCAGCGCGCCCTGGTCCGGATGCTGCGCGAGGCCGGCGCCGTCGAGGTGCACGTGCGCATCGCGTCCCCGCCCGTGCGCTGGCCCTGCTTCTACGGCATCGACTTCGCCACGCGCGCCGAGCTGCTCGCCAGCGGCCTCGACGTCGACGGCGTCCGCCGCTCGATCGGCGCCGACACCCTCGGCTACGTGTCGATCGACAACATGGTCGCGGCCACCGAGCAGCCCCGCAGCCGGCTCTGCTGCGCCTGTTTCGACGGCGAGTACCCCATCGCGCTGCCCGAGGAGGCGCGCCTGGGCAAACACCTGCTCGAGCTGGGCGACGACCGGGCCGCCGCCGACGCGACGAAGAGCTTCGCCGGCGTCGCCGCGGAGGTGTCGGGCGATGCCGCGCCACTCTCGGTCGGCTACGGTGCGGCGGACGCCCTGCGTCGTCCCTGACGGGATCCCGCGACCCGGGATGCCGAGCCCGGGCCGCGCACGCCGGTCCGGGCTCGACCGTCCGGCCGGTGACCGGCCATGATGATCCAGGGCGTCCGTCGTCGGGTCCACGACGCGCGGAACCCGGTGCGGGCCACGGGCCGGGGACCATGCCGACGACCTGCGCCGACGACCCACGGCCGCGCCCCGCGGCCGCCAGACGACAGGCCGCACCCGCGGCCGTGACAGACAGGGCGCCCACCAGGGCGGCCGTCAGGAGCGATCACCCCATGCCGCCCACGCCGACCGTGCCCGAGGACAACGTGCAGGACCGCGAGGACACCCCGCGGGCCAGCTACGCGTCGGCGGGCGTCGACATCGAGGCCGGGGAGAAGGCCGTCGAGGCGTTCCGCCCGCACGCCGAGATGGCGACGCGTCCCGAGGTCCTCGGCGGCATCGGCGGGTTCGCCGGACTGTTCGCACCGAAGCTGAGCCGCTACACCGAGCCGGTGCTCGCGGCGTCCACCGACGGCGTCGGCACGAAGGTCGCCGTCGCCCAGGCCATGGACAAGCACGACACGATCGGCCTCGACCTGGTCGCCATGGTCGTCGACGACCTGGTCGTGTGCGGTGCCGAGCCGCTGTTCCTGCAGGACTACATCGCCGTCGGCAAGCTCGTCCCCGAGCAGGTGGCGTCGATCGTCAAGGGCATCGCGGAAGGCTGCAAGCAGGCCGGCTGCGCCCTGCTGGGCGGCGAGACCGCCGAGCACCCCGGCCTCATGGAGGCCGGCGGGTACGACATCTCCGCGACCGGTGTCGGCATCGTCGACGCCGAGGCCATGCTGCGCCCCGAGCGCGTCCGCCCAGGCGACGTCCTGCTGGCCATGGGTTCGTCGGGCCTGCACTCCAACGGGTACTCGCTGGCCCGCCACGTCCTGCTCGACATCGCGCGGATCCCGCTCGACGGGCACGTCGAGGAGTTCGGGACGACGCTCGGCGAGGAGCTGCTGATCCCGACGCGCATCTACGCCCGCGACTGCCTCGCACTGGCCGCCGAGACCGGGGTGCGGACGTTCTCCCACATCACCGGCGGCGGGCTGGCCCGCAACCTGGAGCGGGTCCTGCCGCACGGCCTCGTCGCCGTCGCCGACCGGAGCAGCTGGACGCCCGCGCCGGTGTTCAAGCTGATCGCTTCCCGGGGCCGCGTCGAGCGGGCCGAGATGGAGAAGACGTTCAACATGGGCGTCGGAATGGTCGCCGTGCTCCCGCCCGACGACGTGGACCGTGCCCTGGCTGTGCTCACCGCGCGGCACGTGCCGTCGTGGGTGCTGGGCGAGGTGCGCCGTGGCACGGGCGACGAGCCGACGGGCGTCGGCGCGCGCGTGCAGTTGCAGGGCGAGCACCCGCGCTTCTGACGGGCCCGCCGACCCGGGCCCGCCGACCCGCGCGCAACCTCACTGTCGCGATCCGCACGCGCAACGACCGTGAGGTTGCGCGCGAAGAACCGCGCGCAACCTCACTGCTGTGTTCCGGCGTCGGGACGACCGTGAGGTTGCGCCCCGTTCTCGGGCGTGCCGCTCAGCCCACGCGGACGGCGGGCTCCCGCAGCATCGCCGGGTGCAGCCGGGTGGCCGGGCCACGGCGGAACAGCTGCGCCGGCCGGCCGGGGCCGCCCGTGACGTGCCGGTTCGTCGGCACAAGGAAACCGGGGGTCGAGGTGACCTTGCGGGAGAAGTTCCGCGGGTCGATCTCGGTGCGCCACACGGCCTCGTAGACGCGGCGCAGGTCGGTGACCGTGAACTCGGGCGGGCAGAAGGCAGCGGCGAGCGTCGTGTACTCGAGCGTCTCGCGGGCGCGCTCGACGCCGTCGGCGAGGATCTGGGCGTGGTCGAACGCGAGATCGGTGACGTCGGCCACCGGGTGCCAGCCGCTGACGACGTCGGGCTGGTCGGGGTCGGGCATGTCGGGCAGCAGGGCCAGGAACGCGACGGACAGTACGCGTCCGCGGGGGTCGCGGTCGGGCGCGGCGTAGCCCGCGATCTGCTCCAGGTGCCCGGACACGCGCCCGGCGGTGCCGGCGCCGGTCTGGGCGGCCAGCTCGCGGGCCGCGGTGTCGGGCAGGTCCTCGTCGGGCGCGACGAACCCGCCGGGCAGGCCCCACGTGTCCTCGAAGGGCTTCTCGGTGCGGCGTACCAGCAGCACGCACAGCTCGTCGTCGCGGACGGTGAGGACCACCAGGTCCACGCCGACGGCGAACAGGTTGCCACGCATCGTGATCCGTTCCTGACGTTCGAAATTCTCGTCAGGCTGACACTACCGCGATGATCCACGTCACGCGGCACGACGTGTCGCCCGCGCCCGTCCAGGACGAGCCTCTGCCGAGTCGATCGCCGCGCGCAGGAGCCGCGTTACCCCGGTCGGAGCCTGCCACCCCGACGGGCGTGTGGATCACGAACCCGCGGCCGCCGACCGGACGAGATCGACCAGCTCCTCGTCGTCGAGGTCGATGCGGCGCGCGGCCGCCACGAGATCGTGCACCAGCCCCAACAGGGCTGCGCGGTCGGGTCGCAACCCCTCCCGGACCGTCGCGCCGCGCCCACGCCGCAGCTCGATCAGCTGCTCGTCGCGCAGCTGCTGGTAGCCCGCCAGCACGGTGTGGATGCTCACGTCCAGCGACGCCGCCAGCTCCCGCGCCGGAGGCAGCCGCTCGCCCGGCGCGACCGTCCCCTCGGCGATGCCACGACGCACGTTCGCGGCGATCTGGTCGGCGAGGAGGACCGGCCGGGACGGGTCGATCCGGAACAACACGTCAGGACACCTCGTGGACCAGGCTGGTCAGCAGGCCCGCGGCCGTGCGCGCGTCGTCGACGGTGACGGTGAAGCGCCGCCCCGACCGTCGCGTCACGATCACTGCCGGACCGCTGCGCAGCACCACACCCGAGCCGCCCGGCGTCAGCCGGTAGCCCCAGCCGCCGAACTGCGCGGGGGAGACGTCCCCCGCGGTCACCGACGCGATGTCGTCGACGGGGACGCGCAGCCGCGGCCACCCCAGCGCACCGAGCGCGACGACGAGCCCGCGGCGGTCGACGGTCACCAACGCCGACGAGCCGAGCAGCAGCACCGCCAGCCCGACCACGATGAGGAGCGCGCCCGGCAGCCACCCGGCGAGCCAGCCCAGGACCAGGCCACCGACGAGGACCACCGCCCCCAGGGCCAGCGACATCCGCGACTCGATGCGGCGCGACCAGCTCACCCGCTCCGTGGCCCCGATCGGCACCGGCGCGCCGGGGGGCTCCTCGGGAGCCGGGGGCGCCGACGGCGTCACCAGGTACCCGACGACGCCCGCCACGACCGCGACGCCGACGGCGATCAGCAACCGGTCGGCAGTCAGGTGCGCCTCGGCGGCGGATGCCACGTCGACGTTGGCCGCCGTCGCCTCGTACAGCACCCCGCCCAGCAGGCCTGCCGTCGCCCACGAGACCGCGCCGAAGAACCGCGCCGTGTCGAACGACGACACCCGCGCCGCGGTCGGCCGGGCGCCCATCGCGCCGAAGACGAACGCCAGCACCACGCCGAGCGCGACGATCGTCGCCACCAGTGCGGCGTGCGGCATGGTCGAGACCGCGGTGCCGTCGAAGGTGAACCGTGTGGCGGGCTCGGCGGGCATCCGATCGGCCGCGACCAGCGCGGTCACGAGTGCGGGCGTCACCGCCACCAGGTGCGGGGCCCCCGTGAGGAGGGCTCTGGCCGTCCGTCCCATCGTCGCATCACCCCTCTGCTTGTTATAGCGCAACTATAACAAGCAGAGGGGAAGGTGACCACCCCAGCCGAACGTCGGCACCACGTGGACACGCCGAACCGGGCGCCGAAGCGCCCGGTTCACGACGACGGGACGAACCAGCCCCAGGAGCGCACCGAACAACTCGGGCCCACCGTGCTACGGCCGGAGTCGTCAGACGCCCCTAGCGGCGGGGTGCGTCCTCGTCCGCCTCGTCGTCCTTGGAGGCGTAGGAGGAGTAGTACGAGTCGTACTCGTCGTACTCCTCGTCGTCAGAAGGAGCCGTCCCACTACCGATCTCGCGTTGCAGCGCATCGAGATCCATCGTGGGGGAGCTGTACTTGAGCTCGCGGGCCACCTTCGTCTGCTTGGCCTTGGCTCGTCCGCGCCCCATGGCTGGTCCCCCTTACAACAGGGAAGGGGCGGCCGGATGTCTCGGCGGCCCCATTCATGTCATCAATATCCTGGGGTCCACCGTACATTGCTGACCCGCCACCGTGCGACGTGGCATCGATGGTGTGACCCGGAACCGCCCCGCGCCTGGAATCATCCCGTCCATGCCGGAGCCGTTCCTGTCGTACCTGCGGGTCTACGAACCCCTCCGGGCGTTCGACGGCCCCACCGGCGCGCCGGTCCGCGACGCCCTCCGCCGCGGCCCCCTCGCCGCCGGTGACGCCGGTACCCGCGACCGCGACCGCTGCCTCCGCGTGGGACTCGGCTCCGGGCAGCTGCCCACCGACGCCGTCGACGTCCTCGTCACGACATCGGAGACGGGCGACACGCTCGTCTGCCCGCTCGACACCCGCCCCCGGGCCGCCGCGGCGCTGCTCGCCTTCCTCACCGAGGAACCGCCCGTGCTGCGCGCCGCCGTCCTGGGCGGCCCCGAGTCCGTCGCCCGTCGCGACGCCGAGGCCGCGCTCGCCGAGATCGGCGCCGGCGCCGCCCACGTCGTCTCGTCCGCCTGGACCGTCCCGCTGCCCTGGTTCTCCCTCGTCGACCCCGACGCGCGCCGGCTGACCCTCCACGGCACCCGGCGCGTGCACTGGCAGGTCCCCATCGGCACCGCGCTCGCCCGGGCAGAACGCGCCGAGAAGATCGTCCACTCCGGCATCGGCGACGACGGTCCCGCCGAGGTCCTCGCCGAAACCGCGAGCTGGCTGGCCCGCTTCGACCGCACGTCGGTCGTCGAGCTCGACTACGGCGGCCTCGTCACGTTCGTCGACGACGACGCCCTGCGCGCCGACACCTCCGCCGAGCTCGTCCAGGACGCCCTGCAAGCCCTCCAGGACGGCGACGCAGACGTCGCGCAGGCCTGCTACGAGGAGCTGCGCGACTTCTGGGGCGCCGTCGCCGCACACCGCGGCAACGGCTGACGCCCGAGCCCGCTCAGCCCCGCAGACCCGACTGGGCCGCCCGCCCCGGCGGCGGCGTGGACTCCTCCGGCGGCATCGAGTCCGGGTCGATCCGCGCAGGCGCGGCACGCTCGTCGACACCCGCGACCAGCTCCGCGTCGACCGGGACCGACCGCTTCACCAACGCCAGCGCCACCGCGCCCAGCTCGTGGTGCAACGTCACCGTGCCGACACGGCCGACCGCGCGCCCGTCCTTGAACACCGCGTCACCGGGCCGCGGCAGCTCCTCGTCGCCCGCGTCGAGGTGCAGCAGCACCAGCTTGCGCGGCGGCCTGCCCATGTTCGCGACGCGCGCCACCGTCTCCTGACCCCGGTAGCAGCCCTTGGTCAGGTGCACGGCAGCGCCGATCCAGCCCACCTCGTGCGGGATCGTCCGCTCGTCGGTGTCGACGCGCAGCCGCGGCCGCAACGCCTCCACCCGCAACGCCTCGAACGCCATCGCCCCCGCCGCGCGGGCACCCGCCGCGGTCAGCCGCGCGAACCAGGCCTCACGCTCGGCGCGCGGCACGACGACATCGGCTGCGTCCTTGCCCGGCCACGGCATGCGCCGCACGAACCCGCCACCGGGCAGCGCCGCCGCACCCGACGGAACGCCGGGGACCGGGACGCCGGCCGCGGCCAGCACGGCGGCCGTGTCGGGCCCGACCACGCTCAGCACGGCGAGCTCCGCCGTCGCGTCCCGCGGCTCGACCTTCGACCAGAAGACCATCTTCGTCAGGTAGTCGAGCAGCTCGGCGGAGTCGCCCGGGTCCGTGTCGAGCCACACCACGTCGTCGACGTGCGCGACGTTCATGTGGTGCAGCACCCGGCCGTTGAGGTCCAGGACGAGCGCCTCGGTGGCCGTGCCCTCCGGCAGCTCGCTCACGTGCTGGGTGAGCAGCAGGTGCAGCCAGCTCAGCCGGTCCTCGCCCGGCACCGCGATCACCTCGCGATGCCCCCGGTCGACGACGGCCGCGCCCCGGGCCATCGCCCGCTGCTCGGCCAACGGGTCGCCGCGGTGGGCCGGGACCGCCTCGTCGGGATCGGCCGGTGCCCCCTGCCCGGTGGTGTCGACGTCCGTCTGCGGCTCCGTCACCGCGCGCTCCCCTCGGTGTGGTCGTGCGTGTGGTGCTGGTGGCTCGCCGCGGCCTCACCGGCCTCCGGCGAGGCGTCCGCGTCCTCCGTGCAGTCGGCGCACCGGCCCGACAGGGCGACGTGCGTCGCGTCCAACGTGAACCCGGACTCCTCGCGCAACCGTTCCGCCAGCGCGTCCATCAGGTCCGTCGGCGCCTCCGCGACCGTCCCGCACAGATGACACACCAGATGGACGTGCTGGTGGTCCTCCTCGGAATAGGTCGGGGCGCCGTGCCCCAGATGTGTGTGGCGGACGAGCCCGATGCGCTCCAACAGCTCCAGCGTGCGGTAGATCGTCGTGATGTTGACGGCCGGCGCGGTCTGCTGGACACGCGTGCAGATCTGCTCCGGCGTCGCGTGGCCCAGCTCGCGGACCGCGTCGACGACGAGCTGACGCTGAGGTGTCATGCGCAGGCCACGCCGGTGCAGCGTCTGCCGCAGCGAGGTGTCCACGACCAGATCGTAGGCGAACCACACCCCGCCCTGCCCGTGCCCGAAACCGCCCACGCACGACGCCACGACGGCGGCCGGGATCACACCGACCGGCTGATCTCTGCTCCGACAGGGTGAACGTGGTGCCTCGCTGACGGTAGGCTCGGCGGTCTGGACGCCCGGGTCAGGAGGTAACGCGATGTCGGCCGACGCCGGCGACCGGTCCCCCGGTGCCACGCACTTCGACGTCGTCTTCCGCGGCTACTCGCGCCGCCAGGTCGACGACCACATCCAGCGGCTGCACCGGGTCCTGGCCCGGATGCGCGCGGACCTCGACGCCGCCCACGCCACCCGCCCCGTGAACGCCCCCCCGCCGCGGCCCGGGCCCTCGCCGGCGCCGCGCCCGGTCGACCCCATCGACGGCATGTCCGACCGGATGCAGTCCATCCTCGCCCACGCCGAGCAGGAGGCCGAGGAGATCCGCGGCCGCGCCCGTCGCGAGGTCGACGAGCTCACGCGCCGGCGCGACGCACTGGCCCGCGACGTGGCCCGGATGCGCAGCGAGCTCGACGCGGGCCGCCCGGGCGCCGCTCCCGCCGCAGCCCAGCCCGCCGCAGCCCAGCCCGCCGCGTCCCAGCCTGCCGGGTCCATGCCGACGATCGTCTCCGCCCCACCCGTTCCCGCAGGTCCCACGGCCGCCCCGGGTCCGGCACCTGCGAAGCCGCCGGCGGCGGGTGGTGCGCCCACGCCTCCTGGCACGCCGCAACGTCCCGCGGCGGCCGGGGGACGTCCTACAGCCCCCGGCCCGGCCCAGCCCGGGGCGGCCCGCGGCGGGTCGTCGCAGCCCGGGTCGTCGCAGCCCGGGGCTGCGCTCGCGGGCGCTCCGAAGCCCGCAGCTCCGTCCGGCCCGACGTCTGCAGCGGATGCGATGCAGAAGCCTGCGATGCAGAAGCCTGCGATGCAGAACCCCTCGGCGCAGAACCCCTCGGCGCAGAACCCCTCGGCGCAGAACCCCTCGGCGCAGAACCCCTCGGCCCAGAAGCCTGCGATGCGGAAGCCCCCGGCCCAGAAGCCTGCGACGCAGAACCCCTCGGCGCAGACGCCCCTGGCGGCGGCCGGTGGCCAGAAGCCCCCGGCGGCCGGGGCGGCCGGGCCACCCGCGAAGCCGCCTGCGGCGAAGCCTGCCGGGCCGCCGCAGCCGCCCGAGCAGAAGCCGGCTGGGTCGCGTCCGGTGTCGTCGGGACCGGCCGCCCCCGGGTCGTGGGGCTACTCGCCCCCGCCCGCCGCGCGGACCCCGGGCGGCCCGAAGCCCCCGGCGGTCGCGTCCGGCTCGGCCCCGACGGTGCAGCAGAAGGCGCCGTCCCAGAAACCCCCCGCCCAGAAACCGCCCGCCCAGAAACCCCCGGCCCAGGAGCCGCTGTCGCGGGCCCAGAAGCCGGCGCAAGGTCAGAAGTCGTCGCAGGCCGGCGCACCGAAGGGCTCGCAGGAGGGCGCCGGACCGCAGAAGAGCGCCCATCCGTCGCCCGCCGACATGCCGGCCGCGCGGGTCGGTCAGGGACGGCAGAGCGCCGGGGACGGCGCCACGGTGTCGATGCGCCCCAACGGCGACACAGGCCAGCCGGGCGACCTCTTCCGGCCCGCGTCGGAGAAGGTCGCTCGCCCGGCCGCGCCGACCACCCGGACGCCCACAGGCGCCGCGCAGTCCGCGCCGAAGGCCGCCGACACCACTCGGGACAAGGGCGCCGGCACCACCGGATCGGCTGAATCCCGGAAGGTCGCCGGGGGCGCCGCGTCGTCGTCCGGCACGAACGGCAGCGGGTCCGTGAGCTCCGGAAAACCGGCGGGGAACGGCGCCGGGAAGTCTGCGTCGTCGTCGACGAACGGGACGAAGGACGCGGACAACCGCACGTCACAGGGGCCGTCGTCGGCCGGACGCGGCTCCGAGGGTGGCCGCGACGGCAAGGGTGGCGGTGCGTCGTCGGACGAGGCGAAGGACGCGAAGGGCAGCCGGTCGGACCGCTCGACGTCGGGGTCACGCTCCGGGTGACAACGGTTGCGCTCGGTGATGTGACCTCGCGTACCGTGCGCGCCCATGGTGTCGCCGTTCTCGGCCGAAGCTCTTGCGCCACTGGGTGTGCCCATCGGCTGGCTGGTGGTCGCGGGTGTTGTGCTCGTCGTCGCGGTCGTGTGCGTCGTGGTGGTGCTGCGTCGGCGGCGCCGGCGGATCGCGGAGGGGACCACCGCTGCGCTGACCGCGCCCGCCGAGGAGCCGGTGCCGGGCGAACCGGTCGTCCCCGGGGAGCCGGCGCGCACGCTCGGTGAGCCTGTGACCGCCGGCTCCGAGGCCGGGGCTGCGCCGGAGGAGGCCGCGACGCCGGAAGAGCCTGCGATGGTCTCCGGGAACGTCTCGGTGGCGCCGTCGGTGACGACGGTCGGTGATCTCGCGGCGTTGCGTGGGGGCCGGCCGGTCGTCGTGAGGAGCGAGGGGCGTGACCCCGATACGACGCCGCTGCCCGTCAGCTCCGACATCCTGTTGCAGCGGGCGTCGGCTCGGCGGGCATCGACGTCGGTGGGGGTCCGGGTGCCCGACCGCGGCGTGGCGGCGACGGCTGCCGCGGAGGAGCCTGCCGACGACACGAACGTCGCGGCGCCGTGGCTGCGCGTCGACCTGACGCTCGCCGACGACGCCGCCGCCGGCCCCGAGGCCGGACGGTCGACCACCGGGGACGCGACGGTGTCCGCCGGGGACGGGCCCGGCGCCGGTGCCCCCGGCGCCGGGCCCCACGGGCGTCAGGGCGAGCCCCGACCTGTTGCGGCGCAGCCGGAGAGCACGGCGGGCGCCGTGTTGCGCGCGGTTCCGTCGCCGGCCCCCGACGCCGCTGACGAGCCTGCCGGTGCCGGGCGCACGCTGGCCGACGCCGTCGCGAACGCGCTGGCGAACCGGGCGGCGGCCGACCGGACGCGCCGCCCGCAGCCGGGGGGCGGGACGCCTGCCGATGCCGGTCCCGACAGTGCCGGTCCTGACAGGGCTGGTCCCGACAGGGCCGCGCCCGACGGTGTCGCCCGCGACCGGCTCCTCGCGGTCCTGCTCGAGGACCCGGACCGCGCTGTCGGGGCCACGGTCGAGCTGGACCGGGTGCGCGGTCAGCTCGACCGGCTTGTCGAGGCGGTCCGGCACGAGCAGGATGCGCTGGCGGGGCTGGTCGAGAGGTTGGCGTCGGCAGGTCTCGACGACGCGCAGATCGCCCGCCTGGCCGGTATCCCGGTGGGCGAGGTGGCGACGCTGCGGGCCGCGGAGAGCTGAAGCCCACCCGGGGGTCGTGAGTGGCGATAGTCGCCATGGCGACTATCGCCACTCACAGGAGCTAGCCCGCGATGCGGTGCAGCAGTGCCGAGAGGTGCGGCTGCATGGGCTGGCCCATCATGGCGCGTTCGTCGACGTAGGCGAGGTCGCCGCCCTCGACGAGGCCGTAGAGCCGGTGGGAGCCGGTGACCTCCTTGGCCGTCGCGGTGCGGGCGACGGCGTCGGTCTCGATCTCCCACGACGTCAGCGTGCGGGCCTTGCCGTAGAAGATCTCGAGGACCCCGGTGGCGTGCGCGATCAGCACCTCGAGGGTGCCGTCGGGCTGGGGGCGCCAGAAACCGGTCTCGCGGGCGGCCTGCCGGATGACCTTGCCGTCCTCGTCGAGGAGCCAGGCGCGGGCCTCGTAGCTGACGAAGGGCCGGCCGTCGTGGGCGAAGACGAGCTGCTGGCCGTAGTGGTACGGGCCGTCGATCGTCGGGTAGACGACCTCGCCGGTGCCGCGCCACACCCCGATGAGCGGGAGCAGGCCGAGGCAGGCCTCGTTGAGGTCGGGACCCTCGCGGAGGTTGGCGGTGTCGTCGGGGACCGGCAGGTCCTCCCAGCGCGGCCGGTTGCGCTGCGGCGAGTCGGGCGCGGCGTGGGCGGGGCCCTGGATCGTCGTGCTCAGCTCGGGCTCGGCGGATTCCGAGGGGGGGTCGGAGGGGGAGCTCACTGTGCCTCGTCGTGGTGGGGGGTGGTGGTGAACAGCCTGCGCAGCAGGAGGCCGGTGTAACCGGCGATCCCCACGCTGACCGCGATCAACAGTCCGGTGAACATCCAGTGCACGGCCGCGGAGCATAGTCGCGTGCGCAGCCCGCTACGCCGAACGCCGCCCCGGACGCGAGGTCCGGAGCGGCGTTCGGGGTACTGCGTGGTGCGTGTCAGGCGACCGCGACCTGCGTCTGGTGCAGGCCGGGCCCGTCGGCGGTCAGGACCGCCTCGCCGTTGCCGGAGCGCGACAGCGCGCGGACGGTCCAGGTGCCGGGCGCGGCGAAGAACCGGAAGTCGCCCGACGCCGAGGACACGACCTCGGCGGTGAACTCGCCGGTGCCGTCGAGCAGCCGGACGAACGCGCCACCGACGGGCGAACCCTCGGCGACGACACGGCCGGCGAGGACGGTCTGCTTCTCCAGGTCGGTACCCGGGGGCAGCGCGACGGCCTGGTCAGGTGCGCCGCACATCAGTTGCCCGCCCCGAGCTCGATCGGCACACCGACGAGCGAGCCGTACTCGACCCAGCTGCCGTCGTAGTTCTTGACGTCGGAGTGCCCGAGCAGCTCGCGCAGCACGAACCAGGTGTGGGAGCTGCGCTCGCCGATGCGGCAGTAGGCGATGACGGCCTTGCCGCCGTCGAGGCCGGCCTCGCCGTAGAGGGCGGTGAGCTCCTCGTCGGACTTGAAGGTGCCGTCCTCGTTGGCCGCCTTGCTCCACGGCACGTTGATGGCGCCCTTGACGTGGCCGCGGCGCTGCGACACCTCCTGCGGGAGGTGCGCGGGGGCGAAGATCTTGCCGGAGTACTCGTCGGGCGAGCGCACGTCGACGAGGTTCTTCACGCCGATGGAGGCGACGACCTCGTCGCGGAACGCGCGGATCGACAGGTCGGCGTCCTTGGCGGTGTAGGTGGTGGCCGGACGCTCGGCGACCTCGGTGGTGAGGGTGCGGCCGTCGAGCTCCCACTTCTTGCGGCCGCCGTCGATGAGCTTGACGTTCTGGTGGCCGTAGAGCTTGAACTCCCAGTACGCGTAGGCGGCGAACCAGTTGTTGTTGCCGCCGTAGAGGACGACGGTGTCGTCGTTGGAGATGCCCTTGGCCGACAGCACGGCCGCGAAGTCCTCCTTGCTCAGGACGTCGCGGCGCACGGGGTCGGTCAGCTCGGTGGTCCAGCTGAACTTGACGGCGCCGGGGATGTGGCCCCCGTCGTAGGCCGTGGTGTCCTCGTCGACCTCGACGAAGACGACGCCCTCGGCGCCGAGGTTCTTCTCGGCCCAGTCCGTCGTGACCAGGACGTCCTCGCGGCTCATGCGGTCGCTCCTTCTGCGGTGTGCGGGTTGCGGGTCCGAAGCCGGGCCCGGGTGCGGGAGATCAGGGTGTACATCTCGCAGCCGAGGCAGAAGCCGAAGGCCGCGTTGAGGAATGCCGCCGCGAGCGCGAACGCGGTGGCGACGATCCCGAGGGTCGTCGCGCCCGTGAGGTAGCCGATCGCGGCGACGGTGGCGAACAGGAAGCCCACGAGCTGGGAGAACCGCACGGGTGCGGCGTCCTCCCGTTCGGTGGGTGGGCCGAGGCGACGTGCGAGCAGCGCCCGGTAGAGCAGTGAGTAGGGCGCGTAGCGCATGCCGGCGAACGCCCCGAGGGCGAACACGACAGCCTGCGCCCCGGCCGTCCAGCCGCTGCCCGTGAGCAGCACGACCACGAGCACGACCGTAGTGAGGGCCGCAGCGAAGCGGACGCCCCGCGGGTCGAGCGTGGGTTCGCCCGGGGCGGGACCGGGTTCCGCCGGGGGCGCGGCGGAACCATCCGGTGTGGACATGGCTTCTCCTGGATACGAACGGATCGAGGTTCGTGCCCGGCGCGCACGCGTGCCCGTGTGTCGGACGGGTGGACGGTGGTGGGCCGGCGTCAGGAGGCGCGACACAGGCAGCTGCCGACGCGGCACAGATCGACTGCGCGGCGTTTGGTCAGCGGCCAGTTCACGGTGCCGAGGGTAGCCGAGGATCCCGCAAAGCGGGAATCCCAGGCCCGAGGGCCGGGATCCATGGTGTGCGTCACGTTCCCAGGGACGGGGTGATCGCGTCGACGAGATCGGGTCGGCGCGGCACCCCGGACACCCGCAGCAGCTCGGTGCCGGACCGGTCGAACGCGACGGTCGTCGGTGTGCGCATGATGCCCAGCTCGGCGGCCACCTCGGGCCGGTCGGAGACGTCGACCTCGATGTGCACGAGGCCGGGTGTGGTGGCGCTCAGCTCGTCGAGGAGCGCGGCCGTCCGGCGGCACGGGGCGCACACCGGGGACGACACCTGGAGCAGCAGGACGCGGTCGTCGGCGGCGGGGTCGTGGCCGGACAGCGACCATCCTGCGGCGGCTGTCGGGGCCGCGGATGTCCGGACACGTCCGGAACGGGCCCGCATCACGAGCCCGGCCACGGTCGCGACGACGAGCACGCCGACGACCACCCACAACCCGGTGGTGTTCACGTGCGGCCCCAACATCGGTGACGCGGCAGGCATTCCGCCGTGGCTCGCGCCGCGCTCACTGCGCGAGCGGGGACGCTCCGCCGATCGTCATGTTCTCGATCGTGCCGCTGATCTCGATCGTGCCGTCGCGGGGGCGCAGCAGCCGGGGGGTCACCTCGAACGGCAGCGTGCCGGGGCTGATACGCATGGTGAAGCGCTCGTTCAGCGACGCGACGAGCGCGGCGGGCAGCGGGACACGGTCGCCGTGGCCGTCGTCGATGCGGAAGTCGTGCGGCACGATCAGGATGTCGCGCCCGTCGAGCAGGAACGACGCGATGACCGAGACCTCCTTCTCGCCGAGGACCGGGACGTCGATGGTGCCGACGACCCGGGCCGACGAGTCGAGGTCGACCCCGAGCAGCGACGACGGCGCGCCCTCGTCGACCAGGTCGGTGAGGGTGGTGCGGTCGATGTTGTCGATGCGCATCCTGGTGACGCCGGGCATGAGCCGCTGCAGGTCGTCGGCGTCGATTCGGACGGTCCCGTCGGCCTCGGCCACCGTGAACGTCTTCGGGCCCGAGCCGAGCAGCATCGACAGCGGGGCGCCGACGTCGCGCAGCTGGGCGCGGACCTCGACCTCGCGCAGCGGGCCGACCGACAGGTGCGTCGCGGTGACGTCGATGCTGCGGTATTCGCCCGAGATCGCCTGGGTGAGGAACGGAAACCCGTTGATGCGGACGTCGGGGTCGTCGGTGAGGGCGAGCTGCGTGCGCATCTGCCGCGAGACCGCGGACTCGGCGAGGGCGGCCGTGCCGTAGTCGAGGGCGAGCAGCACGCCGACCAGCACGACCAGCGCGACGAGCAGGCGTTTCACTCCGACCTCCGACACGGGCGAACCAACCCGTCGACGGTAGTGGGCGTGCCCGACACGGCCCCTGCCGACCCCGTCCGGAGGGTGGGGGAGGCCCGTGAGGTGCGCCGCGATCCTCGGACACCGCGCAACTGAACCGATATGGTCCGAGCGTTCCGCGTGGGGCCCGACCGGGTCGCGCGGAGGCGGGCACCGGGCGGACCGGCTCCTGTCGCCGCGGGTCGAGCGCCGTGCGTGACATGCCGGTCGGCCTGGTCGCGCCCCCGGCGGAGAGGAGCCGGCGGTGGAACTCCTGCTGCTCACTGCGGACCCTGATCCGGGGTCTGTCCTGCCCGCGTTGACGCTGTTGCCCCACGGGGTGCGCACGGCCGCCCCCGAGGTGGCCGCCCTGCTCGACGCGGGTCCCCACGACGCTGTGCTGGTCGATGCCCGCACCGATCTCGTCGCCGCGCGCAGCCTGTGCCGGTTGCTGGGCAGCACGGGGACCGATGTCCCCGTCGTCGCGATCCTCACCGAGGGCGGGTTGGTCGCCGTGTCCTCGGAGTGGGCCGTCGACGAGATCCTGCTGCCCGGCGCGGGCCCGGCGGAGGTCGACGCCCGGCTGCGGCTGCTGCGGGCCCGTCCCGGTGGCGACGCCACGACCACGGGTGGCGCCCTCGTCCTGGGCGAGCTGGTGATCGACGAGGCGACGTACTCGGCGCGGCTGCGCGGTCGCCTGCTCGAGCTCACGTACAAGGAGTTCGAGCTGTTGAAGTACCTCGCGCAGCACGCGGGCCGGGTGTTCACCCGCGCCCAGCTGTTGCAGGAGGTGTGGGGCTACGACTTCTTCGGCGGCACCCGCACCGTCGACGTGCACGTGCGGCGGTTGCGCGCGAAGCTCGGCACCGAGCACGAGCAGATGATCGGCACGGTCCGCAACGTCGGCTACAAGTTCGTGCGGCCCGCGCGCGGTGCGATGGGTGTGGCGGTGGGTGGCCTCGAGGAGCAGGCCGACGACGACGAGGAGGGCCACCGGGCCCCCGAGCCGGTGTCTCACCACGGTTGACCGTCGTGACGCCCGCGTAGGGTTCGGGGCATGACCGGAGCTGCGTCACCGTCCACGTCGGACCGCATCGGCGACGAGGACGCCGTGGCGGTCCGGGCCCTCGCCGACGCGGCCGCGGAGGGCGACGGGATCGCCCCGCTGTCGGAGCAGATCCTGATCAACCTGCGGCACGGCGGCACCGGGATCGTGCACGTCGTGGCCCGGGCCGAGGGGGCGGTCGCCGGCTACGCGCAGCTCGACACGTCGGGCGCGGACGCGGCGTCGGCGGAGCTCGTCGTCGACCCGCGGTTTCGCAGGCAGGGGATCGGCCGGGCGCTGGTCGACCAGGTCGTCGCCCGGGCGGGCGGCCCGGTCGAGGTGTGGGCGCACGGCGAGCACCCGGGCGCGGCCCGGCTGGCCGCCACGCACGACATGACGAAGGTCCGGGAGCTGTGGCAGATGCGCCGCGAGCTGAGCGAGCCGCTGCCCGCCGCGGAGTTCCCCGACGGGGTGCTGCTGCGCGCGTACGAGCCCGGCCGCGACGAGGCGGAGTTCCTGCGCGTCAACAATGCGGCGTTCGACTGGCATCCCGAGCAGGGCGGCTGGACGCACGAGCAGGTCGCCCAGCGGGAGGCGGAGCCGTGGTTCGACCCGGCCGGGTTCCTGCTCGCCGTCGAGGGGGACCGGCTGCTGGGCTATCACTGGACGAAGGTCCACCCGGCCGGCCCGGAGGGCCCCGCGATCGGGGAGGTCTACGTCCTGGGGGTGGACCCGGCGGCGCAGGGCAGGCGCCTCGGCGGGGCGCTGACGATCGCCGGGCTCGAGCACCTGCGGGCGCAGGGTCTCGACGACGTGATGCTCTACGTGGAGTCCGACAACGACGCCGCCGTGGCCGTCTACCGCCGCCTCGGTTTCACCCCGTGGCGCATCCACTCGATGTATCGGGCCTGATCGTCGTTCACCGTGACGCAACCCCGATCCGGGGGTGTCGACGCAGGTCGACGCGTCGTCATGACCACGATCGGGTAGTGATCCCGGGCACGCCCCGTGAGGTGTTCATTCCTCGTTCATCTGATCAGGGTCGGCCGGCCACCCGGCCTGCCTAGCGTCCTCCGCGAACGGCCGCCCCGAGCCGTACGAATGTGATCCAAGCGGAGGAAATTCAGTGAAGCTCCAGCGCCACGGGCTCGTGGTCGCACTGGCGGCGGCGGGCGCGATCCTGCTGGCCGCATGTGGCAGCGACCCCAACGCCGGCGGCTCGGGTGCCGGCGCGACGTCGTCGGCGAACTCGCCGGCCGTCGACTGCAACGGCAAGGCCGGTCTGACGGCCGAGGGCTCGTCGGCCCAGAAGAACGCGATGGACGTGTTCGCGCAGGCCTACCAGGCCAAGTGCGCGAACAGCAAGATCGCCTACAACCCGACGGGCTCCGGCGCGGGTGTCAAGCAGTTCACCGCCGGCCTCGTCGACTTCGGCGGCTCCGACTCGGCCCTCGGTTCGGCCGAGAGCGGCCCGGCCGCGACCCGCTGCCAGAACAACCCGGCGTGGAACCTGCCGCTGGTGTTCGGCCCCGTCGCGATCGCCTACAAGGTCGCCGGCGCCGACTCGCTCACCCTCGACGGCGAGACCGCCGCCAAGATCTTCAACGGCCGGATCACGACCTGGAACGACCCGGCAATCGCTGCGCTGAACAGCGGCGTCACCCTGCCGGCCGCGCCCATCAACGTCGTCTTCCGTTCCGACGACTCGGGCACCACCGACAACTTCCAGAAGTACCTGAAGGCCTCCTCGAAGGGCGCCTGGACCCAGGACGCCGGCAAGAAGTTCACCGGTGGCGTCGGCTCCGGCGCGCAGGGCTCCGCGGGTGTCGCGCAGGCCATCGCCGCGACCGAGGGCTCCATCGGCTACGTCGAGCTGTCGTTCGCGCAGGACAACGAGCTGGGCATAGCCAAGATCGACAGTGGCGCGGGCGCGGTCGAGCTGACCGACGCCAACGTCGGCAAGGCGATCGCCGGCGTCACGGTCACCGGCCAGGGCAACGACCTGGTCCTCGACCTGACCAAGACCTACGCCGAGCCCCCGGCCGGTTCGTACCCGCTGTTCCTGGCGACCTACGAGATCGTCTGCTCGAAGGGTTACGACGCCGCCACCGCGACCGCCGTCAAGTCCTTCCTGACGGTTGCCGCCACCGATGGCCAGGCCAACCTCTCCGCCGCCGGCTACGCGCCGCTGCCGGCCGAGTTCCAGCAGAAGCTGCTGACCGCAATCCAGGCCATCGCCTGACATCTGCCTTCGGGCACGATCACGGAGACCGAGACGCCATGAGCGAGCGCGAGCGAGCGATCGATCTGTACAGCGCGTGCGCGCAGCGCCGCCCGAGCTCCGGCGAGGGCGTGCGTTGAGCGACCAATCCGTGACGGACGGCCCCGCCGGCACCGGTGAACCCGGTGACCGGTGGGGCGGTTCCGTCTCCGCTCCGGTTCCGGAGGCCGGTATCCCCACCGAACCGCGGCCCCCCGACGAGGGCACGTCCGGCGCGACCTTCGTCCAGCGCGGCGACCGGATCTTCCGGTTCCTCGCCACGGGCTCGGGTGCCTTCGTCGTCGCACTCATCGGCGCCATCGGCCTGTTCCTGCTGATCCAGGCCGTCCCGCCGCTGCTGCAGAACAACGCCGACTTCCTGACCAGCAGGCAGTTCGAGGCCGGCGACCCGAACAATCTGCACTTCGGCATCCTCGACCTGCTGCTCGTCACCGTCGAGGTGTCGCTGTTCGCGCTGGTGCTGGCCATGCCGATCGGGCTGGGCATCGCCCTGTTCCTCACCCAGTACGCGCCGGCCCGGGTCGCGCGGCCCTTCGGCTACCTGGTCGACCTGCTCGCCGCCGTGCCGTCGATCATCTTCGGCCTCTGGGGCCTGTTCGTCCTGGCGCCGGTGATCCAGCCGTTCGCCCTGTGGCTGCAGGACAACCTGGGCTGGTTCTTCCTGTTCTCCCCGGGCAACGTGCAGATCGCCGGTGCGACGGTCTTCACCGCCGGCATCGTGCTCGCGGTCATGATCCTCCCGATCATCACCGCCATCAGCCGCGAGGTGTTCGCGCGCACGCCGCGCGCCCACATCGAGGCGGCGCTCGCCCTCGGCGCGACCAAGTGGGAGGTCGTCCGGATGACGGTGTGGCCCTTCGGCCGCGCCGGCTACGTCAGCGCCTCGATGCTCGGCCTCGGCCGCGCGCTCGGCGAGACGATCGCGCTGATGATCATCCTTGCGGCGACGCCCGCGATCTTCACGGGCAGCCTCTTCGACGGCGGCGCCACGTTCGCCTCGAAGATCGCCCTGTCGTTCGCCGAGCTCAACAACAACCTGTCGGCGGGCGCGTTCATCGCGGCCGGTCTCGTCCTGTTCGTGCTGACGTTCCTCGTCAACGCGGCCGCCCGCTGGGTCATCGCGCGCTCGGGAGCCAAGGCATGAGCACCACCATCGACCTGGACAAGGCGGCGACCGCGCCGACCTTCACCGGCATCAGCGCGGGCCGCAAGGCGCGCAACAGCCTCGCGACCGTCCTGATGACACTCGCGTTCCTCGTCGCGCTCGTGCCGCTGGTGTGGGTCATCTGGACCGTCGTCAGCCAGGGCATCGCCGCGATCGTCAGCTCCACCTGGTGGTCGCAGTCGCTCAACGGCCTGCTCGCCCGGCAGGAGGGCGGCGGCGCCTACCACGCGATCGTCGGCACCCTGCTCCAAGGCCTCGTCTGCGCGATCATCGCGACGCCGATCGGCATCATGGTCGCGATCTACCTCGTCGAGTACGGCGCGGGCACCCGGCTCGCCCGGGCCACGACGTTCATGGTCGACATCCTCACCGGTGTCCCCTCGATCGTCGCCGCGCTGTTCGTCTACGCGGTCTGGATCTCGATCTTCGGCCTGCCCCGCAGCGCCTTCGCGGTGTCGCTCGCACTCGTGCTGCTGATGCTGCCCGTCGTCGTCCGGTCGACGGAGGAGATGCTGCGCATCGTCCCCGACGACCTGCGCGAGGCGTCGTACGCGCTCGGCGTGCCCAAGTGGAAGACGATCGTGAAGGTCGTCATCCCCACGGCGCTGTCGGGGATGCTCACCGGCATCGTGCTCGCGCTCGCCCGCGTCATGGGCGAGACCGCGCCCGTGCTGATCCTCGTGGCCTACGCCCCGTACATCAACTTCGACATCTTCGGCGGCAACATGGCGTCGCTGCCCCTGATGATGACGGTCGAGCGGAGCAACCCCACCGACGCCGGCGCCGACCGGCTCTGGGGCGCGGCCATCACCCTGATCCTGATCATCACGATCTTCCAGCTCCTGGCGGCCTTCCTGTCCAAGGTCACCGCCCCCAAGACCAAGTGAGAGAGGGCCTCCGGTGGCCAAGCGCCTGGACCTGAAGGACGTCGACATCTACTACGGCAAGTTCCACGCCGTCGACAGCGTCAGCCTCGCGGTCCCCCCGCGCAGCGTGACGGCCTTCATCGGCCCGTCCGGCTGCGGCAAGTCGACCGTGCTGCGCACCCTGAACCGCATGCACGAGGTCATCCCCGGCGCGCGCGTCGACGGGGAGATCCTGCTCGACGGAGAGAACATCTACGGCCCGTCGGTCGACCCGGTGAGCGTGCGCCGCACGATCGGCATGGTGTTCCAGCGGCCCAACCCGTTCCCGACGATGTCGATCCGCGACAACGTGGTGGCCGGACTGAAGCTGCAGGGCCGCAAGGGTAAGAAGGAGCTCGACGAGGTCGCCGAGCGCGCCCTGCGCGGCGCGAACCTGTGGAACGAGGTCAAGGACCGGCTCGCCAAGCCGGGCGGCGGCCTCTCCGGCGGTCAGCAGCAGCGTCTCTGCATCGCCCGCGCGATCGCGGTGCAGCCCGACGTCCTGCTCATGGACGAGCCGTGCTCGGCGCTCGACCCGATCTCGACCCTCGCCATCGAGGACCTGATCTCCGAGCTGAAGGCCGACTACACGATCGTCATCGTCACGCACAACATGCAGCAGGCCGCCCGCGTCAGCGACCAGACGGCCTTCTTCAACCTGCGCGCGACGGGGGAGCCCGGCCGCCTCGTCGAGATCGACGACACGCCGAAGATGTTCTCCAACCCCACCGAGCAGGCCACCGAGGACTACATCTCCGGCCGCTTCGGCTGAGCCGTCCGGGGACCGCGACAGGCGGCGGGTCAGATCGGGAGGGGGTCGGGCCCGCCGCCGACCACGGCGTAGATGGTGCGCTTCGCCACCGCCACGGCGTGGTCGGCGTAACGCTCGTAGAACCGGGCCAGCAACGTCAGGTCCACGGCCGCCGTCACCTCGTGCGGCCAGCTCTGGTCCATCAGGACCGCGAACACCTCCCGGTGCAGGTGGTCCATCTCGTCGTCGTCACCGTCGAGCTCCGCGGCGAGCAGCACGTTGCCCGTCCGCAGCACCTCGGACGCCTTGAGCGCCATCGTGATCGCCGTGTCCGCCATCCGTTCGAGCAACGGGTGCACCTCGCCGGGCACGGGTGACGCCGGGTGCCGGCGGCGGACCGCCTTCGCCACGTGCCGGGCCAGGTCGCCCATCCGCTCGATGTCGTCGGCCACGTGGATGACCGCCAGCGCCCGCCGCAGGTCCGTCGCCACGGGCTGCTGCAACGCCAGGATCGTGACGGCCTGCTCCTCGATCTCGTCGCGACGCGCGTCGATCGCCGCGTCGCCGGAGATCACGCGTTCGGCGAGCCGCACCCTGCCCTCGAGACATGCGGTGGTCGCGTCGCGCATCGCCTGGGCGACGTCGTGGGCCATGACGGCCAGCCGGTCCGTCAGATCGGTCAGCTGTACCTGCAGCGCATCACGCACCGCGTCAATCTAGGAAACGGACATCGCCGGACGCGGTGTTCGGGGTGAACGCGGGATGAACTGCGGGAGTCACGGGTTCTGCGACGACGAGTCGTCCAACCGGAAGCCGACCTTGAGCCCGACCTGGTAGTAGTCGACGCCGCCCTCGGCGAGGTGCCCCCGGATCTCGGTGACCTCGAACCAGTCCAGGTTGCGCAACGTCTCCGACGCGCGCGCCACCCCGTTGGTGATCGCCTCGTCCACGCTCGTGGTGGAGGTCCCGACGATCTCGGTCACGCGATACACGTTGCTCGACATGACCGATGTGTCCCCGAACGAGCCCCGCGCCAAACGGCGGGACCGGCCCCGGGGCGGGGTAGGTCAGACGGTGAGCGGTCCCGGCATCTGTCCGGTGACCACGTAGACGATCCGGCGGGCCACGGCGACCGCGTGGTCGGCGTAGCGCTCGTAGAACCGGGCGAGCAGCGTGACGTCGACGGCCGCGGCGACGCCGTGGTCCCAGTCGCGGTCCATCAGCACGGTGAACATGTGCCGGTGCAGGTCGTCCATCGCGTCGTCGTCGGTCTCGAGCTCCGCCGCCGCCGCGAGGTCACGGCTGCGGATGACGGCGGCGGCCTTCGTGGCCAGCTCCACGCCGACGCGGCCCATCTCGGAGAAGTACGGGGCGATCTCGTCGGGCAGCACGGGCTGCGGGTGCCGGCGGCGGGCCGCCTGCGCCACGTGCAGCGCCAGGTCGCCCATGCGCTCGATGTCGCCGGCGCCGTGGATGGCCGACACGACGATCCGCAGGTCCGTCGCCACTGGCGCCTGCAGCGCCAGCAGCGCGAACGCCTGCTCCTCGGCCCGGTCCCTGACACCGTCGATGCCGACGTCCTCGGAGATGACCTCCTCCGCCAGCTGGAGGTCGGCGTTCAGGAGGGCGTGCGTCGCCTTCCCCAGTGCGGCCGCCACCCTGTCGCACATGTCCGCCAGCCGGTTGGCGAGCTCGTCGAGTTGTTCCTGGTAGTGGTCACGCATGCCGGAAAGCCTACGGCGAAGGGTCCGCCGAGTCCGCTCCCGTGAGTGAACCGACGGTGAACGATCGCGGTCTTCCGCCTGCTCAGAGGGCCCGCGGGGCCTCAGGAGCACGTGTCGGCGACCGGCCCCGCCGCCGCGGGCGCACCCGCGGGCGTCGTGGAGACCGCCCGGATCGTCCCGTCGAACGAGTCGCCCAGGACCAGCTGAAGGACACCGCTCGCCGTCGCGTCGGGAACCGACCGTGCCGACGGCACCGCCGACGCCACCACCTGCGCCTCCGCCGACCGGTCCGGGGAGAACCGGATCACCGTGTCGGCCGCGGGCCGCGACGCGTTGGCCACCGACCCGATCCCGAACGTCACCGCCCGCAGCCGCGACGCGACGTCCTGGGCCAGACCGGTGCGCTGCGACGCGTTCAGCACGTCCACCGAGATCGCGGACGGCGCCGGCACGTCGACCGTGCTCGGCGTGACCTCGGGAAGTGGCGCGCCCGTCCGCAGCGCCGTGAACAGCGCCGACGCGTCCCGGTCACGCAGCACCGCGTTGCCGCGGGTGTTGATCTCCCCCGTAGTCGGCACCGTGACGAACGGAGCCTGCGGGCCGGTGCCCCGCACCGTCGACGCCGCCGCCAGCAGCTGGTCGACGTCCATCCCGTCGGCCACCACCGACCGGCCCAGCACCTGCCCGAACGCGGTGCTGCCGAACGGGTTCAGCAGCGCCGGCGTCGACAGCGCGCCGTCGAGCGCCGACGCCAGCACCCGCTGCTGGCGGTCGACGAGCCCCTCGTCGGTCCCGGCGTCGCCCTGCACGTGCCGCGCCCGCACGACTCCCGCCGCGGTGGCCGCGTCGAGCGTGACCTCACCGGCGCCGGAGGTCACGGTGCCGAGCACCCCGTCGACGACCGGGCGGTCCAGGCACACCGGCAGCCCGCCGAGGGTGCCCGCCATGTCGCCCAGCCCGCCGAGCTCGACCGCCGCGAAGGCCGACACCGACAGCCCCGTGAGCTGCTGCACGACCCGCACCACACACGCCGGCCCGCCCGACCGGTAGGCGGTGTCGATCGTCGTCCGCGTCTCCGCGGGCACGGTCTGGTCGAGGTAGCCGCCCGTGGCCGGGTCCCAACCCCGGCACGGCGGCCGGTTGATCTCCAGGTTCCGCGGGAACGACAGCCGCGTCACCACGCCACCGTCGGCCGGGGTGTGGGCCAGCACGATCGTGTCGGACCCCGGATCGGTCCCCGTGGTGGTGTCGACGCCCAGCAGGAGCACGTTGTGGGTGCCCGCCTGGGCCTCGGCGTCGAGCACCGCGGCAGACTCCGGGTCCAGGGCGGCGACCTGCTGGATGCGGCCGTCGAGACCGAGCTTCGACGACCAGCCCACCGTCATGGCGACGAACACGGCCAGGGCCGCCGCCACCGCCGCCCAGCGCAGCCGACGTGCGCCCGTGTCGATGTCCGGGGACCAGGGGCCGCCCGCGGGAAGCGGTTCCGGAGGCTCGTCGTCGTACGTCCCGTCGTGCTCGCGGGGTGGGACGGGGCCACGGTGTGCGGCCGACAGCCGGGTCAGGCTCTCGTCGATCCTCCTGCGGCGCGCGTGACCGTCGTCGGGGGTGGCGAGGTCGACGGGCTCCTCCGCGTCGGTGTCACCGGTCGCGGCCGTGACCCCAGCGACGCCCTCGGGCGCGACTCCGTCGGTGCCCTCGGGCGCGACCCCACCGGTGCCTTTGGGCGCGACCCCGCCGAGGGCCTCGATCAGGCCCGGGGGCAGGGAGCTCGGCGTAGGCCTGGTCGCGGCCCGAGAGCCCGCCGGTGTCGCCGCCGGTGTTGCCGCCGGTGTCGGGGGGTTCGGGGGAGGTGCGGGGCGGCGCGGTTCCGCGGGGGGAGCGCCCGGAGGCGGCGAAGCAACCCTGGGGATGGTGGTCGTCGGGATCGCGGCGGTCGGGGGCGTCGTCGCCCGGATCGCGGTCGTCGGTGGGCCGTCCCGGGCGTCGTCGCGGACCCTGGGGTGTTCCGGCGAGGCGTCGTCGATCCGCGGTTGCAGCTGCGTGAACTGCTCTGTGACGGGATCGCCGCCGACCACCGGCAGCACCGACGTGTGCGGCGTCGCACCGTCCCCACGGGGGCTTCGCCCGCGCCGACCGGTCGTATCCCGGTCAGGCTCCCCGGGGGAACGTGGTTCCGGGGGAGTGTGCGGGCGGCGCCGGGCCGAGGGCTCCCGCGGACGGTCCGACCCGTTCGGCACGGTCACCTCCTCGGCCAAAGCGAGAGGGCGGACCCGGCCGTGTTCGACCGACGATCCGCCCCCGCGTCCGCCCGAGTTTACGGAGCCGACCCCCCGCGGCCGCCCGGGGGCGTGCTCACCCCGTGGTGCGGACCGGCTGCGGGATCGACCGGCGACGCGACGCCGGACCCGCCAGCCGCACCAGCCCGGTGCGCTCCGACCGGTACGCGACGGCGTTGCGGCCCGCCTGCTTCGCCGTGTACAGGTGCGCGTCGGCGGCACCGATGAGGCGCTCGACGTCGGTGGGGCGGCTGTCCGAGTGCGCGACCCCGATGCTCACCGTGACCCGCAGGTCCGGGTGCAGCTCGTGCCACGGG
The DNA here is from genome assembly GCF_007989085.1 of Pseudonocardia sulfidoxydans NBRC 16205. Lineage (GTDB taxonomy): Bacteria > Actinomycetota > Actinomycetes > Mycobacteriales > Pseudonocardiaceae > Pseudonocardia > Pseudonocardia sulfidoxydans. The sequence continues at coordinate 58,399 of NZ_BJVJ01000024.1, forward strand.
TGCTGCGCGACCCGTTCCCGCGCCGCCTCGCACCAGCGCACCGCGTCGGCCAGCGCGCGGCCCGGCATGACCAGCGCGAACTCCTCGCCACCGTAGCGGGCGCAGAACGCGCCGTCGGGCAGCGCCGCGTCGAGCTCGGCGACCATCCGCTGCAGCACCCGGTCGCCCAGCAGGTGGCCGTGGGTGTCGTTGACCAGCTTGAAGTGGTCGATGTCGGCCAGCGCCACGCAGATGCCCGCGGTGCGGACGGTGTCGTCGCCCAGGTCGGCGAGATCGGTGAGCAGCGCGTCGAGCCGCTCGTCCAGGTAGCGACGGTTGTAGCTCGCCGTCAGGCTGTCGCGGCGACTCTGCTCCCGCGCCTCCGCGTGCTCGCGGCGCAACCGGTCCAACTCGTCGGGTGCCGCCGTCGCGCTGCCCGCCATGTGGTGCAGCCGGACCGCCGCCCGCAGGTGCGTGTACGCCTGCTCCCACAGGCCCTGCGCGGCGAGCTTCTCCGCCTCCGCGGTGTGCCGGGCGGCGCGGGCCGCGGCCACGGCAGGGGTCGCCTCGACGTCACCGATCGGCATCGGCCCCGCCGTCACCGTCGCATCGCTCACGTCATCACCCCCGTCGCCATGCCGATTGTCTCGTCGTGACAGGTGTGACGCTTGAGGTTTCCGGGCCTGCGCAACCCTTTCGCGCCCGACTCCACACGACCGGGCGAGGACGCCTGCACCGGCCGTAGAGGCGATCACCCGCCGGAATGATCCAGTTCCGCACCGAACGGCACCGACGGGTCGCACGGGTCGTCCAGCCAGTGCTCCGGCAGCACGACACGCCCCGGCGACCCCTGCCGCCCACGCGGGCCCTCGGCGTCGGCGGGGAACGGCTCGTCGTGGTCGAGCATCGCCAGCAGCTCGTAGAGCTCGTCGATGCTCGCCACCATGCCCAGCCGCTTGCGGACGTCCCCGCCCACCGGGAACCCCTTCAGGTACCAGGCGATGTGCTTGCGGACGTCGCGGATGCCCTTGTGGTCGCCCATGTGCTCGCACAACAGCACCGCGTGCCGACGGATCGTCGCCGCGACCGTGCCCAGGTTCGGCGGCGTCGGCAGCGGCCGGCCCGCGAACGCCGCCTCCAGGTCGGCGAACAGCCACGGCCTGCCCAGACAGCCCCGCCCGATCACCACCCCGTCGCAGCCGGTCTGCGCGACCATCGCGAGCGCGTCGTCGGCGGAGAAGATGTCGCCGTTGCCCAGCACGGGAAGCTCCGCGGGCATCGCGTCGCGCAGCCGGGAGATCATCGACCAGTCGGCCGTGCCCGAGTAACGCTGCGCCGCGGTCCGGGCGTGCAGCGCCACCGCCGACACCCCGCAGTCCCGCGCGATCCGCGCGGCCTCGAGGAACGTGTGGTGCTCGTCGTCGATGCCGATGCGCATCTTCACCGTCACCGGGATGCCGGCCGGCGCCGCGTTGTCCACGGCGGCCCGCACGATGCGCTCGAACAACCGCACCTTGTACGGCAACGCCGCCCCGCCCCCGCGACGCGTCACCTTGGGTACGGGGCAGCCGAAGTTCAGGTCCAGGTGATCGGCCAGGTCCCGCTCCGCGATGACCCGCACCGCCGCGCCGATCGTCGCCGGGTCGACGCCGTAGAGCTGCATCGACCGCGGGTGCTCGTCGGGGTCGAACGCGATCATGCGGAACGTCAGCGGGTTGCGCTCCACCAGCCCGCGCGACGTGATCATCTCGCACACGTAGTAGCCCGCGCCCTGCTCGCGGCACAGCCGCCGGAAACCGGGGTTGGTGATCCCGGCCATCGGCGCCAGCACCACCGGGGTGTCGACGGAGAACTTCCCGATACGCAGCGGCGGCAGCACCGGCGTCGTGGCCGGTGCTGCCGCCGTGGTCGCCGGGCGGGCGACGAGGTCCTGCACACTCACCCGGCCGATTGTCCTCCGTCTAGAAGCCGACGTTCACGCAGGCCAGCCGGTCACCCGCCGTACCGGCCTTCCCCGGCTCCATCGACGTGTGGTTCGCGTGCACCACCACCGACTTCGGCGCCGCCGTATCGGTGAAGTCCCACGCCACCTTCGACGTCGCCGACGCGGCCCCCGACCCACCTGTCGACAGGTCCAGCCAGATCTCGTTCTGCGGGTTCGCGAAGGCCGGGTCGACGCTCGGCGTCACCGGGTCCTTCTCGTGCTGGAAGTGCGGCCCCGAGTCGGCAGCCGCTGCGCCGCAAGGCTTCGTGTGGGCGTGCGCGCCGTAGTGATGGTCGGGCAACAGACCTGTGACCGTCAGCGTGACCGTCGACGACCCGCCACCCGAGCGCGACGACACCGCCACCGACGAACCCAGCGGCACGAGATCGGGCTTGTACGTGATCGCCGCCGTGTCGGAGGCGGAGAACTCCGTGGCGACGTCCACCGCCCGGGCCTGGGCGTTCACCGCGGTCGCGGGCGCGTCCGACGGGCGCTCCGAGTTCGAGCAGCCGACGAGCAGCAGGGCGGCGAGAACGATCGTCGCGGAAGTCCGCAATGCACGCATCGGAGCAGGATCGCCGATGACACACCGTGACCGACGGCAGGTGGGGGTGGCGGCGCGACGAAGGTCACGGGCAGACCCCGGTGGGGCGGCGGTGCGGGGGAGCGGCAGGTCGTAGTCTGGCGTGGGCGCTGCGGCGCCTGCGGGCCTCTAGCTCAATCGGCAGAGCAGCGGACTTTTAATCCGCGGGTTCGGGGTTCGATCCCCCGGGGGCCCACACCATCTGACCTGCAGATATGGCAATCGCCGCCCTGCCAGCCAAGGCCCTGACTGCGAGTCTGACTGCGGATAGACTGCCGACATGGCTACCGCGGTACCGAAGCGTCAGCGCGGGACGATCCGGCAGCGGGGCAGCTCCTACCAGGTAGTCGTTTACGCCGGCCAGGATCCCGTCACCGGCAAGCGCCTCTATCTGACCGACTCCGCCCCCGACGCTCGCGAAGCGGAGCGGATCCGCCGTCGTTTCGTGGGCCAGGTCGACGAGCAGCGCAACGTCCGTACCCGTGTCACGCTCGGGAAGGCCTTGGAGTCGTGGTTGCGTACGCACGAGGCCGAGGAGTCGACGCTCGACGGCTATCGCGGCTACATCCGCCGCACGATCGAACCCGCACTCGGCGACGTGCCCATAGGGAAGGTCACCGCGCAAGTCCTCGAGGAGTTCTACGCCGAGCTCCGACGCTGCCGTCACCGCTGCCGAGACGGTGAGCCGGCGGTCGACCACCGGACGGCCGTAGCGCACGAATGCCGGGAGATCCGGCACAAACGCAAGCCCGGCCGTCCGGGCAAGACCCCGCACGACTGCGCGGCGGCGGGTTGCGTTGTCGTCGAGTGCCCGCCACACACCTGCACGCCGATGGCGGCGTCGTCCATCCGCCAGGTGCACTGGATCCTCAGCGCAGCATTCGCGGCCGCGGTCCGCTGGGAGTGGATCCGCAGCAACCCTGCCGAGGTGGCGAGGAAACCGAAGCAGCGTGCGCCACAACCGACGCCGCCGACGGCTGCAGAGGCGGCCCGGATCATCGAGGCAGCCTGGGCGCAGGACGACGAGTGGGGGACGCTCGTCTGGCTGGTGATGGTGACCGGCATGCGTCGAGCCGAGGTGCTCGCGCTCCGCTGGAGCGATGTCGACCTGCAGGGCGGCAAGCTCACCATCAGCCGCAGCTACGTGCGCACGAGTCGGCGAGCGCTGGAGAAGGACACAAAGACGCACCAGATGCGTCGGATCTCCCTCGACACGGCGACGGTGGAGGTGCTCGACGAGCACCGCCGGCGGGTTGAGGAGCAGGTCCGCCGGATTGGGCAGGAACCGACGCCGGCAGCGTTCCTGTTCTCGCACAAGCCGTTGCACGACGGGCCCGTGGATCCGAGCGGCGTGACGCACCGGTACGGGCGGATGTGCGCGGAACTCGGGATCGACAGCCACCTCCATGCCCTACGGCACTACTCGGCGACCGAGCTGCTCACCGCGGGCGTCGACCTGCGCACGGTGGCGGGTCGTCTCGGGCACGGGGGCGGTGGGGCGACCACGTTGCGCGTCTACGCCGCCTGGGTCGCCGAGGCCGACCAGCAGGCTGCCGAGGTTCTCGGCAGCCGCATGAAGCGGCGATGAGGGGCCGGCGCGGGCCTACGTCGAGGAGAGGCACCCCTCGACATCGACTGTGCTAATCGTCTGCAGTCGCCCAAGCATTTTCTCTGCCACCTGCACTCCCGCATCGTGCGCCAGCCGGCCGGAATGACTCGCTGAGGCGTCGGTCAACAGCCAAGATCGGATCCCGTGCTCGAACGCATCGACGGCGGTCTTAAGGACGCAGACCTCAGTGTCGATCCCGCACACGAACATGTCCGTCCACTGGAGTGACTCCGCGAGCGCTGAGCCCTCGTCGTTGAACAGCGTGTAGATCGTCTTGTCGATGACGGCCGTGGCTTTCCGGCTGAGGTCCTGCAACTCGTCGACGATGTCGATTTCTGGCGAGTCCTTGAGCTTCGACCACCCCATGACCCTCTCGAACGGGCTGCCGTCGTAGTTGAGATAGCGGGTGAACACGACGTCCCGACCGTTGTCGAGCCAATCTTGGGCTAGGCGTGCGACGATCGGCACGACGTGCCGGGAGTGCTCGGTTACGAATCCGTTCTGGACGTCGACGACGACCAGAACCGGGTTGATCTCTGGCACCTGCTACCGCCTGTCGCAGTCTCGGAGGGTGTCGATTGCCTGGTCTAGTCTGCGGACCAGGCCGCTGGTGTTGACGATGGCCTCGCGCATGGCGCGGTGCTGCGAGGTCTCCTGTGGGCGCTCGGTCGTCAGGCGAGAGCGGATACCGCGCAGGTAGCGCCAGCTGTACTCCGGCGGTACCTCGGGATCGGCGCCCGCCTCGACGACGCGGCGGATGTAGTCGGCGTACGCCCACGCTGCTTGTACAGATAGCTCGCAGGCCACCAGCTCGCGCTCGGCGAGGCACTGCTCGGGGGCGAGCGGCGAGTAGACGACGCCGGACCACGAGGCGTACGCCGTCGCGATACCTCGGACACCGAAGTCGCAGATGTCGGGGTGGTCGAATCCGTCGCGAAGGAACGCCTGCTCGACGACCGAGGCATGAGCGAGCTTCTCCTCCGGAGTTCCCTTCTCGTGTCGACTGACGAGTACGCGCGGAACGCAGAGCAGTCGGAGCGCGGTGTCGTGCTGCGCGCCATCCAGCGGGGTGTCCTCGACCAAATAGGCGCTCAGAATGTAGGGATCACTGAGGACTTTGATCCCCAAGCCCGTCACGGCCTGGACTGCGCGCTCCATGTTCTCGTCGTAGGTGAGGCGGCGCCAGACTGCGACCGAGGAAACGGACTCCGGCTCCAGGACCTCGACGAGGTGAAACATGACGACCCCGAACGGCCAGCAGAGGGCTCGGGCGTCGGCCATATCGAGTTCCTCGACTCGCTCGCAAGTCAGCCAGTCGTCCTCGGTAGCTGCCGTGGACGAACGTCGCCGAAAACCGGCCACCGCGTCGGCGCCGACGTACAGCGGCACGAACTTGTGGCTACGGATCCGGTAGGTGCTGCTGCTTGCTGAGACTGACTCGGACGGTCCAAACAGGTCGACCGGCGACCGCTGGAAGAAGGCGGCGATGAGAGTGGCGTAGAACTCTTCCGGTCGCCGAACTCGGCCGGTCTCCAGACGGTAGATCTGTTTCTCGATGTTCGACTCGCCAGGGGAACTCCAGCCACGCGTCTGGCAGAAGTTGTGCAGCTCCCGCGCGAGCCTGGGCCGGCCCCACGTCCGTGAGGCGCGAAGCTCCAGGAGAACGCGGTTGGGCACGCGGGAGCTCGATGTCCCTGTGTCCATGCCAGGTGTCCCCCATGTCCTGGGACACCGCGCCGTGTCCGTCGTTGTCCTCGCTGTCGTCTGTTGATGTTGCCTGCACGGCGCGACTCTTGGGGCATGAACGGAGAAAGTCGACAGAACGAGTTACCGCGGATCGGCTCGCTGAGCCTCCAGCTCGGCGACGCGCGTTGCCAGGGCGTCGAGGTCGCGCCGCAACGCCGCCAGGACCGCATCTCGCGGCACGGCCGCCTGGGACGCTCCCTCAAGCACGAAGGCACCCTTGCCTTGGTGCGTGGTCACGAGGCCCTCTGTCCGCAGCTCGGCTACAGCGGAGCGGGCCACAGTGATCGAGACGCCGTACTCGCGCATCAGTGCGGAGTACGACGGCAGCTGTTGACCCGGAACGAGTTGCCCACTCCGGATCTGCTGCCGGAGCGCCTCGGCGACCTGTAGATAGGCCGGCTCCCCGCGAGTCCAGTCGGCCAACTCGCACATCCCTTCCGCCGCGCAGGCGCACGGCCGTTCGTCGCCTCACAGCATGCCGTGAGACCTCACGCGGAGGAACACTTGACGCGCTATGAGGCAGAGTGCACTATGAGCAACAGTGAGCAGCTGAGGAGAGGACGGACAGCGTGAGCAGCGACAACGACCAGATCCAAGGAAGGCCAGATGTCCGATCGGCGATGCGGTCGGCCGCGTTGGACCGCGCGATCCGCAAGCGAGCGGAAGGTGCCCCGACGTACACAGTCTCCGAGGCGGCGGCGCTCCTGAGCATCTCGCAGGAGTACCTGTACCGGCTGATCCAGGCCGAGGCGTTCCCGGTGGTTCGCATGCGGCTCAGCGGACGGAATGGCCGTTACGTCATCGCAGCCAAGGCAATCGAGCAGCTGCTAGACGGCGCCGTGAGCGGCGGCGCCGACGAGTTGGCGAGCACCACGCAGGGTTTCAAGCTCGCCGGAGGTGCCGCGTGAGCGTCGGGGTGTTGATCGTGTTCGCGATCGTGGGTGCGGTGATCTGTGCGAAGGCGCGGGTAGCGGCGGGTGCGGTGGTGTTCTCACTGGTGGCGTTGGTGTTGTTCGTGGCCACCCCAGCCGGGCAGGGCCTGCCGGATGCAGTGTCGTCGTTTCTGTCCACGGTGGATCACTCGACGACCCCGGTGCTGACCCACGAAGCCCCGGCGGGTTCGGCGGCTGTGGGATGACCGCCGCGCACGAGATCGCCCGGGACTGGCGCGCCGACGCGCTGTGCGGGCAGGTGGACCCGGAGCTGTTCTTCCCGACCGCCGAGCGGGGAGCGGTGTTCGAGGCCCAGGTGGCAGCGGCCAAGCGGATCTGCGCGGGGTGCCCGGTCCGGGCCCGGTGCCTGGACTACGCCCTCGACGCCCTGCCCGACGGGGTCGCCGGGGGACTGACGGCCGCCGAGCGGCGGGCGATGCGCACGGCGGTCGGCCGCGGCGACCCCGCGGCCGGGTTGGCGGAGTTGATGCCGGCCAGCGGGTGCCAGCGCGAACGCGCCGCTGCGGGCCGGGCGGCGGCCGCGGCCGGGATGGGTCCGGCGGAGCTGGCGCGCCGGTTCAGGGTCTCGTCGGGCACGGCCCACCGGTGGCGGGCCGAGGCCCGCCGCGCACACATCACCAACACGTCGATGTCCTCGACCCCGAGTACGGGGGAGGGGAGCCCGGTTGCAGCCGGTACTCCCCTCCGGATCTTCGCAGCACCACACGCCCTGGCAGGCAACCGAGCACTGGAAGGACCTGAACTCTAATGAACACCACCACGATTCACCACGGCCGCAACGCGCGCCCGGAGGCAGTCGAGCGGGCCGAGGCCGGCGCGAAGGCCTGGCGGGCGGCCGGGCACGCCCAGCGCTTGGCGTCGGCCGATCACCGCGACTTCTACGCCCTCGCCGGGGACCTGACCGACACCCTGGCCGCGGTGGCCGGGCTGGCCGAGGTGCTGGCCTGGCAGGTCGCCCACTACGCCGACGGGCGCCCGGTCTGTGACGACTCCCAGGTGGTGGATCCACGCGAGCGGCTCGATGCCGCGGCGCTGGATCTGCACGAGCTGGCCGCGCGAGCACGGCACGCGGCGCGGTCGGCGCACACGTTCTGGTCGCGGATCAGCCACATCGGCCTCGACGACCAGCCCGCCGCGATCGCGCCCGGCCGTGCGGGGGTGCCCCGATGAACGTCTGGTCGGTGGTGCTCGTCGCCGCCCCGATCGTGGCTGCGATCGTGACCGTGAAGCGTGGGGCGAAGGTGCTGGCCGGGGTGTTCGGCCTGGTCGCCCTCCTGCCGCTGTGGGCGCTGCTCACCGCGGTCGGGCTGCCGCTGCTGCTCGTGGCCGGCGCGGTGGCCGCGCTGGTGGGCTGGCACCGGTGGTCGCGCTCGGCCGCGACGGTGACCCGGTGGGGTGCGCGGTCACGGCGTAAAGCTGGCGTGGCCTCGACCCTGGACATCACCCGGCACGCGGGCAGTGTGGCGATGCGCCGCCGGTCCGGTTCGGTGCGGCCGTCGCTGGCCGGGCTGGGCTGGCGTGATCGGGCGCGGCTGCCGGTGGTCGAGGTGGCGGTGCGGTTGTGCCGAGCCGGGCTGGTGTGGGTGTGGTCCTCGGTCGAGGACGTCACGCTGATCTTCGGTGGGCCCCGGACTGGCAAGTCGGGGTGGTTGGCCGGGCAGATCCTCGACGCTCCCGGCGCGGTCCTGGTGACCTCGACGCGGACGGATCTGCACGCCCTGACCGCGGCCCGCCGCGCTGCGCGGGGGCCGGTGTTGGTGTTCAACGCGGTCGGCCTGGGCGACCTCGCGTCGACGGTGACGTTCAACCCGGTCGACGGGTGCGTGGATCCGGTGACGGCGGGGGAGCGGGCCACGGACATGCTCGCCGCGACCACCCGGGCCGGCGGGTCGGGGGATCGGGAGTTCTGGGACGCCCAAGGCCGCCGCGTGCTGGCCGCGCTGCTGCACGCCGCCGCCCTGGGCGACCGCAGCATGCGTGACGTGCTCGGGTGGTTGGCTGACCCCGGCAAGGCCGCCAAGGACGTCACGGTGTTGTTGCGGCGGAGCCCGGAACCGGCGTTCGAGCTGGACCTGGGCCAGTTCCTGACCACCAACGACCGGACCCGGTCGTCGATCACCTCAACGATCATGCCCGCGCTCGGGTGGCTCACCTCCCCGGCGGCCTGCGTCGCGGCCGGCCTGACCGAGCAGCCCGGCTGTGCCCGCCCGCTCAACGTCGCGGAGTTGATCGCGGGCAACGGGACGGTGTTCCTGGTCGGTGGGGACGAGGCCCAGGTCGCCCCGCTGGTGTGCGCGCTGACCGGGCACGTGGCCCGGCAGGCCCGCCGGATCGCGGCGACCCGGCCGGGCGGGCGGCTGGATCCGCCGCTGCGGCTGGCGCTGGATGAGGCCGCGCTGATCTGCCCCGTGCCGTTGGAGTCGTGGACGGCGGACATGGGTGGGCGTGGGGTGAACATCGTGGCCGCGTTCCAGTCCCGCGCCCAGCTCCTGGCCCGCTACGGCCAGCACGATGCGGCGACGATCCTGAACAACGCGGGTGCGGTGATGGTGTTCGGTGGCACCCGCGACCGCGACGATCTCCAGTTCTGGTCCACCCTGACCGGGGACCGCGACGAGCCTGCCGACACGGTCGACCCGATCGGGCGCACGACCGCGCGGACGTCGCGCAAGACGGCGGTGTTGTCCCCGGCGCAGATCGCGAACCTCCCGGTCGGGCGGGTGTTAGTGATCCGGCGAGGGATCGCCCCGGTGATCGGGCGGGCCCAGATGCTCTGGCAACGCCGTGACGTCCGCCGGGCCGCGTTCGCCGCCGACCACCCGGAGCTGGTCGAGCGCTACGAGCGGCTGGCCGCCTGGTGCCGGGAGCTCCCGGCGCGCACGGCCCGCCGGCTCGGACGCCGTCGCCCGGTCCGGCCGGCCCGGGCGGTGCTGACGGCCGGCCCGGTGGTGGCCGAGATCGAGCGCGTCGACGAGTGGCCGGCCCCGCCGCGGCTGGTCGTCATCGACTCTGCGGCACCCGACACCGACGACGACGCGGACGGCCACCGGCCCACCGGCTGACCCCGCCACCCGCACCCGACTGCCCTCTCACTGCCGGCCAGGCCCGCCCCGCGCGGCCGGGCCTGGTCCGGCCTGCCCAGATCAAGGGGAGCACGCGATGACCAACCCCAACAACAACCACGAGACCCCGCCCGGGAGCCGTCCCACCGGCCCTTCTGACACGGCGAAGTCCACGCCGCCAACCGTGGAGCAGGCGTGGGCCGGGCCGGTGGCCGGGCTGGCCCGGCTGGTCGACGGGCTACGCCGCGACCTCGACCCCCTCACTCCCGTGCCCGACCGGGTGGAGGAGCTGGCCGCGCTGCTGGCCGGGCTGGCCGAGACCGTCGCCTCGATCGCCTCCCGCAAGCACGCCGGCCCCGCCCCCACCTGGCTCCTCGCCCCCACCGACGAGGTCGAGACCGCAGGCCTGCTCGACGGGCTGGCCGGCTGGATGGCGGTCGTCTACCTGCGCTACCCCGACGCCGCGACCGGGCTGCCTGACTGCTGGTGCTGGCACCCCGACGTGGTCGAGGAGCTGGTGTGGCTGATGCACGCCTGGTCGGCCGCCTACCAGGGCCCGGCGGCGTCGGTGGCGTTGGCGGGGGACTGGCACGACCGCCAACGCCCCGGCGTGGTCCGCCGGATCCGCCAGAGCGCCGGGTCGTGCTCGCGGGAGAACCACCAGACCCGCCCCGGGCGTCCACCACTGCCCACCGGCGCGCCGACCGTCGCCGCGGTCGCCGAGTTGTCGGTGATCGCCGGGTGGTGGGGCGTCGGCCGCGACCAGGCGGCGCCCGAACCCGCCAACCCCGACGTCACAGATGGAGACCGATCGTGACCACCCCCGTTCCCGAGGAGCCCGGTCGACCGTGCTGGTGGGTCGAGCGCGACGTCGACGCCGTCGAGACGGCCTTGTGGCCATGGATCACCGCGGCCGGCGAGATGGAGATCCCGCTGCTCGGCACCCCGGACTGGGCCGCCGCGGAGGTGCCGGCGCGGTTGGCGGCGGTGGCGGTGTTCGTCCTCGGCGCTCTGGTCGAGCGCGACCCCACGGTGATCGCCGCCCGGCTGGCCGCCGAGATCGCCACCGTCCGGCTGTCCAACCAGCTAGCGCGCAAGCAGGCAGCCGAGGCCATCGCCGAGGCCATCGACGCCCGCGCAGTGGCCACCCGGATGCTGCAGCGCGAGCAGATCCGCCGGGCCGACCAGGCGGCCGGTGCCCGATGACCGGCCCGGCCGGAGCCCGGCGGGCGTCGGTGGTGCTGTGGCTGCCCGGGCTGGTCGTCGCACTCGGTGCGGCCGCGGCGACCGCGCACGGCCTCTACGAGGTCGCCGCCGCCGCCCGGGTCCCGGCCGGAATCGCGTGGATCTACCCGCTGATCACCGACGGCCTGGCCGTGGTCGCCTACACCGCCACCGCCCGGCTGACCGGGTCCGCGCGCCGCTACGCCTGGGCGGTCGTCGTCGTGGCGGCCGGGCTGTCCGGGCTGGCGCAGGCGGTGTTTCTGGCCAGTGACCCGGTCGGGACCGGTATGGGTGCTGCGGGTGCGGTGGCCGGGCTCGACGTGCCGGGGGCGCTGCGGTTCGGGATCGGGGCCTGGCCTGCGGTCGCCGCCGCGCTGGCCGCGCACCTGCTGCACCTGCTCGCCGCAGGCACCCACAGCCCCGACGCCGAGCCGGGCCGATGCGACCCGACGCCTGCCGAGCCGTTCAGTGACGCGCCCACTGCGGCACGTTCAACGGCGGGTGTTCAGGCCGCGGCGTTCACCGGCGCCAGTGTTCAAGCCGATGCCCTAACCGCGCCGCTGCCCGTCCTCCCCGCGGGTGTTCAACCCCGACCGGCTCCCGCTGCGGATACCCCGGCGGTCAAGCCGTCGCCCAAGGCGGTTGAACGGCCCGCTGCGCGGGCCGGGGAGGCCCCGGCGCGCGAGCGCGCCCAGGCCGCCGCCGCCCGGCTCACCGCCGACACCGGAGGCCTCCCGACCGTCTCGGAACTCGAAGCCGCCGCCAGGGTCTCCCGCGGCACCGCCGCCACCGTCCTCAAGACCCTGCGCGAGCGCCCCGGGCCGCCCGCCCCGGCGCGAATCACCGCCACAACGGCCACCACGAACACCGAGACCGACGACCACGAGGAGCCCCAGCCATGACCGCCACCAAATGCCAGAACCCGATCACCGAGCACGACACGACCACGCACCGCACCACTCAGCAGCCCATCACCGACACCGACAAAACCACCGAAACAGACACAAGACCAACAAGAACGAAGCCATCACACCTTTGCATCACGATCCGAGGGTGCGGGCCGGCCTCCGGCCGTCCGCGGACGCAGCCTCGCTTTGTTGATCTTGAGAGTGCCGGTTCCCAGCAGGGTGGGGGGTGGTCGTGGTGTTGAGGATCTCCAACGGCTACAGCCCGGACTATCTGCTCAAGCAGGTCGCGACGGGGCGGGAGAACTACTACACCGGCGCGGTGGCCGAGGGGGAGCCTCCGGGCCGCTGGTGGGGTGCGGGGGCGGAGCGGCTGGGGTTGCGGGGGCTGGTGGAGGCGCAGGACATGCGCGCGGTCTACGAGCGGTTTCTCGACCCCCGGGCCGAGGGGTTCACCGACCCCAACCAGTGGGGGGAGTTGCCCACCCTCGGCCAGACCGGCCGCCGGTACAAGTCGGAGGACGAGTTGTACGCCGCGGCGGTTGAACGGGAGCCGAGCGCCAGTGCTGAACGGCGGGTTGAACTCCGTACAGAAGCGGGGAAGGCGGCCCGGCGGAATGTCGCGTTCTATGACATGACGTTCAGCGTGCAGAAGTCGGTGACGCTGCTGCACACCGCGTTCGAGGCCAAGGAGACCGCGGCCCGCGCCGCCGGCGACGAGGCAGTGGCCGAGGCGTGGGGGCAGTTCCGCCAGGCGGTGGAGGAGGCGATCTGGGCGGGCAACAACGCCGGCCTGGCCTACATGGCCGAGCACGCCGGCTACACCCGTGTCGGTCACCACGGCGGCCCGGCCGGCCGGCACGCCGACGCCCATGACTGGGTGGTGGCGTCGTTCTTCCAGCACGACTCCCGGGACCACGACCCGCAGCTGCACGTCCACAACACGATCCTCAACCGGGTCGAGGGCCCCGACCGCGGGTGGCGGACCGTGGACGGGCGGAGCCTTCACCGGTGGCGCCCGGCCGGGGCCGCGGTCGCCGAGCGCACCACCGAGGAACGCCTCACGGCCACGCTCGGGTTGCCGATCGCGACCCGCCCGGACGGCAAGGCCCGCGAGATCGTCGGCGTCGCCCCCGAGGCGATGGCTCTCATCTCCTCGCGCCGCCGTGCGGTCACCGCGAAGGCCGCGGAGCTGATCGAGGGGTTCGAGGCCCGCCACGGGCGTGCCCCGACCAGCTACGAGCGTGAACGGCTCTCGCAGCACGCCACGTTGATAACGCGGCGGGCGAAGTCGCACACCGGGGAGACCCGCGACCAGCTCCTGGACCGGATCGACGCCCGGATCCGCGGCGAGATCGCCGGCGGGCTGGCCGGGGTCGCCGACGCCGCGCTGGCCGCCCGCGCCGAGGGCGGTCCGGCGGTGCAGGCGTGGTCACCGACGGCGGTGATCGAGACCGCGCTCGCCGACGTCCAGTCCCGCAAGGCGGCATGGACCCGCGCCGATCTCACCGCGGCGATCAACGCCGCACTCCCCGACCATTTAGGCCTGGTCGAGGGCGGCGACGTCGGGCGACTGCTCGACGACCTCACCACACAGGCACTGCGCGCCGCGACCCCGCTCGACGCCGCCCGCCCGGCCATTGACGCGCTTCCCGCAACGTTGCGGTTGGCCAACGGCGAGTCGGCCTACCAACAGCCCGGGGCGCAGCTCTACGCCACGCCCGACCAGGTCCGCACCGAACGGTTCCTGGTCGCGGCCACCGCCGACCGAGGCGCCGCAGCGCTGCCCCGGGAGCAAGTTCGCCGGTTCCTCGACCAGGTCGCCGAGTCCGGGATCGAGCTGGGCGTGGACCAGGCCGCCGCGGTCCGCGGGGTACTCACCTCCGGCGCCCGGATCGAGTCCCTGGTCGGCCCGGCCGGGACCGGGAAGTCCTTCGTGGTCGGGGCGATCGCCCGCGGCTGGGCCACCGCCCCACACGCCGAGGGCGAGCTGGCGGGGCGGGTGTTCGGGCTGGCCACCAGCCAAGTCGCCACCGACGTCCTGGCCGGGGAGGGGCTGGCCGCGCGCAACGTGGCCCGCTGGCTGGCCACCCAGGACCGCCTCGCCACCGCACCTGCCGAGGGACAGGCCCAGCCCGACGATGCCGAGTGGGCGCTGCAGGGTGGGGACCTGGTGGTCGTCGACGAGTCCGCGATGACCGACACCCCGGCGCTGGCCGCCATCCACCGTCACGTCGACGCCGCGGGGGCGAAGATGCTGCTCGTCGGGGACCACAAGCAGCTCGCCGCGGTCGGCGCCGGCGGCGGCATGGACCTGCTCGCCAATGCCGGGGCCCGCTACGAGCTGGCCGAGGCCCGCCGATTCACCGCGGACTGGGAACGCGCCGCCTCGCTGCGGCTGCGTGCGGGCGACGAGTCGGTCCTGCGTGACTACTTCGAACACGGCCGCCTGCTCGACGCGGGAACCGTCGAGCAGGCCGAGCAGTCCGCCACGACGGCGTGGCTGGCCGACACCCTCGCCGGCCGCCACTCGCTCCTGATCGTCGGCACCAACGACCAAGCCGCCCGCCTGTCCGCCCAGCTCCGCGCCGAACTGGTCCGCTTGGGACGCGTTGCTGAGGACGGAGTCCCGCTCGGGCTGCAGGGCACCTACGCCGGGGTCGGGGACCTGATCGAGGCCCGGCGCAACGGGTGGCACCTGGCCGGGGTGGAAGGCAACCGGCGTGGCCCGCTCAACCGCGAGACCTACCGCGTCACTGCCACCCGCCCCGACGGCGGGCTCGAGGTCGCCCCCATCGCCGGTCGCGGCCCGGACGGCGAACTCCTCGGCGAGACCATGGTGCTCCCGGGCGACTATGTGGCCGAGCACGTCGCCCTCGGCTACGCCTCGACGGTGCACGCCGCCCAAGGCGCCACGGTGGACACCAGTCATACGGTCGTCACCGGCCGGACCGGGCCGGCTGCGCTCTACGTCGGCCTGTCCCGCGGCCGTGAAACCAACATCGCTCACGTCACCACCACGACCGCGGTCGAGGATCCGGCCCACGGGCGGCCCGACCAGACCCAGCAGCGTCATCCCGTCGCCGTCCTGGCCGGGCTGCTCGACCCCGACGACCAGACCGTGGCCCGCTCGGCGCTGGCCACCGCCGCCAGCTCGGCCGCCGAGATCGACAGCCTGCGTGCGGCGGTGGAGCTGCTGGCCGACGCCGCCCACCTGGCGGCGACCGAGCGGACCATCGGGTGGCTCGACCAGCTCACCGCCGACGGCGCCCTGAGCCGGGCCGATCGAGTGCGGATCGCGGCCGAGGACGGGGCCGCGTCGTTGACCCGGATCCTGCGCCGTACCGAACTGGCTGGCCACGACCCCCGCGCCGTGCTCGCCGCGGCGATCGAAGGCCGGCCCCTCGAGGGCGCCCGCAACCTCACCAACGTCATCCACACCCGGATCACTGACAGTGGGTTGCGCCTGGACCCGGTCGCCGACACCTGGGCCGCCCGGGTCCCGAAGCTCGATGATCCGCAGTGGCAGACCTACGTCGATCAGCTCGCCGGGGTCGTCGACGAGCACACCACCGCGCTGGGGGCGGCCGCGCTGGCCGAGCCGCCGGCCTGGGCGGTCGCCGCGTTCGGCCCACCACCCCACGACAGCGATAGCGAAGGGCGGGTGCGGTGGCAGGCTGCGGTCGCCACCGTGGCCGCGCACCGCGAACTCGCCGGCCACACCGACGGTGCCAGCGATGTCGACGTGCTGGGCCGGGCCCCGAAGCCCGGGCAGGTCGAGCACTACGCCGCGTTCCGCGCGGCCTGGCAGGCCCTCGGACGACCTGAGATCGGGCGGGACGCGGCGGAGCTCTCGGACGGGCAGCTGCGGATGCGGATCCGCTCCGCGGCCCGCGACGAGATGTGGGCGCCCCGCTACGTCGGCAACGAACTGGCCGCCACCCACCAAGCCGCCGACGCCCACCGCCGCACCGCCACCCTCCGGGAGGCCGAGGCCCGCTCCGCGGCCGACCCCGCCGAGCGGGCGCGGCTGCAGCGGGAGGCCACCGACGCGGCCGCGCTGGTGCAAACACTCGACGCCCGGGCTGGGCAGCTGCAGGAACTCGACGACGCCCGGGCCCGGTGGCTGGCCCACACCGCCGGCAACCGTGCCGCCGCTGATGAGGCCACCTTGTTGCTCGCCGACCGCCACGCCGACACTGAACCCGAACAGCTGGTCACCGCGGAGGAGTGGCTGGCCGCAGCCCGCGACGCCGAGGCCGCCGAGGACCCGTACCGCGACATCACCGAGGCCGACCTGGCCGACGCGGAGACCGACCGCGACGTCGACACCGCCGCGACGATCGACGACGTGACCAGCGATCGGGGCGAGGACACGGTCGTGGTCGAGACCGCGGTCGCGGACCTGCGCGAGGTCGCCGCCCGCGAATCCCGCCCGACCGGCGAGGACACCGTCCGGGTGCCCAGCGCCGACGAGGTCACCGCCGCGCTCGACCGAGCGGCCCGGTCCCTGCACGAGATCCAGGCCCGCGAGCTGGCCGACCAGCAGGCTGAAGACGAGCGCCGGGCCGCCGAACTCGCCCGCTGGCACACCGACGACGCGGCGGACTATCACGCTGTCGACGACCAGGCCGACAACTGGAACGCCGGCTGGACCGCCGAGGACACCTACGACAGCGGGCACGATCTCGCGCCAACGTGAGTGGGAACCTGCACAACCATGGGCGCGGCCGGACCCGCCATTCAGGTCCGGCGCGCCCGTTCTGGTCGGCCCGGGTGCTGGTCAGCCCGCGATCGACTGCCCGGGGCGCGCCAGCCGCCACAACGTGGCCCGGTACTCCTCCCGGTCGGCCTCGGGAATGCGCTCGCCGTTCCCGTCGCGGATCGGGGCCATCAACCTCGGATCCGGCGTCTCACCGACCAGCCAGCCGAGCGCGGCCGTCACCCCGTGCGCATAGTGGCGGAT
This sequence comes from Pseudonocardia sulfidoxydans NBRC 16205, assembly GCF_007989085.1. Taxonomy (GTDB): domain Bacteria; phylum Actinomycetota; class Actinomycetes; order Mycobacteriales; family Pseudonocardiaceae; genus Pseudonocardia; species Pseudonocardia sulfidoxydans. The sequence goes on from NZ_BJVJ01000024.1 coordinate 75,410, forward strand.
GTAGCCGCTGCCCACCCGCTCCGCCCACCCCTGCGCC